>NZ_LXVY01000048.1 GCF_001650735.1 Sphingomonas sp. TDK1 | reverse complement strand
AACCCGGCGGGGGCGGGGGCGGTGGGGGCGGCGAGGCTTCGCCGGCGCCCATCGTGCCGGTCATCGGCGCGGGCGGCGGCGCCGCGGGATCGGTCTGCGGCGCTGTTTGGCCGGGCATCGGCGCAGGTTGCGGTGCTGTCTGGGTCTGGTCCGGCGTGGTCTGGGCCGGCATGTTCTGGGCGACGGCGGTGCCGCTGAGGGCAAGGGCCGAGGCGAGAAGCATCCACTTCATCTGGTGCACTCCTTCTTGATCGAAAGGCCCAGTGCGAACGCCCGTGGTGCGGAGTTTGTTGCACCTATATTTCTGCGGAAGCGCGGAACGGTGGCAGCGGGCGCGACATTGCCGCGCCCGCCGCAACCTCGTCAGGCAGTGTCAGCGGCCGCTGCGCTGTACACATTCGTCGGTCTGGCCGCGCTTGCAGACGGGATAATGGTCGCGCGCGGGCGGGGGAGGGAAAGCCTGGCTGGGGTTGAGCCGGCTGGGCTCGAACACCACCTTGTCGCCCGGCTGGGGCTGGCCGTTCACCCACATCGTCGCGGGCGCATAGCCGCCTGGCTCCGCTGCGGCGGGAGCGGTGCTGACGGGGGTGGTAGGGGTCGTCTGGGCGAGCGCCGGGCTGGCGAGCGTCAACGCGGCTGCCATTGCGATCAGCTTCATTTGCTGTCTCCTGCAAAGCTACACGGATGTGCATATTCACATCCGGTCAGCCAAACGCGGTGACCGCCAGAAGTTTCCCGAAAAACCGCGGACCCCCAAAAAGTTCCGCGGTTCATCGTGCGTACAGGTCAGTTGCCCGCGTCGAGCGCGTAGCCTGCCGATCGTACCGTGCGGATGATGTCCGGCCGGTTGCCTTTGTTGATCGCCTTGCGGAGGCGGCGGATGTGGACGTCGACGGTGCGCGATTCGATGTCGCTGTCATGGCCCCACACCGCATCGAGCAACCGCTCGCGCGAGAAGACCCAGCCCGGATGCTCGAGAAAATGCTTGAGCAGGCGGAATTCTGTCGGCCCCAGCTGGATGACTTCGCCGCCGCGACGGACCTTGTGGCCCACCGTGTCCATCTCGATGTCCGAATAGGTGAGCGCCTCGCCGGCCAGCGCCGGACGCACGCGGCGCAGCACCGCACCGACGCGGGCGACGAGTTCGCGCGGCGAGAACGGCTTGGTGACGTAATCGTCGGCACCGGTTTCCAGGCCGCGGACACGATCCTCCTCTTCGCCGCGCGCGGTAAGCATGATGATCGGCACGTTCGCCGTCTCCGGCATGCGGCGCAGGCGGCGGCACACCTCGATGCCCGACAGCCCTTCGACCATCCAGTCTAGCAGGACAATGTCCGGCGTCGCCTCCTTGGCGAGCAGTAGTGCTTCCTCGCCATCGGGGGTGTGCTTCACCTCATAGTCTTCGCGCTTGAAGTGCCAGGTGACGAGCTCCGCGATTGCGGCATCGTCTTCCACCAGCAGCATTTTGACCCGTGCCATATATTCCCCTCAGCTCCCGCTGCTTTCGCCGGCTTCTGCTTCGGCGAGATACTGCCCGGTCGCGGCAAAATAGACCATTTCGGCGACGTTGGTTGCGTGGTCGCCGATCCTCTCCAGATTTTTCGCAACGAACAGCAGGTGCGCCACCTGGCTGATCGTGCGCGGATTCTCGACCATGAAGGTCACCAGCGTGCGGAAGATCGAGTCGTAGAAATCGTCCAGCGCCGTATCGCTCGCATGCACCTCGGCCGCCGCCTTGGCATCGCGCGCCGAGAACGCATCAAGAGCGTTGCGCACCATGTCTGCGGCCAGCTGGCCCATCGCCGGCAGGATCGACACCGCTTCGATCCGCTCCTCGCCCTCGGCATGGATCATCGGGACGCGCTTGGCGATGTTCTTGGCGTAATCGCCGATCCGCTCGATCACCGCCGCGATCTTCATCGCGGCGATCACCTCGCGCAAATCGTCCGCCATCGGCGCGCGCAGCGCGATCACGCGGACGACGAGCTTTTCCAGCTCGGCCTCCATCGCGTCGATCTGCTTGTCCTTCTTACGCACCGTCTTGGCCAGCGCCTCGTCGCCGCGCTGCAGCGCCTTCATCGCGTCGTAGATCGCCTGTTCGGCAAGGCCGCCCATCTGCGAGATCAGCGCGCGCAGCTGGCTGATGTCCTGGTCGAACGCCTTGACCGTATGTTCGTGGCCCGATGCCATCAGCCGTACCTTCCGGTGATATAGTCCTTCGTCCGCTCCTCGCGGGGGGCGGTGAAGAGGTTGTCGGTCTCACCATATTCGACCAGCTGGCCGAGATGGAAGAAGGCGGTGCGCTGCGAGACGCGCGCGGCCTGCTGCATGTTGTGGGTGACGATCACGATGGCATAGCGACCGCGCAGTTCGTGGATGAGTTCCTCGATCTTGGCGGTGGCGATCGGGTCCAGCGCGCTGGCCGGTTCGTCCATCAGGATCACCTCGGGGTCGACCGCGATCGCGCGGGCGATGCACAGCCGCTGCTGCTGGCCGCCCGAAAGCGCGGTGCCGCTGTCCGACAGGCGGTCCTTCACTTCCTCCCACAGGCCCGCGCGCTTCAGCGAGCGTTCGACTATGTCTTCCAGATCCGTCTTGGACGCGGCGAGGCCGTGGATACGCGGTCCATAGGCGACATTCTCGAAGATCGACTTCGGGAACGGGTTCGGCTTCTGGAAGACCATGCCGACACGGGCGCGCAACTGCACCACGTCCATGTCGTCGGCGTAGATGTCCGCGCCGTCCAGCGTGATCTCGCCGGTCACCCGCGCGCTGGCGATGGTGTCGTTCATGCGGTTGAAGGTGCGCAGGAAGGTCGACTTGCCGCAGCCCGACGGGCCGATAAAGGCGGTGACCTTGTCCATGTCGATGTCGATCGACACGCCCTTCACGGCGTGGTTGTCGCCGTAAAAGACGCTGACGTCGCGGGCCGACATCTTGTGCGGAGCGGGGGAGAGGGCGGTCATTACCAGCGGGTCTCGAACTTGTTGCGGAGGTAGATGGCGAGCCCGTTCATCGCGAGCAGCACCGCGAGCAGTACGAGGATCGCGGCGCTCGTCTTCTCGACGAAGCCGCGGCTGACTTCGTCCGACCACAGGAAGATCTGCACCGGCAGCACGGTCGAGGGATCGGTGAAGCCGCCCGGCGCGGTGACGATGAAGGCACGCATGCCAATGAGCAAGAGCGGCGCGGTTTCGCCGAGCGCGCGGGCCATGCCGATGATCGTGCCGGTGAGGATCCCCGGCATGGCCAGCGGCAGCACATGATGGAACACCACCTGAATCGGGCTCGCGCCGATGCCGAGGGCTGCGTCGCGGATCGACGGCGGCACGCTCTTGATCGCGTTGCGGCTGGCGATGACGATGACGGGCATGATCATCAGCGCCAGCGTCACGCCGCCGACAAGCGGAGCGGAGCGCGGCAGCATCGGGCCATAGACATGGCCGCCAATCTCCCAGGTGCCGAGGAATACCGCGAGGCCAAGCAGGCCGAAGATGATCGAGGGCACCGCCGCGAGATTGTTGATCGATACCTCGATCAGGTCCGTCCAGCGGTTCTTCGGGGCATATTCCTCGAGATAGATGGCCGAGAGCACGCCGACCGGGAAGGCGATCAGGAAGGTGATCGCCATGGTGAGCAGCGAGCCTTTCAGCGCGCCCCATACGCCCACCGCGACCGGATCGGTCGAATCCGATTCGCGCAGGAACGCCCAGTTGAAGCTCCGGCGGATCGCGCCTTGTTGCTGCAACCGGGTGACACCGGCTTCCATCTCCGGCTCGCCGTCGCCCGCAAGCGCCCGGTCGAAGCCGGTGGCGGCGGGGACATAGACGATGGCGCGGCGCTCCAGCAGTCCCGGATCCCGCTTCACCGCCTCGCGCACGCTCAGCCAGGCACTGGGCGCGAGGTAGTCATCGCCCTGCGGGCCGAAGGCGCGGGTGGCGGCGTTCTGCACCGCGTCTTCCAGACCGCCACCGGCCAGCGCGAGATCGGCGGCCGGGGTGCCCAGATGGGCGCGCTCGATCTTGAGCCCGTCGGTCTTCAGATCGATCGGCAGGGCCAGTTCGGTGACGGTGAAGCCCCGCCAGCCCTGCGCCACCATGGTCAGCAGCAGAAAACCGAGAAAGGCGGCAGACAGGATCACCGCGCCGGCACCGAGGACGCGGAAGCGACGCTCAGCGGCGTAGCGGCGGCGGATGCGCTTTTGCATGGCCGCGCTTTTCCAGTCGGTGGGACGGCGCTCCGCGTTCTTATTCATAGGCTTCGCGATACTTCTTCACGACACGCAGCGCGACGATGTTGAGCAGCAGCGTGATGACGAACAGCGTCAGGCCCAAGGCGAAGGCCGCGAGCGTCTTGGGGCTGTCGAACTCGGCCTCGCCGGTCAGCAGATCGACGATCTGCTTGGTGACGGTGGTCGCGCTCTGCAGCGGGTTGAGGGTGATCGTCGCGGCGCCCGAGGCCGCCATCACCACGATCATCGTCTCACCGATCGCGCGGCTCACCGCGAGCAGCACGCCCGCAACCACGCCCGGCAGTGCCGCGGGAATCAGCACGCGCGAGATCGTCTCGCTGGTCGTGGCGCCCATCGCCAGGCTGCCGTCGCGCATCGATGTCGGCACCGCGGCGAGCGAGTCGTCGGCCATCGAGGAGACGAAGGGGATGATCATCACCCCCATCACCAGTCCCGCCGCCAGCGCGCTCTCCGACGAGGCGAAGGGATCGCCGAGCAGCACCGCGAGCTTGCGGACGGCCGGCGCGACCGTCAGCGCGGCGAAATAGCCATAGACGACCGTGGGCACGCCCGCGAGCATCTCCAGCGTCGGCTTCATCCAGCGGCGAGTCGTCGCCGACGCATATTGGGTGAGGTACACCGCGCTCATCAGCCCGAACGGGATGGCGACCAGCATCGCGATCACCGCGCCGATGAAGAAGGTACCCCAGAACAGCGGCACCGCGCCCAGCGACGCGCCGGGGTTTTTGGCGTCGATGACCTGCGGGCTCCAATGGGTGCCGAACAGGAACTGCGTGATCGGCACCTGGCTGAAGAACCGCGTCGACTCCCAGAAGAGCGATACGAAGATGCCGAGCGTGGTGAAGATCGCGATCAGCGATGCCACCAGCAGGCCCATCATCAGCGTCCGTTCCACCTTCGAGCGTGCGCGGAAATCGGGGCGGATGCGGCTGAACGCGAAGAAGAAGCCGGCAAAGGCGAGCAGTGCCGCCGCCGCCGTGCCCGTCCAGGCGGCGCGGCTGCGCGCGGCGGCGACTACCGGAGCCAGCTGCCGCGCCAGCGGATCCACGTCCGCATCATAGGGATGCTGCGCGACCATCCGCGCCTGGGCAAGGACCGAGTCGCGCTCGAAGGCGAAGTTCGAGAGGCCCGCTGCGGCCGGGCTCTGCAGCACCGCCTGCCGCACCATGCCGGGGCTGGCCACCGACCAGACGAGGAGGAACAGGAGCGGCGGCAGGACCGTCCACATGCCGACGAACCAGCCATGCTGGGCCGGCAGCGAGTGCAGCCGCTTGGCGCCGCCGCGATCGAAACGCAGCGCGCGGGCGCGCGCCGTCAACCAGCCGATCAGGCCCAGGCCGAGGATCAGGAACAGTAACGCGAACGGGTTCACCGGGGGAGCATCTCAGCGAAGCGGGGAAGGGCGGGCGGGGTCACTTGAGGGCGGCCGGGTCGAGCGGGGTGAGATCCTGCACGCGCTTCGCCATCTCTGCCCGCGTGGTCTCGGGCGCCGCGATGAGTCCGCGCTTCACCAGCGGGCCGCCGGGCCCCCACAGCGTTGCGTACAGCGTGAGGAAGTCCTTCAGCCCCGGCACCGCCTTCAGGTGCCGCTTCTTCACATAGAGATAGAGCGGGCGGGCGCCCGGATACTGGCCGTCCGCGATCGTCGCATAGGTAGGCGCGACGCCCTCGATCGGCACGCCGTGCAGCCGGTTCCGGTTCTCCTCGAGATAGGAATAGCCGAAGATGCCGAGCGCATTGGGGTTCTGCGCCAGCCCCTGCACGATCAGATTGTCGTTCTCGCCCTTGTCGACATAGGGCCCGTCGTCGCGGATGCGGCGGCATTCGGCGTCGAAATGGGTGGGATCGGATTCGGCCTTGAGCTTCGCCGCATTCGGATCCGCCTCGATACAGCCGGGCGCGAGCATCAGTTCGACGAACGCGTCGCGGGTACCGCTGGTGGAGGGCGGGCCCATCACCAGGATCGGGATGGCGGGCAGGGCAGGATTCACGTCCCGCCAGGTGCGCGCGGTGTTGGGCTTGCCCATCGGATTGGCGGCCAGCGCCAGATAGACGTCCCGCTTGCTCAGCGCGAGCTTCGGCCCCTGGTTCGATTCGGCGAGCGCCACGCCGTCCAGCCCGATCACGATCTCCATGATCTCGCCGACCTGGTTCGCCTCGCAATGCGCATATTCCGATCGCGTCATCCGGCGCGAGGCATTGGCGATATCCGGGAATTGCGTGCCCACGCCTTCGCAGAAGCGGCGCAGGCCCGCGCCGCTGCCGATCGATTCGACCACGGGCGCCTTGCGGCTGCTGCGCGCGTTGACGAACGCCTCGGCAACGGCGGTCGTAAACGGATAGACAGTCGAGGAGCCGACGACGCGGATTTCACGCGTCGCGCTGCCATCGCACGCCGACAGGGCGAGCGGGCCGAAGGCGATCAGCGCTAGACGACCCAGCATCGTCACTTCTTGCTCCCCGAGAATGGCGGTGTTTGGATCGCGGAGTCTGCGGCTCTGCTTCCCACGCATTGCCCATCCGGCAATCGCGTTACGACTTTATGACATTCGGCTCGATCGGCAATCGCACGGTCACCGTGGTGCCCACCCCGACCGAAGAGGCGATATCCAGCCGGCCGCGGTGACGCTCCACCACGTGCTTGACGATGGCGAGGCCCAGGCCAGTGCCCCCCAGCGACCGGCTACGTCCCGAATCGACACGATAGAAGCGCTCGGTCAGCCGCGGGATATGCTCCGGCGGGATACCCTCGCCCTGGTCGCTCACCGCGAAGCGCACCATCGTGTCGCCCTCGCTGCGCAGCGAGACCGTTACCGGCGTGCCGGCGCGGCCATATTTCATCGCGTTGCCGATCAGGTTGTGGAGCAGCTGGCTCAGCTGGGTGCGGTCGCCCCGCACCGGTGCCACCGTCTCGATCTCGGTCACCACATCGGCGGCCCGGGGGCTGCCGGCGAGTTCGGTGCAGACCTGCGGGATCAGATCGGCCAGCTGGATCGATTCCGCCGGCGCGCGATACTTCTCCGCCTCGATCCGGCTCAGCGAAATCAGGTCGCTGATCAGCCGGTCCATGCGCCGTGCCTCGTCGTGCATGATTTTGAGGAAGCGCGCGCGAATCTCCGGCTCCTCGCCCGCGCCGTCCGCCAGCGTCTCGACATAGCCGAGCAGCGAGGCGAGCGGCGTTCGCAGCTCGTGGCTGGCATTGGCGACGAAGTCGACGCGCATCCGGTCGGCGGTGTAGCTGCCGGTCCGATCGATCAGATGCACGACGCGCTCGCCGGTCTCCAGCGTGCGGACACGCATCTCCCAGCGCTGCTCGCGAGTGCCCAGGCCGACCAGGTGGATCGGGGCGGCGGAAAGCTGCTCGCCCGGATCGAGCAGCCGTTCTGCGGCGGCGGGATGGCGGATCGCGAGGCGCACGTCCTCGCCCAGGATATGTTCGCCCAGCAGGGCGCGGGCCGGGCCGTTCGCGGCGATGACGCGGGTGGCCGCAATGACCAGCACCGGCTCGGCAATCGCTTCGATGACTTCCCCGAACGCGATGTCGTGCTCCGCAACCGCGGCATCGTCGCGCGGCGCGGGTGCAGGATCGCCGCCGATCGCCACGATCAGCACCGCGGCGATCGTGCCGACCAGCATCACCAGCGCCACCTGCAGGTCGCCGTTGAGCAGCAAGCCCACCAGCGCCGACAGCGCGGCAACGCCAAGTGCAACGATGATTCGGAAGCCATGGGCCGAAAGCATGGCGTCTTCTAGCGTGCGATCGTCCCAAGACGAGCCTGTATTTACGATTGCGAAATGGGCGCTGGCGCAGAACAAGGGAGCAATGGACGATACGAATCCCCAAGACCAGCCGACCCGTCGGCGCGCGCTGATGCTGGGCGCGGCAAGCGCCGCCGCTATCGTGTCGATTCGCCCCGCGCTCGCGCAGACCAACGCATCGGTCATGCAGTGCGAGATTCCGGTCACCGATCCGGGCCGTGCGGGCAGTTATATCGCGCCGGATGGCCGCGTGGTGCCGGCACGGACGCCAGGTGCCTTTCCGGCACCCGGGCGCAACTTCAAGGCGAAGGACGTCAAGCGTGCGCTCAATGGCGGCACGTTGCCGGGCACCGACCCGCAGGCCAGCCGCGCCTACACCAACTACATCCGCCGCCTGCAGCGCGGCACTAGCGGGTTCACCTGTTTCGCGTCGCTCCAGATGCCCCGCGGCTGAGGGTGGGGCGGTGTATTATCGCGCCGCCGACCCCACGACTCTGCGCATCGTCCCGCTCGACGCGCTGACGTTGCTCTACCACCGCGCCTCGGGGATCACCCATATCGTCGATGCGCCGGTGCCGGAAATCCTCGAGATCCTGGGAGAAGGGCCGCGTGATGTGCGCGGGCTGCTGGCCGTGTTGGCCGAGCGTTTCGATCTCGCCGACCCCGACCCGGCGGCGCTGGCGGTGCGGCTGGACGAACTGGTCGCGGCAGGTCTGGTGGAGCGGACATGCGCCATTTGAAGCTGCTGCGGATCGGGCCGATCGGCTTTCGCATCGGCAGCCATTGGCGAGGCCCGATCGCGGCGTTGGACGCGCTGTACCGGGACTATCCGGGCCCGCAGGACGGCATCGCCGATTTCAACGTCCACCTGTTCGCGGCGCGGCCTTGGCGACGAGTGCTGCGGCCCTCGGTGCATATCGCAGGCGATTTCGTAATCCCCGATGCGGCACCCCTGCCGCTGGCGCAGGGCCTGCTCGCCGCCGAGATGGGAATGAACCTGCAGCTGGCGCTCGGGCTGCGGCGCTATCTCCTGCTCCACGCCTCGATGGTTGAACGAAACGGGCGTGCGGTGATCATGACCGGCATCTCGGGCGCGGGGAAATCGACGCTCGCCGCACTGTTGATGGCGCGCGGCTGGCGGCTGATGGGGGACGAGTTTGCACTGATCGACTGCGCGACGGGGCTCGCTTATGCCTTTCCCCGGCTGGTCAGCCTGAAGAACGAGGCGATCGAGGTGGTGGCACAGGCGCTGCCGGAAGCGCGCTTCGGGCCGCTGCTGGAGGGGACGCCCAAGGGCGCAATCCGGCACCTGGTGCCCGATGCGCGAGCGATCGCCGCAATGGATGCACCCGCCGAGCCGTGCCTGATCCTTTTCCCCCGCTTCGGTTTCGAAGCGGCGGAGCGGCCGGTGCTGCCGAGCGAGGCATTCGTGCGGCTCACCCAGAGCTCCACCAACTATGTCACGCTTGCCGAGCGCGGCTTCACGGCGCTCACCCGCCTGGTGCAGACGGTGCCCTCGCGTGCGATCGACTATCCCGATGCCGAGACGGCGCTGGCGATGGTGGAGGCACTGGCATGAACCCCGCGCTGCTCCTCGCGCGTACGTTGCGCACGCCCGGCACGATCGAGAGTCTCTCGGCGTCGGACTGGAATGCGCTCTGGGCCGTGGCGCGGGCGGAGCAGCTTGCCGGCACGTTGGCGCACCGCGTTGCCGGCCTGCCGATGCCGGAGGCCGCGGCGCGGCTGGTGGCCGACGCGATCGCCTCGGCGGAGCAAGGGCGCACTGCTGCGCTCTGGGAAGCGGAGATGGCGCGCCGGGCGCTGGCTGGGATCGACGCGCCGGTCGTGCTGCTGAAGGGGACCGCCTATACGGCGGCCGGGCTCTCGCCGTCGATGGGGCGGGTGATCGGCGATCTCGACATTCTGGTGCCGCGCAACGCGATCGACGATGTCGAGGCAGCGCTGCTGGCGGCGGGCTGGGAATGGGTGAAGCCGGATCCCTATGACGATGCCTATTATCGCCGCTGGATGCACGAGCTGCCGCCGCTGATCCATCGCGATCGCGACAAGATGATCGATGTGCACCACACGATCCTGCCGCTCACCGCCCGTATCCGTCCTGATGCGGAGGCGCTGCTGGCGGACAGCGTGCCGCTGGAGAACGGGCTGCGCATCCTCAATCCGCAGGACATGCTGTGCCACGCGGCGGCGCATCTGTTCGCCGACGGCGATCTGGCAGGGGGTATGCGGAACCTGTGGGATATCCACTGCATGCTTGGCGAGTTCGGAGTGGATGGCCTGGCCGAACGGTCGGGGCATCACGGTCTGAGCGCCGCGATGGCGCGGGCGGTGCGGCAGGCGGTGCGGCTCTATGGCACCGACGTACCGCCGGAATGGCGCCGCCAGGATGCGTTCGACTCGCTGTTTCATCGCCGGTTGACGGCGCGGGACGGATGGGGACGCTCGACGCGCAAGGCCGTGCAACTGGGCTTCTATATCCGGTCGCACTGGCTTCGAATGCCACCGGTGATGCTCGCGCAGCACCTGTTGACGAAATGGCGCAAGGGGCACCGGCCGGCCTGAACCGCCCGGCGCCCTTGCCTTCGATCAGAAGGTGGCGATCTTCACCATGAACCGCACGTTGCGGCCGGGCTGGATCACCAGATCCTTGTTCAGCGAGGCCGCGTTGCGCTGCACCTCGTCGGTCAGGTTCTGGCCGATGATCGCGAACTCGATTCCCGGCTGCGACTTGAACGGGCGCCAGGCGATGTTGGCGTTGAGGTTGTTGTAGCCCGGCGTCGCGGTGTCGAACGCGCCGAACTTGTCCTGCTCGCCGGCATGGACGAACTGCACGGCCGCATCGAGCGTCGGGCTTAGCCAGTTCACGCCGCCGCCCAGGCGATAAGGCGGGATGCGTGGAACGTTGCCGCCGCTGTCCAGCGTCGCGCGGGTATAGTCGGCCAGCGCGGTCAGCTGCAGGGTGCTGTCGTTCCGGTGGAACAAGTCGTAGCTCGCCTTGCCTTCCAGGCCCCGGAAATGCGCGCCCTGCTGGCGGTAGTTCAGTTCCTTGAGGTCGCCGGTGCCGCCCACGGCGCAGGTGCCGTCATCGTCGCAGGTGCGGCCGGTCAGGTCGCCGTAGATATAATTGTTGAACCAGGTCGAATAGGCGCTGCCGTCAAAGTGGAAGCGGTCCAGGTTGACGCGCAAGGTCGCCTCGATCGAGTTCGCGCGCTCGATGCGGAGGGTTGGGTCGCCCGTCTCGAAGGTGTTGGGGCCGTCATGCCCGCCCCGGGCGAACAGCTCGGTGATCGCCGGTGCGCGGCCGGTGCTGGAGCCGGTAAAGCCCAGCTTCACATGGCTGCCGACGTCGAGCAATGCGCCGATCGCGCCGCTCACCGGCGTGAAGTCGCGCGAGGTGAAGATGTTGGACGCGGGGGTGCCTTCCTCGCGGACATGTTCGACGCGGCCGCTGGCCTGGAGGTGGAGGATGTCGGTTACCGGCAGTTCGGTGAACAGATAGGCCGCTTCACTCTGCGTGGTGGTGGGGAACAGATAGCTGCTGTCCTGCCCGATCGCGGAGAACTTGCGGTTCTGGATCTCGAAGCCCAACGCCGAGTTGCGGATCGGCCCCAGCGGGTTCAGCAGGAATTCGAGGTGGCCGTCGAATTCCTTGTTGCGGAACGTCGTGTCGATCGTGCCGTCCGGCTCCTTCTCGTCATGCGTATAGTCAGCATAGCTCGCATCGAGGTTGATCGACTTGAGCGGACCGGCGTTCACCGCGAACACGTCGCGCGACATCACCTTGGTCTGGCGCATGTCGATATACGTCGTGTCGCTGGGGATGCCGTACTTCGAATCATACTGGCTGACCGACAGGCCGACATGGCTCGCCTTGTCGCCGCCGAAGAAATAGGAGCCGCCCACCGACTCGCCATGTCCGCGGAAGAAGCTGTTCTGCTGGGTGCCGAGCGGGGTGTCGTAATTGCCCGCGTCGCGATAGAAGCCGTCGGCGTGCAGCGCGATGGCGCCGGCCTTTGCGTCGACCAGCGCGCCGCCTTCGCCGACATTCGAGACGGTGCCGTAGCTGCCCACGGCCTCGCCCGAGAAGGTCTCGGTCGGCAGCTTCATCGGCACCCGATTATTGATGACGTTGACCACGCCGCCGATCGCCTGGCTGCCGTATCGGAGTGTCCCGGCACCGCGGACAACCTCGATGCTCTGGGCGGCGAAGGGGTCGACCGGGATGCCGTGGTCCGGGCCGATGTCCGACACATCGGAGCTGCTGGCGCCATTTTCCAGGATGCGCACGCGCGTTGCGTCCATGCCGCGGATGATCGGGCGGCTGGCACCGCTAGCGAAGGTGGTGGCGGCGATACCGGGCTCCTGGGCCAGCGCATCGCTGATGCTCGCGCCGCCGCTGCGCAGGATCTGGTCGCGATCGACATGCGTGACGATGGTGGGCACCTCGTCACTGGATACAGCGTACGGGGCGGCGGTGACGATGATGGTGTTCTTGTCGTTCGCCTGCTGGTCGGTGTCGGCAAAGGCATGGGGAACGAACGCGACGACGGCCGCGCCCGCGAGAAGGGCAGTACGCATGGAAGAAAACTCCGTGAACCTGGGAAGCGCCGCCCATGACGGCGGCGCACATCGTTATTCAGGCGCGGAGTGCGGGTGGGGCGCGGCTGCGCCAGTCGTGGGAGCGGAGCGGTCGTGGTGCCGGATCGGCGGCAAGGGCCTCCCGCCATTCGGCTGCAGGCGAGGGCAGCACCAGCGCGGGGGGCGCCGAGGCGAGATAGGCGCCAGCCGCCGCCACTTCGTCGCAGAGCGGGCAGTCCTGATCGTCGTCATTCTGCTTGGGCGCGTGATGGGCACCCGCCAGCGTGCGCCAACCCGCGGATTCGTGAACGTGCGCGCGCACGATCCCCGCCTGCCAGCATAGCGCGAACGCCAGCAGCAGTGCCGGCAGCAGCCGGATGAGGAGACCAGACACGCGGAACAAGCGCATTCCCGTTGCCGTACTGCAGCATCGCGCATGTTTCAACATATCATCGCGCTCAAAGTGCGGCGATGTCGACCCTTTCCGCGGCGAGCTCAAGCGGCCCGTGTCGATGTGAGACGAGCACCAGCCCAGTGCCTGTCTGGTCGAGCCACGCCCGCAGGCGGCGGACGAGTTCCGCCTCGGTCGCGGCGTCCAGGCCTTCGCTGGGCTCGTCCAGCAGCAGCCACGGCCTTTCGGCGAGCAGGGCGCGGGCGAGGGACAGGCGCTTGCGTTCGCCACCCGAGAGGGTGCCGCCCGCCTCTGCCACCGATGTGTCCAGTCTGCCCGGCATCGCCGCAACCGTACTGTCGAGACAGGCGATGTGCAGGGCTTCCCACATCGCCGGCTCCGTGATGCCGGGGCGAGCGACACGAAGATTGTCAGCAATAGAGCCGGCGATCAGCACCGCGTCCTGCGGCGCCAGTGCGAATTGCCCGCGCAATTCCTCAGCGGGGCAGGCATCGATCGGCGTCTCATCAAGGAGGAGCGGGTGCACGGGCGAACGTAGGCCGGCCAACGCCTCGATCAGGCGGGTCTTGCCGGTGCCCGAAACGCCGGTGATCGCGATGCGCGCGCCGGAGAGCAGCCGGTGCACGCCGATGGTGATCGGCCGCGCCGTCACGCTCTCAGACGCTCTATGCACGAGGTCTCCCGGCAGTTCTGCGAGGGTTGCGAGGCGGGCAAGTCCGTGCTCCACGCTCGCCTGCCGCAATGCGGTGCGGGCAAAGGCGGCCATCGCTTCCACCGAGGCGGCGGCGGCGAGCAGCGCCAGTGCGCGGATCGGCGCGCCGCCTTCGGCCAGTGCGAATACCAGCGCTGCGGCAAGCGTGCCGTAGAAGGCGAGCAGCCCGGCCACCGCGCCCTCGCCTCGCGCCAGTGCCGCGCGGGCACGGTCGAGCGGGCGTGCAAGCTCCGCAATCGTTTCCGACACGCGGCCGGCCAGACCATAGGCGATGATTTCGGGCCGCGCCGCTGCATAGTCGACAAAGGCGGTACGCAGCGCGCCCAGCGCCTCCGCGGCGTCCGCCGACGGGCCGCTGGTGAGGCGGCGGGCGGCGAGGATCAGTAGCGGGGGCAGGGCAGCCAGCAGCATCGCCAGCGCCAGCGCGGCTTTCCAGCCGGCGAGCGCCACCAGCGCCACGGCGAAGCACGCAGCCGCGAGGCTTGCCGGGCGGCTGGGGCGGCGGACAACCAGATCCTCCAGCGCTTCGATGTCGCCGATCAACCGTGCGCTCGCGTCGCCACCTGCAAGGTCCGGCGCGGTGCGGCTATCCTGCGCGGCCAGCTTGCCGAACAGGCGCCCGCGCAGATCTGCCATGGCGGTCAGCGCGGCCTGGTGAGACAGCAGCCGTTCGCCATAGCGGCCGCCGGTGCGCAGGATGGCGAGGCCGCGGATGGCGGCGCTCGGGATCAAATAATTGAACGCGGCGACAGCCGCCGCGCCGCTCGCGCCGGCAATCGCCGCGCCGGTGAGAAACCAGCCGGACAGCGCGAGCAGAAGGATTGCGGCGAGCCCGCCGATGGCGGCGCAGGCGAGCGCCTGGCGCAGAATGCGACGTTCCGGGGCGGCGAGGGGGAAGGGGTTCACAGCGTCACCTCGGCATCGGCGGCGGCGATCAGGCGTGGGTCATGGGTGGCGACGATCACTGCGCGCTCGATCGCCACGATGCGAAGCAGGGCAGTGATCGCGGCGGCACTGCGGTCGTCGAGATCGGCGGTGGGTTCGTCGGCGAGCAGCAGCGGCCGGTCCGCCAGCAGCGCCCGGGCAAGCCCCAGGCGGCGGCGCTCGCCGCCCGACAGGCCCGAACCGCGATGGTCGAGCGGCAGGTCCAGCCCGGCACCGCGCCCCGCGAGCATGGGCGAAAGGCCGACACGCGCGATCGCCGCTAGGATATCGCCATCGGTCGCGGTTGGCGCGGCGAGCGCAAGATTGTCGCGCAGGGTTCCTGGCAGGATCAACGGGTGTTGCGCTGCCCAGGCGATGTGGTTCGCAGCCACCGAAGTCAGCACGCCCGAGCGGGGACTTAGCTGTCCGGCAATCGCGGCGAGCAGGCTGGTCTTGCCGCTGCCGGTCGGTCCGGTCAGCGCCACCAGGCCGGTGGTGCCGATCGAGATGTTCGCGGGCCCCACTGCTCGCCCCGGCCAGGCAATGAGCACATCGCGCGCTTCCACCCCCGCGAAAACGGCGGGGGCGGCAGCAGGGGGCGGCAGTTCCGGCACCGATGCGATTGCGGTCCGCGCCGCTTCGCCGAGTTGCTTGTCGTGATAGGCCGCCGCCAGCCGGCGCATTGGCAGGTAGAATTCCGGCGCCATCGCCAGAGCGAAGAACGCCTCGCGCAAGGTCAGCGTCTCCGGATCGGGGAAGGGGAGCAGCCCCAGCAGGCTGAACCCGCAATAGACCGCCACCAGCGCCACCGCGAGCGCAGAGAAGAACTCCAGCACCGCGCTGGACAGGAAGGCGACGCGCAACACCTCCACGGTCCGGGCGGCGACTTCGCGGGTCGCCGCGCCTACCTGCCGCGCGACGCGCTCCTCGGCGCCGAAGTGGCGGAGGATCGGCAGCGTGCGCACCCGATCGACGAACAGGTCCGACAAATCTCCCAGCGCCTCCAGCTGGCGCTCGGAGGCGCGCTTTGCCGCCGTGCCAGCGAGGATCATACCGAAGATGAAGGGGACCAGCGTGCCGAGCAGGATGCCCGCCGCGACGAGGCTGGCGCAGGCGATGATCGCCACTGCCACCAGCGGGGCAGCGGCGGCTGCCATCCGTGCCGGGACGAAGCGCGTCTCATAGCCCTCGATCGTGGCGACGTGGTCGATCGCGAGCACCGCCGACTGCCCGCTCGAAGGCGCGGCACCGCTGCCGAGCAGCCGTTGCGCAAGCGTGGCGCGGAGCGGCCCGGTCGTCGCCTGCGCCCCGCGCACCGCGAGCATCGGCACCCCCCAGGCCGTGGCCGCGCGCACCAGCCCGCCGCCGAGCATCGCCGTATAGGCGGCCGGAGGCACTGCGTGGCCCGCAGCCGCGGCGGCGACACCGTCCGCAATGCCCCAGGCGAACAATGCCGCTCCGCCCAAGTCGATGATCCAGGCGAGCCCGGCCTGCTTCTGAAGGGTCATATCCGCTACGTCTAAAGCCTTGTTCTACGCTCGGCAGGAATAGGGGATGTTCCGCATAGGCGCAGCCCACACCAAAGCCTAGGCCGCCACCACCGGCTCTTTGCTGAGGACACAACTATGGATATGGCAGTCGTAGAGCTGTCGCGCCTGCAATTCGCGCTGACAGCGATGTACCACTTCCTGTTCGTGCCGTTGACGCTGGGCCTTTCGGTGATGCTCGTCATTACCGAAAGCGTCTATGTCGTCACCGATCGCCCGATCTGGAGGGACATCACCCGTTTCTGGGCCAAACTATTTGGCATCAACTTCGTCCTCGGTGTCGCGACCGGGCTGACGATGGAATTCGAATTCGGGACCAACTGGTCCTATTACTCGCATTATGTGGGTGACATTTTCGGGGCGCCGCTGGCGATCGAGGGCCTGATGGCCTTTTTCCTCGAAGCCACCTTCGTCGGCCTGATGTTCTTCGGCTGGGATCGCCTGTCGAAGCGCCAGCACCTGATGGTGACCTTCCTCACCGCGCTTGGCACCAATGTGTCCGCGCTGTGGATCCTCGTGGCGAACGGCTGGATGCAGCATCCGGCGGGCGCGGCGTTCAACGCTGATACGATGCGCATGGAAGTCACCGACTTCATGGCGGTGGTGTTCAATCCCGTCGCCCAGGCGAAGTTCGTCCATACGGTCAGCGCTGGCTATGTCTGCGCCAGTGTGTTCGTCCTCGGCATCTCGGCCTATTATCTGCTGCGTGGGCGCCATCTGGAACTGGCCAAGCGCAGCTTTGCGGTAGCGGCGGCGTTCGGCCTTGCGGCCTCGCTGTCGGTGGTCGTGCTCGGCGACGAGAGCGGCTACGCGCTGACCGACAACCAGAAGATGAAGCTCGCCGCGATCGAGGCCGAATGGCACACCGAAGCGGCACCGGCTGGCATCACTGTGGTAGGCTTCCCCTCCAATCAGGGCCGCGAGACCTATTTTCAGGTCAAGGTGCCCTATGTGCTCGGCCTGATCGGTACGCGTAGCCTGACCGGCCAGGTGGAAGGCATCTACCCGCTGGTGGGCAAGGCCCGGCTCCGCATCGAGAATGGCCTTACTGCCTATGATGCGCTGCAGACGCTGAAGACCGACCACAAGAACGTCGCCGCACGGGCGAAGTTCGAAGCCGCCAAGAACGATCTGGGCTATGCCTTGTTGCTCAAGCGCTGGGTCGCAGATCCGCGTCAGGCCACCGAAGCGCAGAAGGATCGGGCCGCCTGGTCGACCGTTCCCAACGTCCCGGCCGTGTTCTGGCTGTTCCGCGGCATGGCGGGTCTCGGCTTCTTCTTCATCGCCTTCTTCACCGCTGCGCTCTACTACGCCAATACGCGCCGCTTCCATCGCAAGTGGTTCCTGCGGACGGCGATGTGGATCATCCCGCTTCCCTGGGTCGCGATCGAATTCGGCTGGGTCGTAGCCGAAGTGGGGCGTCAGCCTTGGGCGGTCGACGGCGTGCTGCCGACGTTCCTGGCGACGTCGAGCCTGACGGTGCCGGCGCTCTGGACCACGATCATCGGCTTCACCGCGATCTATGGCTGCATGGCGATCATCGAACTGCGCCTGATGCTCTACAGCATCAAGCACGGGCCCGAGACCTACGAGCCCTGGAAACCCCGCCACGACCAGGTGCCTACGGTGCCCGATCCGCGGCCGCTCCACGCCGTTCCTGCGGAATGAGCGCGAGCAAGGAGAAAGAACATGTCCATCCCGCTCGATTATGAGATCCTGCGCCTCATCTGGTGGGCGCTGCTGGGAGTGCTGCTGATCGGCTTTTCACTGACCGACGGCTTCGACCTGGGAACGGCAGCATTGCTGCCGTTCGTGGGCCGCAATGATGAAGAGCGCCGCATGGTGATCAACACCGTCGGCCCGACCTGGGAAGGCAACCAGGTGTGGTTCATCCTGGGTGGCGGCGCCATCTTCGCCGCCTGGCCGTTCGTGTACGCGGTCAGCTTTTCGGGCTTCTACCTTGCGATGTTCCTGGTGCTGTCGGCGCTGATCCTGCGCCCGGTCGGCTTCAAGTATCGCTCCAAGCATGCCGATGCCGGCTGGCGGGCCCGCTGGGACTGGGCACTGTTCGTCGGCGGCTTCGTGCCGGCGCTGGTGTTCGGCGTCGCGGTGGGCAACGTGCTGCTCGGCGCGCCCTTCCGTCTCGATAGCGATCTGCGCTCCTTCTACGAAGGCACGCTGCTCGGCCTGTTCACGCCCTTCAGCCTGATCACCGGCCTGCTCTCGGTGGCGATGCTCGTGCTGCACGGCGCCGGCTGGCTCAGCCTGAAGGCCGAAGGCGTCGTGGTCGAGCGCGCGCAGCGCTTCGGCACCGTTGCGGCGGTCCTCGCGATCCTTCTGTTCGCGGTCGGTGGTGCGTTCGTTGCCTATGGGGACATGGGCTACCGGCTGGTCGGCGCGATCGATCCCAACGGTCCGTCCAATCCGCACCTGATCGCGACGGTGAAGGCGCCTGGCGCCTGGCTGGCGAACTACGGCACTTATCCGTGGATGCTGATCGCCCCGGTGCTCGGCTTCCTGGGTCCGGTTCTGGCACTGATCGGCATTCGTGGCCGAAAGGGCGCACTGGTGTTCGCGGGTTCGTCGATCGCCAATGTCGGCATCATCGCGACCGTCGGCCTGTCGATGTTCCCGTTCATCCTGCCGAGCTCGATCGACCCGGCCTCCAGCCTCACGGCGTGGAACGCCTCGTCGAGCCACCTCACGCTGTTCATCATGCTGGGCTGCGTGCTGGTCTTCCTGCCGATCGTGCTGGCCTACACCGCCTGGGTCTACAAGGTGATGTTCGGCCGCGTCACGGGGGAAGAGGTTCGCCTCAACCCCGACTTCTACTGAGGAGTACGACCATGTGGTATTTCGCGTGGATCCTGGGTGTCTGCCTGGCCGTGTCCGTCGCCGTCCTGAACGGTATCTGGCACGAGTTTCACTCGGACCCAGCCTCGGACCTGACGGTCCTCGATTGAAGATCAACGAAAAGGGGCGGCCGCATCGCGACCGCCCCACCTTTCCGGAAAGCCGGGCGATCCTGACAAGGGATCGTCCGGCCTTTTGCTTTCCGCCGACTACATCGGCTCTCCGGCAGCACGGCGCTCGAAGATCGCGGCGAGTTCGAGATGCAGCCGCTTATGGCGCTCATTGGGCGCGCGAGTCGCCCGATCGCGCTCCTGTTCGGCCCGGTTTCGAAAATGGTTGGCGAGGGGCGCCTCGTGCGGGATGGACATCGACCCGATCTCGTTCTGATATTGTGTTTGCTGCAATGCGAATGTCGTACGGATCGCCGTTCGGGGCCATTCCGTAGAAGTCACGGTGTGTGTCGCTGGGGGACGCGGCACTTGCATCCGCCGCAACGTAGCCACTGCTTGGCCAGGCCCCGCATCTCGATGCAGCAGTACCGGAACTCTCCGCCGGATGCTTCCGTTGGGTCGGCTTGGCCATAACGACAGGAGCATGATGTGGAGCGGTTGATCGCCGATCTTCCCGGCTGGGTGACGAGTATTGCGCTGATCTCGGCAGCGATCGCGGTAGCGCTGCTGGTCCATCGCCTCGCGGTCACTCTGGCGGCGCGTGCGGCGGCGCACACCAAGGGGCAGCTCGACGATATCGTCATCCGCCGTCTTTGCCGACCGGGGCGTTGGCTGCTGGTGGCGATCGCGCTTTCCTTCGTTCAGCCGGGGCTCGACCTGGGGGCGAGCGGGACCCGGGCCTGGGCGCAGGCCGCGGGCCTGCTGGTACCGGGCCTGATCGGCTGGATGCTCGTGGCGCTGCTCGGCGTCGTGTTCGACTGGGTGCTGCTGCGCGCGGACGTGACCGTCGCGGACAATCTCCGCGCGCGTCGGCGGCGGACTCGCGCCTCGATCCTGCACCGGATCGTGGTGTTCGTGATTCTCGCGATCACGTTCTGCCTGATGCTGATGAGCATCCCCAGCGTGCGCAGCATCGGTGTGACCCTGATCGCCTCCGCCGGCCTCGCCGCCCTGGCGGTGGGTGCCGCCGCCCAGCCCGCGCTCAAGAACCTCATCGCCGGTATTCAGATGGCGTTTTCCGAGCCGATCCGACTCGACGATGTCGTTATCGTGGAGGGGGAGTGGGGGCGGATCGAGGATATCCGCCTGACCTATGTCGTTGTCCGCCTGTGGGACGAGCGCCGGCTGGTTGTTCCGGTGTCGCAGTTCCTGGAGAAACCTTTCCAGAACTGGACGCGCGAGACCAGCCAGCTGCTCGGCAGCGTGTTCTGGTATCTCGATCCTGCCGCCGATATCCCCCGGCTGCGCGCCAAGCTGGAGGAACTGGTCCAGGCGAACCCCCGCTGGGACGGCCGTTTCTGCAACCTTCAGGTCACGGACACCAAGCCCGAGGCGATCGAGGTGCGCGGGCTGATGACGGCCAAGGATGCCTCGACCGCCTTCGACCTGCGCTGCGACATCCGCGAGGGGCTGCTCGCCTATATTCGCGCGGAGATGCCTGAGGCACTCGTCCGCAACCGTGGGCTGCTGGAGTTTAGGCCACCGCGCATGGAGAGCGACTCCTTATCCTAGAGTCGTCATCCCGGCGAAAGCCGGGATCCAGTCGCCGCTCGGCCGCAGCAGGAGCCTTGACGGAGACCCCAATGGATCCCGGCTTTCGCCGGGATGACGAAGCTTGGGGTCCGATCGGTTCCTGGCGCCGCGCCTCGGCATTACGCCTCGACCGGAAGCCGCGTCTCCGTCTCCATCGGCACGCTTCTGAGCTCGTCGGTGAACTTCTTGAGCCACCACATCACGTCCTGCTCGTCGACGCCGGCCTTCAGCGCCTGCCAGCGCTCAATCCGCTCTTCCAGCGACATGTTGAGCGCCTGGCAGATCGCGTCGGATACTTCCTCGGCGCTATAGGGATTGACCAGCAGCGCCTGCTCCATCTGGATCGCCGCGCCGGCGAATTTGGACAGGATCAGCACGCCCGGATCCTTGGGGTCCTGCGCCGCGACATATTCCTTGGCCACCAGGTTCATCCCGTCGCGCAAGGGCGTGACCAGGCCGATTTTCGCGGCGCGGTACACGCCCGCGAGCACGTCGCGCGGATAGCCCTGGTTGACGTAGCGCAGCGGCACCCAGTCGAGATCGGCATGCGCGCCGTTGATCTTGCCCGACAGGCCTTCCAGCGTGTTGCGGATGCGCTGATAGGTCTCCACCGTCGCCCGCGAGGGCGGCGCGATCTGGAGCAGATACACTTCCTTGCGCTGCTCAGGGTAGGTGGTGAGGAAGCGCTCGTATCCGAGGAACCGCTCCTCCAGCCCCTTGGAGTAATCGAGCCGGTCGACGCCGACGATCAGCGAGCGGCCGACCGAGCTGGTGCGCATCTGCTCGAACGTCTCGCGCGCGGAGTCGCTTTCGGCCAGCGCCGCGAACTCCTTGGCGTCGATCCCGATCGGGCAGGCGACCAGCTTCACGCTTTTCAAGCCGATGCGCAGCACGCCGTCGGGCTGGACCACCGCTTCCATCTCGGCGCGGGCGAAGTCGATGAAGCTCTCCATCCATTCCTGGGTGTGGAAGCCGATCACGTCATAGGCGAACAGCGTCTCGATCAGCTCGTGCGCCTTGGGCAGGCTGGAGAGCAGGCGGCGCGGCGGCCAGGGGATGTGGAGGAAGAAGCCGATCCGGTTCTTGCAACCGCGACGGCGCAATTCCTGGCCGAGCGGGAACATGTGATAGTCCTGCACCCAGACGACGTCGTCCGGCTCGATCAAGGGCCGCACGGTCTCGGCGAAGCGCTCGTTGACGCGCTGATAGCCGCCCGCGAAGCCGCGCTCATATTCGGCGAGGTCGATGCGGTAGTGAAAGAGCGGCCACAGCGTGCGGTTCGCATAGCCGTTATAATATTCGTCGATGTCCTGCTCTTCGAGGTCGACCGTGGCGGTGGTCACCCCCTCATTGCGCTGCATGCTGATCTGGCCGGTGAACTGGTCGGTCTGCTCGCCGGACCAGCCGAACCAGATGCCGCCATTTTCGCGCAGCGCCGCGGCGAGCGCCACGGCCAGACCCCCTTGGGCGCCGGAGTTGGAGCCGTTGGGCGCGGTGACGCGGTTCGAGATGACGATAAGGCGGCTCAACGGATCGAACTCCAGGGTTTGCTCAGCAGGACGGCACAATTGATCATGCCGACCAGCGAGTAGGTCTGGGGATAATTGCCCCACAATTCCCCGGTCACGGGGTCGATGTCCTCGGAGAGCAGGCCGGCGGCGGTGCGCCGGGTGAGCATCTCGTCGAACAGGGCGCGCGCTTCGTCGGTGCGGCCGGTGATGTGCAGCGCTTCGATCAACCAGAACGTACAGAAGTTGAAGGCGGTTTCGGGCAGGCCGAAATCATCCTCGGTATCGTAGCGCAGCATGGTCGAGCCGCGGCGCAGGCCCGCTTCCACCGCCTTCAGCGTCGAGACGAAGCGGGGATCGTCGGGCGCCAGGAATCGCATCTCCAGCAGCTGGAGCAGGCTGGCGTCGAGATCGTCGCCCGAGAAGGTGGCGGAGAAGCGGTCGGTCTCCTCGCGCCAGGCCTTGTCGAAGATCGTCGTGCGGATCGTGTCGGCGCGATTCTGCCAGAAGTCGCGGCGCTCCTCGAGGCCCAGAACATGCGCGGCATTGGCGAGCCGGTCGCACGCCGCCCAGCACATCGCCACCGAATAGGTGTGGACGCTTTGGCGCGTCCGCAGCTCCCACAGCCCGGCATCGGGGGAGTCGTGATATTGCCAGGCGCGTTCGCCGACGCGCTCCAGCGACTCGAAGTCCTCGACGCTGGCGATGCGATAGAGCCGCTGGTCGAAGAAGGCCTGGACGTTGGACAGGACGATCTGGCCATAGGCGTCGTGCTGGACCTGCTCATAGGCTTGGTTGCCCACGCGCACCGGGCCCATGCCGCGATAGCCGGCAAGGTCGGGCGCCTCGCGCTCCATCAGCGTCGGCTCGCCCAGCACGCCGTACAGCGGCTGGATATGGCCGCCGCGCGGCTCGGCGCGGGCATCGTCGACGATGTTGCGCAGATAGCCGAGATAGGTCTCCAGCACGTCGAGCGCGCCCAGCCGGTTGAGCGCCTGCACCGTGTAATAGGCGTCGCGGATCCAGCAGTAGCGATAGTCCCAGTTGCGCTGCGAGCCGGCATGTTCGGGGATCGACGTGGTGAGCGCGGCGACGATCGCGCCGGTCTCCTCGTGCTGGCACAGCTTGAGGGTAATGGCTGAGCGGATCACCACCTCCTGCCATTCTAGCGGGATGTTGAGCCCGCGCACCCAATGCTGCCACTCGGCGATGCTGTTGAGCAGCATGTCGTCGACCGTCTCGGCAACGTCGCCGCTGAAGCTCTCGTCCGGTCCTAGGAAGAAGTGCAGCGGCTTCTCGACGCGAAACACGCGCTCTTCTTCCACCATCCCGACCGGCGCGGTGGTGGTGAGGCGCAGCGTCATCGGCTCGACAAGATAGCGGAGATGGTTGGAGCCGCCGATGCGGGTTTTGCAGCCCTTGCCCCAGCCGCAGGTGGGGCGCAGCTTCACGCGGATGCGCGGGCTGCCCGCCACCGGCTTGACGATGCGGGCGAAGGAGACCGGGCGATACACGCGGCCGAGGCGCGAGAAGCGCGGGCAGAAATCGGTGACTTCGATCGCGTTGCCGGCCGCATCGGTGTGGCGGCTGACCAGGATCGGGGTGTTGCGCAGATAATGCTGCTCGACCGAGACGACGCCTTCGAGGGCGATGTCCCAATAGCCGGCATCCGGTTCCTCGCCGCCGACCAGCGCCGAGAAGAGCGGGTCGCCGTCGACGCGGGGCACGCAGCCCCAGACGAAGCGTCCGCTGCGATCGATCAGCGCGCTGACCTGGCAATTGCCGATCGGCCAGAGATCGAGATTGGTCATGCATGGACTCCGGCGGCAGTGGTGAGCCAGGCAAGCACGCCGGACACGTCGTCGATGCGGTAGCGGGCATCGGTGGGGCGGGGATCGCCGACCAGCACGCCCGCGCCGCCGAGCAGCGCGACCGCGGAGAAGCCGGGCTCGTCGGTCACGTCGTCGCCCAGGAAGACGGGGCGGCCGGCGGCGAAGCGCGGGTCGGCCATCAGCGTGCGGATTGCGCTGCCCTTGTCGCCGCCCGCGGTGCGGACCTCGACCATCATCTTGCCGTGCTGGAGATAGAGGCCGTGCTCGGCGGCGAGTTGTTCGCCCAGCGCCATGGCGTCGGCTTCGAGCGCCGGGTTCAGCCGGTAATGGACGGCGGCGCCCAGCGGCTTGTCTTCGAGGATCGCGCCGTCGTTGCTCTCGGTGAAGGCGCGCATCGCGTCCAGCGCCGCAACTAGCCCGGCGGGGCGCTCGGCCTGTTCGCGGCGACCATCGGACCAGCGGAATTCCATGCCGTGGCTGCCCACGACGGAGGGCGCACGCTCGCCGAACAGGTCCGCCAGATCCCCGGCCGGGCGGCCGCTGACCAGTGCCAGCCGGCCGTCGAGCTTTTCTTCCAGCGCACGGATCAGGTCGACCAGCACGGGCGCGACCACCACGCCGTCCGGGCGGTCGGCGAGTTCAACCAGTGTCCCGTCGAAATCGAGGAACAGGCTGGCAGTATCGAGCAGATCCGCCGGGGGCGGCATCAGCAGAACGGGGTCCCGGTCGGGCATGCAACTCCTCATCGGGGCACCAGCAGATGGGCGCCTCCACAGGATCGTTACGCGCGCGGGACCGATCCGTTCCCCGATTGGTCGGATTCATGCTGCACCTGCGTGGTGCCGAAGCGCAGCGACAGGCCGTGGTACAGCCGTTCCTTCGAGACGATCTGCGCGGTGAAGTCGGCGATCAGCGCGGCGGCGAGCAGCGGCAGCATCAGCCCGCGGCTGGCGGTGGTTTCGGCGATGATGATTACCGCGGTCAGCGGCGCGCGGACGACGCCGGTGAAATAGGCGACCATGCCCAGCAGCACGATCGTCCCGCCCGGCGCGGTGAGGAACATCGGCCGCACGAGATCGCCGACGCCCGCGCCCACCGAAAGCGAGGGCGCGAAGATGCCGCCGGGGATGCCGGCGATGGCGGTGGCGAGCGTCGTCGCGAACTTGGCCGGGGCGTACCACCAGGGGATCGCGCCGTTGGTGATGGCGCTGCGCGCGGCGTCATAGCCGGTGCCCCAGGTTAGCCCGGTGGTCACGCCCAGCACCGCCACGACCAGCCCGCAGGCCGCGGCGAAGAGGAGCTTGTGGCGCCGCACCGCGGTCAGCGGCCGCCAGTCCGATCCGCCCGCCGCGAGCATCAGTCGCGCGAACAGCCCGCCGGCGAGGCCGCCGACCACGCCCGCGACGGGCGCGGCGAGGATCGCCTGGCGCAGCGGCAGCGTGTCGCGCATCGCGCCGAAATAGACATAGTCGCCGGCGATGCCGAGGCTGGTCATGCCCGCGATCAGCACCGCGGCCATCACCAGCACCGCCATGCGCTGCTCATAGGCGGCGGCGAGTTCCTCGATCGCGAAAGCGACGCCCGCGAGTGGCGTGTTGAACGCTGCCGCGACCCCCGCCGCGCCGCCGGCGATGAACACCGAGGCGCGGATCGGCACCCGCGCGAGCCGGTGCGCATAGCCCATGATCGCGGCGGCGACCTGCACCGTCGGCCCCTCGCGGCCGGTCGAGGCGCCGACCAGCACCGCGCCGATGGTGAGCACCAGCTTCAGTACTACCGTCTTGGCGGAGGTCAGGCTGGTCATCGCGTCGTCGGGGTCGCGCGTCGCTGCCATCACCTGCGGAATGCCCGAGCCGGTGGCGTCGGGGGCAAAGCGGCGGGTGGCCCAGGCAAACAGCGCGAAGCCAGCGGGGGTGAGGAGGAGGGGGAGCCACCACCAGGTCTTTTCAAGGCTGGTAAATCGCCGCGCGGCCCAGTCAGCGGCTTCCGCGAAACCGAAGGCGACGACGCCAACGACGATCGCACCGCCCAGAAAGGCGACGCGGCGCCGCCAGATCTGCGCGGTGGGGCCATGCCGGCGCACGATCGCGCGGACGCGGCGGGTGGTCCGGTGGTGGTCCATGCACTCCCTCAGCCTGACCCCCGTCGCGGGCGCTGTAGCGAGGGAGGGAGGGGAGCGCTACCCCAAGATCCTCCCCGGCACGGGGAGGATCTAGATCACACGAACGCCGGCATCCCCGGCAGCAGCTTGTCCAGCGTCACCGGATAGTCTCGCACCCGCACGCCGCAGGCATTGTGGATGGCGTTCGCCACCGCCGCGCCGACGCCGCACAGGCCGAGCTCGCCCACGCCCTTCGCTTTCATCGGCGAGGTGGTGGGATCGGTCTCGTCGAGGAAGATCACTTCCTGGTGCGGGATGTCGGCATGGACCGGCACCTCGTAGCCGGCGAGGTCGTGGTTGACGAAGAAGCCGAAGCGCTTGTCGACCGCGAGTTCTTCCATCAGCGCCGAGCCGACGCCCATCGTCATCGCGCCGATCACCTGGCTGCGCGCCGACTTGGGGTTGAGGATCCGCCCCGCCGCACACACCGCGAGCATCCGGCGCACCCGTACCTCGGCGGTCGCGGCATCCACCGCGACTTCGACGAAATGCGCGCCGAAGGTCGATTGCTGGTACTTCTTGGCGAGGTCGCCATAGTCCATATAGTCCTCGGCGACGAGCTCGCCGCCCTTGGCCGCATCGGCCAGCGCGACGCTGCGATTGCCTGCGCGGACCTTGCCGTCTTCGAACACCACGTCAGCCGAGTTGAAGCCGAGCGCCGCGGTCACCTTGTCGCGCAGCATCGCGCAGGCGGCATAGACGCCAGCGGTTGAGCTGTTGGCGCCCCATTGCCCGCCCGAGCCCGCCGAGGCCGGGAAGCTGGAATCGCCCAGCCGCACCACCACCGTCTCCAGCGGTACGCCCATCATCTCCGCCGCGGTCTGGGCGATGATGGTGTAGGTGCCGGTGCCGATGTCGGTCATGTCGGTCTCGACCGTGACCACGCCCTTGCCGTCGAGCCGCACCCGCGCGCCGGACTTGCCGTTGAGGTTGTTGCGGAATGCCGCGGCCATACCCATGCCGATCAGCCAGCGGCCCTCCCGGATGGCACCCGGCGCCTTGGCACGTTTGGCCCAGCCGAACTTGTCCGCGCCGATCCGCATGCACTGGATCAGCTGGCGCTGCGAGAAGGGGCGGTTGGCGGCTTCGGGATCGACCTGGGTGTCGTTGATCGCGCGGAATTCCACCGGGTCCATCCCCAGCTTCTCCGCCATCTCGTCCATCGCGATTTCGAGCGCCATCAGGCCCGGGGCCTCGCCCGGCGCGCGCATCGCATTGCCCTCGGGCAGGTCGAGCACCGCCAGCCGCATCGCGGTCAGCCGGTTCTCGCCGGCATAGAGCAGGCGGGTCTGGCTCACCGCCGTCTCGGGCCCGCCGCCGGGGAGGTCGCCCGACCAGCTCTCATGGCCGATCGCGGTGATCTTGCCGTCCTTGGTGGTGCCGATGCGGATGCGCTGGATCGTCGCGGGGCGATGGGTGGTGTTGTTGGCGATCAGCGGGCGCTGGAGCGACACCTTCACCGGCCGCCCCGCCGCCTTGGCGCCGAGCGCCGCAAGGATCGCATCGGTGCGGACGAACAGCTTGCCGCCGAACCCGCCACCGACATAGGGCGACATCAGCCGCACCTTCTCCTTGGGCAGGCCGAGCGTCCGCGCCACATCGCCCTTGCCCCAGTTGATCATCTGGTTCGAGGTCCAGAGCAGCAACTGGTCACCGTCCCATTTGGCGGTGGAGGCATGCGGCTCCATCATCGCGTGCGAATGATCGGGCGTGGTGTAGCGCGCGTCGAGCTGGACGGGCGCGCTTTTGAAGGCGCCGTCGAAATTGCCGACCTTGCTTTCCGCGGGACCGCCAAAGCCTTCCTTGGGCAGCGTCGCATTGCCCATCTCGGCTTCGAGATCGAACCGGCCCTTGCCGCGCGCATAGTCGACGCGGATCAGCGACGAGGCGGCGCGGGCCTGCTCGAAGGTCTCGGCCACCACCAGCGCGATCGCCTGGTGGTAATGTTCGATCTCGGGCCCGCCGAGCAGGTTGGCGGTATTGAAATTGCCCTTGGTCAGCTTGCCGGCATTTTCGGCGGTGACGATCGCGAGCACGCCCGGCGCGACCTTGGCAGCGCTGAGGTCCATGCCGGTGATCCGTCCCTTGGCGATCGCCGAGCCCAGCACATAGCCATAGGCCGCGCCGGGTGCGACATCGTGCCGCTCATAGGCATAGGGTGCGCGGCCGGTGGTTTTGAGCGGACCGTCGATCCGGTCGGTGGCCTTGCCGACCACCTTGAGGCGGTCGATCGGGTTGGTCGTGGCGGGGGTATCGAACTTCATGGCTCAGCCCCTTGCTTCGCTCAGCACCGCGGCGAGTGTGCGCTCGGCCAACTGGAGCTTGAATGCGTTGTCGTGCGTCGGCGTGGCGCCGGCAAAGGCGATCTTGGCAGTCGCGGCGGCACCCTTGGGGAGCGCGGCCTCGGCGGCTTCGACCCGCCACGGCTTGTGCGCCAGGCCGCCGAACGCGACGCGGCCGGTGCCGTCCTTCTGCACCACCGCCGCCACCGAGACGAGCGCGAAGGCATAAGACGCCCGGTCGCGCACCTTGTGGTAGAAATGCTTGCCGCCCAGCGGCTTGGGCAGGGTAACCGCGGTGATCAGCTCGCCGGTTTGCAGCGTGTTGTCGATGTGCGGCGTGTCGCCCGGCAGGCGGTGGAAGTCGGCGATGGCGATCTTGCGCGTGGCACCGTCCGGCTTCACCGTCTCGACGGTTGCATCGAGCAGGCGCATCGCGATGGCCATGTCGCCCGGATAGGTGGCGATGCACGCCTTGCTGGTGCCGATCACCGCGAGCTGGCGGCTGAATCCGCCGATCGCCGCGCAGCCGCTGCCGGGCTTGCGCTTGTTGCAAGGCTGGTTGGGGTCGTAGAAATAGGGGCAGCGGGTGCGCTGGAGCAGGTTGCCGGCGGTGGTCGCCTTGTTGCGCAGCTGGCCCGAGGCGCCCGCGACGATCGCGCGGGTCAGTACCGCATAGTCGCGGCGTACCCGCTTGTCGGCGGCGAGATCGGTGTTGCGGACCAGCGCGCCGATGCGAAGCCCGCCGTCCGACGTTTCCTCGATTCGATCGAGCGCGAGCTTGTTCACGTCGATCAGGTGCGCCGGCGTCTCGATCTCGAGCTTCATCAGGTCGAGCAGGTTGGTGCCGCCGGCGATGAACTTGGCGCCAGGGGTGTTGGCGGCGAGCGCGGCGGCGTCGGCTGGGCTGCTCGCGCGGGTATAGTGAAAAGCCTTCATGCCTGCCTCCGCCCCGCGGCTTCGCGGATCGCCTCGACGATGTTGGAATAGGCGCCGCAGCGGCAGATGTTGCCGCTCATCCGCTCGCGGATCTCCATTTCTGAGAAAGCGGGCGAGGCGGCGACGTCGGCGGCGACATGGCTCGGGATGCCGGCCTTGATCTCGTCGAGAACCGCCACCGCCGAGCAGATCTGCCCCGGCGTGCAATAGCCGCACTGATAGCCGTCATGCTTCACGAAGGCCGCCTGCATCGGGTGCAGGTCCTCGGGCGTGCCCAGGCCTTCGATCGTCGTGACGCTGTCGCCGTCGTGCATCACTGCCAGGCTGAGACAGCTGTTGATGCGGCGACCGTTGACGATCACGGTGCACGCACCGCACTGGCCATGATCGCAGCCCTTCTTGGTACCGGTGAGATGCAGGTGCTCGCGCAGTGCGTCGAGCAGCGTGGTGCGCGTGTCGACGGTCAACTCGGTCGGCTTGCCGTTTATCTTCAACTGCACGGGCAGGGTGGGGGGCGTCTCCATTGGGGCGCGGGGTTCCTTGTTGCTGGCGCCTGCGGGCAGAGCCGTCACGGCAGCGCAGGCTGCGCCGCTCGTCAGCAGTCCCCGTCGCGACACGCCGATATCGGCTGGACCATCCATGTTGACATCCCCTGTTTACCTGTTCCGACGCCTCATCGCGTGAGCGCCGGGCTTGTTCCGGCTGCCGCGTCGGCGCTGCCGCAATCGGCGTAAGCCTGTACCGGCTTGCATCCCATGCGGCAAATGCCCCGTAGGGAAGTGCGCGAACGTCTCACCATTGCATTATTGCAACACATGTGTGACGTTTTGTTTCTGTCCATGTCCAACCCATTGCTAAGCAGCCGTCGACGTGCAGACATGCGGCGATGCGAAGGCGCACGAAAGTTACGCCAGCTGCGGAGAAAATTACCAATAAAGGGGCTTTTGATGTCTTCTGCCTTTCGAACCTGTCTACTTGCGTCGACGATGTTGGTCGCTGGTCTGGCAACGCCAGCCTATGCGCAGCAACAAAGCGTCCCTGAGAGCGAGACGCAGGCCGAAGCCGCTGGCGAGATCGTCGTCACCGGCACGCGCATTTCGCGACCCGATCTCGAACTGGCCAGCCCGGTAAACGTGATCAGCCAGCAGGAAATTCAGTTCCGCCAGCCGGGCACTGCGGACGACCTGCTGCGCAACCTGCCTGCAATCCGTCCGTCGATCGGCGCGGGCGTCAACAACGGCTCGGACGGCTCGTCGACGCTCAACCTGCGCGGCATGGGTGAGCAGCGCACACTGGTGCTGCTCGACGGCCGTCGCCTCGTCCCCTACGGCCTTGACGGCCTCACCGACACGAACAACATCCCGCTGGCGCTTCTGCAGCGCGTGGAAGTGTTCACCGGCGGCGCCTCGTCCACCTACGGCGCGGACGCGGTTGCGGGCGTCGTCAACTTCATCACCCGTCGTGACTTTTCCGGCATCGACGCCTCGGCAAGCTATCGCGTTTCCGAACGGGGTGACAGCCAGCGCTTCAAGGCCGATCTCGTCGTCGGCGGCAACTTCGCCGATGGCCGCGGCAACGTGGTGTTCAGTGTAGGCTATACCAAGGCCGATCCGCTGCTCCACCTTGATCGCAAGGTCAGCGAGGTCCCGATCAGCTCGACCACCGGCGCGTTCGCTGGTTCAACCACTGCGGCCGTGACAATCTTCGGCGCCCCGAGCAACGCAGCGCTCGGCTTGCCTGCCAGCAGTTTCGGCGCGGTGGTGAACCCGACGACGGGCCTGCTTCAGTCGGCAACGGCCAACGACACCTACAACACCAATATCGGTACCTATTTCCAGACGCCGCTCGACCGCATCAATGCCTATTCGGCGGGCTATTACAAGATCACGGATGCGATCGAGTTCTACGGCTCGGCCATGTTCACGAGGAACCAGATCGCGACCCAGCTCGCGTCGTCGGGTACGTTCAACAACACCTATCAGCTGGGCCTGAACAACCCTTATCTGCCCAGCGGCATCCGCAGCCAGCTGTGCACCGCAAGCAAGATTTCAGCAGCCGACTGCGCCACGGCCGCGGCCGTGCAGGGCGGCCCGGGCACACCGGGCTATCGCGAGATCGCGGTAGTGGCCCAGCGCCGCTTCACCGAGTTTGGTCCGCGCGGCAATCTGTTCGAATCGCAGATGTTCCAGGTCCAGGGTGGCTTCCGCGGGGAGATCACCACGGGCCTGAAGTACGACATCTCGGCGCAATATGGCGAGACGACGCAGAACCAGACGCGCCAGCGCTGGGGCTCATTCAGCAAGGTCCAGCAGGCCCTGCGCGCCTATCGCGATGCCAGCGGCACCGTTCGTTGCGCCGACACCAGCAACGGCTGCGTACCGCTCAACCTGTTCGGGCCCAACGGCTCGATCACCTCGGCGCAGGCCGCATTCGTCAACCTCGACGCGATCATCAACCGCAAGGTGCGCCAGACCGTCGTCACCGGTAGCGTTTCGGGCGACCTCTTCACGTCGCCGCTCGCCGCCAGCAAGATCGCGTTCGCGGTCGGCGGCGAATATCGCAAGATCACTGCGGCCAGCCAGCCGGACGGCCCGTCGCAGGTGCAGGGCGAGGTGCTCGGCACCGGCGCGCGCACGCCCCCGGATACCGGCCGCTACAGCGTGAAGGAAGTGTTCGGCGAGTTGATCGCGCCGCTAGTCGAGAACCAGCCCTTCATCTACAAGCTGACGGCGGAAGGCGGCATCCGCTACTCCGATTACACCACCACGGGCGGCAGCACGACCTGGAAGGCGGGCGGCACCTGGGAGCCCGCACCGGGCTTCAAGTTCCGCGGCACCTATCAGGTGGCTGTGCGCTCGCCCAACATTCAGGAACTGTTCCAGTCGCCTGTCCAAGGCTTGGGCAACCTGACCGTCGACCCGTGTGCCGGCGCGGCGGTGGCCAGCAATGCATCGCTGGCGGCACTCTGCGTCGCGACCGGCGCACCGGCAGGGACGATCGGTTCGATCCCGCAGCCGAGCTCGGGCCAGATCAACAACACCAGCGCGGGCAACCGCAACCTGGACGTCGAAAAAGCCAAGACCCTGACGCTCGGCGGCGTCTTCACGCCTTCGTTCCTGAAGGGCTTCTCGGCGACGATCGATTATTTCCGGATCAAGGTTTCGAACGCGATCACCCAGCCGGCGCAGGCAGACATCCTGAACGGCTGCTATTCCGCATCGCTGAACCCGGGCTTCGCGAACAACGCCTTCTGTGCGCTGATCGGTCGTAATCCGCTGACCGGCACGCTCAACGGCGCGGGCGAAACGCCGGGCGTGATCCTGAGCTATTCGAACCTGGGCCTGATCCGCACCGCCGGCATCGACCTCGGCGTCAACCAGCGTGTGCTGCTCGACGACATCGGCATCAAGGATAGCGGCGCAATCACGATCGGCTTCAACGGCACCTGGCTCGATTATTATCGCTTCCAGGCAAACCCGAACTCGATCGATCGTAACTGCACTGGCCGCTACAGCGCCGGTGGCTGCACCAACCCGCGTGCCAAGCTGCGCTGGAATGGTCGCCTGACCTATGATCGCCCGAACTTCGACGTATCGCTGCTGTGGACGCACATCAGCCATGTCAGCCTCGAGGATCCGGTCGGCAGCATCCTGCCGCGCTTCGCCCGTATCCCCGCGTACAACTATTTCGACCTGTCGTTCGGCGTGCGTCCCACCAAGAACTTCAGCCTCAACCTGACGGTGAACAATCTGCTGGACAAGGACCCGCCGCTCGTCGGTTCGGGCGTTGGCGGTACGTCCTACAACAGCGGCAACACCTTCCCGACCATCTACGATCCGATTGGCCGTTCCTACACGCTGGGTGCGCGCCTCACCTTCTAAAACAAAAATGTCTCCCAACACCTGGGGCGGCGGACCGAAAGGTCCGCCGTTTTTCTGTGGAGGGAGCGATCGGCTCAGTCCTGCCGATCGGATAGATCCATGAAGCTACGGGCTGCTTCGCGATCCGCCTCGTCCTCGAAGGCGACGTCGAGGTCCGGCGCACTACCGAGCATGAACAGCAGGGCCCAGAGCGCGAAGCGGCGGGGGCGATCGGTCTCCAGGCCAAGATCGACCTTCATCCGCTCAATACCGGAGGCAAGCGCGGGCGGGGTGAGGGTGCCGAGATCGGCGGTGCCGAAGTAGCGGACTAGCTGGTCGTCGAGTTGCATCGTCAGGACCTAGGCGCGTCCGGCATCCGCGGCAAGAATACGGGATATTCCCAAGCGACGCCCGGTGGCCGGCGGTCCATGCGGCAGGATCATGTGGACCTATCATCCCGATCTGCTCGCCACGCCGGTGCCGCGTTACACCAGCTACCCTACCGCTGCGGAGTTTGTTGATGGGGTCGGCTCCGTCGAGATGGCGGCAGCGCTGGATCGGGTGGAACAGGAAGCCGAGCTGTCGCTCTATCTACACATCCCCTTTTGCCGCGAGATATGCTGGTATTGCGGATGCAACACCGGTGCGGCCAACCGTGCCGCGCGGCTGGATGCCTATCTCGAGCGCCTGTCGCAGGAAATCGAACTTGTTGCCCGCCGCCTGAACGGGCGGGGGCGGGTGGGGCGGATTGCCTTTGGCGGCGGCAGTCCCAATGCGATCGCGCCAGCGGCCTTTCTGCGGTTGGTGGCGCAGGTAAAGGCGGCGTTCGACGTCACGGCGCCGGTGCTTTCGGTGGAAGTCGACCCGCGCGGTTTCGATGCGGGCTGGGCCGATGCGCTGGGGGCGGCCGGCGTGTCGCGCGTCAGCCTAGGCGTCCAGACCTTCGATGAAGCCATCCAGGCGGCGATCGGCCGCGTGCAGCCCCGGCGCGAGATCGCCGCTTGCGTGGCGCTGTTGCGTGGCGCTGGCGTCCAATCGATCAACTTCGACCTGATGTACGGCCTGCCAGGGCAGACATCGGACGTGCTCGCGGCTTCGCTTGACGAAAGCGTCGCGCTCGGCGCTGATCGGCTCGCGGTGTTCGGCTATGCGCATGTTCCGCATCTGATCCCGCGCCAGCGCCGGATCGATGCCAGTGCGCTGCCCGATGCCGAGGCGCGTTTCGCGCAGGCGGCGCTCGCCCACGGCAGGCTGGGGCGTGCTGGTTATGTGCCGATCGGCTTCGACCATTTCGCCAAGCCAGACGACGCCATCGCCGTTGCCGTGCGCGAGGGGCGATTGCGGCGCAATTTCCAAGGCTTCACCGAGGACGAGGCAGAGGTGCTGATCGGACTGGGGGCGAGCGCGATCAGCCAGTTTCCCGACCTGCTCGTGCAGAACGAGAAAAATGCTGGCCGCTGGCACATGGCAGTTTCGAGCGGCCGGTTTTCGGCATCGCGTGGGGCGCGACGATCGGTGGACGATCAATGGCGGGCGGCAGCCATCGAGGAGTTGCTGTGCCAGGGGCGCGCGGATCTTTGCGGCATCGCGGGACGTAGCGAGATCGCCTTGCGGCTCGCCCGGTTCGCGGCGCTGAAGCTCGTGCGGTGGGAGGGCAGCGTGCTGCTGCTCGCGCCCGAGGCGCTGCCCTATGCTAGGGTGATCGCGAGCGCGATGGACCGCTATCGTGGGCCGGCAGCAAGTCGCTTCAGCAGCGCCGTCTGAGCCTATGCGAGATCAGGGAATCTACCCAGCCTTCGTAGTATAGCATCGGTTAATGCGGGCTCTTATAAGGCGGCGACCCGACCCGCGCCGGGACAATCGCGCGTTCCGAAAGTCTGCTGATGTCGCGTCCCGTCTTTTTCGATCCCACCGGCAGCCGCAAGCGCTGGACGTTGCGCACGGTTTTTGCGCTGATCGGCGGTGTGCTGCTCGCAGCGGTCGTGTTCGCGGCGACTATCGTCAACGTGCCGCCTGCGCAGGATTTGCCGGTGCGGTGGGAAAATGCCAAGCCGGCGGCGCTTCGTTCGATGAGTGCGCGCGGCGAATCGCGACGGCAGCGCTGGCTGCCGGGCGGCACCGCGAAGCGGCCCGGCGCACCGCTCACCGTCGGCTTTTACGTGCCATGGGATCCTGCCAGCGCCGACTCGCTTCGCCGCAATATCGGTGATCTGAACTGGGTGGTGCCTGCGCTCGTCTCCGTCACGGGGCCGAAGCACAACATGCAGGTGCTGGACGATCCAAGGTTCAACAGCATCCTTGCCGGCGCACGCCGCCCTGCGCGCGTGCTGCCCATGGTGCAGAATGTGTCGGACGAGGCCTGGGACACGCCTGGTACCGTCGCGCTGCTTGGAAACCGCGCTGCCCGCACCAAGCTGGCGCGCGACCTTGCCGCCTATGTCACCTCGAAGAACCAGGCCGGTCTTGTCCTGGACTTTGAAAGTCTGCCGGCCAGCGCGCTGCCGGGCTACATCCAGTTGCTCGCGCAGATCAACACGGCGATGCCGAAGAACAAGCTGCTGGCGGTCACCGTGCCCGCCGGCGACACGGCCTGGGACCTGAAGCGCTTCGCCGCGGTCACCGATCGCGTGATCCTGATGGACTATGATGAGCATTGGCAGGGTGGGACCGCCGGTCCGATCGCGTCCCAACCCTGGTTCGTCGAAGAACTGCGGCGGGCGCAGGCGCAGGTTGGAAACGACAAGCTGATCGTGGCGCTGGCCAGCTATGCCTATGACTGGCACGGCAAGGAGACCGACCCGCTCAGCATTGAAGAAGCATGGTCGGCAGCGCGCGACAGCTCGGCCACGGTGACCTTTGACAAGGCCAGCGGCAACAGCGCCTTCGCCTATGACGAAAATGGCGAGCACCACGAGGTGTGGATGGTCGACGCAACGGCCAGCTGGAACCAGCTGCAGGCGGTGCGCGCGGCGGGCATCGGCAGCGTGGCGGTATGGCGCCTCGGCACCGAGGATGCCGGCCTGTGGACCGCGCTGCTCGCCTATCGGCATGGCGGCACCCCGGATCTGACCCGCATCGTGCCCGCTACCAATGTCGACGTCGAAGGGCCGGGCGAGATCCTCCGTGTCACCTCTACGCCAACGGTGGGCAAGCGCGAGATCAGCTTCGATTCCGCCAATATGATCCGCGACGTGCAATATCCCGTGCTGCCTACCCCCTATGTGGTGATGCGGACGGGCGCCTCGAAGAACGAGATTGCGCTCACCTTCGACGACGGGCCGGACCCGACCTACACGCCGCGCATCCTCGACATCCTGAAGGCCGAGCACGTGCCGGCAACGTTCTTCATCATCGGTGAGAACGCCCTCCAGCACCCGCTGCTGCTGCGCCGGCTGGTGGCCGAGGGGCATGAGGTGGGCAACCACACCTACACGCATCCCAACCTCGCTACGACCTCGGCGGCGAGCACGGCCCTGGAACTAAACGCCACGCAGCGGCTGGTGCAGGCCTATACCGGCCGCGGCATGCGGCTGTTCCGTGCACCCTATTTCGGAGACGCGGAGCCCACCACGCCGGATGAACTCGATCCCGCCGTGATCGCGCAGAAGCAGGGCTATACCGTGGTCGGCCTGCACGTCGATCCGGACGATTGGAAGCGTCCCGGTGTCGATGCCATCATCCAGGGCGTGCTCAGTGACGTCGCGAGTGCTGCCCCCGACAAGTCGACCAACGTGGTGCTGCTGCACGATGGCGGCGGCAATCGCGAGCAGACCGTCGAAGCGTTGCCGATCATCATCCGCGAGCTGCGGGCGCGCGGATACACCTTCGTACCCGTCTCGAAGCTTGCCGGGCTTTCCTATGATGCGGTGATGCCGCCGATCCGCGGCAACGACCTGCTGGCGGTCCGGGCGGACGTTGCCATCTTCGTGGCGCTTGCCGCGATAGCGTCCGGTCTCCGCTGGATGTTCTTCGTCGCGATCACCCTGGGCATCGCCCGTGCCGTGATTCTCGCGGCCCTGGCGCTGCGCCAGCGCCGTCGCGAGCGCGGCGCGCCGCCTGTCTACACGCCCAGCGTTTCGGTGATCATCCCCGCCTATAACGAGGAGCGAGTGATCGAGGCTTCGGTTCGCCGCGTGCTTGCCAGCGACTATCCGGCGATCGAACTGATCGTCGCCGACGACGGTTCGAAGGACCGTACGAGCGAGATTGTCGCGGCCGCGTTCGGCGACGATCCGCGCGTCACGCTGCTCACGCTGCAGAATGGCGGCAAGGCGGGCGCGCTCAACCGCGCGCTGCAGCAGGCCAAGGGCGATGTGATCATCGCGCTCGACGCTGACACGCAGTTCGAGCCCGAGACAATCGGTCGCCTCGCCCGCTGGTTCATCGATCCGAACCTCGGCGCGGTCGCAGGCAGCGCCCAGGTGGGCAACCGTGTCAACCTGGTCACCCGCTGGCAGGCGGTGGAATATGTGACCGCACAGAATCTGGAGCGGCGCGCGCTCGCCGGGTTCAACGCGATCACGGTAGTGCCGGGCGCGGTCGGCGCTTGGCGGCGCGCCGCGCTGGACGCGGTGGGCGGCTATCCGGAGGATACGCTGGCCGAGGACCAGGATCTCACCATCGCCATCCAGCGTGCCGGCTGGCGCGTCACCTACGATCCCGATGCGGTCGCGTGGACCGAGGCGCCGGAAAGCTTCAGGGCACTCGCCAAGCAGCGCTACCGCTGGGCGTTCGGCACGCTGCAGTGCCTGTGGAAGCATCGCGGTCTCTACCGCGACAAGAATGCGCGGGGCCTTGCCTGGATCGGCCTGCCTCAGGCCTGGGTTTTCCAGATCGTATTCGCGGCCATATCGCCGCTGATCGACCTGGCATTGGTGTCCGCGATCGTCGCCACCGCGGTGCGGATCGCCCAGCATGGCTGGGAGCAGACACGCGGCGATGTCGGCACCATGGCAATCTACTGGGTAGCCTTTACCGCCATCGACGTGGGCTGCGGCTGGATCGCCTACCGCCTCAACAGCCGGCGCATTCGCTATCCCGCGCTGCTGCTGGTGGCGCAGCGCTTTGTCTACCGCCAGCTGATGTACTGGGTCGTGCTGCGGGCGATCAGCTCGGCGCTGGGCGGCTGGTGGGTCGGCTGGGGCAAGCTCGAGCGCACCGGCCGTGTCGGCGGGGCGGGGGCAGCGGCAGCCGAATAGCTGCCCACGCAACGACGGTTCGATGCGCCGCCCGCCATGCACCCTCGCATGGCGGGCGGTTTCGATTCGGCTTGTCTCCCGCAAGTCTTAGGCGCGATGGCCTGTGTCATTTCCGCATCACATCAGATTTTTAATGGTGCTGGAGAATAAGATTTGCGATCTTAACCAAGACGAGGGAAGTTCATCTCAAGCTTCGTGCCTTCGCAAATTCGGGCAGAAGACTTGAAGATGAAGCGAAAATGATGTATCGACGTATTTAATACGTCAGTTGGTGTAACAATCCTGCCAAATCCCGCCCCTAGGGCGCCCCCCGAAGCAAATTAGCCTCCTCGGGGAAATCAACATGCTCGACCGTTCTATGTTCCGCCTCGCGCTGCTCGCCAGCGCGACGTTCGCGAGCGCTGCTACGCCCGCCTTCGCTGCCGATAACGATGCGCCCGCCGCGCAGCAGCCGGCAGCCGGGACCGACCAGGAAGGCCTGGCCGACATCGTCGTCACCGCCACCAAGCGCGAGACCAACCTCCAGAAGACGCCGATCGCGATCTCGGTGCTCGATCCGACCGTGCTCAAGGACCGTCACGTCCAGAGCCTGCTCGACCTCGCAGACGGCACCGTGCCGTCGCTGCGCATCGCGACCTTCGAGGCCCGCCAGTCGGCGCTGACCGTCGGCATCCGCGGCATCGTGCCGTTCGACCAGAACCAGACCGCGCGCGACTCGGGTGTGGGCGTCTATATCGACGGCGTGTATCTCGGCCGCTCCCAGGGCCTGAATGCGGCGCTGTTCGACGTTGAGCGCCTCGAAGTGCTGCGCGGTCCCCAGGGCACGCTGTTCGGCCGCAATACCGAAGGCGGCGCGCTGAGCATCGTCACCAAGGCGCCGACCGGTGAATTCGGCGGCCGCGCCTCGGCAGGCTTCGGCAACTACGGCAGCTATACCGGTGAAATGCACCTCGACCTGCCGGCGGTGAAGAATGTCGCGGTAAAGCTGGACGGCGTGGTGCAGCACCAGGATCCCACCGTGCGCAACCCGCTGAGCGGCCAGGCAGGCTGGAACCAGTATCAGCGCTATGGCGGCCGCGCGACCGCGCTGTGGAAGCCGTTCGACGGCTTCTCGGCGCAGTTCTCCTACGACCAGGCGCGTGACGAGAACACGCCCTTCTATAGCCAGCTCGTGAGCTACAACCCGAACGGCTACAATGTCGGCACCTACAATGCCGCAAACAAGCTCACCTTTGGCGGCGCGAACTGCAACGTCGTCGTCGGTGGCGTCACCACCAACCCCTGTATCGCGCCGCTTTCGTCGCAGGTGAAGGTGACCGGCGACCGCATGGGCACCGCCGATATCGGCGTGCCGCAGCAGGTGAGCGTCGACAAGACGCACGGTTTCTCGACCACGCTGAAATATGACGTGGCGCCGTATCTGCAGCTGCGCTCGATCACCGCATGGCGCGGCGTGACCACCGATCAGTGGGACAATTCGGGCGGCGCGCACCGTTCGATCTTCGCGCCGAACACTGCATTCAGCCGCTACAGCCTGTCGTACCTGCGCCAGACGCAGTTCAGCCAGGAATTCCAGGCCGTCGGCAGCGTCGACAAGCTCGATTACGCAGCCGGCCTCTACTACTTCACCGAAGGCGCTCGCGAATATGCCGCGACGCCGACCACCAACACCTGGAACGCCACCGGCACCGGCAACACCATCAACGACGCGTCGCTGTGGCAGCCGCAGAACTGGGTGCGCCAGCGTGACAGCAACGCTGTGGCGCACAGCTATGCGGCGTTCGGACAGGCGACGTACAGCCCGGTCGACATCCTGCATGTCACCGTCGGCGGCCGCTATACCAAGGACAAGCGTCGTGGTGCGCTGACCATGATTTCGGGTGTCGCCACGCCCTATACCTTCAACTACGACAACAGCCGCTTCGATCCGATGGTGACCGTGGCCGTCGACGCTGCTCCGAACGTCAATCTCTATGCCAAATACTCGACCGGCTACCGTGCCGGCGGCGCGAACGACCGTTCGAGCAACTTCGGCGCGTTCGGCCCGGAAGCGGTGAAGGCCTATGAAGTCGGCGCCAAGATGGACCTTCTGGACCACAAGGCGCGCCTGAACCTCGCCGGCTACATCATGGATCGTACCGGCACGCAGATCGACTTCGACTTCGTCGACACCAACCCCTTCCTGGCGGACGGCGTGACGAAGAACCCGAACTACACTAAGCATACCGAGAACACCGGCAATGCCCCCGGCACCTCCAAGATCCGCGGCATCGAAGCCGACCTGACCGTGAAGCCGGTCAACGGCCTGACGCTCGGCGCATCCTATGCCTACACCTACACGAAGATCCCGCCGACGCCGAACTCGCTGCTGCCGGGCAGCCCGCTGACCCAGGTGTTCGTGGTGTACACGCCGCGCAACGCAGCCTCGGGCTTCATCGATTATGAACTTCCGGTCATCGGTGGCGATACGCGCCTGCGCTTCCACCTGGACGGCAACTATGCCGACGCCCAGTACAGCTTCCAGAACGAGGCGACCCGCACCGACCCGAGCTTCATCGTCAACGGTCGCATCGCGCTCGCCGACATCAAGATGAGCGATCGCGGTCAGCTGCTGACCGTGTCGCTGTGGAGCCGCAACCTGCTCAACGAAACCCACATCTATCGCCGCTCGGCCGCGAACTCGTCGCCGACGGTCAACAATGATGGCTCGCTGAACTATGGCGGTGTGCTGGGCGATTACGCCAATTTCAACCCGCCGCGCACCTGGGGTGTCGAAGCTGGCCTGAAGTTCTGATGGCGTTTCGCCGCTCCGGCGGCGGGACCTTCAACCAGTGCGGCCCGGACGGGATCTCCCGCCCGGGCCGTTCTGCGTCTGGCGCAGGCCCAGCTGCGAGAAGGCGCGAAACGTGATCGACCAGCGCGGCTCCGTCATGGGGGCGATGCTGTGCTCCCAGCCGTGCCGGGCGTCGCCGGACAGCAGATAGATGGAGCGCGGCGCCAGCGGCAGCGCCGCGCGCTCAAAGGCGCGCGGGCCCGTCCGGCGGCGCAGGCGCAGCGTGGCTGCGGCCCCGAGCGAGATACCCACCACCTCCTCGAACACTGGCCGATCGCGGTGCCAGCCTATGCCTGCGCCCGGTGGATACAGGAGCAGCAGCGCCTGCACGAGCGCGCCCGGCGGGAGGCCGGCAAATGCCTCTGCACGCGCGCGCAGTGGGTGGAGCCAGTCGGGCAGGGGTGTCGCGGGCGCCATGGCGGCATTCGCGAAATCATAGTGCCAGCCATGACTGACCGTCAGCCGATTGCCGGTCCAGCCCTGAAACTCGAAGGGCTGTAACGGCGACGAACCGATCGCCTCAATCGCGTTCGATTCTTCCGCTGCGGTCAGGAAATCTGGCGCGGAAACGAGCCCGGAAGGGGCGGAAAGACCGAATAAATCAGGCTGGTCTGGTACCATAATGCTGCAACGTTCGAACATCGGGTACGCTACAAAATTGCTTCCGATTTGCAACATACACCGGAGACATCTTCACGAAAATGATGATGAGCATTGATTCAGGTTTATGAAAATACTGGACATTTTGGCGCGTGACGGCTTGCCAGCCATGGGCTACATGCATAGCCATGGTCGCCGTGAAGAACGATATGATCGACGTAATCGACCACGCGTCGCAATTTTTGAAGGCGCTGTCCGGTCGTAGCCGCCTGTTGCTCCTCTGCCATCTCGCCGAAGGCGAGAAGTCGGTGGGGGAGCTTGCTCGCCTTACCGGTGCCCGCGATACCGCGGTGTCCCAGCAGCTCGCGCTGCTGCGGCGCGAAGGCATGGTTTCCGCCCGGCGTGCGGGTCAGATGATCTTCTATTCGCTTGCCAGTCCGGAGGCGCGCCGGATGCTCGAGGCGCTGAACGACCTGTTCGCACGCGAGGGCGAAGGCGGGCTGCTGCTCAGGCCGGAAGCCGCCGAGGCGGTCTGATCCGCGCCGCGCCGGTCAGCGGCGCGCGCGCTCGATGGCAGCGCGCGCGGCGGGCAGGATCTGCTCCATCGCTCGATTGGCGCGCATGCGATGCCAGCCGAACAGGTCCCCCACCGAGCGGCGCGCCTGCTCACGGGCGATCTCTGCGGTCGCGTCGGAAGCATCGGCGGTCCGGGCGGTGATGCGCGCGATCCGATCGCGATCCGGCGCTTCCAGCCAGATGCCCGAAAAGGGCGCTCGTACCTGCACCGCCAGTGCCTGCGCCACTTCGCGTTCGCTGCGGTTCAGGAACACCGCGTCCACGATCACGGTGGAGCCGCAGCGCAGATGGTCGTCGGCCGATTCGAACAATGCTTCGTAGGTGAGCGCGTCGTTGCGGCGGGTATATTGGGTAGCGGGGAGGCGCGCCTCGGGCGCCACGCCGGCCAGCCGCTTCCGAAACACGTCCGACCGCAGCACGCGCGCGCCGGGCCGCCGGCCGTAATGGGCCCCCAACAGCCGCGAGAGACTCGACTTGCCCGTACCGGAAAGCCCGCCGATCACGATCAGCTGGGGAGGCACTTCTTCCAGCAGCCGATCGGCGGCGGCAGGGTCGCCGGTGCGTAGCGATAGCATCAGCGGCAGCAGCGCCCAGCCGGTTGCACCCTGCGGCGACAGATCCAGATAGCGATTCGCGAGGATGTTGGCGTCGGTGCCGCGCCCGCGGGCGATCAGGTCGGCGAGCGTCCCGGCAAGATCGAACAAAATGTCGACCGGCGCGCCAGCTCCGATCGAACGAACGCGCCCGGCGCGAGCGCGCCGCTCGATGTCGCCGCCCAGCTGCGCAAGCGTGCTGCGCTGCGCACCGGTCCGGGCATGTTCGAGCAGGTGCTGGCGAAAGCTGCTGCCGGCGGGGACGGCGGCTGACCCGCCATGAAGGCGGACCAGGGCTTCGGCACTGGCATGCAGCGCCGCGACGTCGACGCTGCTGGGGAGCGGTTGCTCGCCTTCAGGCCCGTCTCGTCTCACGGCTGCTGCAGCCATTGCCCTGCTCCCTGATCCCTCGGCGACTCCGCCGCCCGGGCACGATGTATACCCGCGAAATCTGAACGGGAGCGTACCAGTTTTACCCCCGCCGCGCAGTCGCGATCAATTTGGCCGAGACGATGTCGCGAAGCGGCTTCGCGTGGAATTCGCGATCGTAGGGCGCCACCCGCGGCACGCTGCCGTCTTTGCGCGGCTTGAAGCCGTTGAGCCAGCTATAGCGATCACACATTCCCCAGAACAGCATGTCGCGCAACTGCGGGTAACCGAACATGATGTCGAGATAGACCCCGGCATAGTCGGCCACCTGCCGGTCGCGCATTGCGACATCCGTTGGGAGATGCTGATCGGCGACATCGAATTCGGTGATCAACAGCTGATAGCCCATGCCGGTCACCGTATCGAGGAACGCCCTCCACGCTTTCTCCTGCCGCGCAGCGAGAACGCCCGCAGGTGCATCGCTGACGGGTTCGATATGCGACTGTACGCCCAGCGCGTCGACGGGCACGCCGCGCTTGCGAAAGCCCTCCAGCAGGCGGAGCACGCCGCTGCGATGCGCTTCGTTGCCGGGCTCCCAGCTCATATAGTCGTTGTAGACCAGCTGCGCGCTTGGGGCGGCGGCGCGGGCAGCGTGGAATGCGTGGTCGAGCATCGGCTCGGCGCCGCCGAACGCGCGCGAAAGGCTCGTCTCGCGCAGCGCCCCGGTCGTCTCGTCGACGGTTTCGTTGACCACGTCATAGCTGGCGATTCGCTTGGTGTAACGGTGACACACCGTGTCGATATGGGTGGTGAGCAGCCGCTCGGCCTCGCGCCGCGGTGTTGCGCCGAAGTCGTGGTCGTTCAGCCAGCGCGGGAAATACTGGCTCTTGTGCCACAGCAGCGTGTGTCCGCGCATCGCCATGCGATGCGCCTCGGCCCAATCGAGCATCGCATCGAAATGGGTGAAGTCGAACTTGTCCGGGGCCGGCCGGATCGCCTGCCACTTCAGCTGGTTCTCGGGCACGAGCAGTCCGCAATCCCGCTCGAGCAGCGCAGCATAGCGCGGGTTGGCGAACGAGCCGGCATCGGCGCCGGACGGGTTCCAGGCGAAGGCGGAGCCGATCCGCATGTTCTTCTGCGATGCGAGCATGTTCAGCCCCGGGGCGACCGAGGTCGCGCGCGCGACCAGCGGAAGCGTGGCTGCGGCGGCGCCAGCGGCGAGCAGCCCGCGGCGGTCGATGCGAAATCCGTGATCTGCCATGAAACCCTCTCCTGATCGCGCCTCTGGGCGTCGCTTGCTTGGTAGCGGTACCATGTTCGGCCTGCTACAGGCTTGTCAACAAACGCGAACGATCGCGGAAGAGAGAGGGCGCAATGCGGGCGGCATTCCAGGCGATTTTGTGGATTTTGGCGGCGTTTGCCTTTGCGAATCAGGGGCATGCGGAAACTGGCTATGACCTTTGGCTGCGCTACGAGCCGCTTGATGCGACGACGAAGCAGCGGGTTGTGCCGCACCTCCGCTACGTGGTGGCGGACAGCAATCGCCCGACGATCCGAGCCGCGCTGGACGAGCTTGATCGCGGCCTTGCCGGGCTGATCGGCGCGGCGCCGGTGCATGCCAGCGCGGTGCAGGGCGAGGGCGGGGTAGTGCTCGCCACGGCCGGCTCGCCGTTGCTTGCTGGGATGAAGCTGCCGCTGTCCGCGCTGGGCCGCGAGGGCTTCGTGATCCGCACGGCGACGATAGCTGGCGCCAAGGTGACGCTGATCGCCGCGAACAGCGACACCGGCCTGCTCTACGGCAGCTTCCGCCTGCTCAAGCTGCTTCAGCTCCGCCAGCCCATCGATGCGCTTGACGTGCAGGATGCGCCCAAGCTGCAGCTGCGCGTGCTCGACCATTGGGACAATCTCGATCGCTATGTTGAGCGCGGCTATGCCGGCCAGTCGCTATGGGACTGGCAGAAGCTGCCGGGCTACAAGGACCCGCGCTACACCGACTATGCCCGCGCCAACGCCTCGGTCGGCATCAACGCGGTGGTGCCGAACAACGTCAACGCCAATGCCGACATCCTCACCGCGCCCTACCTCCAGAAGGTGAAGGCGCTGGCTGGGGTCTTCCGCCCCTATGGCATCCGCATCTATCTGACCGCGCGCTTCTCCGCCCCGATCGAAATCGGCGGCCTCAAGACGGCGGACCCGCTGGATCCGGCGGTTCGCGCCTGGTGGAAGGCCAAGGCGGACGAGATCTACGCGGTGATCCCCGATTTCGGCGGCTTCCTGGTCAAGGCCAATTCGGAAGGGCAGCCCGGTCCATCGGACTATAAGCGCAGCCATGCCGACGGCGCCAACATGCTCGCCGATGCGCTCGCCCCCCATGGCGGCGTGGTGATGTGGCGCGCCTTCGTCTATTCGGAACATAACGACGCCGATCGCCACAAGCAGGCGAACGACGAGTTCGTGCCGTTGGACGGGAAATTCCGCGACAACGTCCTCCTCCAGGTGAAGAACGGCGCGATCGACTTCCAGCCGCGCGAGCCCTTCCACCCGCTGTTCGGCGCGATGCCCAGGACGCCGCTGATGCTCGAGGTGCAGATCACCAAGGAGTATCTCGGCTTCGCCACGCACCTCGCCTATCTGGGGACGATGTGGGAGGAGGTGCTGGAAAGCGACACCTTCCGCCCGCGCGCTGGCAGCACCGTCGCCAAGGTGCTGGAGACGCCGGTCGCCCCCAAGGCGCTGACCGGCATGGCGGGCGTCGCCAATATCGGGACGGACGTGAACTGGAGCGGATCGCAGTTCGACCAGGCCAATTGGTACGCCTATGGCCGGCTCGCCTGGGATCCCGATGCCAAGGCCGCGGATATCGCCCGCGACTGGGCGCGGCTGACCTGGAGCCTGGATCCTGCGGTGGTCACGCCCATCGTCGCGATGATGCTGGAGTCGCGCGAGGCGGTGGTGAACTACATGACGCCGCTCGGGCTCGGCCATGTGATGGCGACCGGCCACCATTACGGCCCGGGGCCGTGGGTTTCGGACCTCGCCCGGCCCGAATGGAACCCGACCTATTATCACCGCGCCGATGCGAACGGGATCGGCTTCGACCGCACGCCGACCGGCACCAACGCGCTCGGCCAGTACGCGCCGCAGGTGGCGAAGCGCTGGGGCGACCTGAAGACGGTGCCGGACAGCCTGCTGCTGTGGTTCCACCACGTCCCCTGGGACTATCGGATGCGCTCGGGCGAGACGCTGTGGGACAGTCTGGTCGCCCACTACGACACCGGCATCGCCACGGTGAAGGACATGCAGCACCGCTGGGCCGGGCTGGAGGGCAAGGTCGATGCCCGCCGCTGGGCCGAGGTCCGTGATTTCCTCGCCATCCAGCGTGAGGAAGCCCAATGGTGGCGTGACGCCTCGATCGCGTACTGGCAGTCGCTGTCGAAGCGCCCGCTGCCCGCCGGTCACGCCGCGCCGCCGCAGCCGCTCAGCTACTACGAGGCGATCCGGACGCCGCACGCGCCCGGCAACGGCAAATAAGGGAAGCAGGATGCGGACGGGAACGGCGTGGCTGCTCGCCGGGATGGTGCTGGCGAGCCCGGCAGCGGCCCAGCAGCGGCCGGCGATCGACCTCAACCAGGTCGGGTTCGAGCCCGGTGACGTGAAGCTCGCCGTGCTGCGGGGGGCGGGGACGACTCCGCTGCCCTGGCTGTTGCTCGACGCCGACGGCAAGGCGGTCGGCAGGGGCGAGACGCTGGTCTATGGCCCCGACGCAAGCTAGGGCGCGGTGGTGCAGCGGATCGACTTTTCCGGCTTTCGGCGTGCGGGGGAGGGCTATCGCCTGTCGGTCGCCGGGGGGACCAGCGACCCGTTCGACATCGCGCCGTCGCTCTACAAGCCGCTGGCGCGCGACGCGGCGAACTTCTTCTATCAGCAGCGCGCCGGCACCCCCATCGATGCGAAGTTCGCCGGCGCCGCCTGGGCGCGCCCGGCGGGCCATGCGCACGAAGTGGCGGGCTGCTTTTCCGGCGCCGACGAGCGCGGGACGGTCTGGCCCGGCTGCAACTACACGCTCGACGTGACCGGCGGCTGGTACGATGCCGGCGACCACGGCAAATATGTCGTCAACGGCGGCATCGCGCTGTGGACGCTGCTCAACGCCTATGAACGCCGCCTCAAGGCCTTTCCGGACGCATCGCTGCGCATCCCCGAAAGCGGCAACGGCGTGAGCGACCTGCTCGACGAGGCGCGCTGGGAGATGGAGTTCCTCCTGCGAATGCAGATCCCGGATGGCGTACGCACGCGGGTACCGTCGGGTCCGCTGGGGCCGCCCAAGCCCGGCCGCCCGGCCTGGGAGCCGAGCTTCCCGCCCTTCGCCGAGATCGATGCCGGCGGCATGGCGCACCAGAAGGTCGCCGACCGCAGCTGGACGACGCTGCCCATGCCCCCGCAGAACGACCGCGAGGAACGGCTGCTCTATCCGCCGACGACGGCCGCGACGCTCAACCTGGCGGCAACCGCGGCGCAATGCGCCCGGCTGTGGCGCGGGGTGGACGATGCCTTCGCCGCCCGCTGCCTCGCCGCCGCGCGGCGCAGCTGGGCCGCGGCGCAACGCAACCCGCAGGTCTATGCCACCAACAGCTTCACCGGCAGCGGCGGCTATGGCGACCGCGAACTGAGCGACGAATTGTACTGGGCCGCCGCCGAGCTCTACGCGACCACCGGCGAGGATGCCTTCCGCAAGGCGCTGACCGCCTCGCCCCATTTCGGCGAAGCGGTGCGCGCGCCCGGCTGGAGCTTCACCGCCCCGCTCGGCACGATCACGCTGGCGACGGTGAAGACGGGCCTCGGCGACGCCGAGGTGCAGAAGCTGCGCGCGACGCTGATTGCGGCGGCGGACGGCATCCTCGAACAGCGCCGCCAGAACGGCTATGCGATCCCCTATCGGCCGTTCGGCTATCCGTGGGGCTCGAACGGTGACCTGATGAACCAGGCGATGCTGCTCGGCGTGGCGAGCGACCTGACCGGCGCGCCCAAGTACCGCGCGGGCATCGTGTCCGCGCTCGACTATCTGCTGGGGCGGAACCCGATGGGGACGTCCTATGTCAGCGGCTATGGTGCGCGGTCGCTGCTAAGCCCGCACCACCGCTTCTGGGCGCATTCGCTTGACGCGAGGCTGCCGGGGCCGCCGCCGGGGGTGCTGTCGGGCGGCCCGAACGACACCGCGATGAGCGATCCGGTGGCGATGCAACTCAAGGGCAAGTGCGTCGCCCAGACCTGCTGGGCGGATGACATCCACGCCTATGCGCTGAACGAAGTCGCGATCAACTGGAACGCGCCGCTGTTCTGGGTGGCGGCGTGGATGGATGATTGAGGAGCCCCGAAACGTACGGGGTCAGCGCCGACAACGCAATCTAACAGGTGGTCATCTACAATGATGCTTTATCGCCTTCACGCGATATAGTGCGCACGAATAGTATATTTTAAGGGGGGTAGAATATGCGCATGAAGCTGATCCTGCTGATCTCCATCGCATCGGCCTCGGTCGCAGCCTGTAGTGGGGGCGCGCGCGACACGACTGTTGTCGTGAAGCAGCTCAGGGTTTGGGGGCCCCAGGAAAGGCTCACGCGCTTTGTCCGATTGCAGGGCTCTGCAAGGCATCCTCTGGTCGTGTCGAACGCCAAGCCGCTAGACATCGGCCAGGCGCAAGCCGTCGTGACACTGCCCGCCAGCTACACGGGGGAAGACCTTGTCCATACGACGAGAGAGGCCTTGGTGGCGGGTCTCTCGTATCGATATGAAGAACGCAAACTGACCAGAGCCGCGCGGTCCTGACGGAATTTTACCTGACTGTGTCTTGGCAGGCCGAGGAGCCTGTCGTCTGTGGCCGCCCACCGCGCTTCGGTTCGTCGGCTGATCCCCACAGAGGGCGAACGAGAGGCCGCGGCATGACGCGGCCTCTCGCATGTTATCGCACTGTCAGTGTAGCACTCTTCAGCGTCGCCGAGTCCGGGCCCGCCGAGATGGTGAACGTCCCCGGCTCCACGACATGCTTCATCTGGCTGTTCCACAGCGCCAGATCGTCCGGCGTCAGCGTGAAGCGCACCGTCTTCTTCTCGCCCGGCTTGAGCAACACCCGCTCGAAGCGCTTGAGCTCGATCACCGGCCGCGTCACCGAGGCCTCGTCGTCATGGATGTAGAGCTGGACCACCTCGTCCCCCGCGACCTTGCCGGTGTTGGTCACGTCCACCTCGACGCTGGCCTTGTCGGCGATACCGATCGTCGGCGTGCCGAGGCGCGGCGCTGAGATGTCGAAGCTCGTGTAGCTCAGGCCATAGCCGAAGGGGTAGAGCGGGCTGGTGTCGCCGAACAGATAGCCGCGCCGCGCGCTCGGCTTCTTGTTGTAGTAGATCGGCAGCTGGCCGACATTACGCGCCACTGAGACCGGCAGCTTGCCGCCCGGATTGTAGCGCCCGAACACCACGTCGGCGAGCGCGTTGCCCGTCTGCTCGCCGAGATACCAGCCCTCGATCAGCGCCGGGGCCTTCTCCGCCAGATAGTTGACCGCATAGGGGCGGCCGTTGAGCAGGATCACCACCACCGGCTTGCCCAGCGCGATCAGCTCCTTCGCCAGCTGGTCCTGCGGCCCCGGCAGGTCGAGCGTCTCGCTGTCGCCGAGATGGTTGTCGGCCCAGGCCTCGCGGCTCACCGCCTCGTTGCCGCCGAGCACCAGCACCACGACATCCGCATTCTTCGCCGTCTCCAGCGCCTGGGCGCGGAGCTGGTCGTTCACCGCCGCCGGCACTTCCTTCACTTCGTCCTTCGACCATTCGCGATGGTCGGTGATGCGGATGCCCTCGGCATAGTCGACCGCGAACTTGCCCTTGCCCTCGGCCTGCATGCCTTCGAGCACGCTGACGACATGGTTGGGCAGGTCCGAATAGCCGCCGATCGGGGTGTCCTTGGCGTGGGTGCCGATCACCGCCATCCGCTTGATGCCCCTGGCGTCGAGCGGCAGCAGGCCCTGACTGTTCTTCAGTAGCACGATCGATTCCCGCGCCGCCTGGCGGGAGAGCGCGATCGCCTCGGGGGTGTTGGTGCGCACCGCCGCCAGCTTCATCTCGGGATAGGGGTTCTCGAACAGCCCGCCCTGGAACTTCATCCGCAGCACGCGGCGCACGGCATTGTCGATCTCGCCCTGGCTGACCCGGCCTTCCTTCACGAGCTGGACGAGATGCGTATAGGCCTCGCCGTCCGGGGTCTCCACGTCCACGCCCGCGTCAAGCGCGCGCTGGGCTGCGTCCTTGGGGTCCTTGAACATGTGGTGGCGGGTGATCAGTTCACGGATCGCGAAATAGTCGCTGACCACCGCGCCCTGAAAGCCCCATTCGCCGCGCAGCACATCGGTGAGCAGCCATTTGTTGGCGTGGCTGGGGATGCCGTCGATCTCGTTATAGCTGGCCATCACCGACATCACGGGCAGTGTCTTCACCGCCTGTTCGAAGGGCGGGAAGAAATCCTCGCGCAGCGTCCGCTCGCCGAGCGAGGCGGGGCCGACATTGGTGCCGTTCTCGGGCTGGCCATGGCCGGTCATGTGCTTGAGGGTGATGAACACCTTGTCGGACTTGAGCGGCAGCGTGCTGCCCTGGAAGCCGCGAATCGCGGCCAGGCCCATCTGGGTGACCAGATACGGGTCCTCGCCATAGGTTTCCTCGATGCGGCCCCAGCGCGGGTCGCGTGCGACGTCAACCACGGGGGCGAGCACGAGGTTGGCACCGCGGGCGCGGGCTTCCCTGGCGGCCATCGAGAAGATGTTCTCGACCAGCTTGGGATCGAAGCTGCTGGCGAGGCCGATGGACTGTGGGAAGCTGGTGGCGCCGGGCGCGACCAGGCCGTGCAGCGCCTCCTCGTGCATCAGCATTGGGATGCCGAGCCGGGTCTTCTCCATTGCCCATCGCTGCGCGGCATAGACGTAGCGCGCGGTTTCTTCCGGGCTGCGGTTGACGTCGCCCGCCACCGCGCCGGCCGCGCCGCCCTGGCCGGCGGCAACGCCGCGGCGGTCATAGGGGCGCGAGATCATGCCCAGACCGTTGGGGAAATTGGCGCTTGCCTTGACGGGGTCGAACTCGCCCCTTGCGTCCTGTACCAGACCCTTGTTGAGCCACAGCGCCTGGAGCTGCTGGACCTTCTCCTCCAGCGTCATCCGCGCGAGGAGATCGTCGACGCGCGCCTCGATCGGCTGGCTCGCGTCCCTATACAGCGGCTTGCCTGCGCGTTCGGTCTGGGCAGCAGCAGGCTGCACGACGACGAAGGGCGTCAGAGCGCTCGCAGCAATGGCAAGCGCGGCGACGCGGCGAAATGAGCGCATGTTCCTCTCCCTGAAGGCGGGCGACAATCCTGCGGTCGCCTCTTGCCATGATGGTAGCGCTATCAGCTATAAGGGGCCGCAATGACACCGGTCAACCGGGCGTGCAGCGGCTCGCGAACGATTGCAATCGTGGTAGCGCACACTTAAGCGTTCATGCAGGAGGGGGGATGACCAGACCAAGCCGGCGTAGCCGGGGCAGCATCACCGTACAGGACGTAGCACGCGAAGCTGGCGTTTCCGCCATGACCGTGTCGCGCGTCGTAAACGGCGGTACCAACGTGCGGGAAGCGACTCGGGAAGCCGTGCTCGCTGCGATTGCCAAGCTCAATTACTCGCCGAACAGCGCCGCGCGCAGCCTGGCTGCAGGGGAAGCGACCCAGATCGGATTGCTCTACTCCAATCCGTCGGCCGCCTATCTCTCGCAATTCCTGATCGGCGCGTTGGCCGCGGCGCGCCGGGCAGGGTGCCACCTCGTGCTGGAGGCCTGCGAAGGCGAGCGCGCCGAGGAACAGGCCGAGGCGACGCGCGGATTCGTCCAGACGCATGTGCAGGGCGTGATCCTGCCGCCGCCGCTGTCTGAGGTCACTGCCGTGCGCGATGAGCTGGAAGCGGCGGGTATTCCGTGGGTCTCCGTCGCGATGGGCCTGCCGCCGGAGGGCAGCCTCAACGTCCGCATCGACGATTTCGCGGCGGCCGCGGCGATGACCAAGCATCTGATCGACATGGGCCATCGCCATATTGGCTTCATTCGCGGCAATCCGAACCAGACCTCCAGCGCAGAGCGCTATCGAGGCTTCTGCGCTGCGATCGAAGAGGCCGGGCTCGACCTTGCGGACATGCCGGTGGAGCAGGGCTATTTCACCTTCCGCTCGGGAATCGTGGCGAGCGAGGCGCTGCTCGATGCGCCGAATCCGCCCACCGCCATCTTCGCGAGCAACGATGACATGGCCGCCGCTGCCGTGGGTGTGGCGCACCGCCGTGGCCTGCACGTACCCCAGGACCTGAGCGTGGTTGGCTTTGACGATACGGCGCTCGCCACCACCATGTGGCCCGAACTGACCACCGTCCGCCAGCCGATCGCGGCGATGGCCGAGGCGGCGCTGACGATGTTGCTGGACGAGCTGCGTCCGGGCGGCCAGGTCGACGAGCCCGAACAAGTACTTGCGCATCAGCTGATCGTGCGCGAATCCTGCGCGCCGCCACCCCGGCGATAGGACAACGCTGGCAGAAAGTTGCGCCTCGGCACCTATCAGCTTGCTTTTCCTGGTTGCACGGGCCAGCGTTACCGCTAACAAATCGCTCCACATTGCTGGGGTGCCTAGGAGAGGGATCGGATGAATCACACGGCGGAGCGGGCCAATATCGGCCTGATCGGCGCCATCGTGGCCGTAGCCACGATCGGCGGATTGCTTTTCGGATATGACAGCGGCGCGGTGAACGGCACGCAGCCGGGCCTGCAGGCGGCGTTCGCGCTCGACGAGGCCGGGCTCGGCTTTACCGTCGGCTCGCTGCTGATCGGCTGCGTCGCGGGCGCCTTCTTCGCCGGCACGCTGGCGGACCAGATGGGCCGCCGCAACGTGATGCGGCTGGCGGCACTGCTGTTCCTGGCCGGCGCGCTGGTGCAGGGCTTCGCGCACGATCACACGATCTTCGTCATCGCCCGGATCGCCGGTGGTATCGCGGTGGGGGCTGCCTCGGTACTGTCGCCCGCTTATATTTCCGAAGTCGCTCCCGCGAACATTCGCGGTCGGATGACGACGGTGCAGCAGATCATGATCATCTCCGGCCTCACTGCGGCTTTCGTGGTGAACTATTATCTGGCCGGCGCGGCCGGAGCCTCGACCAACAAGTTCTGGGCCGGGCTTGAAGCCTGGCGCTGGATGTACCTGATGCAGGCGCTGCCGGCTGCGGTCTTTCTGGTAGCGCTGTTTTTCATCCCGGAAAGCCCCCGCTTCCTGGTCGCCAAAGGCCGTACCGAAGAAGCGACCAAGGTGCTGACCGACCTGTTCGGCCCGCAGACCGCACGCGCCAAGCTGGAGGAAATCCGCGCCAGCTTCACCGCCGATCACCGCCCGAGCTTCCGCGACCTGATTGACCCGCGCACCGGCAAGATCCGCACCATCCTGTGGGCGGGCCTGGTGATCGCGGTGTTTCAGCAGCTCGTCGGTATCAACGTGATCTTCTACTACGGTTCGACGCTGTGGCAGCTGGCCGGCTTCACCGAAGCGGACTCGCTGCTGATCAACATCGTCTCGGGCGCGGTCTCGATCGCCGCCTGCCTCGTCACCATCGGCCTGGTCGACAAGATCGGCCGCAAGCCGCTGCTGCTGATCGGTTCGGCGGGCATGGCGGTGACGCTGTTCGTGCTCGTCTATGCCTTCGGCCATGGCTCGCTCGACGCAGCCGGCAAGCTGGTGCTCTCGCCCGAACTCGGCAAGATCGCGGTGGTCGCCGCCAACCTGTACGTGATCTTCTTCAACGTCAGCTGGGGCCCGGTGATGTGGGTGATGCTCGGCGAGATGTTCCCGAACCAGATCCGCGGCTCGGCGCTGGCCGTGTGCGGCTTCGCCCAGTGGTTCGCCAACTACCTGATCGCGCAGAGCTTCCCGGTGATGGCGTCCAAGCTCGGCCTGGCCGCCAGCTACACCTTCTACGCCGTCTGCGCGGCGGTCAGCTTCTTCCTCGTCCTGAAGTTCATCAAGGAAACCAAGGGCAAGGAACTGGAGGCAATGGAGGGCTGAGGCCTTCTGCCGGCCCCTCCCTCCCGGGGGAGGGGCTTTTTGTTTTTTGGGAGTTTGAATCGTGACCCGCACGCCCGTCCGTCCGTTCCGATCGCGCGAATGGTTCGCCGCCCCCGGCCGCGCCGACATGGCCGCGCTCTATCTCGAGCGCTTCATGAATTACGGCATCACGCCGGCGGAGCTGACCTCGGGCAAGCCGATCATCGGCATCGCCCAGTCCGGCAGCGACATCGCGCCGTGCAACCGCATCCATCTGGAGACGGTGAAGCGCGCCCGCGAAGGCATCCTGGCGGCGGGCGGCATCCCGATGGAATTCCCGCTCCACCCGATTTTCGAGAATTGCCGGCGCCCGACCGCCGCCCTCGATCGCAACCTCGCCTATCTCGGGCTGGTCGAGATCCTCAACGGCTACCCGATCGACGCGGTGATCCTCACCACCGGCTGCGACAAGACCACGCCCTCGTCGCTGATGGCTGCCTCCACCGTCGACATCCCGGCGATCGTCCTGTCGGGCGGGCCGATGCTCGACGGCTGGCACGAAGGCGAATTGGTCGGCTCCGGCACGGTGATCTGGCGCTCGCGCCGCAAGATGGCGGCGGGCGAGATCGACGAGGCCGAGTTCCTCCGCCGCGCGATGGAAAGCGCGCCGTCCTCGGGCCATTGCAACACCATGGGCACCGCCTCGACGATGAACAGCATGGCCGAGGGGCTGGGCATGAGCCTGCCCGGCTGCGCGATGATCCCGGCGCCCTATCGCGAGCGCGGGCAGATCGCCTACGAGACCGGCAAGCGCATCGTCGAGATGGCGTACGAGGATCTTCGCCCGTCGAAGATCCTGACCAAGCAGAGCTTCCTCAACGCGATCAAGCTGCTCACTGCGATCGGTGGCTCCACCAACGCGCAGCCGCACCTCAACGCGATGGCGGCGCATGCCGGCATCACCATCACGCCCGAGGACTGGCAGACCGGCTATGACCTGCCGCTGATCGTCAACATGCAGCCGGCGGGGCAATATCTGTCCGAGCGCTTCCACCGCGCCGGCGGTATCCCCGCGGTGCTCAAGCTGCTGGTCGAGGCCGGTATCCTCGACGGCAGCGTCGCGACCTGCACCGGTCGCACCATGGCAGAGAACGTCGCCGAGGCCCGCGTGCTCGATTCCGACGTGATCTTGCCCATCGACAAGCCGCTGATGGAGAAGGCCGGGTTCCTGGTGCTCACCGGCAACCTGTTCGACATGGCGATCATGAAGACCAGCGTCATCTCCGACCAGTTCCGCGCACGCTACCTGTCGACGCCGGGGCAGGAGGGCGTGTTCGAGGTCCGCGCCGTCGTGTTCGACGGATCGGACGATTACCACCACCGGATCAACGATCCGGCGCTGGCGATCGACGACAATTGCATCCTGATGATCCGCGGCGCGGGCGTGCTCGGCTGGCCGGGGTCGGCCGAGGTGGTCAACATGCAGCCGCCCGACGCGATCCTGCAAAAGGGTATCCAGAGCCTGCCGACGCTGGGCGACGGCCGCCAGTCCGGCACGTCGGACAGCCCGTCGATCCTGAACGCCTCGCCGGAGAGCGCGGCGGGCGGGGGACTTTCGTGGCTGCGCACCGGCGACGTGATCCGCATCGATCTCAATCAGGGGCGCGTCGACGCGCTGGTCGAGGCCGACGAGATCGCACGGCGCAAGGGCGAACCCGCCCCGCCGATCCCGCCGAGCAACACGCCTTGGGAAGAGCTGTACCGCGAGAAGTCGGGCCAGCTGCACGAAGGCGGCGTGCTCGAATTCGCGACCAAGTATCGCGGCACGGGCCTGAAAGTGCCGCGCCACAACCACTAAAGGGGGGCACGGAGGTGGGCTGGTCCCACCTCCGTCCCATTCCGGAGATGGCGTTAGTCACCCGCCAGTGATAGTTAACCACCGCCAAGCAACAGGGGGTGGACGGCGTGGACGAAGCAGCACCGGCGAAGCGACCGCGCAACGCGGCGAGTACGCGGGGGATTATCCTGGGGGCGGCAAAAGCGCTGCTGGCCGAACAGGGCTTCGCCCGCTGGGGCGTGAACGCGATCGCGCGCGCCTCCGGCTATGACAAGCAACTCATCTACCGTTATTTCGGCGGCATGGACGGACTTGCCCAGGCGATCGCCGAAGACGTCTCCGCCTGGATGGAAACCGCGCTGGTGCGGCCTGAGAATGCCGCGCCGCCTGCGACCTATGCCGAGCTGATGGCGCGGGTCGCGGTCGCCCTGCTCGATGCGCTGCGCAGCGATCCGCTGGCGCAGAAGATCCTCGTCTGGGAGCTTTCGGCCCCCTCCTCGCTGGCGACGGCCTTTTCGGAAGCCCGGGGCAAGGCGTTGAGCGCCTGGATCGCGCGGGAGCGTGGAACGCTGCAGCGACCCGCCGGTATCGACGCGCCGATGCTCAATGCCCTGCTGATCGCCTCGATCCAGCAATTGGTGCTCTCCGGTGCGGCGAGCGGGCGTTTCCTGGGGCTGGAGCTGAAGGACGAGGCCGGTTGGGAGCGCGTACGCGGCGGCATCGCAGGGCTGACGCGGGCGATGTACCAATAGCAGCGCACCGGCCATCCGCAGCCCCTCCCGCCAGCGGAGGGGCGCGGTAGGTGCCGCTATACGCCGACGCGGATCAACGCGGCGGGTTGCCCTGCCACCGTTACCCGGAAGCTGAACAGGTCGCCCGAGGTCGGCCGTGCGGCCTTGTCCTCGGCGGAGAGGTGCTTGTTCGCGGTGGTGGCGTAGACCGTCTTCAGGTCCGGGCCGCCGAATGCGATCTTGGTGATCGCATCGACCGGGAAGGGGACGGTTTCGACCAGTTCGCCCGCAGGCGAATAGCGGCGCACCGCCGAGCCCGCATAGAGGCTCACCCACACAAAGCCTTCGCTGTCGACGCACGGACCGTCCGGAAAGCCTTCCCCCTCGCCGATGCGGGCGAACTCGCGGCGGTTCACCAGCGCGCCTTCCGCATCGATCTCGCAGGCATAGATCACCTGACCCAGCGTATCGACATGATACAGCGTCTTGCCGTCCGGCGCGACGGCGGGGCCGTTGGTGATCGACACCTTGGGGCTCGAGGCGACGCAGGTGCCGTCGGCGGCGAGGCGGTAAATGCTGCCGGTGGCGGATTCCTCGGCATCGTCCATGGTGCCGAACCACAGCCGGCCATCCGGATCGACGGTGCCGTCGTTCAGGCGGTTGCCGGGCAGGCCAGGCTCGGGATCGACGAGCGGGGTGAAACTGCCGTCCGTCGGATCGAATCTGGCCAGCCCGGTCTGCAGGCCGGCGATGAAACCGCCGCTTGCCGCCGGGAGCGCGAAGCCCACCTGGGCCGGCGCATCCCAACTCTGCTTGTCGCCGGTGGCGGGATCATAGCGGTGGATCTTGTGGCTCTTGATGTCGACGAACCACAGCGCGGCATCGCGCTCCACCCAGACCGGGCCTTCGAGAAGCGGGGCGCTGAGCCCCCACACGCTCTCCGGCGCCGATACCACCTTGTCGGTCATCTTATCTCCAGCCCGCATCCACGAAGAATTCGTGGCTCGTTATCAGCCGCGCGTCGTCCGACGCAAGGAACAGCGCGGCGGCGGCGATGTCGTCCGGAACCAGGCGACCGGGCAGGCACTGGGCCTTGACGATCTCCGCCTCGCCCTCGGGCGTGTACCATTTCATCTGGCGCGGCGTCTTGACGTTGCCGGGGACGATGCAGACCGAGCGGATGCCGTCCGGACCCAGCTCGCGTGCAAGGCTGCGGGTAAGGCCCTCGATCGCCGCCTTGGCGGTCTGGTAAAGCGTGAGTTCTTCCAGCGCGAGGTGCCAGGAGATCGAGCCGAGGTTGATGATCACGCCGGCGCGCTTCGCCTTCATCGCCGGGATCACCGCCTGCGCCATGAAGAATTGGTGGCGCAGGTTCACGTTGATGCGGTTGTCCCAATATTCGGGAGTCACCTGCTCGATCGTGTGGCGGTCGTCATTGGCGGCGTTGTTGAGCAGCACATCGAAGCCACCCTCGGCGTCGATCAGCGCCTGCACCTGCGCCTGGGCGCCGCGGACGTCGGTGAGGTCGACCTTGTAGAAGCGGGGCGCGATCGCGGCGTCCGACAGGCTGGCGACCAGCGCCTGCGAATCGTCCTCGGCAATGTCGAAAAAGGTGACGTCCGCACCCTGGCGGACGAACCCCTCGACCAGCCCGGCGCCGATCCCCGAACCACCACCGGTGATCAGGACCCGCTTGCCCTTCAGGCTGGGATAGACGGCACGCTCAGCGGCCGCGATCGGGCCCTGCTGGAGATCGGCTTGCGACATGAAAACCCTTACGCGTTGGAGAGAAGGCCGCGGGCGGCGAGGTTGCGCATCAGATCGCGGATGCCGAACGTCCAGGGCGCGGCCGCCTTCGACGTGGTGACGCGGTTGACGAGCGAGCCGAGCTTCGGCGTGGAGATGCGGACGATATCCCCGCTCTTGTGGGTGAAACCGCGGCCGGGATGGTCGCGATCCTGCACCGGCGCGAACAGCGTGCCGAGGAACAGCGCGAAGCCGTCCGGATACTGGTGCTCGCTCAGCGTCTGGCGGACGAGATCGGTGGGGTCGCGGCTGATCTCGCTCATCTTGTTGGTGCCCGAGAGGCGATAGCCCTCCGGCCCGTCGATGGTGAGGTCGACCACCGCGCCGCGCACGTCGTCCATGGTGAAATGGTCGTCGAACAGGCGGATGAACGGGCCGATCGCGGTGGAGGCGTTATTGTCCTTCGCCTTGCCGAGCAGCAGCGCGCTGCGGCCTTCAAAGTCGCGCAGGTTGACGTCGTTGCCGAGCGTCGCGCCCTTGATCTGGCCGTTGCGGTCCACCGCGAGCACGATCTCCGGCTCGGGGTTGTTCCAGTCGCTGTCCGATCGGATGCCGATCTCGGCGCCCCAGCCCATCGACGACAGCACCGGCGCCTTGGTGAAGACCTCCGCGTCCGGACCGATCGCGACTTCGAGATACTGCGACCACATGCCGGCATCGATCAGCGCAGCCTTGAGGCTGGCGGCTTCCGGCGTGCCGGGGACGACCGAGCGGATGCCGGAGCCGACCTTGGCTTCGAGGTCGCCGCGGATCTCGGCGGCCTTGGCGGAATCGCCGCGGGCACGTTCCTCGATCACGCGCTCCAGCGCCGAGACCGCGAAGGTGACGCCGCAGGCCTTCACGCACTGCAGGTCGACCGGCGCGAGGATCTGCGGGGCCGATTCGGTGCCGAGCGCGTCGACGCTGCACAATACCGCGCCGGTGAGCGTCGCGATGTCGTCGCGCTCCAGCAGATCGGCGACGGTGGGGGCGGTGGCCGATACGTCGATCACCTGGCCGTCGCGGAGAAGGACGGGGCTGGGGCCGGCGGGCGTCTGCACACGACCGACCAGGATCGCCTGCGCATGATCGGCAGGCAGCATGTCTCGAAGCGCTTCCAAGGGACCTCTCACCAACTCGTTTCGGATTTTGATAGCGCTACCATTGGCGCTCCGGCAAATCAAATGTCAAGCGAGGCATAGCCCGGTTCAGCGCGGTTTCAAATATAAGATAAAATTTCGGTGACGATCGCTTCGGGCGCCCGCATCGCGCCGCTTTCGCTGGCACGCACGACCCGCCACGGGCCGAGCAGGTCGGCGGCGACGATCGTTTCGTAATTGCCGCGCACGCGCTGCTGGAGGGCGATGTCCGCCTCATATTCGTCGAAGCTGCGATCGGTATAGCTTCGCTGTGCCTTTTGCAGGATCAGCGCGCGGGCAAGGTCCCAGGGCGTGTCGAGATAGATGGACAGGCGGGGGCGCGGCATGGCGAACTGGCCGGTTTCCAGCGTCAGGATCCAGTCCATCAACGCGCGGCCTTCCGCGCCGCCGAGCTTGGCACCCTGATACGCCATGTTCGAGGCGATGTAGCGATCGAGCACCACCACGTCGTGCGTGGCCTGCGCTTCCAGAAGCGCGGCGCGCCACTCGAACCGATCGAGCGCGTACAGCACGGCAGCGGCATGCGGTGTGACGGGAACGGTCAGCTCGCCCGCCAGCATCTTGCCGATGGTGACGCCGGCGAGGGTCTCGCCATAACGGGGGAAGCCCAGGACGGTGGCGGTCCGGCCGGACGCCTGGAGCGCCGCGCACAGCCCACGGGCCGCGGTGTTCTTGCCGACGCCGTCGGCGCCTTCGATCGCAACGAGTTCACCCATGGCGCCGCCATAGCATGCTGCCGCGCCTTGTCATCAAGTCTCCCCCTCCAGCCTGCGGAAGGGGAGAGAGGGCTCAATGAAACGACGCGGTTTCCGGTGGCGAGCAGAGAAGGGCGCAGGGGCCTTCGTCGTCGAGCGGGAGGATCGCCATCAGCGCGGCCTGTCCGCCGGCATGGTCGAGCAGCCAGCCGGGTTCGGCAACGGCGGGGCGATCGGGCGAGAAGGCGACGCCGATCCCGTCGGTGATCACGCCAAGCCGGCGCGGCGGGTTCGGCCAACGGCCGGAAAGATACGTGATGCAGGCTGCCGCTGCATCCTGGAGCGCGCCTTCGTCGCTATCCTCGGGGCAGAAGCCTTCCGGCGTCGCGTCGATCTCGGCGACCAGGCGGAAGTCGTCCGCCCGCCACCAGATGATGCGCAGCGACCCGTCGACATCCTGCTGCAGGCCCAGGAACAAGCTGCTTTCCGCCGGGAGCAGGGGCCGCGCACGGCGCACCAGCTCCTCGGCCAGCTCGGTCAGCTTGTAATTCGACCGGGGCAACATCTGCATCGCACCTCGGCCGTTCATCTGGAAGTTTCGGGACATCGGTTGTTCCGGGAAAGGTTACTCTCCCATTATAGAACGCTTTTGCCCCGTGCGGGTATTAGTGCAGCGCTGCGGTGTTCGGAACTGGGGCGGCAGCGATCGAAACCGCTTCCACCGTCTCGCGGGTCGCTTCCGCGGCAACGACCGTCTCGATGCTGGCGGGGTCGATGGCGACCACGCTGGAGAGCATGTTGTGCGGCTGGCTCGCGTCCGGCAGGATCGGCGTGGCGGTGCGGGCAGCGGCCGGCTGGCGGCGCTTGCTGGTGGCGGGCTCGCCATATTCGGCCATGACCGAGAAGCGGGGATCCGCGGCGGCGATCTCGGCGATCACCTTGGCGGCGCGCTTGGTGATCTGGCGGACGCGCTCCTTGGTCACGCCGGTCTCCAGCGAGAGGTCGTCGAGCGTGGCGGTCTGGAACACGCGGCGGGCGACGATCTCGCGATCGCGCTCCAGCTTGGCCTCCAGCTTCTCCAGCTCGGCGGGGTCGATGCCATAGGTGGCGGTGCGGAGACGCGGACCTTCGCGGCGCAGCGCGGCTTCCTCCCGCTTCGGGCGGGGCCGGCGGCGCAGCTGCTCGATACCGACCTTGCGGAGGTGATCGACATAGGCCTCGATCAGCGACGAGATGGCACCATCGGCCAGATAGTCCGACGCGGCGCTCTCGGTGCGTTCCAGGGCGTCCTCGTCCTCGATCATCGCTTCGGGCGACATTTCGTCGCCATCGGCGGAGCTGACCATTGCGCTCAGCGAAACGGTGGTGGCTTCGACCTTCTTCGCCGACGGGCGCTGGTCGGTCATCAGGCGGAAGCGCAGGCTCTGCAGCTCACCGCGGATCTGCCAGTTGACGAACGTGGTGAACTGGGCCTTTTCCGGCTCATAGGCCTGGATGGCGCGGTGCACGGCAATGGCGCAGCACTGCTCGGCATCGTCCCAGTGCGCGGTCAGGCCGTACTGGCGGATGAAGTGGCGAATGCGGGGAGCGATCAGCTTCAGAATGCGGGCAAAGGCGCGATCGATTTCAGCGCGCTGACGGTTGGTCTGCTTGCCGTCCTTCGGCGAGTTCTCGATGACGGTTTGGACTGCGGCCTCGAGAGCGATCGTGATCTTCGACATTCGTATTCCCCTGGTTCAGCGCCGGTCCGATCGTTTCGGCGCCGTCGACAAGGGACACATTTCGTCTGAAACACTTAAAGGAGTGCTAATCCGAGGCTTAGGTAGTTTTCCGCAAACCCACCCTCAACCTTTATAGCAACGCCGATTCGCACGGCGGCGCAAACGCTTGAAAAAATGATGGTTAACCGCCGTTTAGCGCGATCGCTAACTAGCGTAAAAACTGCAAAAATGGCAGTTTTACGAGGAAAATTTATCCGGCTGGACGTGGCGATCGATGAAATCGAGTAACCATTGCCGGTGCGCGCGGGTCGCGTCGCCCGCGCTGGCGATCCGCTGATTGGCCGCCGATCCGCCTACCTGGGCGGCAAGCAATTCGCGCGCTCGCCCGGAGTCAATATTGCCGGCAAGAAACTTCTTTGCATCGCCCAGCCCCAGATGGTGGCTGAGATAGGCTGCCTTGGCCAAAGTTTCCGAATCGGCATGTACTTTCAGGCCCGCCGATTCGAGATGCTGCAGATTGTTGCGTGCCATGTCGGCGACGCTGAGAATCGACGCTTGCGGGTCGTACCGGAGCGACAACAACTCGCTTCGGCGTGCCGGATCGACCTTGCCATTTTCCTTCAGCCAACCCCGTGCCTTCGCAACGTCGTTGAGCCAGGTGCCGCTCTGCTCGGCAAGGGTCTGCCAGGTGCCGCTGAGAAACTGGCCGAGGCCGGCGGCGCTGGAGCGCGGGTTGCGCGACAGCGGATTCCAGCTGCCGTCATGGCCCTTGCCGGCTTCCGCATCGACGATCGCGGCCAGCGCCGATGCGGGAATGCCGCTGCGGGCCTCCGCCGCCGCGAGCGTATCGGCGTAGCGGGTATTGGCACCGAGCGAGAGCCCAGCTGATACGCCGCCGCTGGCGGAACCGCCGCCCGCACCGGAGAGCGCGGCGACGTTCGACATCGAGGCCGGTAGGGTGGATCGCTCCGCCACGGCGGAAGCGCGCGCCGGTGTCAGCGCTGCCTTCGCAAGCGCGGCGACGTCGTCGCCGGTTTCATTCTCGTGGCACGAGCAGGCACATTGGCAGTTGCAGCGGCCCTTTGCCGAGCGCGGCGCCTGGGTACCGAGCAGTTCGAGGAGGGAGTCCACGGACATGTCCGACCCGCCGCCGAGCGGGGAGCGGGTCTTGCCCGCGTCGCGTTCGCCGTCACCGATGGCGGCGCGCCACAGGCGGGTCGAAAGTTCGGATTGCGCCTGCGCATAGATCACGTTCGCGCGCTGCGCCGGCGTGAGCGCGGCAAGATCGGTACGGTGTATCATGCTGCCTTCACCAGCATTCGCTTGCGATCGCGCAGGAAGCGCGCCGCGGCGATGTCATCGATTGCGGCTTGTTCGGCGGCCTCGGCCTCGCGTTCGGCGTCGGCGCGGAAGCGCTCCGCCGCGCTTTCGATGGCGCGGCAGGTGCCATAGGCTTCGCGCGCCTGCTCGCGCAGGTTGAGCAGGCGGGCCTGTTCGGCCTGGACTTCTTCGCCGAGACGGATCTGCGCGTGCTTGGCCGTCGCCAGCCAGGCATCGGAGGCGAAGGGCAGGGCGTGGGCAAGCACGCGCTCTTCGCGCATTCGTACGACCAGATCGCGCGCCTGCTGCTCGAGCTCGGCGATGCGTTCGATCGCGGCGCCGATCCTGACCTTCAGATCGTCGACGGTGCGTTGCTGCATGCGCAGCGCGGTGTCGAAAGGGGTCCTCATGCGGCGAGACCCACGTCATGCCCATGGTCGGGATCGCCGGATGCTTCGCCGGACAGGATCGCGGCCAGCTCGGCAAAGGCTGCGTCGGCATGGCCCCGGTCGTTCTTGCCCTGGTTGAGCAGCGCCTCGATGCGCGGCGCGAGGGCGACCGCGCGGTCGACATCGGGCGAGGAGCCCGCCTTGTACGCACCCAGCCGCACCATTTCTTCCATGTCGGTATAGGTCGACAGCAGCTTGCGGGCGGCGAGGCGAACCTCGTTCTGCTCTGGCTCCAGGCAATGGGGCAGGGTGCGCGATACGGATTTCAGGATGTCGATGGCCGGGTAGCGACCGCGCTCGGCGATGGCGCGGCGCATCACGACGTGGCCGTCGAGAATGCCGCGCACCGCGTCCGCGACCGGCTCGTTATGATCGTCGCCGTCGACAAGGACGGTGAACAGGCCCGTGATCATGCCCGCCCCCGGCGCACCGGGGCCGGCACGTTCCAGCAGGCGCGGGAGTTCGGCAAAGACGGTTGGGGTGTAGCCCTTGGTCGCCGGCGGCTCACCCGAGGCAAGGCCGATCTCGCGCTGCGCCATCGCGAAGCGCGTGACCGAGTCCATCAGGCAGAGCACGTTGAGGCCCTGATCGCGGAAATGCTCGGCGACGGCGAGCGTGGTCCAGGCGGCCTGGCGGCGCATCAGCGCCGGCTCGTCCGAGGTCGCGACGACGACGACCGAGCGGGCCATGCCCTCGGGCCCCAGGTCATCTTCGATGAATTCCTGCACCTCGCGGCCACGTTCGCCGATCAGGCCGATCACCGCGACGTCGCACTGCGTCCAGCGTGCCAGCATCGACAGCAGCACCGATTTGCCGACGCCCGAACCGGCGAACAGGCCGAGGCGCTGGCCACGGCACAGCGGCACGAAGGTATCGAGGCAGCGCACCCCCGTTTCGATCCGTTCGGCAACGCGGGCACGGCCGGCGGCGGCGGGCGGAGCGGCCTTGATCGGCTGTGGGTCGGCGCCATTGGCAAGCGGCCCCCTCCCGTCGACCGGGCGGCCCAGACCGTTGATCATCCGCCCGAGCCACGCCTTGGAGGGGCGGACGGTGAATTGGCCCGCACCGAGTTCGGCGATCGCACCCAGGCCTACGCCTTGCGGGTCCACGAAGGGGAGGCATAGCGCGACGCCGCGATCCAGCGCGGTGACTTCGGCTTCCACCTTGCCGGTGGGGGACTGAATCTCGACCCGGCTGCCGATCTGGGCGACACCGGTCAGTCCTTCGACTTCGATGAGCGCGCCGCGCACCGCCACCACGCGTCCGAAGCGACGGTCGGGGACCATCTCCTTGATGGCGCGTGCGGCACTGGCGAGCGTCTGCATCGCGCGCGCTCCTTCAGGCGGCCTGCGTCGCGTTGCTGATCGCGTCTTCGATCGCGATCAGCTCGCGCCCGACGCCCAGTGCCTTGTAATATTCCGCGAGGGCGAGATCGTTGGCGAAGCGGACGCACGCTTCCCGCGCCTCGTCGGTGCCGAGATTGGCCATCACATGGCTCAGCAGCTCGACGACCGCGTCCTGATGCGCTGCGCGCCCGGCGGGATCGATATAGGCGAGCATGGTCGCGAAATAGAGTTGGCGGGCAGGGCTCGTCGCTTCCTCGGGGCGCATGACTTCGCGCCCGCGCAGGATCGATACCTTGTTTTCTACCGCGATCTGGGTTCGGCCGACTGCGCGCAAGACCGCGCCGTTGACGATAGCCTTCTCGCCGTCTCGGAGCGTGATGCGAAGCATGGAACGGACCTTTCGATAAACGTCTCTCAACTTATAGGCGTGTTTGGCGGAGGGCGTGGCGAACACCCGGCAAATTTTGCCGCCTTACAACCGTAACCGGCAAAATCGCCCCTTTGATTTGGGTGGTGCCGCCAGCCCTCTACAATGAGCATGTCGCCGGCGTGGGGATCGCGCGGGCATTCGAGGAGTTTTTAACTTGAGCCTCTATTCCGCTCTTTACGCTGGCGTTTCCGGGCTGAGCGCGCAGTCGAGTGCCATGGCCACCGTCGCCGACAACATCACCAACATCAATACCGTCGCCTACAAGGGCGTCGAAGCCCAGTTCCGCACGCTGGTGACCGATGGTCGCACCTCGGCGAGCTACTCGGCTGGTGGTGTGGCGGCAGCGCCGCTCGCGCAGGTTTCCAAGCAGGGCCTGCTGCAGGCTTCGGGCAGCAGCACCGATCTCGCCATCGACGGCGGCGGTTTCTTCATCACCCGCAACGGCTTGGGCGCGAACGATCCGGTCGCCTACACGCGCGCGGGTTCGTTCAAGCCGGACGAAGAAGGCTATCTGCGCAATTCCTCCGGCCTGTATCTGTATGGCTGGCGCCTGGATGCGACGGGCGGCTTCACCAACACCGGCAATCTCGAAACGCTGACCCCGGTGCGCCTGACCGATCTGGTCGGTACCGCTGCGCCGACCAACAAGCTGCAGGCGCATATCAACCTGCAGTCCGACGCTGACGTGTACACGCCGGTCACGCCGCAGCCCAACTATACTGCGGGTTCTCTCGCGAACGGGACGATCAAGCCCAACTTCACGCGCTCGTTCACGGTGTACGACTCGCAGGGCGGCAGCCACGAGTTGAAGATGTCGTTCCTGAAGTCTGGTCCGAACCAGTGGGAGATGGAAACGTACATGAACCCGGCGGGTGCCATCAGCAACTCGGTCGGCCCGGGTGGCCTGCTGCGGAGCGGTACCGTCAAGTTCAATGGCGACGGCAGCCTGAACACGGGTACGTCCACCGCCAACATGTTCGACCCGCTAAGCATCTCCTACACCAATGGGGCGAGCTCGGTTCCGATCACGCTGGACCTCGGTACCAATGGCGGCACGAACGGTCTGACCCAGTTCGGCCAGCCTTCCTCGATGGTTTCGGGCGGTACCAACGGCGGCGTCCTAGGGAACATCGCGGCGACGGAAGTCTCCAAGGAAGGCGTCGTCAGCGCGATCTTCGACGACGGTTCGAGCCGCCAGGTGTTCCAGCTGCCCATCGCCACCTTCCCCAACCCCAACGGCCTCACCCGCCTGTCGGGCAATGCCTATGCGTCGACCCGCGCCTCGGGCTCGATGACGATGAACCCTCCGGGCCAGCTCGGCGCGGGCAAGATCTCGTCGAACACGCTCGAGGCCTCGACCGTCGATCTCGCGGCCGAGTTCACCAACATGATCCGCTTCCAGCGCGCCTACAGCGCCTCGTCGAAGATCATCACGACGGTCGACGACATGCTGCGCGAAGTCAGCGACCTGAAGCGCTGACGAAGACTGACACCGGGGGACGCACGACATGGCGCTGAACGACATCCTTGGTACCGCCGTTTCCGGCCTGGCAGCAGCCCAGGCCGGCCTGAAGGCGGTATCGAACAACATCGCCAATGTCGGCGTCACCGGCTACGCGCGCGAAAAGAGCAACATCTCCACCCAGGTGGTGGGCGGACAGGTGACCGGCGTTACGGTCGGCGAGGCCGAGCGCGTCGCCGATCGATTCCTGGAAGCGGCCGTCTATCGCCGGGCCGGTGACTTCGGCCGCGCCGAGGTCACCTCCAGCTATCTGGATCGCCTGCAGGCGCTGCTGGGCGAACCCGGTGCCAAGTCCGGCCTGCCGGCGCGGCTGGATGCGATCAACGCCTCCGCCATCGCCATGACCGGCGGACAGAACTCGGCACAAACCGCAGCCGTGTTCACCGGCAACGTTTCCGATGCGCTTTCCTCTATGCAGCAGATCAGGCAGGACGTGTCGTCCCTGCGCGGTGACGTTGAGTCCGAAGTCGGCTATTCGGTCGACAAGATCAATTCGCTGCTGAAGCGCATCTACGACCTCAACGGCACCGTATCGCAGGCGACCGGGCTCGGCCGCAGCGCCAGCGGCGCGGCCGATCAGCGGATGAGCGCGATCGAAGAACTGAGCAGCATGATCTCGGTCAATGTTCGCGACCAGCCCGATGGCCGCGTGATGATCGAGACCACGTCCGGCCAGATGTTGCTGGACAATCGGCTGCGCCAGCTCGACTATCCGAACCGGAGCGCCGGAACCGGCAGCGCGCAGGCCAGCTATCCCGACATCTCGATCCGCTTTGCCGACAAGAATGGCACGATGGGCGCCCTGACCGGCGAGAAGATCGAATCGGCCGCCGCCGGGGGCAAGCTGGGCGGTCTGCTCGATCTCCGCGATCGGGCGCTCCCCGCCTTCTCCGAGCAGATGGGCGTCGTGTTCAGCGGCCTTTCCGAAGCGCTGAACAGCGTCTCCAACGCCAACACCACCGTACCGCCCCCCGCAAGCATGACCGGCGGGCAGACCGGGTTGATCGGCACCGATCGCCTGGGCTTTACCGGCAAGGCGACGTTCGCGGTCACCAAGACCGACGGCACGTTGCTGGCGAAGACCGAGATCGACTTCGACGCACTCGGTCCCGGCGCCACCGTGAACGACATGGTGAACGCGATCAACGCGGGCCTGGGCGGCGCGGCGACGGCGAGCTTTACCAACGGCGTGCTGCGCTTCGGTGCCACGGCCGCCAATACCGGCGTCGTGATCGCCCAGTCGAGCACCACGCCGAGTGCCCGCGCGGGCGTGGGCGTGTCGCAATATTTCGGCATGAACGATCTGGTCCGCAGCGGCACCAGCAGCCTTGTCCCTACCGGCTTCACGGGCTCCGATCCGCACGGCTTCACCACCGGACAAACCGCGCAGGTGATCCTGCGGGACGCATCCGGCCTGGCGCTGACCAGCTACACGCTGCAGCCGCAGACCGGCGGCACCATGCAGGACATTCTCAACGACCTGAACAACAGCAAGCTGGGCAGCTACGGGAGCTTCTCGCTGGATAGCCGCGGGCGGATGCAGTTCCAGCCCGCCCCCGGCCTTTCCGGCGCGGTCCTTTCGATGGCAGCGGATTCGACGGATCGCTACGGCAGCGGCCGCACGTTCTCCACGCTGTCGGGGCTCAACGGACTGAACAGCGGTCTCGACACCGCGGAGGTGCGCAAGGACATCGCGGCGAGCCCGGGCCAGCTCCCGCTGGCACGGTTCGACACCAGCGCGGCGGTAGGTGCGAAGGCGATGGGTGCCGGCGATACGCGCGGCGCGACCGCCTTTGCCGACAAGCTCAGCGGCAACATCGACCTCGGCAAGGACGGCGTCACCACCATCGGCCGCTTCTCCTCGCAGCTGCTCGGCCGCGCCGGGCTAGAGGCAAGTCAGGCAGCAAGCCGCTATGACGACGCCGATGCCCGCAAAGCGGATGCGGTGAATCGGCGAGACAGCTATTCGGGCGTCAACATCGACGAGGAACTCTCGCAGATGGTCGTCCTCCAGAACAGCTACTCGGCATCGGCGCGGGTGATGACCACCGCGACGCAGATGTACGACACGCTTCTCCAAATGGTCCGTTAAGGGAGCTGACCCATGACCCGCGTTGCCACCGTTCCTCTCCAGCGCACCATGGCCGGCGCCATTTCCAAGGCGCAGGAGAAGCTGGCGATCACCCAGCAGCAGCTCTCGACCGGCAAGAAGGCGCCCGATTTCGCGGCGCTGGGCACCGAGGCGGTTCGCAACCTTTCCGCGCACAGCCTGCTCGAGCAGCAGAAGTCGCAGTCGACCGTCGCCAAGCGCGTGGGCACCACCATGGGCCTGTACCAGGGCCATATCGAAGCGCTGTCGAAGTCGACGGGCGACCTGCGCCAGCAGATCCTCAACGCGATCGGGACCGGCGACATCGCCGGTCTGCAGAATTCGATGGAAGCGGCCTTCAGCCAGATGAAGGCGACCCTCACCGCATCGGAGGGCGGCACCCCGCTGTTCGCCGGTTCGCAGACCGACCAGACCCCCTTCTCCGTGAACACCCTCGCGGACGCGGCCACCGTGCCGGCCAACCAGGCCTTTCACGATGACAATGTCCTCGCCTCTGCCCGGGTGGCGGATGGCGTGGACGTGACCTACGGCATCAGCGCCAGCTCGATCGGCAAGGGCCTGTACGACGCCTTTCGTACCATGGCGCAGATGGGGACGATCACCTCGCCGCTGTCCGCCGCGCAAAAGGCATCCCTGCAGCAAGCCTATGATCAGCTCGGTACCGGGCTGGATCAAGTCGCGGCCGTCAACGCCGATAACGGTCGCAAGCAGAATCAGGTGGAGGACCTTACCAATCGCGGCGAGGACCGCGCGCTGCTGCTCCAGAAGGTCATCCAGGATAATGAGGATGCGGATCTGGGCCAGGTCGCACTCGACCTCTCCCAGCAGAAGACCGTGCTCGAGGCGAGCTATTCGGTGTTCTCGCAGCTTTCGGGACTGAGCCTCGTCAAGTATTTGTGATCGGTTCCTGCGCTTGTAAGGTCCGCGTCATTTCCTCTCGCTAGCGTTCCGCACGGGCACGGTGCTCATGCGGCGCTGGTGAGGAACCGGGAGGGGCGAATGCGGACGGCAAGGCGCGCGGTCGGGATTGGATTCTGGCTTGCAGTGGTTGTGGGCGCGATGCCCGCACAGGCGGCGTGCAAGGTCGGTCGAATCGCCGAAATCCCGATCACGATGCGGGGCATGCGCGCCATCGTCGACACGACGGTCAACGGCAAACCCGCGCCGTTCATTCTCGACAGCGGCGCCTTTTTCAGCATCGTCCCGCCGGCGGTAGCCAAGGCGCTGGACCTGCCCGAAACGACAGCGCCTCCGGGCTTCTATATTCGCGGTGTGGGCGGATCGGCCAGCGCGGGCGTCGTGCGCGTGGCCCATTTCGGCCTGGCGGGGGTCGATATTCCCAATGTGGAGTTCGTTCGCGGAGGTACCGATTTCGGTGAGACCGGCCTACTCGGGCAGAATATCCTGGGCTTGGCAGACGTCGAATATGACCTGCCCGGCGGTGCCGTCCGGCTGTTCCGTCCGGAAGGCTGCGGCAAGCTCGCCATGGCCTATTGGGCCGGCGGCAAGCCCTTCTTCGAAATTCCCATCGAGCCGAAGGAGACGGCGCGCTACCATACGATCGGGACGGTCGAACTGGACGGTGCCAAGCTGCGAGCGATGTTCGATACCGGCGCGAGCGGGACGGTGGTGTCGCTCCGCGCTGCCGCGCGCGCCGGCGTGAAACCCGGCGATCCGGGCGTCGAAGCCGCTGGCTGGTCGACCGGGTTGGGGCGCCGCGTAAAGCAGGGGTGGATCGGATCGTTCAAGCTGCTGCGGGTCGGCAACGAAGAGCTGCATAATGTGCGGCTGCGCATCGCCGATCTGGGCGATTCGGATACCGACATGCTGCTCGGTGCGGATTACCTGATCTCGCACCGGCTATACGTCTCCAACGCGCAGCACCGCATCTACTTCACCTATACCGGCGGCAAGCTGTTCGAGCAGAGCGCGCAAATGGCCGCCAACAGCGTGATCCCGGTGCATGCTGCGGATGCCGAAGGCCCGCTCGATGCCGAGGGCTATGCCCGGCGCGGCGCAATGTTCCAGACGCAGCGCGACCTGCCCAAGGCGATCGAGGCGTTCAGCCAGGCGATCTCACTCGCGCCTCGCCAAGCCAAGTTCCTCCGCCAGCGTTCGATGGCGTATCTCGCCGAGGGGCGTCCGGTGCTGGCACTCGATGATCTGGATGCCGCACTCGCGCTGGATCCGAACGACCATGATGCGCGGCTCAGCCGCGCTGCCCTGCGCCTTCGCGCCGGCAACCGGACCGGCGCGATCGGCGATCTCGATCAGCTGGGGACGCAACTGCCCCGCGAGGATGCGGACCGGATGCGGATCGCCCAGCTGTACAGCAACGCCGATGCCTATGATGCGGCGATCGCGCAGTTCGATCTCTGGATGGCGGCGCATCGGGAGGATGCAGGTCGCGCGCGGGCGCTGAACGGTCGTTGCTGGGCGCGTGCGCTGGCCAATACCGATCTCGACAAGGCGAGGAGCGACTGCGACGCGGCGGTGCGCGCCGTGCCGGGCAATGCTTCCTATCTCGACAGCCGGGGACTGGTCGCGCTTCGGCAGGGACGTAACGAGGCGGCCATCGCCGACTTCAATGCCGCGCTCGCGCTCGAACCGAAGCTCGCCTGGAGCCTCTATTGTCGCGGAATCGCCGAGCAGCGGCTGGGCCAGAAGGATGCGGCGACGCAGGATTTCGCCGCGGCGGTGCAGATCCAGCCCAACGTCGCGGAACGGGCCAAGCGCATCGGCCTCACGACAGAGGCGGGGCACCCGCATTGAGCGCGGCGACGTGATGTAGCGCACGCTCGAAGACCTGGGTGAGCATCGCGTCGGTCAGCCGGCCGATATTCTGATTGTAGCGGGAGACATGGTAGCTATCGAGCACGACCTGTCCTTTGGGCAGGCGGTGCTCGGCGCCGTGGGCAAAGCGCGCCTTGGGCAGCTTGCCGCCCAGCGCCTTCACCGCCGATTGGTGCGCGATCTCGCCCAGCGCGACGACCACCGGTGCGTGCAACTGCCCTGCCAGAAAGGGGCGGCATGCATGGATCTCGGCGGGTATGGGCCGGTTTTCCGGCGGCAGGCAGCGGACGGCGTTGAGGATGCGCACGCCCCTGGGTTCGCCGCCCTCCGCCAGCCCCAGCTTTTCGAGCACGGCGAACAGCAGGATGCCGGATTCGTCTCCGGCAAAGGCGCGGCCGGTGCGATTGGCGCCGAGTCTGCCCGGTGCGAGCCCGACGATCGCGATCGGCGCATCCGCGTCGCCGCGTGCAGGCACCGGTGCATTCCACCAATCCGGCTGTTCCGCACGCAGTTGCAAGCGCAGGTCGACGAGCCGCGGGCAGAGAGGGCAATCGCGATCGGGTTCGGTCTCGGGGCTTGGCGTGGACATGGTTGCGGGATAGGCGCTGCGATGTGCCGGTCACAAGCTACATCATTGCGCTGGGTTCGAACCGCCGCGGCCACCACGGCGCGCCGCGCGCGGAGGTGCGGGCGGCGCTCGCGGCGATCGGCGGGGTGCGCAAGGTTTCGCGGATCCACGAGACGCCGCCTCTGGGCCCGTCGATCCGCCGCTTCGCCAACGCGGTCGCATGGGTCGAGAGCGGGGAGGCGCCCGAAGCGCTGCTGCGTCGCCTGAAGACGATCGAGCGCGCCTTTGGCCGTCGCCGGGGCCAGCGCTGGGGGGCGCGGGTGATCGATCTGGACATCATCCTGTGGTCGGGCGGCTGTCGCCATGCGCCCGGACTGGTGGTACCGCATCCGCGGTATCGCGAACGGCGTTTCGTGCTCGCGCCGCTGGCCGAAGTCGCCCCCGCCTGGCGCGACCCGCTGACCGGCCGCAAGACGCTTCCGTTGCTGCACGCGGTTGACCGGCGGCGCCCCTGCGCCTAGGTGGCGGGATGTGGGTCCGTAGCTCAGTCGGTAGAGCAAGCGACTTTTAATCGAGAGGTCCCGGGTTCGAATCCCGGCGGACCCACCACCGCCTCTCTGCAAGACATCGTCACCGGTAATGCCGCTATCGCCTTTTAAGGCTGCGTTCGCGTGCCTTGACAGCAAGACTTCAGATGTTCGATGGTAAAAGGCGATCTGCATCCCTGGATGGCATCGTTATTAGGAACGTTTCCACATGCATTATGCGCGCGAGCTCTCAGTTTATTTTCAGGCGATATTCTTCGTCGTGTAGGTGAAATATGCGCTCTTCATTATCTTTCACCGGTCTTGACCTATAAGGGAGTCGAGTCTGGATGTGCTTGTCTGCGCATCCTGAGTGTGCGGATAATGGAGGCACCATGTTGCGTTCGTTCATCGTCGATTGGCGAATTTCGTCGAAGATGCTTGCAATATTCGCAGCAGTAGCGGTTCTCGTCTGCATCTTGGGCGCTACAAGCTTGATCAGCAACGAGAAGCTTGCTGCCGTCGCGCAGGATCATGTCGAGCGGGGGATCGATGGTACCGATGCGCTCGGTCGACTTGCGTCGACATTGCGCGAGCAGCGCATCATCATCTGGCGGCGCTTGAATGCCGAATCTCCCCAGGAAGTGGCCGAACTCCGCACGCGGTTCGATCGAAACGAAGCGGATATCCAGCGCGCGATTGCGGATTATCAGCGGGTAGCGGACGAGCTGCAGCCCCGGCTCCTCGAAATTCGCGCGGGCATCGCGACCCTGCGCAAGGTCAATCTCGAAATCTTCGACGTCGTCCAGCGCAGTGGGGCGGCCGCTGCGTTCCCCCTGATGAAGGGGCCGAGCAAAAAGGCCTCCAACGCGCTCCGCGATGCCGTCGATCATATCCAGGACCAACACCGCGCCCGCTCGGCGCGCTCGAATGCGGTGGGCCTGCAGGCGGAGCGCTTCGCCGTGCGGCTGACCTGGATCGTCATTTTCACGGCGCTGGGTGCGATCTTCGCGATCTGGCGCCTGTTGCAGTTTGCGGTGGCGACGCCGCTTGCCGATGTTTCGGGCGCTACCAAGCGATTGTCCGAAGGCGGCGAGGCGGACGTGCCGCACCGGGACCGCCGCGACGAGATCGGCGATGTCGCCAATGCCGTTGAGTCGTTCCGCCTCGCCGCGATCGCCCGCTGCGAAGCCGATGCACGAACCGCCGAAGAACAGGGGCTGGTCTGCGGGGCTCTGCGCCGGGGACTGACGGCGCTGACCCAGGGCGACCTGACGGCCAATGTGGAGGAACAGTTTCCGCCCGCGTACGAGCAGCTTCGCGAGGATTTCAACGGTGCCCTGGCGAGCCTGCGCGATCTGATCGGTACGGTGCGGACAAGTGCGGCGATGATTTTCGACGGCGCGGGAGAAATTGCCCACGCATCGAACGATCTGGCGCGCCGTACAGAATCCAACGCCGCCAGCCTGGAACAGACCGCCGCAGCGATCGCCGAAGTCGATGCGCGGGTGCGCGGCAGCGGTGTCGCGACCGACCAGACCGTCGCGCGGGCGCAGCAGGCGACCGATGTGGTGGGGCAGGGGCGCGCACTGGCGGACGAAGCGGTGCAGGCGATGGGCCGCGTTGCGGACAGCGCCAAGGGAATCGACGGCGTCATCGAGGGCCTCGACAAGATCGCCTTCCAGACCCGCGTGCTCGCGATGAATGCCGCCGTGGAAGCGGGGCGTGCGGGCGAGGCCGGACGCGGATTCGCGGTCGTGGCGGATCTCGTGTCGGTCCTCGCCATGCGCGCCGAGGAGGAGGCGGGGCGCGCCCGCGAGCAACTGAGCTCGACACGCCAGGACGTCCAGGTCGCGATGGGTGCGGTCGACAAGGTGGACGGCGCGCTTTCGGAAATCGCCGCATCGGTGGACACGGTGCACCAGCTTCTCCACGGGATCGGCGTCGATCACCAGGCGCAGGCTGCGACGATTACTGAAATCGCCGCGTCTATCGCCACGATCGATCATGCCACGCAGCAAAATGCTGCGATGGTGGAGCAGACCTCCGCCGCGACGGCGAAGCTCAGCGTCGAAGTCGAGGCGCTGCAAACCCAGTCCAGCCGGTTCAATGTCAGCGATCGCCGGTCGGGCGCCGCTACTCCTCGACGTGGGCGCACCGCGCCGGCGACCGGTCTTGCATTTGCCTGAACGCCCGGGCGGTGGAGACGCCGCCCGGGCGCCACGTTGCAAGCCACCGCGCACTGATCGACATAAACGCAGGGGATTGGCCGCAAAATTCTGCACCGCAGCAACTTTGTCTTGATACCATATATCATCCCCGATACATCCCCGCTTCACTCTCCTTTCAGAAAGCGGAACCTGATGTCGCGTCGCGTCCTTCTTGCCTCCTCCTCGCTCGCGTTGCTGCCGTTGTCCGCGCTGGCCGATCCGCTGCCTGCGACGCCGCCGACCTCCGAAGGGGAGCCGCAGGCCAAGGCCGCCGCGCCAGCGCAGCAGGGCCCGGAGATCATCGTCTCCGCGCCCTACCGGCAAAGCGAGACCGATGTGCTCTCCGGCACCTCGGTGGTGACCGGCGAGGAACTGACCCGCAATCTGCGCCCGACGATCGGTGAGACGCTGGCCCGTCAGCCGGGTGTTTCCGCCAGCTCCTTCGGACCCAACGCCTCGCGACCGATCCTGCGTGGCTTCCAGGGGGAGCGTGTGCGGGTCCTCACCGACGGGATCGGTTCGATCGACGTGTCGAACACCTCGGCCGACCATGCGGTGATCATCGATCCGCTGCTCGCCGAGCGCGTGGAAGTGCTGCGCGGTCCGTCGGCGCTGCTGTTCGGATCCTCGGCAATGGGCGGCGTGGTCAATGTGATCGACAGCCGCATTCCCCGCACCGTGCCGGAGAAGGGCTATCGCCTCAGCAGCATCGCCACCTATGGTTCCGCCGCAGAGGAACGTTCCATCGGCGGTGCCGGCGATGTGGCGGTGGGCAGCCATCTCGTGCTGCATGCCGATGGTTCCTATTCCAAGTCCGACGACCTCAAGATCGGCGGCTATGCGCTGACGGGGGACAAGCGCCGCCAGGCACTGGCGAGCGCGGCGCTGCCGGCCGATCCGAACGCCGCCGACCCGATCGACTTCGCCGCCAACGCCGCGGTGAAGAACCGTCTCCCGAACAGCGCCGCCAAGACGTGGACGGCGGGTGCGGGCGCGGCGATCATCACGGATACCGGCACGCTGGGCATCGCCTACAGCCACTATGACAGCCTGTACGGCGTGCCGATCCGCTTCGCCACGCAGCCGGGCCAGGAGCAGGAGGCGCCACGACTGAGCGTCGTCCAGAACCGGCTCGATCTGCGCGCCGAGGCGGATACCGGCGGCGGCATCCTGCAGAAGGTGCGGCTGCGTGCGGGCTATGCCGCCTATCGCCACTTCGAACTGGAGGAAGACGGCGCGATCGGCACCGCCTTCTACAACAAGGGCCTCGAGGGTCGTCTGGAACTGGTCCAGGCCGATCACGGCGCCTGGAAGGGCGCGAGCGGCGTGCAATATTTCGCCCGCGACTTCGACGTGAAGGGCGACGAGGCATTCCTGCCGAAGAACAAGACCCAGCAGGTCGGCCTGTTCACGCTCCAGCAGCTCGATATGGGGGCGCTCAAGGCGGAGGCCGGCCTGCGCTATGAATTTACCGACCTTTCCGCCAACCCGGTTCTCGATGATACACGCTTCTTCAGCGGCAAGCGCAGCTTCGAAGCGCTGTCGGGTTCGGTCGGCGCGTCCTATGGCGTCAGCCGCGATGTGCGGATCGGCCTGAACCTCTCGCATACCGAGCGCGCGCCCTCGGCCGAGGAACTGTTCGCCAACGGCGCCCATGCCGGTACCGAGGCGTATGAGCTCGGCAACCCCAATTTCCGGCTGGAGAAGAGCTGGGGCCTGGAAGCGACGGTCCACGCGCATGGCGACGGCTACAGCCTGGATGCCTCGGCTTATTACAACTGGTTCTCCAACTATATCAGCGACAACCAGACCCAGCAGGGCATATGCGAGGCCGCTGCGGCGCCGAGCGGGCGCACCGTCGATCTGCCGTGCTTCCAGTTCACCCAGCGCGACGCGCGCTATTACGGCTTCGAGGCCGAGGGGTCGGTGCGGCTGGCGCAGCTGGGCAGCTACACGATCAACGTCGATGCGCTGGGCGACTATGTGCACGCCAACATCGTCGACGAGGGCCCTGCGCCGCGCATCCCGGCGCCGCGCGTGCTGGGCGGTGTCGAGGCGCAGTCGGACCGGATCACCGGGCGGCTGGAGGCGGAGCATGTCTTCGTGCAAAATCGCACCGCCGCGTTCGAGACGCGGACGGCACCCTACACCATGGTCAATGCCACGCTGAGCCTGAAGCCGTTCCCGACCATGCCGGGTACGACGCTCACGCTGTCCGCCAACAACCTGTTCGACGTCGAGGCGCGCCGTGCGAGCAGCTATCTGAAGGATTATGCGCCGCTCGCAGGCCGTGACCTGCGCGCGACGCTGCGCTTCAGCTTGTAGTCGTCGCGTCCAGCAGATCCCCGATCGCGCCCGTCGGGCTCGCCTCGGGGATCGCCGCCATCGCCGCGCTGATCCGCGCGGGATCGACGGTGGGCGCCGGCTGGGTGAGCAGATCGAACGCCTGCGCGCTGGGCAGCGCCTTGAACGCCGCACCATAGCGGGCGCGCAGCGCCTGGAGCTTGCCTTCCTGGTTCAGCATCGCCAGCGCCACCGCCTGGCGCAACACGATCGCCTGGTTCGGCGGGGTCATCGCGCCGGGCGGGGGCAGGGTGGCTTCGTTCTCGGTGATGAACGAACCCCAGTTGCGCGTGCGCCAGTGTATCTCGCTGCGCACGCCGCTCCCGCCGGGCACGCCGTCCAGCGCGGCCATCGCGGCTGCCTCGCGACCGAGCTTGTACAGCGCCACGGCCTGGATCCGCTTGCGATCGAAGCGCATCGCATCCGAATAGCTGGCCTGTTCGGTGGCGTTGATCGTGTCGAGCGCCTTCACCGGATCGCCGGAGAGGATGAACAGGGTCGCGACCTTCACGGACAGCGGGCCCTGGGCCACGTCCTGCCGGCGCTGCATCAGCTGATACTGGAGCAGCTCGGCCGCGCGCGGATACAGGCCGGCGGCTTCCAGCCGGTCCGCCAGGCGCAGCGCGAGCGCGTCGCCTTCTGCGCCCGCGGGTGCCAGTTCCTTATAGTCCCAATAGAGGCCCGCCGCCTCGGGCAGCGGCGTGCCGCTGTCCGGCGCGAGCATCTCGCCAAGCCATGCCTGGATCTGCTTCAGCATCGGCGCGGCATCGCCGTCCGGGCGATAGAAGCGGAACAGGGTGGCGGCGCTGCGCAGGGCGGCACGGTGATTGTTCGTCTCGAGCGCCAGTTGATATTCGAGCCGGAGCGCGCCGGCCTCGATCTCGTCGCCGCGCCAGCCATAGCGGAAGGCCTCCAGCTGCTTGACGCCTTCGGCCGGGTCCACGCGATGCAGCTTCAGGTCGCCCTCGATATGCGCGAGTCTGGCCTCGGCCTGCACGATCGGCGAGCCACTCAGCTCGGCGCGGGAGAGGCGGAACAGCCCGGCGGCGGGATCGCCCGATGCCAGCAGCGCCTTGCCGCGCAGCAGATTGGCTTCTGCATTCTGGTCGCCGAAGAGCTTCAGCCAGGCAAGCGCGGACTGGCCCTGGCCCACGGCGATCGCACCGCGCGCGGCGGCGAGCGTGAAGGGTTTGCGCTCTTCGGGCGAGCGGCCGTTGATCGATGGGACGGCGCAGTTGATCTGGCGCGCGGCAGCCTGCCCGTCGCCGGTGCCGGCCAGCGCACGGACGCGCCAGGCACAGGCTTCCGAATTGCCTTCCAGTTCGGGCAGCGACAGCGCTTCGACGGCGTCGCGATAATGGCCGATCATCACCAGCGCAGCGCCGCTGGCCAGCTGGAAGGGCGCCACGAGTGCCAGATCGGCATCGTCCGCTTCCATCGTCTCGAGCACGCCCAGCGCCTCGGCGCCCATGCCGCGGCGGATCAGCGAGCCGGCATAGCGCCAGCGCGCGAGCTGGCGGGTTTCGGGCTTGGCGTGGACGATCTCGTCCCACGCGGCTTCCTCGGTCAGCTCCGGCCAGGCGCGGCTGTCCGTGATGTTCGGCATCTGGGCCAGCACCGCGGCGAACGGCGGCAGTACCGGGCGGCCTGCGCCCGCTGTCGGGGCAGGGGCGGGAGCGGATTCTGCGGCGGCGGCAGCCGGTGCTTCGTGCGCCGCCGGCGCGTGCGCGGGATCGCTGGGGGGCGCGGCGGCGGTACTGGACAGCAGTGCGACGATCAGCAGACGACGCATCAATGGGCTCCCGCCATAAGATAGGTCACCACCGCGCCGCCGATGGCGCAGGCGATGATGAAGATGAGCGCAGGCACGATCGGCAGGCCCTTGGGCGCGGCAGCGCCTGGCGCGCCGGCCTGGGCCTGCTGTGCGTCGCTGGTGTCGACGGCGTTGCCGCGGCTGGCCGCCGCATCGGCGACGACGCGCATCCGGGCGGGGCGTTGATCGTGGCTCATTTGTAATCCGTTAAGTGCTTGTCCCTTATTTATAGGACGTGCGCGGCCGCAGCGGCGGCCCGAACCAAGCGCAAACAGGAGAAAATTGGTGCGCGGCAAGCAGACGCTGGCGATGCTCGGATTGGTGGCCGCGGCGGTTTCGCCACTGCCGGCTGGGCGTGCGCTCGCCTCTGGCGGCGGTGGCGAAGGCGATGCGCCGCATCTGATCAAGATGGAGCCGGTCGCGGTGCCGATCATCGACTCGGATCGCGTCGCGGGCACGCTGAGCTTCAGGCTGGTGCTGGAGGTGCACGACGCAGCGACCGCCGAGAAGCTGACCGCGGCGATGCCGAACCTGCGCATGGCAGCGATTGCCGGCGGCGTGGAATTCGCGCGACTCGACGCTTCTGCCCTGCGCGCGGTGAATGTCGCCGATCTCGACAAGACGCTGACCGCGGCGCTCAAGATTGCCGCGCCGGATCTGCAGCGCGTGTTGATCGTCGAAGTGGGCGCGTCCCAGCGCTAAGCCCTTGGGGCAGGCCAATCCGCCAGCCCGCCCGATCCCCGATCCCCTACACCGTCATCCCGGCCAGAGCCGGGATGACGAGGTTGAATGGATGGAGTTTCAACCCGGCCTGCGGGCGGCGCCCGGCGGGCCGGCCATGGCGGCCGCCGCCGGCGCCGCGACCGGCTTCGCCGCGCTCTTGCGCGCCAGGGCCATGCTGAGCGAGGCCGCGCCCTTGGGCGACATCGACGCCAGGATCGCTGCCGTGGAGGCAGGGCGCATGCGCTGCGCCACCTTCATCTGCACTTCCATGTCGAGCTGCTCGAACACCGCCGCAGCCTTGGCCGGCTTCATTGCCTGATAGATGCGGGCGAGTTCGTCGAACTGGGCTTCGGCGGGCGAGGGGGCACCCGGGGCGCCCGGCGCACCCGTGGCTGCGTCCTTCTGCTGCGCTTCCACGCTTGCCGCCAGGCGCTGTTCCGCAGCCTTGGCAGCCTGTTCGCGCAGGTCCAGCGCGCGCTGGCGCTTCGCCGCGTCCTGGTCGCGCGCGCTCAGGTCGCGTTCGATCGAGTTGCCGAGCCGCGTCTTGCTGGTGCCGTCCTGATCGCCGGTGGCGATGCTGGCGGCATTGGCGACCGCCGCGATGGCAGACGCCGCGGCCATCAGCAGCAGCAGGGAAGGGCGGGCCATTACGCTGCCTCGCGCGTGGTGGGGGTTTCGTCGGCCACGACGTCGGTTTCTCCTTCCTGGGCGGCCGCTTCCTCACCGGCCACGCGCAGCGCGTTGGCGAGGCTGACGGCCGAGACGATCCGTTCGCAGGCGCTGTCGGCGATGCCGATCATGTCCGACAGCTCGTCCCGCAGATCGCGTGCCTGCTCGACAAGCCGGGCGTGGCGGGCGCAATCGGTGCCCAGCGTCTGCTTCATGTCCGAAAGGACGGAGCGGGCCTGCACGGTGGCGTTGTCCAGTGCCTTCACCACATCGGTAAGGGCGCCTTCCTTCACGGCGCGCAGGCTGCGCATCATGCGCATGCTCTGCACGAGCACCGCGACGCACAGGATGATCGTCAGCACATTGGCGAAAAGCGCGATACTCATGTTACTTCTTCCTCGTGCGGGAAACGTCGTTGACCAGGCGCACGGCGACGCGGCCGCTGCGCTGGCCGATCTGGGCCTGGGCGAGCTTGATCTCGCCGCAGGCCATGTCGAGCGCGTCGTCGGGACTCTTGTCGAACGCGATGGTCTGGCCGACCTGCAACTCTTCCAGGTCGGAGAGCGGCAGCGCCTTCTCGCCGAGCAGCACGTTGACGGTCACATTGGTCTTGCGGATTTCGGAGGCCATGTGCGCCTCCCAGATGCTGTCGCGGCCGCTCTTCTCGCCCATGAAGCGCTGGAGCAGCTTGTGGCGCACCGGCTCCAGCGTGGCATAGGGGAACACCATGGTGATGCAGCCGCCACGACCGTCCATGTCGACGCGGAAGGTGGCGATGGCGCAGATGTTCGAAGTGGCGGCGATGGCGGCGAAGCGCGGGTTGGTCTCGATGCGTTCCAGCTTCATGTTCACCGGCTCGATCGGCTCGAACGCGTCGGCGAAATCGCGCAGCGCCGTTTCCAGCACGCGGGCGACCAGCGAGGTTTCGATCGGGGTGAAGGCGCGCCCGTCGATCACCGTGGGCGTGTTGCTGCCGCGGCCGCCGAGCAGTGCGTCGACCACCGAATAGATCAGCCCGGATTCGACCGTGATCAGGCCATAGCTTTCCCATTCGCTGACCTTGAACACGCCTACCATCGCCGGCAGCAGCACGCGGTTCATGAATTCGCCGAAGCGGGCCGAGGTGACTTCCTCCAGGCTCACGTCGATCGCGTCCGAGGTCATGTTGCGCATCGAGCTGGCGAAGCTGCGGACCACGCGGTCGCACACCACTTCCAGCATCGGCAGCCGTTCGTGGCTGATGACCTTCGATTCCAGAACGGCGCGCAGGCCCTTCTTCTTCAGAACCGGTTCGCTGCCGCCGAACAGCGCGTCGATGTCCGCCTGGCCGAAATTCCCCATATCGTCGCCGAACGGAGCGGCGGGCGGATCGGGAAGGTCGAAATCGTCTAGGTCGATCATTGCTGGATCAGGTCCTGAATGAGAACTTCCTTGACCATGCCCGGGCCGAGCACGCGGGTGGCGCGCACCATCAGCTCTTCCTTCAGCCGGAACACGGCCGCCGAGCCGCCCAGGTCCTCGGGACGGAGCTCGCGCAGGAAGGGCTGATAGGCATCGAGCACCACCGGCAGCTTGTCCTTGAGCGCCGTGTCGGTCGTCTTCGGGCCGGGCACCAGCATCAGGTGCAGCTTCAGGAAGCGCGGCGATCCGTCCGGCGAGCGGAGGTTCACGGAGACAGTGGGCACATCGACGAACTTGCCCTTGCCTTCGCCTTCCTTGCCGCCTTCGCCTTCCTTGGCCGCGCCTTCGCCATGGCCCTCGTCGGCCGCAGCTTCCTCGGCGTGCGCCTCGGTCTTGGCGCTCTTGCCGCCCATGAAGAAGGCGGCACCGCCACCGCCGAGCGTCAGCGCCGCAGCCGTGGCGGCGCCGATGATGATCAGCTTCTTCTTCTTGTTGGGCGCCGGGGCCTCCTGCGCGCTCTTATCCTCGACGATCTCGGCCGACATAATAACCCTGGACCTTCCGATTTATCGGCCGCGGCGTCCGCACGTCCGATTTCCCTCTATTATAGAAGCGTCACCCGGCAATTTCTGCCTAGTGACCATTTTTCGAAGGACGGTCCGGTGGACATCTCTTCTTATGTGCTCCTCAGCCAGGAGCAGGCGCTCAAGCGCCGGATGGACGTGGTGGCGAACAACCTCGCCAACATGAATACGGTGGGATTCAAGCGCGAACAGCCGGTGTTCCGTGAATATGTGGAACAGACCGACAGCGCGGTGAAACCCGCCAAGCAGACGTCGTTCGTGCTCGATTACGGCGCGGTGCACGATGCCTCGAACGGCGCGTTCCAGCCGACCGGCAATCCGCTCGACGTGATGATCGACGGACCCGGCTATCTGGCGGTGCAGGCCGGCGACGGCACCACCGCCTATACGCGCGCGGGCTATGTGAAGGTGCTGGAGAGCGGCGAGCTCGCCACCTCTGGCGGGCAGGTCATCCTCGGCGAGGGCGGCAAGCCGATCAAGATTCCCGCGGAAGAGGCGGGCAAGGTCAACGTCCAGGCGGACGGTACCGTGATGGGCGAGAACGGCCCGCTGGGTCGTATCGCCGTGACGGTGTTCGGTAACGAGGCGGTGGTCGATCCGCGCGGCAACGACATGTTCACCGGCACCGGAGGCCGTGAATTGCCGGCGAGCGAGACCAAGCTGGTGAGCGGCGGCGTCGAGGGATCGAACGTCAACGCGATTACCGAGACGACGGACATGATCCAGATCCTGCGCGCCTACCAGACCAGTCAGAACCTCTCCAACACGATGTCCGAGCTGCGCAAGAGCGCCATCGACAAGCTTGGCCGCGTCGGCTGATTCTCACCAAGGAATAGAACCCATGCGTACGCTTTCCATCGCCGCGACCGGCATGCTGGCCCAGCAGACCAATGTCGACGTGATCTCGAACAATATCGCCAACATGAACACCACCGCCTTCAAGCGGCAGCGCGCCGAGTTCCAGGATCTGCTGTACCAGCAGGTCTCGCGTCCCGGTTCGGCCACCGGCGGCGACACCAAGGTACCCGCCGGCATCCAGATCGGCTCGGGCGTGAAGACCGGCGGCGTCTATCGCATCAACGAGCAGGGGGTGATGACCCAGACCAGCAATCCCTATGACATGGCGATCCAGGGCAAGGGCTATTTCCAGGTGACGATGCCCGACGGCACCACCTCGTACACCCGCGACGGTTCGTTCCAGATCTCCGACCAGGGCGAGCTGGTCACGCAGGACGGCTATCCGGTGCAGCCGGGCATCACCATCCCGCAGGGCGCGCTCGACGTCAGCGTCTCCAAGACCGGTCTCGTCGAAGTCACCGTGGCCGGCAATACCCAGCCGCAGCAGCTGGGCCAGCTCCAGCTCGCCACCTTCATGAACGAAAGCGGCCTGGAAGCGAAGGGCGGCAACCTCTTCCTCGAAACCGCTGCGTCGGGCCAGCCCACGGTCGGCTCGCCGGGCGATACCGGTATCGGCACGCTGACCCAGGGCTTCATCGAAGCCTCGAACGTCAATCCGGTCTCGGAAATCACGGCGCTGATCACCGCGCAGCGCGCCTATGAGATGAACAGCCGCGTCGTAAAGACCGCCGACGAAATGCTGGCGACGACCAGCCAGCTGCGCTGATGTCGATGCTGCTGGGCCTCTTGCTGCTCGCGGGGGCGCCTGCCCAGGACGTGCCGGTGGCGGTGGTCCAGCAGGCGGTCGCGCGCGGCACGCGGATCGAGATGGGCGACCTCTCGATCGAAACCCGTCCCGAGGCGAGCGCGCGCGGCGCGCTCCGCCCGGAAGAGGTGGTGGGCATGGATGCGTCGCGTGCGCTCATGCCCGGAACGCTCCTCCGCCGCGGCGATGTGATGAAGCCGCAGCTGGTGAAGCGCGGCGAGCCGGTGACCGCCAAGATCGTCTCCGGTCCGATGGTCATCACCGCCGCCGGTCGTGCACTGGGCGGCGGTGCCCAGGGCGATCCTGTGCGGATCGTCGTCACGGCTACCAATCGTACGCTCGACGGCATCGTCGACGGCACCGGCACGGTGCGGATCTCCACTCCCTGAGGAACTAGGGTACATGCGTAAGATCATTCTCGCGCTGGCGCTGGGCGCCACGCTGTCGGGCTGCGGTGCGGTCGGCCGGCTGAAGACGGTGGGCAAGGCGCCGAAGCTGACGACGATGGAGCCGGTCGATGCCCCGGATGTCGAGCCCTCGCTCGCCGCGCCGCTGGATCGCTCGAACCGCGCGCGTCCCGAACAGCCGGCGAATGCGCCGAGCGCGTCGCTGTTCCGCACGGGCGCGGGGGCGTTCTTCCGTGACCAGCGGGCGGGCAAGGTAGGCGATATCCTGACGATCAGGATCGCCATCGCGGACAAGGCGGATATCGGCAACAATACCTCGCGCACCCGCGGCGGCACGGAGACGAGTGGCATCGCCGGCCTGCTGGGCCTGCAGACCCCGATCAAGAAGCTGACCGGCAGCGACCCCTCCAAGCTGGTCGATACCAGCTCGGGTTCCAAATATACCGGCGGCGGCACCACCAACCGATCGGAAACGATCACAATGACGATGGCAGCCATCGTCACCCAGGTGCTGCCCAACGGCAATCTGATGATCCGCGGCCGCCAGGAAGTGCGAGTGAATTTCGAGATGCGCGAGCTGATCGTCACCGGCATCATCCGGCCCGAGGACATCGCCCGCGACAATTCGATCCAGCACAGCCAGATCGCCGAAGCGCGCGTCATCTATGGCGGCCGGGGCCAGCTGACCGACGCGCAGCAGGCGCGCTGGGGCCAGCAGATCTACGATGCGCTCTTTCCGTTCTGATCGCGCGACGCACGGCGAATGTTTGCAAGGGGAGGCGGGGCGACCTGCTTCTCCTTTCGTTTTCGGTGGGCCACGCAGGGCTCCCGGCGGATAGGGTAAATAAAGGCCTTATCTGCCCCGATGGGGGCAGCGCCGATCCTCTATAAAGTCGAGGGACATGCCTTGTGTCCGGCAGCCCGCAGCGCCGGCGCTTGGGCAAGGGAGTGGGCGGCGCACCGCGTGCGGCCAAGGCCCACCGGATCAAAGGACTGCTGCCATGATACCCAAGACGCTGCATTTCATCTGGGTCGGCGATGAAACCAAGCGACCCGACAATTGCATCGGCACCTGGCGGGCGCGCAATCCCGATTGGGAGATCACCGTCTGGGGCAATGAATCGCTGCAGGAGCGCGGCTGGATCAACGGCCGCCACATGAGCGAAATGTCCGAGCGCGAGCTCAACGGCGTCGCGGACATGATGCGCTGGGAAATCGTGTACGAGCATGGCGGTGTCGTCGTCGACGCCGACAGCGTATGCGTCCGCCCGCTGGACGACCATCTGCTCGATTGCGAGGCGTTCGCCTGCTGGGAAAGCGAGATTGCGCGCCCCGGTCTGATCGCCGCCGGCTATTTCGGTTCGGTGCCGCGGAATCCGTTCGTCGGGCAGATCATCATGGACATCTTCAACGAGCCGACCGTGGTCGATCGCATGGCCTGGGAAACCGTCGGCCCGCAGCGTCTGACCGATGCCTATCGCAAATATCAATATCACGGGCTGCGGATCTACCCGAGCCACTATTTCATTCCGGAGCATTTCACCGGCGTGAAATATGACGGCCCCGACCCGGTCTATGCCGATCAGCTCTGGGGCAGCACGCGCCACATCTACGATCATATCCATCGCCACGCGCTGGGCGCGGCGGCAGGTTCCGACCCGCTGGCCTCCGCGGCCTGAGCCGTCGGCGAACCTTCTCCTTTTCCGCTTGCAGGTAGCGTCACGATCATGGCCACCAAGTTTCACAGGATCTGGTTCGGAACCCGGCCGATCCCCGCAGCCTATGAAGCCTATTGGCAGGCATGGCAGCGCCAGTATCCGGATGGCGAGTTCATCACCTGGACCGATCGCGACCTCGATCAATTTGCCCTGTCCAAGCCGGCGCTCGATCGTTTTACCAGCCATGTCTCGCGGGCGGACCTTGCGCGGTACGAGATCCTGTATACGCATGGCGGCATCTATCTCGATTGCGACATCCTGCCGTACAACCACTTCGTCCCCGAAGAACTGTGCGCGGAGCTCACCGTCTGCAATGAAACCGAGGCGACCGAATATTGCTCGATCGGGTTTATCGGGGCGCCGGCCGGCCATCCGATCTTCCGTGACCTGATCGACCATATCCTCGCCGCCGAACCGGACGAGACGCGGCCGAACGTGACGACGGGGCCGTGGCTGTTCGGGCAGCATCTCGCCAATCATCGCCATCGGCGGCTGCCGGTGGAGTGCTTCTACCCCTATCTCTATGACGAACCCTTCTCCGCGATCCGCAGGAAAGACCTTGCCAACACGTTCGGCATTCATGTGTGGGGCGGGGCGTGGCTTCCGCCGGAGCAGAAGAAGGTAAAAGCGCTCCAGCTTCTGGCCAAGGGCGACCTGGTCGATGCAGCGGGTATTCTGGAGAGCTTCGAGGAGCCCTGGTCCGACTCGCACCAGGTCGTCCTGAAGGTCATTGCCGATGCGCGGACGATGGCGGTCGAGGCTGCGCAGTTTCTCAGCCCGGAGCTGTCCGTCGATGCCGGCGATCGTCCGGCCTTCCAGTTCGACAAGGTCGCCCAGTGGCTGCTGGAGCGGGATCGCGACCGGATGGTGTGGCAGATCGGTGCCGCCGACGGCATCCTTGTCGATCCGCTCCGATCCGCGATGGTCAACTATGATCCGCCGGCGCTGCTGCTCGAGCCCAATCCGCACATGTTTCGCCGGCTGGAACAATCCTATGCCAACAACCGCAACGCGACACCCGTGCAGCGTGCCTATAGCGTGGACGGGCAGCCGCTGGTCCTGAACGCGATCAATCCGGATAAGGTAACGGCGGCAGGGCTGCCCCATTGGGTGCTCGGCATCTCCTCCGTCTATGACGACAAGAATGCGATCGGGGGTCTGACCATCGATCCCGAGACGACGCGCCGAATCCAGACGTGCATCGAGCGGGTGACGGTGCCGGTGACCGGTTTCGACGAACTCAAGGTGCTGGCCGATGGGCGCGAGCCGGAAATTTTGGTGATCGACGCCGAGGGCATGGACAAGGCGATCATCGACGACGTGCTCGACCATGATTGCCGCCCTGCCGTCCTCCACTTCGAGATCCAGTGCATGGACCCCGCCGAGAGCAATACGCTCGTCGAGCGGCTATCGGCGGACTATATCCTCTTCACCTTCGGCAACGACGTGACGGCCTACCGGGCCGACATCCTGATGGATTATGCCAAGTGGCTTTACGTCCATAACGGGCTGCCGACGATCTTTGCACCGGTGTTGCCCATCGTGGCGGGGCTGGCGCAGTAAACATATCCGCACTCCGCAAAGCGCGCGAGGCCCTCTGCCTGCGCCAGTGCGATGGCCAGATCTTCATAGCCCCGGCGAAAGCCGGGGTTTCTTTTTGCCCGACCGCTACCGGAAGACGTCCTGCTTGCGGAGCAGGAGGGATAACGATGACGTGACACGCCGTGTACGGGGCGGGGCCGCGCGCAACATGTTCTTTCGCCCTGCTAGGCAATATTTGCCGCTTTTGTCGCTCGCTAGGCAATACTTTCCTATCTAATTGATTAAAAACGGAATAACCACGAAAAATCTTCGCACGAACTTTGGTGTGTCCGATTTCCTTCCCAAAAGAGAGGTGTGAGCAGCGGGTACGTTGCTCGTCGCCGGACCGGCGGTTTCGGTCCAGGCCGCAGAAAGCGGCGCTTCATCCAAGAAGGAATTCAACATGGCATTTTCGGTTAACACCAACGTCGGCGCAATGGCTGCTCTCCAGAGCCTGAATGCGACCAACAAGGAACTGGCGACCACCCAGAGCCGCATCAACACCGGCCTGGAAGTCAGCTCGACCAAGGACGACTCGGCTCGTTACACCATCGCTTCGAAGCTCCGCGGCGACGTGGGCACCATGAAGGCGGTTACCTCCTCGCTCAACCGCGCGAAGAGCACCACCGACGTGGCCGTTGCTGGTGCCGAGCAGATCCAGGATCTGGTCAACCAGATGTCCTCGAAGACCAAGGAAGCGCAGGACGCTGGTCTCGACCAGACCAGCCGTGACTCGGTCGCGAAGGATCTGACCTCGCTCAAGACTCAGGTGAACTCGATCATCGATTCGTCCGAGTTCAACGGCGTCAACCTCCTCAAGGCTCCGGCCGCCAGCACGACCGTTGGTAGCGTCAGCGCGCTGATGTCGACCAAGTCGACTTCGGCCAGCGACACGATCAACGTTGCGAACCAGGCTACCGACACCGACTTCGCGACGGCTGCTGGTACCAAGGGCGCCGCGATCGCCCTCGCTAACGCTGGTGCCGCCGACACGCTGCAGACCGCGCTCGGCACCTTCTCGGACAAGGTGAAGACCACGCTGAGCAACCTCGGTGCGGCTTCGCGCCAGCTCGACGGTCAGCTGCAGTTCACCAGCAAGCTGTCGGACGTGGTGGAAGCCGGTATCGGCAACCTCGTCGACGCCGATCTGGCGAAGGAATCGGCTCGTCTGCAGGCCGCGCAGGTCAAGCAGCAGCTGGGCGTGCAGGCTCTGTCGATCGCCAACCAGGCGCCGCAGACGATCACGTCGCTGTTCCGCTAATAGCCCAAGGCCCAACCCTGGGGGCCGAAGGCTTGCGGGGGCCGGGATGGTTCGCCATCCCGGCCCTCTTTTTTGTCTGCACGCGGCGGGGACATATGGTTTCCAATTCTATAATGATGAGAAATTGGGAGATCGGCCTTGTTTCCGCGGATTCGTGAAATTACCGATGCCTTTGGTGGCCGGCTCCGCGTCAGCGTCGAGGAGCATCCCTCGGGTGCACTGATCGTGCTGGAACGTCCCGACCTCTCGGCCCGCCCGCGGATCCTGCTCGACGGGTATGGCGTGGAGGTGCTGGCCGGCTACATCATGTCGGCGCGCCTGTCGGTGCCCCAGGGGCTGCCGGACGAGCATGTCGACGGCATGTTCTCCACCCGCTTCAAGCTTGAGCTGGACCCCTCTGCGGCGCTCGTCCTCGCCCAGGAAAGCAGCGCTGCGCTGGAGATCGCGGCACCCTTCTGGGATCGGCTCTATGCCGAGCTGTGCATCGTATCCGCCCATGCGCGCGAACTCACCCGCCGTGCCGAGGCGCGGGTCCACTAAGATTTTCGCGCTAACGGGTTTCGTGCTGCCCGCGCAGGCTGCGTAGCCTCCGGCTTGGGCCCGTACCCGCCATCTTACCTATCGAGATTGAGAGCGCTGGCGCCGTTGCACCCGCTTCGGAGCGATGGGATGCAACCTATCGCGTCCGGCGGAAGGAAGCGCCCCAAGGTCACGCAGCGGCGATGCGCGGGGCTGAGGACGCCGGATGCGAAGGGGCAGGGGCATCCCGCGATGATCCGGCGATGCAACCGCATGGCCCGGAAATGCGAGCGGCAGGCCAGTTGGGGGGAACTGGCCTGCCGCTATGCCGAGCGGGGGGCTCGGCAAATTTCGAAGCGCTAGGATCGTGAGGGGATCGGAACGTCCTCGCTGCTTCTGTTCCTTTTATATCGCAAATTTGGTCGGGAGAGAAACGAATCCGGCTCCAATCAGATCCAGGATTTTTACTTAAGCCGGACTACATAGGCATCAGTCTAACCCGAAATAGTTACTTCTGAATCCGCAAGATCATGCTGGTGGGGTACTGTGCGCCGTTTACCGAAACGACGGGCGTTCCATTGAGCATCTGCACATCGGTGACCTTGCCGACGGCAGTTGCGGTCGTGGCGATCTTGGCGCCGGCATCGGTCTTGCCGGTCAGCGTCAGCTGATACAGGCCGTCGGTGTACTTCTGACCCTTGGTGGTGGAGCCGTCCCAGCTGAACTGGCCTGACTTGCCGGACACGGGGACGTTGAACGTCTCGACCGTCACGCCCTTCGAGTCGGTGACGGTGGCGGTGAGCTGACTGATCGCGTTGGTCGAGTTCCACTCCCACTGCGCGGGAGTCGTTGCGCTGAGGCCCGCCTTGTCAGAGTTGAGCTGCACCGGCTGGCCGATCATCGACGAGCTCGTGGTCAGCGAGGTCATGTTCAGGCCCGACAGGATCGAGTTGAGCGTCTTGGTCTGCGAGATCGACTGTTCGACCTGCGAGTACTGGATCAGCTGCTGCGTATATTGCGCGCTGTCCATCGGGTTCATCGGATCCTGGTTCTGCATCTGGGTGGTCAGCAGTTTCAGGAACAGCGTATAGTCGCCGGTCAGCTTGGACGTCGCCGCATCCGAGGCGCTTTGCGCTGCGGACTGGCTAGTGGCGGAAGAGACGAGAGTCATGCGCTACTCCTGAGCGTTAGGCGATGAGGTCGACCTGGCCATCGCTCCGGACGGAGCGATAGGCGGCAGTCTGGATTTCGGGTTCGTCTTGGAATTGCTGGTTGCCGCCGCGCGACTGCTGCTGGAAGGCGGACTGGCCGTTCCCGCTGCCGCCCGATCCGCCGTCGCGACTTTCGAAGCGGAAGCTGGCGGCGTCGTTGCGAATGCCGGCCTGGTCGAGCGCGCGGCCAAGGTCCGGCGCGTCCTGGCGGAGCAGATTCAGCGCGTGCTCGCTCTCCGCGCGCATGGTTGCCTGCACCCGGCCCTTGTCGTCGAAGGCAAGCGTCACTTCGACGCGGCCGAGCTCGGCGGGATTCAGCCGCACGCGCAGCGTGTCCTCGCCCGCATCCACCTTGCGGGCAATTTCGACGCCGAGGTTCCGGCCCAGCTCGCCCGGGCGGGCGTGCAGCACGGGTTCGGACGCTGGCGATGCCGTCGTCGCTGGCATCGCATTGAAGGGGGCGGTGCCCGCCATCGCAGCGGCGCCCGCCTGGCGGGCATCCACCGAGGCGAGCTGCTGCCCGAATGCCTGCTGCTTGCTGTCGCCCTGCGCGCTGGCGTCGCCGCCGCTCTGTCCGTGCGGGCCGATCGCCTGTGCCAGATCCGCAATCTTGTCGTGCGTGCTCTGCGCGGGCGCGGTGTCGTTCGCCGCAACGGTGTCGATCTTGCCGGAGCGCGGCGCCTGCACGCCGCTGGTCTTGCCCTGCGCGGCCGGCTGCTGCGCCGCGGGCTGCGCGACGGGCTGCGGTTGGGCAACGGGTACCGCGACCGGCTGCACCGCGAGAGCCACATTGGCCTGTTGCGGCGCGGGGAGGGGCGCGCCCGCAGGATCCAGCCCCGCATCGTCACTCGCTTCCGTCCGAGCCGGCTTGGCGACCGGCTTTCCCGCTACCGCAGGTTGCGGCGCTGCCGGAGCAGCGGGTGCCGTGGGGAGTGCTGCATCAGTTGCTGCGATCGGAAGGTCCGTGGTGCCCGGCTTGGTCTCGGCGGAGCCCTGCCCCGGCTCCGTGGGGCCGGGCTGGGACGGCGTGGCGGCTGCCTTGGCCGGGGTCGCGCCGGTTTCGGCAGGCACCGCCGGCGTGTCGCCGGTCGTCGCGGCGTCCGTCCCGGTACCCTGGGCGTTGGCAAGTGCCTTGGCGATAGCATCGGCGAGCGGATTGCCTCCGGTGGCCACCGGAGGCGTGACCGCGCTCGGTGCCGCCGTGGCCAGCAATTGGGCCATCGCCACCTGGGGTTTGTCACCGGGCAGTGCGGTAGCCGGGTCGAGTGCGCTGGGGAGCAAGGGCGCGTTGGTCTGGGCACCGATCTGCGGCATGCCGAGCATCGGCGCGCCGGGCATGCCGAAGGTCGGTTGCCCTGCGGCCCCGTCACCGGCCACCGTGCCGAGCAGCCCGGCAAAGCCGGCGCCGGTTCCGGCATCCGCCGCGCCTCCTTGCGGTGCGGGAGCGGCGAAGGGGAAGCCGATAGTCGTGACATTCATGCAGTCGCCTCGTGCCCACGGCCGAAAAGTGGCCGTTCCAAACCATTATAGGATGATCGCCGAAACGATCGTGGAAGATCAGCCAATTACCCCGAGCGCGCGGATGCGGGCGCGGGCATGGATCTCGTTCTGCGAAAGGACCACCGTTGCCGGGCGGACACGCTCGATGATCGAGCGGACGAACGGCCGGATCGATGGGCTGGTGAGCAGGCAGGGGATCTCGCCGTCCTGCGCCAGCCGGTCATAGGTTTCGCGCACGGCACCGATGAACTGCTGCAGCGCGGAAGGCGCCATCGCCAGCTGGCGATCGTCGCCTGCGCCGAGGATGCTGTCGGCAAAGGCCTGGTCCCAGTCCGCCGAGAGCGTGACGACCGGGATGGCCTCGCCGCGCACCTGCTGCGCGCTGATCTGGCGCGCCAGGCGGCTGCGGACATGCTCGGTGATCGTCGTCAGGTTGCTGGTGAGCGGCGCCGATTCCGCGATGCCTTCCAGGATCGTCGGCACGTCGCGGATCGAGATGCCTTCGGCCAGCAGGTTCTGCAGGATGCGCTGCACGCTCGATACCGACACCTTGGACGGGATGATGTCCGCCACCAGCTTTTCCGATTCCTTGTGGACTTCGGTCAGCAGCTTCTGCGTCTCGGTGTAGGAGAGCAGATCGGAGATATTGTCTTTCACCAGTTCGGTCAGGTGCGTCGCGATGATCGTACCGCAGTCGACCACGGTGAGGCCGCGGAAGCCGGCTTCGTCGCGCAGTTCGCGATCGATCCACAGCGCGGGCAGACCGAACACCGGTTCCCTGGTTTCCTCGCCCGGCAGGCCGACCTGGCCGCCGCCCGGATTGATCAGCAGCAGCTTTTCCAGACGAATCTCGCCGCGCGCCGCCTCGGTTTCCTTGATCGAGATGACATATTCGTTGGGCTTCAGGCCCATATTGTCGATGATCCGCACCGACGGCAGCACAAAGCCATATTCCGTCGCCATCTGGCGGCGCAGCGCGCGCACCTGATCGTCAAGCCGCGGTTCGCGCGTATCGTCGTTGATCATCGGCAGCAGGGCATAGCCGATCTCGATCCGCACGGCGTCGATGGCCAGAGTCTCGGCAATCGGCTGTTCGACGGTCTGCGCCTGAACGGCTTCGGCGGCCGCCTTCAGCCGCTCCTGCGCCGCTTTGGCGGTGGCGCGGCGCGACATGTCCCAGGCCAGCCAGCCCGACAGGGCGGAGAAGGCGGCGAACGGCACGAAGGGCAGGCCCGGCATCAGCGCCAGCGCACCCATCAGGAACGACACCATGCCGAACGCCTTGGGATAGCGGCCGAGCTGGTCGCCCAGCGCCGAACCGGTCTTGCCGGCCACGCCGCCCTTGGAGACGAGCAGGCCCGCGGCGGTGGAGACGATCAGTGCCGGGATCTGGCTGACCAGCCCGTCGCCGGCGGTGAGCACGGTATAGGTATGGAAAGCCTCGCCGATCGGCACGCCGTGCGAGATGACGCCGATGCCCAGGCCGACGACGATGTTGATCGCGGTGATCAGCAGGCCGGCGACCGCATCGCCCTTCACGAACTTGGACGCACCGTCCATCGCGCCGTAGAAGCCGCTTTCGGCCTCCACGTCGGCGCGGCGCTGCTTGGCCTGTTCCTCGTTGATCATGCCGGCGGAAAGATCGGCGTCGATCGCCATCTGCTTGCCGGGCATCGAGTCGAGGCTGAACCGCGCGGCGACTTCGGCGATGCGGCCGGCGCCCTTGGTGATGACGACGAAGTTGATGACGACCAGGATGATGAAGATGGTGAGGCCGATGATCGTCTCGCCGCCCATCAGGAACTTGCCGAAGGCGCCAATCACGCCGCCGGCGGCATCCGGTCCTTCATGGCCATGGCCGAGGATGAGGCGGGTAGAGGCGAGGTTCAGGCCCAGCCGCAGCATCGTCGCGATCAGCAGGATCGTCGGGAAGGCGCTGAGTTCCAGCGGCTTCTCGATGAACAACGCCGTCATCAGGATCATCACCGAGAGGGTGATCGACAGGGCGAGGCCCATGTCGAGCAGCCAGCCGGGCATCGGCAGGATCAGCATCGCGATGATCGCGATCACGCCGCCGGCGAGCGCCATGTCGCGATTGGCGCCGATCCGCTGGAAGAAGTTCAGGACGACGGGAGGCATGGGCTGCTACCGGGAATAGAGGTCAGGGCGCGGGCGAGACGGCGATGCCGGCTTCGATGAAGCTGCGCAGCTTGTTGCGCATCGTCCGCACCGAAATGCCGAGGATGTTCGACGCCGAGGTGCGGTTGCCGTGGCAGCGCTCGAGCGTCTGCAGGATCAGCTCGCGCTCGACTTCCTCCACCGTCCGGCCGACCAGGCTGTTGATGTCGAGCGGATTGGTCTCGGCGTTGAGCTCGGACAGGGGCGTGCCGTCGGCGCGCACCAGGTCGCCCGGCATGATCGCGGCGCCGCGACCCAGCAGGATCGCGCGGTGCACCGTCTCGTCCAGCTCGCGGATATTGCCCGGCCAGACATAGCGCTGGAGCAGCGCCAATGCCTCGTCGGTGAAGGCACGCGCGGGCAGGCCGTCCACTTCGGCGTGGCGCTTGGCGAAATAGCGGGCGAGGGCGAGGATGTCCTCGCCGCGGGCACGCAGCGGCGGCACCTCGACACGGACCAGCCCCATCCGCACCAGCAAATCGGCGCGGAACGTGCCGCTTTCGACCAGCGCATCGAGGTTCAGGCTCGACGTCGCGATCAGCCGAGCGTGGAACGGCACCAGTTCGCTGCCGGCAAGGCGGCGGAACTGCTGCTTCTGCAGCACGTCGTGCAGCTTGGCCTGCAGCGCCGGCGACAGCATGCCGACTTCGCGCAGCAGCACCGTGCCGTGCCCGGCCTTTTCGAGCCGGCCGATGCGGCGGGCGACGGCGCCGGGGAAGGCGCCGGCTTCATGGCCGAACAGTTCGGATTCGAGCACGTCCGGTGCGACCCCGGCGCATTCGGCGACGAGCATGGGGTGCGGGCGCCCGGAAGCGTCGTGCACCGCGCGCGCCATCATTTCCTTGCCGCTGCCCTTTTCGCCGGTGATCAGCACGGGCGCGCCGCTGGGCGCGACGCCGGCCGCGAGCGACAGGGCGCGAGCGAGGGCGGGGTGGCCGCCGATCCAGGCCGGTGCCTTGCGCTCGACCACCGAGGCGATCGCCGCGGCGATCAACTCGCGCTGCGGCGGGAGCGGCACATAGTCGCGCGCACCGGCACGGATCGCCGCCACCGCACGCTCGGCGGGGGCGTCGATGCCGCAGGCCAGCACGGCGATGGTGAAGCGTTCGGCATGGATGCTCGCCATGAAGCCGGCAATGTCGGCCTCGACGTCGATCATCACGAGATCGGCACCGCCCTGGCGCAGCTCGACCAGCCCGTCCTCCGGGGTGTCGGCCATCGCCACTTCGGCGCCGGCGCTCCGCGCCAGTTCGGCGGCGAGACGGAACTCGCTGCCGGGGGCGCCGATGAGCAGCATGCGGATCGGATTTGCCATCAGCGGTCGGGCCGCACGATTTCGGTGAGCGTCACGCCCAGCGCGTTGTCGATCAGCACGACTTCGCCGCGGGCGATCAGGCGATCGTTGACGAAGATGTCGACCGGCTCGCCGACGCGGCGGTCCAGTTCGAGAACGGTGCCGGAGGAGAGCGCGAGCAGATCGCCGATCGGCATGCGCGCGCGGCCCAGCACCGCCTGAACCTTCACCGGAACGTCGTGCACCGCTTCCAGGCCGGCGCTGACGGCATGCGGATCGGGCGTGCTGCCCGGCAGTTCGAAATCCTCGAAATCGGGGGCGGGCGCGGGCCGGGGCTCGGAGCCGTCGGACGGGATGATGTCGTGGGGATCGATCGTCATCTGCTAATATCCTATGCGTTCATCCACTGGCGGATCACCGAGGCGGCCTCGGGCGGGCTGGCCGCGATGGCCGATCCGATCCGCTTCAGGGCGGAGAGCTTGATCCGCCCGTCCACCTGGGCGAGGGCGATTTCCTGATCGAGCAGCGCGGTTTCGCTCGGCGTCATATGCTCGAGCTGCTGCAGCGCGTCCGGGTCGCCATCGGCGGCCCGTTCGGTCAGCGCGCGCAGTTCCTCGGCCTGCTTCTGGGCTTCGAGCGCGGTCATTTCCGGCTCGATCGGCAGCGGGTCGGCCTTGGGCTTCAGCATGCGCAGGGCGAGCAGGCCGACGCCGGCGATCAGCGCGAGCTGCAGGAAGGTCCAGATCCGGTCCATCGGCAGCTTGGAGAGGAAGCTTTCCTTGCCCTCGTCCACCGGCACTGCCGAGAAGGGCATGCTTTCCACCACCACGCTGTCACCGCGCTGGGTGTCGATGCCCACGGCATTCTCCACCAGGCGCTGCAGACGCTGGATCTGGTCGGCGGGCAGGCCCTTCGGACCGCCATCGACCATCACCGCGACGGTGAGGCGGGTGACCTTGCCCGGCGAGCGCAGCGTGACCGTCTTGGTCGAGCTGTTCGAATAGGTCGTGTCTTCCGAGGTCTGGTTGCTGGCCGATTGGCGCGAGCTGCCCGGGGTGCCCGGATTGGCCTTGGCGTCGGGCAGCTGGTTCGCGACCGAAGCGGTCTGGGGCCCCGCGTCGCTTTCCTTGTTCTGGTCGCCGGTCTCGACGCTCACCTGGCGGGCGACGACCTGCTTGTCCGGATCATAGACGTTCGATTCCTCGCGCGTCTGGTCGCGATCAATCTGGGCGGAGACCTCGGCGCGGACCTTGCCCTCGCCGACGATCGGCTGGAGCAGCGCTTCGATCTCGTCGCGCAGCTTGCCTTCGACGGTCTGCTGGCGCTCGTCGGCGTCGCCGGCGGCGGCGGTGTCCGGATCGCCCGCGCGCGCGAGCAGCGCGCCGGTCTGGTCGACGACCGAGACGGCGTCGGGCGAAAGCTCCGGCACCGAGGAGGAAACGAGGTAGCGGATCGCCGCCACCTGCTCGGAGCCGATATGGCCCTTGGTCTTGATGGTGACGGCGGCGGTCGCCTTGCGGCTTTCGTTGGCAAACATCGCGCGCTCGGGCATCACGATATGGACGCGGGCGGCGGTGACGCTCTGGATGGTCTGGATCGACTTGGAGAGCTCGCCTTCAATGGCGCGCGTCTCGTTCATCTTGGCGCGGCTGGCGGAAACGCCGAAGGGCTGCTCCTCGTCGAGCACCTCATAGCCGATCTTGCCGCCCAGCTTCTCGCTGGCCATGCTCATGCGCAGTTCGGCCAGCTTGTCCTCGGGGGCCATGATCGCGGTGCCGTCGGCGGAGAGCGTGTAGGGCACGTTCTGCGCCTTCAGCTTCTCGGTGATCGTCGAGGCCGCGGCCGGATCGAGATCGGTGTAGAGATAGCCCATGTTGGACTTGGAGCTGCTCATCGCCACGAAGGTCAGCGCCGCCAGCAGGGCGAACGCCACACCGCCCATCATCGCGAGCCGCTTGGTGCCGAGTTGCGTCACCAGATTCTTGATCGCTTCCAAAGCCGCCCCATGCAGTAGCTACGGGGCGCGGAATGCCCCTTGTTGCTTAGTCTTATAGGAAGGGGGCGGAGCGGCAGTTTCTGCCGGGTGGGAATTTTTTGCCTAGCGCGCGAGCGGTTGATGCGAAGCCGCCGCGGGACGGTTGCCAGGCCCGTCTTTCGCGGCCACAGGCAGCGCGGCCGCGTTCCGGGCCCGATGGGAGACGACATGCAGGTGAACAGGCGGCACTTCGCGACGGGGCTGGCGACGCTGATCCTCGGCGCCCGCGCCGCACATGCGGAAACCGCCACAGGCGGTGCCGTGAGCCTCACCTATGACGACGGCCTGCCGTCGCACCTCGATGTTGCGGTCCCGGCGCTGGAGCGGCGGGGGCTGCGCGGCACCTTCTACGTCACCTGGGATAATATCGTCGATCGCGTCGGCGACTGGGAGAAGCTGCCGGCGCGCGGGCATGAACTGGGCGCGCATACCATGCACCATCCGTGCAACATCGGCCCGCTTTCCGCACGCGACTATGCCGCTCGCGAATTCGCCCCGCTCGAGGCCTGGCTGGACAGCGTGGCAGGGCCGGCGCGGGCGCGGGATTTCGCCTATCCGTGCGACGTCACCAATCTCGGCCCCGGCGCGCCCAATGTGCAGCGGGCGCGATACGAAGCGATGCTACGACGGCTCGGCATCCGCAGCGCCCGCAACAGCGAGGGGCCGCCCAATCCGTCGGGCTGGGTGACGCGGCACCCCTACCGGCTCCAGGCACTGGCGATCGGCTATGACGCGGAGCCGCTGGACGTGTTCAACTATCTCCAGCTGGCGCGGCACGAGCAGCGCTGGGCGATCCTGGTGTTCCATCAGGTCGGCGACGGGCCGGAGAGCGACGGGACGGTCTCCGCCGGCCAGCACGAGGCGCTGCTCGACATGGTGCTGGCCAGTGGCCTCACGCCCCGCACCGTCGGTGCGCAGATGCGCCACCTCGCTTCGGGCTGATCCGCGCGTCCCGTTTCCGCATCCGAAACGGGCGTTGGACGTTTGACGGCCGATGAACGCCGGCGCCAGCCCCGGTTCAGCCGAGATCCGGCAGAATGCGGGACAAGGGGGCAGGAAGTGAGGAGCTGCCATGTCCGATCCTTGGAGACGCCCCGCCATGCTCGGCACAAATGTGCTCGCCCTGGCACTGGCGGGGTGCAATCCCGGCACCCCGGCGCATCAGGCCGCCGCGAACGCCGTGATGGGCAATATGGTCGACGCACTGCCGGCGCTGCCTGCCGCAGTGCCGCTGCAACCGGGCGCGGCGACGTCCCTCGCCGCCGCGCCGCCCGCCCAGGCCCTGCCGGCGACCGGCCGTGTGCGCGTGGCGCAGGTGGCACGGCGCAGCGATGCCTATGCCTATCTGGATCGGGCGGAAGGCGTCGCGAACGCCATCGGCGATGCGCCGCCGGACTATGCCTATGACGATGGGCGCGTATCGCCCTGGGTGTGGCAAACCAGCGTCGGCGACCGGCGCTATGCCGAGCCGATCGACGGCGGCTATCGCTATTATTACTATCAGCCGGGCGCCGACACGCCCTATCTCGTGCGGGATCCCAACTACAGCTACGCCTATTCCGGCGGCGATCTCGTCGCGGTCTATGACGATGGCGGGGACCTGTTGCCGCCGGAGGCCTATGTCGGCCGCGCCGATATCGCCTCGCGCTATTACGACCGCGCCGAGTATCTCTATCGTCTGTCCGCAGCGCGCGAGCATCGCGGCGTCGTCGCGGCCAATTGGGCAGCACGCCGCGCAGAGATCGCCGCCGCCAACGCCGAGTGGGCGGCGGCACAGGCGCGGCAGGCGGAATGGCAAGCCTATCGGCAGGCCCATGCCGCGCAGGAGCGGAACGCCTGGGAGCAGGAGCGCGAGCAGCGCGCCTTCGCCGCCCAGCGCTTTGCGGCCTGGCAGCAACAGGGTTTCCGCACCCCCGCACCCCAGCCTGTGGCCTATATACCGCCCGCGCCGCCGCCGCATCGCGGCTGGTTGCCCAGCTGGTTCGGCGGTGATCGCCAGCCCGAGGCGCAACGCCAGGAACAGCAGATCCGGGCACAGCAGCTGGCGCAGCGACAGGCTGAACAGCGCCAGGCACAGCAGCGTGCCCAGCAACAGGCCCAGGCCCAGGCGGAGCAGCGGCGCATCTGGCAACAGCAGGCGCAGCAGCGTGCGAACCAGCAGGCGATGCAGCGGCAGCTCGCGGAGCAGCAAGCGCGTCAGCAGGCGGAACGGCGGCAGGCCCAGCAGGCCGCAGACCAGCAGCGGGCGCGCCAACTGGTGGCGGAGCGCCAGGCGCAGGCGCAGCAACAAGCCCAGGCTCGGGCGGCTGCACAGCGCGCGCATGCGGCGCAGCTGGCCGAGCAGCGGCAGATGCAGCAGATGGCCCAGCGCGAACAGGCGCAGCAACGCGCACAGGCACAGGCTGCCCAGCGCCAGCAGGCACAGCAACGGGCGATGGAAGAGCGGGCGCAGCAACAGGCCCAGGCCGCCGCACGCGCGCGCCAAACGCAGGCTGAGCACGCGCAGGCGAAACAGCGCCAGGCGCAGGCGCGGGTGCAGATGGCGCAGCAGCAGCGTGCGCAGGCCGCGGCCCATGCAGAGCAGGCGCGGCCGCATCCGCAGGCGCCGCATCCAGGACCTCCGCCGGGACATCCGCGCGATCCGCATCGGGGCTGATCGCGCGGAAAAGGGAAGGGGCCGCCGCCTCGCAGCGGCCTCCGCCCTTCAGGCTTCTACGGTCAGATCGTCCAGGACCCGCGGCTCATGCATCGGGCAGCCGTTGAAGCGGCCCCGATAGTCTGCCGAGAATTTATACGGTTCCTTGCGCGCGCGGTTGACGCCGCCAAGCGGCTGGTGCGCGGCAAGGCCGTGCCAGGGCGCGAAGGACAGCCGGTCCTCGATCCGGTCGCTTTCGCCAGGCACCCAGCCCGCCTGCGGCTCGACCTGCAGCGTCGCGACGGTGCGATAGGGGCTTTCGTCCTCGTCCCAGACGACCGAGGCATCCTCGACCGGCATTTCCTCGAGATCGGTGCACAGCTGCACGCGGAGCTCCCAGGTTCCGCCCTGTTCCAACAGCAACTCGTTCACCGCTTCGCGGATCGCGTCCGGGCGGCCGGTGGCATTGATCGTCTCGTCGGCGAAGTCCTTGATGCCGGAAACGGGTACGAGCTGGAACTTGGCGATGTACTCGCCATAGCGATAGGGCGTCTGGCTGTAATAGGTCGCGCCCAGCGGGTGGACGGGCTTGGCGCCGCCCAAGGTGCTGAGCAGCGCCGACTTGCCGCCGACCGCCTCCAGCGCCGCCTCGAAGCTGCGCAGCACGGCGGAAAGCAGCTTCTTCGCGCCTTCCGCCTTGTCGGTGGTGGAAGCCAACAGCTTGAGGTTGGTGAGAAACTTCTTCGCGTCCGGCGCGGCGAAGGCCGGTGCGTTGACCATCACGAAGTCCTGCGTCGTGTCGCCTTCGCTACCGGGAAGGCGCTCGCCCTCCACGCCCAGCACCTTCAGCGCGACGCCGCGGGGCAGGCGGATGGAGTCGTCCAGAATGTCGCCGGCATTGGTGGAGAAGCGCAGGATCGCCTCATGGCGGCCGGGCGTGGCGAACAGGCCCTGCGCCAGTTCGGGCGGCAGATTCTCCGCAACCGTGAACGTGCCGCGCGCAACACCATGGCCCTTGGCGTGCACCGATCGGACGGCGTGCCGGTAATCCTGCGAGGTCGTGTCGAGGATCTTCTGGAACTGTTCTTTCAGTCCGGCGATCGTCTCCGCCTCGTCGGGCTGGGGTTGTTCGACGCTGGGCGAAAAACGAACGGGCTGCGGCATGTTAAATCCCCTTCACGGTTTCGAAGGGGGTCAACCGTCGGCGGGAAAGGCCGTTCCGCTCGCCGGTTTCAGTGCAGCAGCAGGCTCTCCAGCTCGGCGGCCACCGCGTCGCGCCGCTGCTGCGCGTTGAGCGTCAGGCCACCCTCGTCCCAGTTGATCAGCGCGTCCCCCAGCGCCAGCGTCGCATCCGGCGCGACGGTGAGGCTCAGCTTGCGGCGATCCTTGGACTGGCGGTCGGCGATCTTGGCTTCGATGTCGTCCACCAGATCGGGGTGGACGCGCACCTGCAGCTCGGTGCCGCGCGCGACCTGGCCGAGTACCCGCCCGATCGCCGCATCGATCGCCTCGCCGGGCGCGCGCTCGATGGCGCGCGCGGCGATATGGTCGGCGGCGGCAAGCGCGACTTCCGTGGCCTCGCTCGTCACCCGCTCGGTGATTTCCGTGAATTGGGCGTCGATCACCTCGATGCCGGCGTGCAGCGCATCGACCGCGCTCAGCAGCGCCACTTCGCGCTCGGCCCGGGCCTGGGCGAGGCCCGCCTCATAGCCTTCGGCACGCGCGCGATCGATCACCGCCTGCTGATCGGCCTTGAGCAGCGCGATCTCGGCGCGCAGCGCGGCGAGTTCGATCAGCGCGTCCTCGTCGACCAGCTTCTTGTCCGGCACGGGGGCCGAAAAGACACGATCGAAGGCGAAACGTTCGACATGGATGCTCATGCTGCCATGCTCCTCAGATAATCATCGCGTCGTCGGACTTGGGATCGACCAGCAGGATCTCGCCGCGATCGGCAAGGTCCTTGGCCAGGCGGACGAGGCTCGACTGGGCCTCTTCGCAATCGCGGGCGCGGACCGGGCCCATGCCGGCCATGTCCTCGCGCATCAGCTTCGCGGCACGCTCGGTCATCGCGTTGAAGAACATCTGCTTCAGCTGATCCGGTGCGCCCTTCAGTGCCAGCGCCATCTCGCGCTTGTCGGCATTGCGGACGATCGATGCGATCGCCGGCGGCAGCAGGTTGGACAGGTCCTCGAAGGTGAACATCAGCGCGCGGATGCGTTCGGCGCTTTCCGGCGCCTTGGCGTCGAGCGCGGTGAGCATCGCTTCCTCGGTCGAGCGGTCGAGCGAGTTGAACAGCTCGGCCATGCTCTCGTGCGGGTCGCGCTTCTGCGAACGGGAAAGGTTGGTCATGAACTCGGTCTTCAGCGTCTGCTCGACCTGGTTGATGACCTCCTTCTGCACCGTATCCATCCGCAGCATGCGCATGATAACGTCCACGGCGAACTCGCGCGGCAGCTCGGCCAGCACGCGGGCGGCATGGTCGGGACGCAGCTTGGAGAGGATGACGGCGACGGTCTGGGGATATTCCTGCTTCAGCGCACCCGCCAGCACCGTTTCGGAAACGTTGGACAGCTTGTCCCACATCGTCCGGCCCGAGGGACCACGGATATCCTCCATGATCTCCTTCACCTTGTCGTTCGGCAGGATGCCGGCGAGCAGGCGTTCGGTGGTTTCGTAGCTGCCGTGGAGCGAGGCCATGCTCGCCACTTCGCCGGTGAACTGGACGAGCAGATATTCGACGACGACGCTGGGGATGCGGCCCAGGCTGGAGATGGTGGAGGAGAGCTCCTTGATCTCGTCGGTGGAGAGCTGGTCCCAGATCGGCGCGCCATGCTCCTTGCCGAGCGCGAGCATCAGCGCGGCCGCGCGCTGCGGTCCGGAGAATTTCTTCAGTTCTGGCGGTTCACCCACCGTGGCGACAGAAGCCATGCTCATCCCTGCAGAAAATGGTCCGCGCGCACCCGCAAGGCCGCGCTCTCCTCTATTATAGATTCAAATGGGGAAGGGACGGATCGGATCATGGTTAATTTATCGGCAAATCTCATCGGACTGAGTATCCTCACCGGGCAGAATGCCTTGAATTCTGCCAACTTCGCCGCCCCTACCTTCGAGAGCAAGGCCGTGCGCGTGGCCAAGGCGCAGTTCACGGCACCCACGACCACGCCGCCATGGAAGGATCCGAGGGCCGCCACCTCCTCGTCCAGCCAGCTGACGTCGATCCTCGCCAAACCTACCATCATCGATCCGCAGAGCCAGGACAGCCAGGGAAACATCCTGAACGACGACGTGAAGACCAGCTTCACGGCGTACAAGGCGCTGGACAAGCTGCGGGTGCTGGCCGAGGCGGCGAACGCCAAGGGCACGTCGGACGGCCAGCGCGCGATCTATCAGAAGGCTTTCCAGAAGGGGCTGGCGGACCTCCAGAAGTATCTCGCCAGCGCGCCGTCGGACAAGGTCAACCTCGCGTTCGACAAGACTTCGACCAGCGCCACGTCGATGCAGATCAAGGCCGACCACTCCTTCGAAGTCGCCGGCAAGCCGCTGACGTCGAAGAGCACGGATCCGCTGCCCGGGCTTACCGGCACGGAGAAGTTCAGCGTGACGCTCAGCACCACGAAGAGCACGGGCGTCACCAGCCAGACCTTCACGGTGGATCTTTCGACCGGACCGCAGCCGCCGACGATCACCTCGGTGGCAGCGTCGATCAATGCGCAGATCAGCTCGGCGGTGGTGACCAATGCCGACGGCTCGACGAAGCTGGACAGCAAGGGCAATCCCGTCACCAAATGGGGTGCGCGCTTCGAGGCCAAGGCCACGGACGGCAAGTGGAACCTCGTGCTCGACTCCCCGGGCGGCCTCGAGAAGGTCCGCATCGACCAGATCGGCTCGAAGGATGCCCTGGTCGTCGCCAGCGGTCAGACGTCGCTGGATGCGCCCACCGCGACGCAGGTATTTCGCCTCAACGATCCGGGCGGCGCCGGCAGCAAGGTCACCCTCGCCAGCATCCAGGCGCTTGATCGCGCCGCCACCGCGCAGAATGTCGCGGCGGGTCGAACCATCGCCACCGGTGTGACGGTGACGAAGGACAATAGCGGCAAGACGGTCTTCAACCAGACCAAGACCAGCAACGTCTTCACCAATACCGATGCTGCGGCGATCACCACCGACGCGCAGGGCTATAGCTATGTCGTCGGCAACACCAAGGGTGACCTCGGCAGCAACGTCTCCGACGGCGACAACAACCTGTTCCTCACCAAGATGGACGGGGCGGGCAATGTCGTATGGCAGCGCAGCTTGGGCGCCGCGGGCACGTCCAGCGGTGCGTCGGTCCAGGTCGCGTCTGATGGCAGCATCGTCGTCGCCGGCACCGTCAGCGGCGCCTATAACGGCATGAGCACCGATGGTGACATGGTCGTCGCCAAATATGCCGCCAATGGCGACGAGAAATTCTCCACGGTGCTGCGCTCGGGCGGCGCCGATGTCGGCAAGGCGGTGACGGTCGGTGCCGATGGCTCCGTTTTCGTCGCGGGCCGCGTCTCCAACAAGGACGGCGGCGACGCCGTGATCGCCCGCCTGGACGCCACCGGGAAGATTGCCGAAAAGCGGGTGATCGATACCGGCGGGGCCGACGTGATCAACGGGCTTGCCATGGACAAGGACGGCAATCTCCTCGCGCTGATGTCGGCAAACGGTGTCGCCAGCGTGCAGAAGATGAGCGCCTCGTCGCTCAGCACCAGTCTCGGCAGCATCAGCCTCGGCACGGCGGATGCGCGGGCAATCGCCGTCGGTCCCGACGGGACGGTCGTGGTAGGCGGGGCGACCCGCGCCGCGCTGTCCGGCAGCCAGGTGAACAGCACCAGCGGCGATCGCGACGGGTTCGTCACGCGGATCGACAGCGCGCTCTCGGGCGCGAGCACCACCTATATCGGGTCCGCGAAGGACGATCAGGTCGACAGCATCGCCTTTCTCGGCAACGATCTCTACGTCGGCGGTCGCACCACGGGGGATCTTGCGGCCACCAAGAAGGGCTCGGTCGACGGTTTCGTTTCGCGGATCGACACGACCACGGGCGCGATTGCGCATACCAACCAGTTCGGCGCCGCGCTGCAGCGTACCGAACCTGTCCGCATCGCTGCGGATGTCGGCGGCGACAACGCCATCGCAGCGCTCGGCTTCGGCCGCGGTACGATCAATCCTGATGTGTCCAGCAAGGTCGGCACCCAGACCGCGCTGCGCCCTGGCGACTATTTCTCGATCAAGGCCGATGACGGCGGCGTCCGGAAGGTGCTGATCCAGAAGGACGACACGTTCAAAACGATCGCCGACCGCATCCAGAGCATGATCGGCGGGTCGAAGGGGACCGTGACGGCCGTCTCGGTGAACGGCAAGCAGTCGCTGCGCATCCAGATGAAGGCCGGGCACGAACTCGAAATCCTCGCCGGCGCGGACGGCGTCGATGCGCTGTCGAAGCTCGGCATGGAACCGCAGCGCATCGCCGCACAGGCGACGCTTTCCGCCAGCGCGCCGAAGGTCCGCCCGGGCGGCAATTTCAGCCTGGGCCTCAACGAGGCGCTGAGCATTTCCAGCCTCGATAATGCCAAGGCCGCGCTCGCCAAGATCACTGACGCATTGTCGATGACGCAAACCGCGTATCGCTCGCTTTACTGGGACGATACCAAGGTGGCGCTGGTCGATGGTGTCAAGAACACCGGCGGCAACAGCAATACCAACACGTCGATCGAAAAGGCGCAGCTCGCAAACTACCAGGCCGCTCTCACCCGACTGTCGGGCGGCATTCCCACGTCCTTAGGATTCTGATCCATGTCCGAAATGCCTTCGATCTTCTCCGCGATCCAGATGCGGATGCAGAACCTGTCGCAGCGGCAGCAGGTCATTTCGCAGAACCTCGCGAACAGCGAGACGCCCGGCTACAAGTCGCGCGACGTGTCCGAGCCTAATTTCGGCGATCTGCTCCAGGGAGCAGGCGGCATCAGCATCGCCAAGCCGCGTGTCGAGTTGACCGGTACGATGAAGAATCTCGGTGCCGTGCAGCCGATGGGCAGCGGCGTCGTGTTCGACAAGGACGTGAGCGAGACCAAGCCGGATGGAAACAATGTCACGCTGGAAGACCAGTTGCTGAAGATGGGCAAGGTCCAGGCCGATTTCAGCGCGGTGACCAATATCTATCGCAAGCAGATGGTGCTGCTGAAGACCGCGCTCGGCAAGGGCGGCAACGGCTGAGACTGCCCTCCGTTCGCTTCCCGCTACCGGAACACGCACAAAAAAAAGGGCCGCGAGAAACTCGCGGCCCTTTCTTGTTTCACGCTGTGGCGTGCGATCAGGCGACCGCGACGCGCGTGCTGCGGCGACGACGGAGCGCACCACCGGCCATGCCGACGCCCGCGATCATCATGCCCCAGGTAGCCGGCTCCGGCACCGCGCCGAACGCGAAGCTCGCCGAGTAGTTCGCCTGCGAGGCGCTGGTGTTCTTCGTGACCACGGTCAGGTCGTAGGTGCCCGCCTTGGTGACGTTGAACAGATAGTCGTCACCCTTGGTGATGCTGGTGAAGCTCTGGCCGTTGAGGCCGAGCGACACGAAGCTCAGCACCTTGCCGAACGCGGTGGTCGGGTTGACGGTGAACACGCCGGCCGAACCGAAGGTGATCGAGAAGATGTCGGTGTTCTCGGTCTTGGCCGGAACATAGACCTTCAGACCGCCCGAAGTGCCGTCGAAGTTGCACTGAATGGTGTTCGTGCAGGGGTAGCTAGCAGCCTGCGCGGTGCCGGCCATCGAAAGAGCGCTCGCCGCAACCGCAGCAACCATAAGCAACTTGAACTTCATAATCCAGACCTCCCTATGCCAATGCCAGCCGTTAGGAGCCGCTCCCATCAGTCGGGGCGGGGACCTCGTTTTCCCTTACGTGCTGTCCATTTCCGTATAGTCGAACGCGCCGGATTCGCCACAGGATAGTTGCTGAGAGATGAACAGCAAAAATTGTAAATGAAAACAGATGGTTGCATGATGGATTTTGGAATTTCGAGGCGTTCGCTTGCCCTAAAACGAGACAGAAGCTCGCCGCACCGCAACGATCGTTTGCACAATGAGACGAATCTCAGAAATATTCACAATCGTGCATTAACCGAAATGGGCGCAGGGGCATCAATGCCGGTCAGTCCGCCACAGGCGCTGTAGGTCGTGCTGCGGCTGCCGGTCAGCCGCTGGGCCTCGGCGGCGATAGCGGCCATCATTTCCGACGACAGCTCGATCTGTCGCGAGATGATCCGCGCGTTCACCACCGACGCGTCGCGGAGCGCACGGCTCGCTTCCGACAGGGCTTCGCGGGCTTCCGGTTCTAGCGTGTCGAGCCAGTCGTCGAGATGCTCGCGCTTCAGGCGGGCGATCTCCGCCTCGATGCGGCCGGCCAGGCGCAGCTTGGCATCGGCGATCTCGCCGAGCTCGCGCATGTACGGCGTGCGGACCAGGCGTTCGCTCTCCTCCTCCATCAGGGAGGTGAGGGAGACCATCGCGTCGACGAGCTGGGTGATCATTTCTGTCCTTGCTGAAGCTTGAGGATCTGGTCGAGAACGGCCGGCGCCAGGCCGATTCCGCCGCGACGCGACATTTCCGTGCCGAGCTTTTCCGCGAGCATGCCGCGGAAGATCTCCTCGCCGTTGCCGCCGCTGAACTGGTCGTCCTGCTGCACGCTCTGGAGCATGAGCTGGGTCATCTGGCCGAGGAACACGCTTTCGAAGTCGCGCGCCGTCTTGGCGTTCTTGGGATCCACCTTGGGCACCGGCTTGGCCGGCGCGCCCGCAGCCGCGGCGGCAGAAGCGGGCAGGGGAGTCAGATCGGTCATCACTGCACCTCGATTTCGGCCTGGAGGGCGCCCGCGGTCTTGATCGCCTGCAGAATGGTGATCAGGTCGCGCGGCGAGACGCCCAGTGTGTTGAGCCCGCTGACGAGCGACTTGAGCGAAGGACCGTTGATGACGGCGAGGCTCGCGCCGTTGCCGTCATTCACCTGCACCTGGGTGCGCGGCACCACCGTCGTCTGTCCCTGCGAGAAGGGGGCGGGCTGCGATACCTGCGGCGTCTCGGTCACCGAAATGGTCAGGCCGCCCTGCGCGATGGCGACGGGGGTGATCCGCACGTCGCTGTTCATCACCACGGTGCCCGAAGCCTCGTTGATCACCACCTTGGCCGGCTGGTCCACCTTCACCTCGAGATCGCCGACCTGCGTGACCAGGTCGATCACCGAACCGGCGAACTGGTTCGACGGGCGGACCTCCACGGTTGCGGGATCGAGCATCTGGGCAGCGCCGGGATAGCGGCCGTTGATCGCCCGGGCGATGCGGTCGGCGGTCGTGAAATCGGGGTTCTTCAGCGCGAGCTTCAGGCTGTTGGCCGAGCGCAGCTGATAGGGGACCTCGCGCTCCACGATCGCGCCGCCGGCGATCCGGGCAGAGGTCGTCACGCCGCGGCTGACATTGGCGGCGGCGCCCTGCGCCTTGAAGCCCGAAACCGCCACGGGCCCCTGCGCGACCGCATAGATCTCGCCGTCGAGCGCACGAAGCGAGGACGCGATCAGCGTGCCGCCCTGGAGGCTGGTCGCGTCGCCCAGCGCGGAAACCTGCACGTCGATCCGCGAACCCGAGCGCGAAAAGGGGGGCATCGTCGCGGTGATCGAGACGGCGGCGACGTTCTGCGTGCGCATCTGGGTGCCGCGAATGTTAACGCCCATCCGCTCGAGCATCGACTGCATCGATTCCTCGGTGAAGGGGGCATTGCGGATGCGATCGCCGGTGCCGGCGAGGCCGACCACCAGGCCATAGCCAACCAGCTGGTTTTCGCGGACATTTTCGACGTCGACAATGTCCTTGATCCGCGTCTGGGCCATCGCCTGGGGCGCGCCGAAACAGGCCAGCGCGAGCGCCAGGAACGATGCAGAGAGACGATACATAAACCTCTCGGGCCAAGTGGAAAATTAACGCTACTCGTCTTATAGGAAGAGGAGAGCCAACAAGGCTCAAGAGGATCGGATTTCGTGCGTATCGACAGCCTGTCACCGATGATGGCACGCAACCTGCTGGCGGCGTTGCCTAAATCCGTGCCCAGCCTGACGAGCCGTATCGAAGGGCAGACCTCGGCGCCCGCACAGCCGCTCGCCGCCCCGCCGACAGTGTCGCCCACCAGCGTACAGATGCTGGTGGCGATCGCGGCGAACAATCCGGTTGCCGAGCGTCGGCGCAAGCAGGCCCGCGATGTCGAACGGGGCATCGATGCGCTGGATCGGCTGCACAAGGAGCTGGTTGCCGGGACGCCGAACGTCGCGCGCCTCCGCGAGATCGTCGAATGGTCGCAGGCCGTGCCCACGCCGACGGATCCAGGCCTCGCCGCCCTTATGCGCGACATAGACCTGCGCGTGCAGGTGGAGCTGGCGAAGCTCGACATTCGGGTGTGATCTGCTGCGGTGCAGTATTGACCTGATCCGCGCCGTGTTCCTGAAATGAACTTCTTGGACAAGCTGCTTCATACACTTAAGAAGTAGTTAATAAGAGGGGATGTTGCATGCTGGCTTTCGCGCGACTCGTCACGGGGTTCGCCCTGTTCCTTGCTCCCGTCGCCGCTCAGGCGGGAACGCACTATTCCGGGCTTTATGTCTTTGGCGACAGTCTGGTCGACTCGGGCAATGCCTTTGCCGGCACGAACGGGGCCGCCGCGAACCCGATGGACGGCTATTTCGCCGGCCGCTTCTCGAACGGATTCAATTTCGCGGATTATCTGAGCATCGCGATCACCGGTCATGCGGCCACGCCGCTGGCGGCGGGCGGGCTCAATCTGGCCGTCGGCGGGGCCACGGCCGCGTTGGTGAAGGGGGAACGCAGTCCCAGCTTCCTTGCCCAGGTGGGGCTCTATGTGAACCGCGTGGGCGCGCCCATCGATCCCAACGCCCTGGTGCTGCTCACGTTCGGCGGCAATGACGTTCGCGACACCATCGACGTCAACGGCGCGGTCAGCTTCGCCAACGCATTGTCGGACTTCAGCGACGCGATGTCGGGACTATATGCGCTGGGAGCCCGCAATTTCGCGATCGTCGGAGCGCCCGATATCGGGCTGTTGCCGGATTCGATCGCGGAGGCAGGGTCGGTGCCGGGCCAATTGCAGGCGCTTTCGGCGCGCTCCCAGCAGATCAATTACGGATTACGGGCGGCAGCGGAAGGGATCGACGCCGTGCCCGGGGTAACGGCGAGCTATTTCGATCTCTTCGCGCTGGAACATGCGTTGCTCCAGTCGCCCGCCAGTTTCGGACTGCCGAGCACGCTGGACACGACAACGCCGTGCCAGATCCTCGGAGGAAAGTCGCCGCAGATCGATAACTGCCGCAATGCCCTGTATTTCGACGCGATCCATCCCACGACGCAGGTGCACAAGGCGATCGCCGATGCGCTTGGCCGCCAGCTTGGAATCAGCGCGGTGCCGGAAAGCGACACCTGGGTGCTGCTTATCCTCGGCATGGGCGGCATCGGGGCGGCGCTGCGTCGCCGGCGCGCTTCGGCGGGTGCGGCGGCGGTCGCCTGACGCCGAACGGCGCGGCGGGCGCGTTCAGCGCTGCGTCTGCATCTCGGTAAGCCAGGCGGCGAGCTCGGCGTAGGGAATCATCTCGATGAAGGCGAGGCCGGCGGACTCGCCGTCGTTCCAGCGGATCGTGCAACTGTGCGGTGTCAGCCCCGGGATCACCAGCGTCACGACGCGATCCAGTTCCGGGCGGCTGGCCAGGTGGATCCGGGCGCCGCTCTGCGAGATGTTTTCGACAACGGCCACGTGGGACACGCCGTTGCATACCAGCCGCGCGGTACAGCCGATGGCGAAGCGCGGCGCACGCGGCACCGCGCGCCGCAACCGGGCGGCGGGGGAGCTGCCCTTGGCGGCAGCCAGCACCTCTTCGACGTCGATCGGCGCGGTGAACTGCACGCCGGCGCGGCCGCCGCTCACCCACATGATCGTGCCTTCCAGCACCGGCCCGCCGCGCAGCTCGACGACGATCGTATCTGCCTCGCGCAGCGGGAAGGGGCTTTCCAGCATCATGCCGGTAGCGGAGATATTGCGGACCCGGCAGAGTTGTTCGCCGGCGCCGGCGCAGATCAGCTTGCCCACCATCAGCGTCGTCACGGTGCGCGGGGCACGCTCGGGCCAGGGCCCGGGATCGCTGCTGTTGTGGTCAAACTGGTGTTCGGCTGCGCCCACGGCGTCTGTCTCCCCGCTGAACTGCGACGATGCAGCCCTATCCTCATTATAGGATGAATAAACCTTCAGCTTGGCATCGGTATTCGTACGAAGGTTCAGGCAGGGTTGGCGGCAGTGACGGCAATCTTGCGGATGACCTTGGGACCGAATGCCTCGGTCGCCGAGGCGTCGACCACCTTACGAAAGCCCTCCAGGTCCGGCAGCATGCCGTCCGGGCCTGCAGCCATCGGCGTGCGATAGGTGCGCATGTTGATGGCGTGGAGCAACAGCGGCATCCGCTGGGTGACGAACTCCGCCTTGGCTTCGTCCACCTCCAGTTGTACCTCCATTGCGGCATAGCCGGCGAGGTGGCCATCCGCGAAGACGAGCGGTACCAGCACCCTGCCGGTGGGCACGAACTTGCCGAGTTCTTCCTTCTCGGCCACCGGCTCCTGCTGGGCGGCGCCGATGCCGAGCATCTTCACCATCGCATAGGCGGTGCCGCCGCCGGCGGCGAGGCCGGCAAGCAGCGCGACGATGAGGAACAGCAGTTTTTTCACGATCCGCCCCTCAGAACTTGAAGCTGGAGTCGGTCGGGAGCGCCGAGGTCTGGCCCTTGAGCACGATGCTGATGCGGCGGTTCTCGGCGCGGTTCGGCTGGTCCGGATAGACCGGCTGGGTCGCGCCCATCGCCACCACTTCGGCGAACCGGTCCGGCGTCACGCCGCCGGCAACCAGCGCCGAACGGGCCGCCAGCGCACGCTGGCCGGAGAGCAGCCAGTTGGCGTCGCTCTGGCCGCCCGCGCCGTCGGTATGCCCCTCGATCGCGATCTGGGCGCCGACGGTGGAGATCTTCTGGGCGATCTTGGTGAGCAGCAGCCGCGCATAGGGGTTGAGCTCGGCGGTATTCGACTTGAACATCGGCTGCTGATCGGTGTCCATCAACGTGATGCGCACGCCCTGCCGATCCTGCTGGACGTCGACATTCTTCTTGCCCTGCGACTGCGGCGTCGCTTCCAGCGCCACCATCAGTTCGGAAGCCATGACGCGCATCGTCGCCGGCACATCGGCGGTGCCGCCGCGCGCGGAGCCGGCCGTCGTCACCTGGAACGTCGGCTGGCCCTTGGCGGCGCTGGGATCGGCTTCCGCGCGCCGGGTGGGGCCGCCGGCGCCCGGTGCCGAATTGCTGACGGGGGTCGACGGCGCGCTGTCTGCGATGGTCGGCGAGAAATATTTGGCGAGGCCCTTCAGCCGGTCCTTGTCCGGATTGGCGAGCAGCCACAGCAGCATGAAGAAGGCCATCATCGCCGTCACGAAGTCGGCATAGGCCACCTTCCACGCGCCGCCATGGTGCGCGGCCGCGCTTTTCTTGACCTTCTTGACGATGATCGGCCGAACGTCCCCCCCGCGGGCCATGTTACTGACCCTTCAACGCGTTGCGCAGGCGTTCCTGAACGGCGCCGAGGCGGACATGGCTGATCGCCGCCAGCGAATCCTCGCCGCCCGCGATCCGCTCCAGCAGGTTCACGCATTCGTCGGCGTGCTGGATCAGATAGTCGAACGCCTGAAGCTGCTCGAGATAGTTGGCGGCGAAATGCTCGTCGCAGACGAGCACTTCGGCCAGACCTTCCAGCTTCTTGCTGATCTCGCGGATCTCGCCGGCCATGACGCTGTGCAGCACGCCGGCGAACGGGTCGTAGCCGGGCAGGGGCTGCGGGTGGGATGGTTCCGACATGGGCAGGCAGGACATCAGAAAAGCTCCAATTCTCCGTCGGGGGCGGCAACAGGCAGGGGGGCGACCGGACGTTCCTGAACGCGCTCCGCCACCTTGGTGCAGCGGCTCTTGCCCTCGTGCGGCAGGAACTCGACCTTGCGGGCGAGCGTGCCGCCGAGATCGCAATGCGCGATCGCGATTCCTTCGGTCTCCATGAACCGGCGGGCAAAGGCACCATTGGAGGCGCCGATGTTCCCCAGGCCGGAGATGATGTTGGCACCACCGTAGAGATGGGCCTGCAGCCGCGTGCGCATCGCGCCCTTGGCCATCATGCTGTTGATCAGCAGTTCCATCGCATGGACGCCGTAGCGCGCCATGTCCGAACCCGAGACCTTGTGGTCCGCGCCCGGCTCCCCGAGCAGGAAGTGGTTCATCCCTCCTACCTTGGCGACCGGGTCGTAGAGGCATGCGGCGACGCAGCTCCCGAGCAGGGTCGAAATCATGACATGGGGCTCCGCGATCACCGCGTTCTCGCCCTGTACGATGGAAACTCTGCGCATATCAGGTCAGCTCGCCGAAGACGCGTTCGATCTTTTCCTTCAGCGCCGCCGGCGCGAAAGGCTTGACGACATAGTTGTTCACGCCCAGCGCCGCCGCCTTCTGCACGACCTCGCGGTCGGACGAGCCGGTGAGCATGATGAACACGGTCTTGCCGATCACCGGATCGGCGCGAACCGCCTCCAGGAACTGCAGCCCGTCCATCTCGGGCATATTGTAGTCGGAGATCACCAGGTGGACGCGATCGCTCTTGATCGCCGAGAGCGCCTCGGGCGCACTGGCCTTGTCGCGAACGTCCTTGAACCCCAGGTCCTGCAGCGCACGACGGATCATCGCCCGCATACTGGTCTGATCATCAACGACCATCACCTTGATTTGTGATGCAGCGGGCATTGTTATGCGCTCCCAACCTTAACCGTTTCTCGACAAGCCTTCAGGATGGCTTCCGGCATCGCCGACAGACCAACCTCCTTCTCCACCGCACCGGCTTCCTTTGCGGCGCGGGGCATGCCCCACACCACGCAGGTCTCCTTGGTCTGGCCCAGCGTGCGGGCACCGGCCCGACGCATCGCCAGCAGGCCCTGTGCGCCGTCGCTGCCCATCCCGGTGAGGATGACGCCGACGGCACCAGCACCCAATTTCGCGACCGACTGGAACAGCACGTCCACCGAAGGACGATGGCCGGTCACCGGATTGCCGGGGATCAGTTTGATCCGGCCATTGGCACCGCCCGAGAGTTCCATATGTCGTTCGCCTCCAGGAGCAATATAGACGGTTCCCGGGGTCACCTGGGCACCATCCGTAGCTTCCACGACGTTGACGCGACACTCGGCGTTCAGGCGCTGCGCGAAGCTGCGCGTGAAGGTTGCCGGCATGTGCTGCACGATGAGGATCGGCGGCGAATCTTCCGGCAGCGACGGCAGCAGCGAGAACAGCGCCTCGACGCCGCCCGTGGACGAACCGATCGCGATCAGCTGCGCGGCGGAACCGCCCCCCGAGGCGACGCTCGGCTGCACCGGCAGGCGCTGCGGCCCGGCACGGGCGACAGAACGCGCCGCGCTCTTCACCTTCTCGCAGAGCAGGCCGGCGTCGCGCTCGATGTCCTCGGGCGAACCGCTGGGCTTGGTGACGTAGTCCACCGCGCCCAGGCGCAGCGCCTCGATGGTCACTTCCGCGCCGCGCGCGGTGAGGGTGGAGCACATCACCACCGGCATCGGCCGGAGGCGCATGATGCGCTCGAGGAACGACAGGCCGTCCATTCCCGGCATCTCGACGTCGAGCGTCAGCACGTCGGGGTTGAGCGCCTTGATCATGTCGCGGGCCGCAAACGGCTCCGGCGCCATGCCGACCACTTCGATCTCTGGGTCGGCGGAGAGCATGCGCTTCAGCGTCGCGCGCATGGAAGCGCTATCGTCGACGATGAGCGTACGGACTGGTTTCATGCCCTTTTACTCCGGCTTCTGATAGATGGTGTGCCCGCACGAGCGCATCTTGCTCGCGGCCGGGCCGATCAGCCGTTCTGAGTGACCGATGTACAGGAAGCTTCCCCGGGCGAGCTGCTCGACGAAGCGATGCTCCAGCTCTTCCTTTGCGGGATCTCCGAAATAAATCATCACGTTACGACAGAAGATAACGTCATAGGCTGCCTTTAGCGGCCATGGTTCGAACAGGTTCAGCACCTTCGCGGTGACCATCTGCCGCGCCTCGTCCGCCATCACGAAGCCGCCTTGCGTCGGCTTCATCCAGGTGGAGCGATACGGCTCCGGCACACCGGCCGCGACATTCTCGGCATATACGCCGCGCTGCACCGACTCGACGACATGCGGGGCGATGTCGGTCGCCAGCAGCCGCACATCGGCATTGCGCAACCACGAGGCGGTGCTGCGGCTTGGCCCCAGCAGGCACATCGCGATCGTGTACACTTCCTCGCCTGACGAGCAGCCTGCCGACCAGATCCGGATCGGACCCTGTTTGCGCTGCAGCGTGGGGATCACGGTTTCGCGAAAGTGATCGAAATGGTGCGGCTCGCGGAAGAAGTGCGTGTGGTTGGTGGTCAGCGCCACCACCATCGCATGGCGTTCTTCCGCATCGCTGTGCACCAGGTCGACATAGTCGCAGAACCGGGAGAGACCGAACTTGCGCAGCCGGCGCGCGAGGCGCGACTGGACGAGCGTGGTCTTCGCCTCGCTGAGCGAGATGCGTGCATCGTCGTACATGATCGCGGCGATGGCCTGGAAGTCGCGCGGCGTAAGCTCCGCGGTCTGGCCCGGTGCCATCGCGTTTCCGGCGCCGGCGGACGCCGCGGCGGCGCCCCCGGCGGGGCTCATGCTGCGAGGTCCAGGTGCTTGGTCAGGCTGAGCGCGTTGAGATCGAGCAGCAGGACCATGCTGCCATTCTCGTCGCGCGTGCCGTCCTTGGCGCGGGTGGCGATGCGGACCAGGCCCGCGATCACGCTTTCCTCCAGCGCGGTCTCGACTGCCGGTGCCGGCTGAATCTCGCCCACGTTGATGCCCACGATGTCGTTGACCTCGTCGACCAAGAAGCCCGCCTGCTTGCCCATGATGTTGACGACCAGGATGCAAGAGCGGGCATGCAGCACGCTCGGTTCCCAGCCCAGGCGCTCGGCCAGGCCGACCACCGGGATCACGTTCCCGCGCAGGTTGGTCACGCCCTTCACGAAGCTCGGCACGTTGGGGAGCGGGGTGGGCTCGTCCCATTCGCGGATTTCGATGAGCGCGCTCATGTCGATCCCGAAAATCTGCTTTGCCAGCGAGAAGGTAACGATCTTGCGGTCGTTCGCGGTGTCAGGGGTGGTGCTCATGCTGCCAGTCCTTTGGGCGTGTAACGGGAGGGCGAGGAAACCAGCGCCTCGATATCGAGGATCAGTGCGATCGAGCCGTCGCCGAGGATGGTCGCGCCACCCAGGCCGCGGATCGGATGCAGGTTCTGATCCAGGCTCTTGATCACGACTTCGCGACGGTCATCGATGGTGTCGACGACCAGGCCGACCTTGCCCGAGCTTTCGCTCTCGACGATCACCACCAGCGAGTCCTCGATGGCGCGGTCGTCGTTCAGGCCGAAGATCTCGGTCGCACGCTTCACCGGCAGATATTCGCCGCGCATGTCGATCACTTCGTTGTCGGGCGAGGTACGCTTCACCTGGCCGGGCTCGGGCTGGATCGTCTCCAGCACGTGCGTCAGCGGCAGGACGAAGCGCTGGCCGGCGAGCCGCACGATCATGCCGTCCAGAATGGCCAGCGTGAGCGGGAGGATCATCGTGAAGGTCGTGCCTTCGCCGGGGACCGAGTGGATCTCGACGCGGCCGCCCAGGGCTTCCACGTTGGAACGCACCACGTCCATGCCCACGCCGCGACCCGAGATGTTCGAGATCTTCTCCGCGGTGGAGAAGCCCGGGGCGCAGATCAGCTGGTCGATTTCCTCGTTCGTCAGCACCGCATCGGCGCTGATGATGCCCTTTTCGACGGCCTTGGCGCGGACGCGCTCGCGGTTGATGCCGCGGCCGTTGTCCGCGACGCGCACGAAGATCCGGGCGCCCTTCTGCTCGGCCGACAGCTTGATCGTGCCGGCGGGGTCCTTGCCCGCCGCGATCCGCTCCTCGGCGCTTTCCAGGCCATGGTCCGCGGCGTTGCGGATCATGTGGGTCAGCGGATCGCCGATCTTCTCGATCACGCCCTTGTCGACTTCGGTCGTCTCACCGATCGTCTCGAGGTTGATCTGCTTGCCGGTTTCCACCGACAGATCGCGGAGCATGCGTGGCACGCGGCTGAAGGCCTGCCGGATCGGCTGGGCGCGCAGCGACATGACGTTGTCCTGGATCTGCCGGGTGAGGCGGGCCAGTTCGGGCAGTTCGACGCGCTGGCGATCGGCCGGCGAGAGCCGGTCGGCCAGGATCGAGTTGCGGATCACCAGCTCGCCGACCAGGTTCAGCAGCAGGTCGAGCTTGATCAGGTCGACGCGGATGGTCTGCGCGGCTTCGTTGGCCGGCTTGGCCGGGCCGCCGCCGCCTGAACCGCCGCCACCGGGGCCGGCGCCGCCGGGCGTGCCGCCACCGCCGGCCGGCGGGGTCGCCGCAGCTGCGGGGGCAGGGGCCGCCTCGGGCGCCGCCGCTGCCGGAGCAGGCGTCGGTGCCGTCGCGGGCGCCGGCGCGGGCGCTGCCGGGGCTGCCCCCAGATCCATGAAGTCGTCGACCGTCGCCGTGACCGGCACGAACGGAATCTCGTCTTCGCCGTCCATTTCGGTCGTGGCTGCGCCTTCGGGCAGAACCACGTCTTCGGTGCGCTTGATCTCGATGACCGAGTCCGGCGCGACGAAGTCGAAGCAGTCGGAAAGATCGCTTTCCGGCAGCTCGGCCGGGGCGTTCATCACCCAGGTGAAGTAGCTGTCCTCGGGATCGATGTCGCGCAGCGCGGGAAGCGTGCTGATGTCGACCGATTCGACGCGCGCACCCAGACCCTCCAGCTCGCGGACCGTGAGCAGCGGTTCGCCGGCATTGGCGAGCGCGGCGCGCGACGGCTTGAACCGTACGCTCCAGCCGGCCGCTTCCTCCGCGGGCGCCTCGAGATCGTCGAGCGACACGCCAACCGGGCGGAAGCCGAACTCGTCTTCCTCTTCCTGTGCCGCCGGCGCGGGTGCCGGCGCGGCGGGGGCGGGCGCCGGTGCGGCAGGCGCGGCCGCAGCCGGCGCGTCGCCCTCGGGCACGCCCTTGTTGGCGAGCACCTGCTCGAGCGCGCTCAGCGCGGCCCCGTCGTTCGGCCGGGACGCATTGCCCTTGGCGGCCTCGACATGGTCCGACAGCACGTCGAACGAGCTCAGCATCACCCGGATCACGCCGGGCGTGGGGACGATCTTCCCGGCACGCACTTCGTCGAGCACATTCTCGAACTTGTGCGCGAAGGCGGTCAGGTCCGAATGGCCGAAGGCGCCGGCGCCACCCTTGATCGAGTGGATCGCGCGGAACACCCCGGCGATGGTTTCGGCGGAGAGGTCTCCCGCCTGCATCGCCGACAGCCCTTCTTCGGCCGTCGTGAGGCCTTCAGTGCACTCTTCGAAGAAGATTGCCTGGATATCGTCGAATTCGTCGCTCACGGGCAAACGCGGCGGATCGCCGCTCCCAGCTTGGTGGCCTCGAAGGGCTTGGTGATCCAGCCGGTGGCGCCGGCCGAGCGTGCGCGCTGCTTCTTTTCGTCCGAGAATTCGGTCGAGAGCACCAGGATCGGCACGCCCTTGAATTCCGGCACCTGGCGTACGGCCTCGATCAGTTCGAACCCGTCCATCTTCGGCATGTTGATGTCGGTGATGAGCAGGTCGGGCTTGACCTCGTGCATGCGCTCCAGGCCATGCTGTCCGTCGTTCGCGCTTTCGATGCGAAAGCCCTGCGAGGTCAGCGACGTCTTGAGCAGCATGCGCATGCTTGCGGAGTCATCGACGGTAAGGATCAGCTTGGTCACAGAAGTTCTCCGGTATCAATGCCGATCGCCGCTGCTAGCTGACAACGGGTCACACGATCGGTGAAGGCAGTGCTGGGGTTGAGGATGGTGAAGGCCTTGCCGAGCTTTTCGGCTTCGGCCCTGGCCGCGACGAGCAGCTGCAGCACCGCCTGGCCGACGCTCTCGACTTGCGAGGCATCGATCTCGACCGGTCCGTCGCCGTCGACCGCCTGGATGAGGCGGGTTTGAAGATCCGCAGCCGTCACGGTCGCACCGTGCGCGGGGAGCGCAAGCGCGTTGTCCGCGCCGGCCTCAAGCGGTGGCAGGGGAAAGTCCATTTTTGGCCTCGTCGAGAGCGGTTTCGAGTTGCTGGAAGGTCGGCGCGTACGCGGAGGGCGTCATGCGACGGGCGATTTCGATCGCGACCTGCACCGGCTGGTTCTGGGCGTAGGCAACGATGGCGGTCTTCACGATGGTGAAGGGCTTGGAGTCTGCTTCGATCGTCTCGAGGAGCTTGCCGGCGAGCGGCGCGACGACGCAGTAGGACAGCAGCACGCCGAGGAAGGTACCGACCAGCGCGCCGCCGATCATCGCGCCCAGGATCTCGGTCGGCTGATCGATCGAGCCCATGGTCTTGATGACGCCGAGCACCGCCGCGACGATGCCGATGGCGGGCAGGCCGTCGGCCATCAGCTGCAGCGAGTGCTGCGGATGGGTTTCCTCGTGATGGTGCTTCTCGATGTCCGCTTCCATCGCCGATTCCAGCTGGTGCGGATCCTCGAAATTGACCGTCATCATCCGCAGGTAGTCGCAGAGGAACTCGATCAGGTGATGGTCCTTCAGCAGCCGTGGATAGGGCTTGAAGATGTCGCTCTCTTCCGGCTTGTCGAGATGCGGCTCGATGCCGGTGGCGCCGCTCTTCTTGAACAGCGTCAGCAGCGTGAACATCAGCGTCAGCAGGTCGGTATAGTCGGAAGCCTTCCAGCGCCCGCCCTTGAACGCGCGCATGATGCCGGCACCGGCCTTCTTCACCGTCGGCATCGAGTTGCCGACGATGAACGCACCGATCGCTGCGCCGCCGATCGCCATAAGCTCGTGCGGCAACGCATGTGCGATGATCTCGAACTTGCCGCCCGACATCATGAAGCTGCCGAACACGCACGCGAGAATGATGACGAAACCAACGGCGTTCAGCATGACGAGCCCAAAATCTTTCCCTGGATGTTTCCAGAATTATAGGATGGTTTCCGGGGGTACCGGGTGCTTCGGGGATAATGCTTAGGTGCGGGTTCACCGCACCGCCGGTCCATGCACCCGGGAGGGTTGCGGAACCGTTGCCAAACGCGGGTTTTTCCGAAGCCGATTGTGGAAAGCGGGCGCGCGGCCGCCGGGATCATGCCCCGTGGTCCGTCGCTGTCGTGCGGTGCGCCCGTCCCGCCCGCACGGCCGCTGCGCGCGCGCGGCGAGGCGAAGGTAAATAGGCCATTGATCACGATGCTTTCCCTGGGAAAGCGCCCGTACGCGAGGGCGCTCGAATCTTATAGGAAGCGTGTGCGCGAGGTCGGCAAAATCTTCCTACAATGGCGATACGAGCAAAGGAGCGACAATGACGATCAATGCTTATCAGGCGGCCCGGAGCCGGGCCGAAACGCCGCGCTCTGCAGAGTTGCGGCTGATGCGCGAGATCACCGGAGAGATGATGAATGCGCACGAAGCCGGCCTGAAGGGCGCGTTGCTGATGCCGTCGCTGTACCGGAACCGCGAAATGTGGTCGGTCTTCTCGACCGATTGCGGCACCCCCGGCAACGGGCTGCCCAACGAGCTGCGCGCGCAGATCATCTCGCTGAGCCTCTGGGTCGATCGATTCACGAGCCACGTCGTCGCCGGCCGGGAGTCGATCCTGGAGCTGATCGAGGTGAACCGCACGGTGATGGAGGGCCTCGGCTTCCAGGATCGCGGCAGCACCGCGACGACGGCCCGCGCCGCCGCGGCCTGATCCCATCCGCCGACCGGCAGAAGAAAAGGCCCCGGGGTGTTCCCCGGGGCCTTTTTCATACTGGGTCGCTGGCCTGCGCTGCGGCGGCTTTCGGTGTGGACGCACCCTGGCCCAAGGCATCGATCAGCCAGTCCGTCACCAGGGTGACCAGGCGGGGAGACCCGGCATTCGGGCCGAGCTTCGCCACTTCCTCCTCGCGCCCGGTGACCGCCCCTTCCTGGAACCAGTGGCTCAGCCCCTCCAGCACGATCACCTTGCCGCGCGGGTTCGCCGCGAGCGCGGTCCGCGCCGCCTGCGCCTCGTCGTCGGCGACGACCAGCGGATCCTTCGAACCGAAGATCGCCAGCACCGGCATGCGCAGCGCCCGCAGGTCCGATGCGGAACGGAGCTTGTCTGCCTGCCGGCCCTCGGTATCGATCCTCTCCAGCCCGGCTTGTGCCTGCGGCCTGGGAAAGCCGGCCGCTTCTAGATGGTCGACCACGGAAGCGCGGCGGCGCGCGATGGTCTCCGCATCCGCATGGTCGATCCGTGCCTGCAGCAGCGCGACGGCAGCATCCGCGACCCGCTCCGCCACCGCTTCGGATTGTCCGGCGGCGAGCATCTGGTTGCGCAACGCCCTGCGAAGATAGGGGAGTCCGTCCCCGACGGAGCCCGCCAGATTGACGATCGCGGAAATGCCGGGATCTGCCGCAGCGACCGCGGGCGCGATCACGCCGCCCTGGCTATGTCCTATCAGCGCGATGCGGCGGCCATCGATCTCGGGGCGGCGGCGCATCGCCGCCACCGCCGCGGTGGCGTCGAGCGTCAGACGTTCGAGGTCTTCCCTGTAGAGGCCCGTCGACTGGCCGACGCCGCGCTTGTCATATTCCAGTGCGGCAACGCCATTTGCGATCAGGCGCTTGATGATCTCGGCAAAACCGCCGCGTCCGTTGGGGCCATGTCCCTGAAGGACGACGACGAGCGGGAAGGGGCCGGGGCCGTTGGGAAGGTGCAGCGTTCCGGCGAGGATGACGCCGGGCTCGGACGCGATGCGGACATCCGTGGTGACTTCGGCCGGGTGAAAGTTGGCAAAAGCCTTGGCGATCGCTGTGTCGTCGGGTTCGCCACGAAAGAAGGCGATCGGTCCCAGCGTCACGTCCGTACCCGCCCGACCCAGGGGCAGCGAGAGCGACTGGGTGTTCGCGGCGAAAGCCATCGGCGCAGTGCCGCGCAACGATACGCGCTGCCATTGCGGTGTCAGCGCGATGTCGGCACTCGCGAACTGCGCATAGGCGGGTGCCTGCCCCTGCAACGCGACCGAGAGCCGCACCGGCTGCGCGGACCGGGCCCAGAATATCGCGGTCACACGCTCCCCGGCAGCGATGGGTTCCGCGATCGGGACAACGGCGCCGCTGGACCAGGGCGCAGCCGCATTGGCAATGGCTTCCACGGCGACGACGCCGTCCCCCGGCACACGCGTGTCGCGGCCATGCTGGTAGGGTGCGCCATAGACGGACCAGCTATTCGACACGATCGTCTGGCCGGTTTGTGCTTCGGCGGGGACGGCCAGCAGCATCGCCGCACTGGTGACCAGCGGCCACAGGCGCCCCTGCCGCGATCTCGCGGCAGGGCGGGCGGCTTTCGTCCTCGCTTTGCGCATTTTGCCCGTCTCCTTCGGTGGCGGCGATCAGACGGACTTGCTGCAATTCCTATCTGCCGCATGGCGGTCCTGCCGCGATTGCATGCTGGCGAGCGCCAGGACGGCCGCGAACTCCACACCTATCATGGTGCAAGGAAGCAACAGCGCCGTCACGTTCAGGGCAGCGCAGGCGGTCACGATCAGCAGCGTCACCATTGCGGCCGCGCCGAACCGCGCTGCGGCGGCAACGCGATTCCAGTCACGGTCCAGCATCCACCAGGCGAGCGGCAGATGGCAGGCCGAGAGTTGCAGCAGGACGAGCGTCAGCGCCGGCGCGACGCTACGCGATCCCGCGTTCAGCAACGATCCGGATCCGCTGTTACCGACAAGCAACCAAGCCACGCCGTTCGGCGCTTCGATCCATGGCAGGCCGAGGATCGCCGCCACCGCCAGCAACGCAGCCATGGGAAGCAGCATCCCAAGCGAGAATGCGTGGCGCAGCAGGGTGAACCTGCCTTCGCGGTGCTGCGGCAGGATCCGCCACGCGCCCAGCAGGCATCCCAATGCGAAGCCGAGCAATCGGCCATCGGCTTCCGCTGCATCGCACTCCGCCGCCATCGCCCGTGCCCAACCGCCGCGATCGGCGCCGAGGCTGCCCATCGCCAATGCCAATATCGCTTTCGCCAGAGCCCGGGTCATGCGGGCACGATGCCGGCGCGCGACGAGGTGACCATGCGCCTGTACAAGGACCGCAGCGTACCCGGCATCAGGCCCATCTCCTCCCTCGTCCGCCGCGCCGCACCAGCGGGTGGGGCGCGCCACCGGTGCGCAATCGCGTCGCCACCTTTGCGGTACCGACTATTTTCAACATATGTAGACTTACTCGTCAAGTCCGCACGAGAGGCGGTTTGGAGCCGCGCGCTGCCTGGCGCGGGCGTGCTGCGCGAAGGGACGGTTCAGACCGCGGGCGCGGCAAAGGAAAACGGGCGCCGCGGCATAGCCGAGCGCCCGTCTTGATTTGTGGCAGGATGGTCAGCCGATCAGAACGACGTCCAGTCGTCCGCGCCGGCCGGGACCGAGGCCGCCGGTACTGCCATCGGCTTGACCGGCGAGACATAGCCACCGCCCGAGGATCTGGCCGTGCTCTTGGCGCGCGGGGCGGCTGCAGGCCGGCTGCTCGCGCCGGACGACTTGCCCGTGTTGAAGCGCTCGGCCTGTTCGGCCAGCGAACCGACCTCGGAAGTGAGGTTGCGGGCCGCCGCCGAGGTCTGTTCGACCATCGCGGCATTCTGCTGGGTCGATTGATCCATCGTGCCGATGGTGTCCGAAATCTCGGAGATCGCCGAAGACTGCGCCTGGTTGTCGGTCGCGATGCGGCCGAGCAGCTGGTGCACTTCGCCGACATCGCTCGAGATGTTGGACAGCGCGCCATCCACCTTCTCGACCATGCCGACCGCCGTGACGATATCGGCCTGCGTCGCGGTAAGCTGGTCGCGGGCGCGGCCGGCTTCTTCTTCCGCGCGCATCGCCAGCGCCGAGACGAGGTCGGCGACGACGGCAAAGCCGCGACCCGCTTCCCCTGCACGACCGGCTTCGACCGCGGCGTTCATCGCGAGAACGCGCGTCTGGAAGGCGATCTTGTCGAGGCCCTCGATCACGCTGTCGATGCCCTTGGCGCTTTCCGCCACGCGGGTCATCGCCTGGACTGCCTCGTCGGCCGTGCTGCGACCCGAGGAAACGACGCTGATCGTCTGGTCGGCGCGCTGGACGGTGCTGTTGGCGGCCGTTGCGGTCGCCTTGAGGCGCTGGTCCATCTGGGTGACGGCCGCAGCCGTCTGCTCCAGCGCCGCGGCGTTGGCTTCGGTGCGCCGTGCGAGGTCTTCGCTGGCCTGGGCGATCTCGGTCGAGCCGGTGCGGATGCGGTTGGTCGAGTCCGTCACGGATCCGATCAGCTCGCGCAGCGACGCGAGCGCTTCGTTCAGGTTCGATTTCAGCTCGGCATAGGTGCCCGGGAAGTCTGCGGTGATGTCGGCGGTCAAGTCGCCCTGGGCCACGCGGACCAGGCTTTCGCGCACGGTGTTGGTCACCATCTGCTGTTCGGCGGCAGCGCGGGCGTCGATCTGCGCGCGCTCGGAAGCGGCGAGGCGGAACTGCTCGACCGCGCGGGCGATCTCGCCAAGCTCGTCGCCCCGACCGAGGCTCGGGACCGTCGCCGTGCCGCCTTCCGCCAGCGTCTTCGTCACGCGTGCGAGACGTGCCATCGGTTGGGCGATCGTACGGTTGATTACCAGCCAGACGCCGCCGAGCGCCGCAATCGAGATCAGCGAAAGGCCGATGGTGAGGATCAGCGCCGTCACCGCCGAGGCATTGCCGCGCGCATTCGCTTCCTCGGACGCCTTGCGCAGGGTATCGAGGATCTTCTGCGCCTGGTCGAGCGCGTCGTGCGAACGTTCCTTGCCTTCGGACTTGATCAGCTTGAGGCCGGTATCCTTGTTGACCAGGTCCGCCTCGAAGATGCGGCGATTGATGTCGTCCAGCTGCCCCTTGATCGCCGTCATCCGCGCGATGTCACCGGCCATGGAGGGATCGGCGACGGCAGCGAAGCCCTTGAGATCCTTGTCCAGCTCGTCCGACGCGGTGTCGAGCCGCTTCTGCAGCTTGGCGCGCTCCTCGTCCGACAGCGCATTGAAATGGCTGTAGACGATGATGCGCATCTCTTTGATGTCGCTGATCACGTCGGTCATGTTGGACATGCCGGCGACGCTGACTTCCACGTGCTTGCGCGCGATGCTCGTCAGGTCCCGGTTCGACATCCAGCCGTTGATCGCGAGGCCGACCAGCAGAAGTCCCAGAAAACTGAAGGCGGCCAGCATCTTCTTGGTGAGGGGCCAATCGTCGAGAAATGCGAACATGTAGATACCACCCGCAAGCCCCGATCTGCAGCCGGAGCGTTTGTCCGCGCCGCGGATGCGACGTGGTGATTATTATAGAGGCGTTTCCGGCGAGACCGACCTTTCGGCGATTACGGACAGTCCCTCGGGAACTTCCGGAAAACTCCGGGTCCGATGTCGCGCGCACGAATCTTGCGGCCGTTCCTTCCTATAAGGCCAACAATTAGGGGCGGCAGGAGCGCGCGGGTGTACGGCATTCAACAGCGTCTAAATTCGTGGCGCAGCATCGGTCTGGCATTGTCGCTCGTCGCCGGGACCGCGCATGCGCAGACCGGGTCCGCGACCCCGCCGCCCGCGTCGGCGGGTCCGAAGCTGCACATCGAAGGCAGTGTCCGTGCGCGCCTGGAGGGTATCGACGGCCAGTTCCGTCCCAAGGTGGACGAAAGCACCGTGTTCGCGTCGGTGCGGACGCTGGTCCTGGCCAAGGTCGACTGGGGCGATCTGAACGTCACGGGCGAGCTGCTCGATGCGCGCGGTTACGGCGAGGGGCATAACAGCTCGGTCAAGGCCAGCGACGTCAACACGATCGAGCCGCTTCAGGCCTTCGCAACCTACAAGCTGCACAATCTGGTGAGCAGGGGAGATAGCCTGACGGCCATCGGCGGCAGGTTCACCATGACGTTCGGCGCCATGCGCCTCGTTTCGCGGGCCGACTTTGGCAATACTTTCCCGTCCTATCTCGGCGGCCGTGTCGACTATCGAAACAAGCACAAGGACGAGCTGGTACTGTTTTGGACCCATCCCGTGACTGCGCTTGCCACGTCGATGGACGACATCATCGGCAATCGTGTCCAACTTGACCGCATCGATACGGGCACGGTGTTCTTCGGGGGCGACGGTAATCTTGCCGATATTGGCCACAAGGTGAGCGTGGGCGGCTATGTCTATCGCCTTACCGAACAGGATCGCCCGGGGTATCAGACCCGCGATCGCCGACTGGTGACGTTCGGATTGCGTCTCCGCCGGGTGCCCGCCAAGGGCAAGTTCGACGTCGAGGCCGAAGCGGCGCTGCAACGGGGCCAGACGCATCTGACGAACGCGGTCACCGATCGCACCAACCTTACGGTGCGTGCGGGCTTCGCCCATGTCGAAGGCGGGTACACCATCCCCAAGGGCTGGACACCGCGCATCGCCGCCTTCTTCGATTATGCCAGCGGGGATGGGGCCAATGCCGCCTATGGCCGGTTCGACTCGCTATATGGCGCGCGCCGCGCCGATTATGGCCCCACGTCCCTGTTCGGCCCGGTCGGGCTGGCGAATCTGGTGTCGCCGGGCATCCGCCTCGAGGCGAAGCCGTCGAAGCGGCTCGATCTGATGGGCGCCGTGCGCGGGCTGTGGCTCGCCGACCGCACCGACACCTTCGCCTTCACCAACGTGCGTGACAAATCGGGTGCCGCGGGGCGGCATGCTGGAACCGAAATGGAGGTACGGGTGCGCCGTTCGCTCATCCCGGACCGGCTGCGGATCGAGGTCGGCGCCGCCTATCTCGCCAAGGGCCGCTTCCTGCATGAGGCCCCCAATGCCCCGCATAGCAGCGACGCGCGCTACGGCTATGCCGATCTGGTGTTCAAGTTCTGACCACGGATATCGGACCAAAGCGATACCTGGGTGGTCAGCAGCCACGATCCGGAATATGATCGGAAACAAGCGCGTTACAAAGGCCGAGAAGATGGTGTGCTCAACATGCTGGTGATCCTGATGGTTCGTGAGGCCAGCCTTCGCAGCATGCTGGCGGCGCGGCTTGCGCTTTCCGGCATCGATGTCGTGAGCATGGAAAGGGTCGATCCCGCGCGCATCGCTCGGCTGGGTGGGGTCGCGCCCGTCCTGGTCGCGGATCTGTCCGCAACGCGCGAGCAGCCCGGCGGCTTGCCGGCGCTCTGTATGGATCCACTTTGGCAGCGTTTGATCGTAGTGGGCGCGGAAGTCGACGCGGTCGCACCGCATCTGCATCATGTCAGCGGGGACGATCCCGCCGCCGCCATCGCTGCACTGCTGCGCGATGGCGGGACGATGCAATAAGTCACCCCTTGGGGAACAGCCCCGCGGCGAAGGCGATGCGCAGCGCTTCGGAAAGGCTGCGGACTTCCAGTTTTTCCATCAGATTGGCGCGGTAGATCTCCACCGTGCGCGGACTGATGTCCAGCTCATAGGCGATGATCTTGTTCGAACGGCCTTCGATCAGGCCCTTCAGCACGTCGGTCTCGCGCGGCGAGAGCTTGGCGATCTTCGATTCCGCGGTCGCGGTCCGTGCCGCGGCCTCGCTGTCTTCCTCCAGCTTGGAGAAGGCCTGGTCGATCACCTTCAGCAGGAACTCGGCTTCATAGGGCTTCTCGATGAAATCGAGCGCGCCCGCCTTCATCGCCTGCACCGCCAGGCCGACATTTCCCTGACCGGTGAGTACGATCGGCACGAACTTGGGCGCGCGATCCAAGGTGGTCAGAACATCGAGCCCGCTGGAACCGGGCATGTGGAAATCGAGCAGCACCACGCCGGGATCCAGCTCGCTCTCCTGCTCGAGAAAAGCATCACCGGAGCGATAGCCGCGGACGATCAGGTCCGGCCGTACGGACAACAGGCTGTGCAGGGATGCGCGCACGGCATCGTCATCGTCAACGATGTAGATCGTTCGGGTCATTATTCTTCACCTTCTTCGACACCGGGTAAAGTAAAGCGGAACGACGCACCACCCCCCGGCGCATTTTCCGCACTGAGTATCCCCCCATGACCCTCGATAATGCGTTTGCTGATCGAAAGTCCAATCCCCATTCCACCAGCCCCGCCTTTGGTCGTACTGAAGCGTGAAAAAAGTGTTTCCAACACATGCGCGGGGAGGCCCGGACCGCTGTCCGTAACTGTGATTGCTACCATTTCGTCGGGCAGCGTCTCGGATGTTATTGTAATCTGGCGGTCGTCGGGATCGACCATCTTGAGCGCCTGCACCGCGTTGCGCAGCAGATTGACCAGCACCTGCTGCACCTGGATGCGATCCGCGAGAATGAAGCGCGCGGCAGGGTCGAGGTTGAAGCTCACCCGCAGGTTGAAATGGCCGGTGCCGACCAGCACCAGCTCCACCGCGTCGCGGATGGTCCGCTCGACCGATTCAACCCGCATCTCGACTTCGCCGCGCGCGACGAAGGCGCGTAGCCTGCGGATGATCTCGCCGGCGCGCTGCGTCTGCTCGGAGCCCATGCGTAACAGGTCGGTGACGCGCGGGCCGCCTTCGCCGCGCTCGATCAACATGCGGGCGGCCGCGAGAAAATTGGCTGTCGCACTGAGCGGCTGGTTGAGCTCATGCGCAAGATCCGCGGCCATCTCGCTCATCGCGCTCTGGCGCGACACATGCGCGATCTCGTTGTTGAGTTCGCTCAGGCGTTGCTCGGCCGCAACGCGCTCGCTCAGATCGCGGATGAAGACGGTAATCAGAAGATGCCCGTCGCTGCGCGCGACGCCGGCGCGCATCTCCGCCGGGAAGCGTCGCCCGTCGGCGGTCAGCGCGGTGCCGACCAGCACCTCGCCGACCAGCCCCTCGCCGGTTTCGATGAAGCGCCGCAGCAGTTCCTCGTCCGCTTCCGCTTCGTCGGACGGGATCAGCATGGTGAAGTGGCGCCCCACCACTTCCGAAGCGCGATAGCCCCAGAGCAGTTCGGCGGCGGCGCTGAACTGCAGGATCGAACCGTCGCTGCCCAGAACGATCATCGCATCCGGGACGGTTTCGAGCACCGTGCGCATCTGCGCCTCGCGCCGCCGGAGCGCCGCTTCTCGCTCGTCGCGCTCGGTGATGTCCAGGGCTGCGCCCACCACCCGGATCAGCTCGCCGTTCGCGCCGTAGAAGCAGCGTGCGGAGCCCTCCAGAGTCCGGGCCACGCCTTCCTGATTGTCCAGCCTGTACCGAAACGCAAATCGGTCCGCGCGTTCCTTGGTCGCGAGGGTGACGGTGTTGCGAAGACTTTCCAGATCGTCCGGGTTGATCAGGTGTCGCCAGGACTCGAAGTTGGACAAGGCGCCGGGCCGCAGGCCCAGGCGCTGTTCGGTACCCGGCGACCAGTTGACGTGGTCGCTCCCCACGTCCCAGTCGAAGATGCCGAGTTCGTGTGCCGCCGCGGCCTGTGCCAGGCGTTCCTCGCTGGCCCGCAGGGCGCGCAGCGCGGAAACGCGCTCGGAGATATCGAGGATGCTGTGCACCACGATGGCGCCGCGGTCCGGCGTTGCGAAGCGAAGCTGGCGTTCGATGACATGCAGTTCGCTGCCGTCCTTGCGCTGTTCCACCAGTTCCTGTGCGCCGTCGGCGTCGGGCAAGGCATAGCTGCTGTTCCAGCTGGGACAGCGTGCCCGGAGCAGCATGTAGATGTTCGCGCCCAGTGCTTCGGCTTCCGTGAAGCCGTAGAGTTGCTGGCAGCCGAGCGACCAGTAGATGATCGCGCCCCGCGCGTCCGTCATCGTCACGGTCGCGCCGTCCAGCGCCAGCGTCAGTTCGGCGCGGGCGGTCTGTTCGCGGCCGACGCGATGAACCGCCCAATAGGCGATCAGGCCGATGGCCAGAACGTTGAACATGCCGAGCACGAGATGGCCGGGGATCATCGCGCCGTCGGCGCGGCGCTCGAGCAGAAGCTCGATCGTGGCGGGCAGGGCGGGCAGCAGGATCGCCCCGGCGACGACCGTCTGGATGGCGCTCGGTTGCGGACGCTCGATCCTGGCCGAGGCCTGCCCGACCACGCGCCAATGACCGAGCAGAATGGCTGCCGTCAGCGACATCGCTATGATCGTGCCCGGCACCGACGCGCGCAGGTCGAGGTTTACCACGCTGGGCTTGGTCGCCAGCATCATCGCGGTGGCGCTCGACAACGCCAGGGCAAGCGGCGCGATGGCCACCAGCGGTGCGACCTCGCGCAGCAGCCGCCATCGACTGCGGCAGGCGAGTGCGGCGATCGGCAGCATCAGCTGGTAGACGACCGCGTTCACCCCGGGATTGCCGCCGTGCGGCAATCCCAGCACTTCGATCCGGCTGGGGAAAAGCAGCATGCCCGGATTGATCCAGGGATGGATCAGGGGCTGGGCGGTGCCGAGCACGCCGATGGTCAGCGCGATGGCATAGAGCGGCAGGGCAAGGCGGCGCCGCTCGGCCTGATCCGCCAGCACGCCGGCCGCGATGCAGGTGTAGGCCAAGCCGCTGAGCGGCCACAGGGGATAGGTGGTCGGCAGGAAACGGTAGAGGAGGGGAATGTCGAGCGCCCAGCCCAGCAGCGTCGTCAGTCCGCACACGAAGGCGATGACGGCGAGCGTCTTCGCTGCGGAGACGTTCAGGCGCTTAGGGCCAAGGCCTGCAGCGCCCAGCTTCATGGTATCAACGTGCAAACTACCTGCCCCTGAACAGGTCGAAGCCAAGGCTACGATTTAGTCAGCATCGGTTAATTCCCAACGAAAAGCCATAGGGTGACGCGCGCTTTTCTGCGGATTTCGTCTTCCTCTTCGAACAGGCGCTTGCCAAATCGGCCGGTGACAGCAATCAATTGCGCGGGGACAATCATAAGAACATCAGGGAGTCACGCTTGATCCGAAGCTTTGCCATGGCGGCCGCCTGCGTCGCCCTAACCGCCTGCGGGGGAAGCGGCGGCAAGCCCGCCAGCGCCTCCTCCGCACCCGCGCAGAAGGGGCCGGGCCTGGGCAAGGGGTACGATCACGATCCCTATCCGTCGACCTACCGCCCCTATCCGGGCGTGCCGACCCTGCTGACCAACGTGACGATCCTCGACGGCGAAGGCGGCCGGATCGACGGGGGCGCGGTGCTGTTCCGCGACGGCAGGATCGTCGCGGTCGGCCAGACCCTGACCGCCGAAGCCGGCGTCACCGTGATCGACGGGCAGGGCAAATATGTGACCCCCGGCGTGATCGACATCCACAGCCATCTCGGCGACTATCCCTCGCCGGGCGTGGATGCCCTTTCGGACGGCAACGAGGCGACCTCGCCGGTCACCGCGGATGTCTGGGCCGAGCATAGCGTCTGGCCGCAGGATCCCGGCTTCGGCCGCGCGCTTGCCAATGGCGGCGTGACGACGCTCCAGATCCTGCCGGGCTCGGCGAACCTGTTCGGCGGCCGTTCCGTGGTGCTCAAGAACGTCTATGCCCGCACCATGCAGGGGATGAAATTCCCCGGCGCGCCCTATGGCCTGAAGATGGCGTGCGGCGAGAACCCTAAGCGCGTCTATGGCAGCCGGGGCCGCGAACCCTCCACCCGGATGGGCAACATCGCCGTCGACCGCCAGACCTGGGCGAAGGCGGCCGAATATAAGCGTCGCTGGGAGAAATATGAGAAGGATGGCGGCGAGCCACCGTCCAGGGACATCGCGATGGATACGCTGCGCGGCGTGCTCGACGGCGAAATTCGCGTGCAGAATCACTGCTATCGCGCCGATGAAATGGCCAATGTCCTCGATATGGCCAAGGAATTCGGCTATCGCGTCTCGGCATTTCACCACGCGGTGGAAGCCTACAAGATCGCCGATCTGCTGAAGGTCAACAATACCTGCGCCGCCGTCTGGGCCGACTGGTACGGATTCAAGATGGAGTCGTACGACGCGGTGCCCGAGAACCTCGCCATCCTGGAGAAGGAAGGCGCCTGCGCGATGATCCATTCGGACGATGCGAACGGTATCCAGCGGCTGAACCAGGAAGTCGCCAAGGCGCGCGCTTCGGCGATCCGCGGCGGCTTCGACGTGTCCGAGGCGACGGCCTGGAAGTGGCTGGCGATCAATCCCGCCATCGCGCTGGGCATTGCCGACAGGACCGGCAGCCTCAAGGCCGGCAAGATGGCGGACGTGGTGCTGTGGAACGGCAATCCGTTCAGCGTCTACACGCGGCCGGAAATGGTGTGGGTCGACGGCGCGCTGCTGTATGACGCCAAGGATCCCAAGCGCCGCCCGGTTTCCGATTTCGAGCTCGGCCAGCCGGGCGAGGGGGATGTGAAGTGAGGAAGACCCTGTTTCTCGCCGCGGCTGCCTGCGCGGCGCTGGCGGCGCCTGCGATGGCGCAGGATATCGCGGTCACCAACGCCAAGCTGGTGATCGGCGACGGATCGGCGCCGATTGCGGGCGGCACGGTGGTGGTGCGCGGCGGCAAGGTCGTCGCGGCCGGGCGCGGCGTCGCGGTGCCGGCGGGCATGCAGACGGTGGATGCCGGCGGACGCTATGTGACGCCGGGCATCTTCGCCGGCTTCACTCGCATGGGTATCGTCGAAGTCGACGGGGTCGGCGTGACCAACGATGCCGCTGCCGGCAGCTCGCCGTTCAACGCGGCGCTGGACGTCAGTCCGGCGGTAAACCCGCGCGCGACCCCGATCGCGATCAACCGCACCGACGGCGTCACCCGCGCCGTGGTCGCGCCGGACACCAGCAAGGGGTCGATCTTCGCCGGCCAGGGGGCGGTGATCGACACGCGCAGCGACCTGCACGCGGTTGCCCGCCCCCGCGCCTTCCAGTTCATGGAATATGGCGAGAGCGGCGGTCGTTCGGCCGGCGGCAGCCGTCCGGCGGCGATCGCGATGTTCCGCAACGCGATGCTGGAGGCGCGCGACTATGCGCGCAACCCGGCCAGCTTCGCCGATCGGGGCAAGGACGCACTCCTCACCCGCGCCGATGCCGAGGCACTGGCCGCGGTGGCGCAGGGCAAGGTGCCGTTGCTCGTCCATGTCGAGCGCGCGTCGGATATCCTGGTGCTGCTCCAGCTGAAGCGCGAGATGCCGGGGTTGAAGCTGGTGCTGGTCGGCGCCAGCGAGGGCTGGACCGTGGCGCGGGACATCGCCGCCGCCGGCGTGCCGGTGATCGCCAATGCGCTCAACGACCTGCCGGCAAGCTTCGAACAGCTTGCCGCCACCCAGTCCAATATCGGGCGGATGCAGGCGGCGGGCGTGCTGGTCGGCGTGGGCATGATCAACGACGACGAGGCGCGCCAGGCGCGGCTGGAGAAGCAGTTCGCCGGCAATCTCGTCGCGCTGACCCGCGTGCCCGGCGCCACGGGGCTCAGCTGGGACGCGGCGTTCGCGGCGATCAGCTCCAAGCCCGCGGAAGCGATGGGGATGGGCGACGCGTACGGATCGCTGCGCGCCGGCCGCGCCGGGGATGTGGTGGTGTGGGACGGCGACCCGCTCGAAATCGGCAGCGAGCCGGTGAAGCTGTTCGTCGACGGCATCGAGCAGCCGCTGGCCAACCGGCAGACCCGCCTGCGCGACCGCTATTGGAAGCCCGAGGAAGGGGCTTTGCCCAAGGCCTATCAACGCTGATCAGAAGCGTTCAATACGGAACCTTCACGATCGTCGATCCTTTGGCGGCAAGGTGGAACGGGCCCGACGCGGGAATGCTCGCGTCGGGCAATCAGGAGTATGGAACGATGATGAAGCGTATCCTTCTGCCCTCTCTCGTGGCGCTGGCGCTTGCCGGGTGCCAGCAGGGCGGCGAGGCGACGGGCAACGCGGCGGCCGACAATGCGGCCGAGGCGAATGCGGTGGTCGGGAACGGCGCGATGGGCAATAACGTCGCCGCCGAGGTCGTTGCGATGAACGACGCGCAGCGCAATGTCGTCTTCATCCGCGCGATCATGGATGCCGGGCTGAAGTGCGACCACGTCGAGAGCTCGCAGCGCCTGCCCGATCAGGACGGCAACCCGCTGTGGCGCGCCAATTGCAGCGGCGGCGTCGCGCACATGGTGACGATCACGCCGGACGGGACCGCCAAGATCATCAGCCGCACCGATCGCTGAGGTCGGCCTCGGCGAGGAGGAAGGGAGACAGGACGCGCAGCGTGCGCGCCACCGTCTCCTCCTTCTCGCCGACCGGCGCGACATAGTGGATCGCCGCGCGCGCGGCAGCGACGCCTGCGCGGCGGGCGATCACCCAGGCCGCTAGATACTGGGAGGCGAGGCACCCCCCGGCGGTCGCGATATTGCCGTGCGCCACGAACGGCGCATCCAGCACCTCCACGCCCGCCTCCACCACCCAGGGCTTGGTGGTGAGATCGGTGCAGGCGGGCAGCGTGCCGATCAGGCCGAGCTTCGCCAGCAACAAGGTTCCGGAGCATTGCGCGCCGATCAGCTGGCGCTCGGGATCGAGCCGGAGCCGACCGAGCAGATCCGCGTCTGCGGCGATGTCCCGCGTTTTCGATCCGCTGCCGATCAGCACGGCATCAGCCTCGGCCGCAAAGCCGAGAGGCTGTTGCCGCCGGATGGTGACGCCGTTGAGCGAGGTGACTTCCTCGGTCGGGGACGTGATGTGCGCCGCCCAACCCTGGGCGCGGAGCCGGTTGAGGATCGCGGCAGCGATGAAGGAATCCAGCTCGTTGAAGCCGTCGAAGGTCAGCACCGCGATCTGCATGGCTGCTTTTCACTCGGGCGCCTCGGGAAGCGCAAGCTGAGAAAGGCGGAGCGCCCGAAAAAGGGCTTGTGCTTGACGTTGCGTCAACCTGCATAGCATGCCCATGCTGGAGTCGATCGATATCGCCGAGGTGTCCCGCCGTACCGGTGTCAGCGCGCGGGCGCTGCGCTTCTATGAGGCACGCGGCTTGCTGAAGCCGCTAAGGACCGCGTCCGGGCGTCGCCACTACGGCGCGGCTGCGCTCTCGACCTTGCACCATATCCTTGCGCTGAAGCGGGCAGGGCTCACCCTCGCGCAGATCCAGCGCCTGCTGAACGGGCGCAGTCAGAATCTGGCGGCGCTGATAGATGCGCAGCTCGCCCATCTGGAGACGCAGGCGGCGGAGATCGAACGCTCGCGCCAGCTGCTCCTTCAAACCAAGTCCCGCGTCGAGCGCAGCGAGCCCATCGACGTCGCGACCTTCTGCTCGCTGATCGAACAAGGAGAAAGGCAGATGAACAGCAAGGCGCAGTGGGACGCGGTTGCTTCCCACTATCTCACGGATGCGGAACGGGGGGACTTCGCGGCCACGCTCGCGACGCTTCCCGACGGTTTCGACCAGGCGGCGTACGCGGCACGGTGGAAAGCGCTGGGCGATCGGATCAAGGCGGCCTTGCCCCTGGATCCTGCAAGTGCTGCGGCGCAGGCGCTCCTGGGGGAATGGTCGGCACTGTTGGCGCCGTTCAACGCGGTTGCGACTCCGGCAATGCAGGCCGGGGTCTCCCGCATGTATGCGGACATGCCCGCCTGGGAGGGGCAGGCCGATCCCGGTTTCGATGCCGAGGTCTTCCGCTTCATCCAGGCCGCGAGCCGGGCAAGCGCATCGCGCGCATGAAGAAGGGGGGAGGCGGATGGCCTCCCCCCCGATTGTACGGCGATTGATGGGCCTTAGAGGCCGACAACGCCGCCGTCGTTCTTGGTGATCACCACCACCGCCGAGCGCGGGCGCACGCTCGCCGCAACGGTGCCGCCGGCCTGGCTGTCGGGCCAGTGGCTGGTCGGCTTGGTGGGATCGGTCGCGCCTTCGCCGGGGTGCTGGATGCCGACGAACAGCGTGCGGCCATCGGGCGTCGAGTCCACGCCGGTGATCTCGCATTCGACCGGGCCGACGAGGAAGCGGCGGAGGTTGGCGCCGGGCGCCGCGCCGATACGGGTCGCCTGGGTGGCCGTCGCGCCGTTCGATCCGGTGTTGGTGATCGTTCGCGCGCCGCCGTCGCCCACGGTGCCCGGCTGGGCGGCGAGCATCATGCAGTTGGTGACGTCGGTATAAGCACCGTCATCCGTCTGCAGCCACATGATCGGCTTCACCTGGCCGCCGGCATGGGTAGCACGCGCAAAGGCCATGCCGTCGGGGCTGGAGAAGTCGTTGCTGTCATCAAGCGACGACAGGTTGATGTTGGCCTTGTCCAGATCGGCACCCGCACCGAAGGCGAAAATGTCCCAGGTGAAGCTGGTCGCTTCGGTATCGGCTTCCTTCATCCGGATGATGTGGCCGTTGGGGTTGCCATATTGCGCCGTTTTCGCGGTGCCGTACGGGTCGTTGTAATGGCGCGGGTTGGCCGCGTCGGTGCCGGTAAGCGGGCGATTGGCCGCATTGTTGTTGGTCAGCGTGACGTAGATTTCGCCGGTGACCGGATTGACCGCGGTCCATTCCGGGCGATCCATCGGCGTCGCGCCCACCACGTCGGCCGCGAGGCGCGCGTTCACCAGCACATCGGCCTGGTTGGCGAAGGCATAGGTCGCGTTGCTCGCATCCACCCCGTTCTGGCCGAACACCAGCGGCAGCCAGCTTCCGGTGCCGTCGGCGTTGAACTTGGCGACGTAGAGCGTGCCGTTGTCGAGATACTTGTCGCCCGTCGCAAGCCGGTCGCTGGCGGTAGCGTCGGCGGCGACCCAGGCGGTGGCCGAGATGAACTTGTAGATATATTCGCGGCGGGAATCGTCGCCCATATACCAGGCCGGCTTCTTGCCGACCACGAACGCGCCGGGCCAGCAGCCTTCATGGCCAAGACGGCCCAGCGCGGTGCGCTTGCGGGGCGTCGAGGTCGGCGCATAGGGATCGATTTCCACGATCCAGCCGAACTGGTTCGGTTCGTTGCGGAAATCGTCGGTCGCCGTGCCGGTGCCGGCGCGCGCGTCCCAGCGGCGGAACAGCGTGTTGGTCGAATCGGCCGGGGTCACCGTGGACCAGCCATAGTTGCCGCTCCCGCTGACGCCGTAGCGGGCGAGGGCGGTCAGTTCCCTGGCGGTGCGGTTCGCATTGTCGCCGGTGCGGCGGAAATACCCCGCCCAATTCTCCTCGCAGGTGATCGCGGTGCCCCAGGGCGTCGTGCCGTTGGCGCAGTTGTTGATGGTGCCGCGACCTGCCACGCCGGTCGGTGAGTAGACGGTCTTGAGCAGGTCCGATCCCTTGGCCGGGCCGCTGAATGCCATCGGCGTCGCCGGCGTGATGCGGCGGTTGTAGGTCGAATCCTGCTTCACGCTCCAGGCGCGGGCGGCACCCTCGCTGGCCTCGGTCACGGAGACGCCGTGGCAATCGATTTCCTTCTGCGCTTCGCCTTCGGGGCGAACCTCGCCGGTCTTGGTGCCGGTCGGGCCGTTCACGTGCAGATACTGCTGGTTGATGTTCTCGTGGTTCTGCACGATCAGCCCGCGGGTCGAGCTGTTCGCGTCGCGTGCGGTGCCGTCGGCGTTCAGGCCATACCAGTACAGCGCGTCACCATGATCGCCGATACGCTGGGCGAAGTTCGTGTCGGTGCCGTCGTTCTTGTAGGCGGGCACGTTCGCCGCGATCGGGTCGCCGGTGCGATTGATCACGGTGACGGTGTAGCCGGTCGGCACGGTGACGACATCCAGCTTGTTCTTGGCGACGGCGGTGAAGCCGAGGGTCGCGGGCGTCACCGTGACGCTGGTGTCCGCGAAGGACGTCTGCCCGCGCGAATCGACGGCGGCAAAGCGGAACTTGAGCTCGGTCGAGGCTGCGACGACGGGCGCGAGGAAGGTGGCCGTGTTGGTCGAGGCGTTGGTCAGGGTAACCTGGGGACCTGCGACCTGGGTCCACGCCACGCTGCCGACCTGCTTGTCGTCGGTCGCGGAACCGGCCAGTGTCACCATGCGGCCCGCGGTGGTGGCCGCTGCCGTTCCGGCCGATACGGCGGGGGCGGTATCGCTTTCGAGATTGTTGTTGTCGCAAGCGGCCAGTAGCGAGCTTCCCATCGTCGCGGCGACGATCGCGCTCGATCCGCGGAGCAGGGTGCGACGCGAATAGCGCTGGTCGGCGAGTTCGTTGAGCGTGACGGCGGTGCTGTGGTTGGTATCCACATCGCCATCGGTATAGCCAGACGGCGTCTCGGTTAGGTCGGTCATCGGATTCCCCTTTTCGGCCGGGCGTGCGGCTCCCGGTTCGTGCTTCTCCATGGGGAAGCCAGATGAAGCGATGATGCCGTTGCCGTGACGGATCGGCGACGCTTGCGGGGCGATCGTGTGACACTTGCCAATGGCGGCGTTCCGGCTAAGCGCAGCCGCATGACGCCGGCCGAACCCGATCGCGATACGCCGCCCATGCCCAGTCTTGCCGGGCAGCTAGGCGTGCGATTGCAGGGATTTGTCCGGTGGCGCCCGCTGCCGGCGCCGGCGGGGCAGGGGGGGCGATGGCCGTCGGTGGCGCTGGTACTGCTGATCGCCGCCGGGCCGATGGCGACGATGCTGGGGGCGATGGCGCTCGCGTCGAAGGTGGAGGCGGAGGCGCGGGCGGCGCATGCGCGGCTGGCGCCCAGGGTTGCTGCCGAACGCGCGTGGGGGGCGGCGCGCGACGTGCTTTCGGCAGCGCTGCATCGCGCGGGGCCAGCGCAACTGCTGGACCAGCTGGCGGCGGTGCTGCCGGCCGATGCCAGCGTGGCTCGTGCCGAGCGGCTGGCGAACGGCGCGCTGGAGATCGAAATCGCGACCAGCGATCCGGACGCGCTCCGCGCCGCGCTGCGGCGGTCTCCGGCGCTTGCCGGTCTGCGCGACGTGCGCCAGCAGGAAGGCGAGGGGCGTACGCTGGTGCTGTTGCGGCAGGTGGAAGCGTGAGCCGCCGTCCGGTTCTGTGGGGCGTCGGCATGGGGCTGATCCTCGCGCTGCTCCTTGCGCCCTGGACGGGCACCGCGCTCGGGCGGCTGCACAAGGCACGGCTGGCACGCGACCGGGAGGTGGCGACCTTGGCGGCGCCGCAGGTCATGGCACCGCTCCTTGGCCCTGGCCAATCGGTCCCGCCGCCGGGCATCGCGGCGGTGCGTGCGCGGATCGAGCAGCGCGCGCGGGCGGGCGGCGTGCTGATCGAGGATGCCCAGCCGATCCCGGCCCCCGCGCCGCTTGTCGCGATCCGATTGCGGGTATCGGGTCCCGAAAAGGCGGTCGTCGCGCTGGCCGATTCGATCGAGCGGGATCAGCCGCTCCTGCGCTTCCGGGTCTGGCGGCTGGTGCCGGCGGAGGGCGGCGGCGTGCGCCTGTCCGGCGAACTGGTGGGAGCCACACGATGATGTCGCGGCGCCAGGGCCTCGCACTTGCGCTGGCCGCGATCGTCGCCGTGGCGATGCCGGCGATGTTGCTGCGGCCGGGGACGCCGCCGCCCGCCGTGCCGGCGCGCGCCGTGCGGTCGCTCGAGATCGGCGGTCGCCCGCCGCTTGCCCATGCCTATGACCGCGCCCTGTTCGCCGCGACGGCCGCCGAGGAGGCGCCGCTGCCGGCGGATGCGCCGCAGCTCACCGGGATCGTCGGGCGGCTCGGCACGGACGCGGTAGCCTTGGTCCGCACCGCGCAGGGGAGCAGCCGCAGCCTCGCCCTCGGCGACAGCGTCGACGGCTGGAAGCTCGAGTCGCTTTCCATCGACGCGGCGCTGTTCAGCCGGGGCGGGCAGCGGGCGCGGGTCCCGATGCCTGCGGCCGATGCCGGGCCCCCGGCTCAGTAGATCCCGTCGATCTCCACCCGCAGCCGGGCGGGCGGCGGCGCGAGCAGCAGGCTGTTGCGCTTGGCATTCTGCGCCTCGTCGGCGCGCAACCGGGCATAGCGATCCTTCGCCGCCGCGCTGGCGTCCACCCCGTCGCGCAGGATGGTCGGCTTGAGGAAGATGAACAGCGTGCGCTTGGAATGCTGCTCCTTGCGTCCCTTGAACAGCTCGCCGATCAGCGGGATGTTGCCGAGCACCGGCACCTGCTGGCGCACGTCCTGATAATCGTCGCTGGTCAGGCCGCCGAGCACGATGGTGGAGCCGTTGTCCGCAAGCACGGTGGTGTTGATAGCGCGCTTGTTGGTGATGAGATCGGTCGCGCGCGAGACGGTGGTGCTCGCGATCGACGAGGCTTCCTGGTTCACCTGCAGACGGATCGTGTCGCCGGCATTGATCCGCGGCAGCACCCGCAGCGTGATGCCCACGTCCTTGCGCTCGATCGTGTTGTACGGTGTCGCGGCGCTGGAATTGGTGAGGATCGAGCCGGTGACGAACGGCACGTTCTGCCCGGCGATGAACTCGCCGGCGACATTGTCGAGCACCGTGATCTGCGGCGTCGACAGCAGATTGGCGCGGCTCGACGTGCCCAGCGCCTGGAGCAGCACCGAGAAATCGTCGCCGATCTTGAAATTGCCGGTGAACCCGCCGGCGGTGGTGCCGAGGATGGACCCTGCCGGCACGCCAAGCGCGGTCAGCACGGCGCCCAGCGACGGGCCGGCCGCGTCGAACGAGGTTCCCGCGCCGGTGACCCGGTTCAGTACCGCGCCGCTCGTGCCGATCTGCACCGCGAGCTGCTCGGCGTCGTCGCCGGTGATCTCGGCGATCGCGGCTTCGATCAGCACCTGCGGCCGCCGCACGTCCAGATCGCGGACCAGCGGTTCTATCGAGGCGATCGCGCTGGGCGCACCGCGCACCACGATGGCGTTCAGCTCGGGGGCCGGCTGGACGGTGAGGTCGGGCGTCGAGAAGCCCTTCGGCGTCTGCGGCGCGGTCGACTGCATCATCGGCGTGGTCGTGCCGGTCGCGGCCTGCACGCCGGTGCCGGTGGGAAGCGATGAACCCGGCGTGCCGCTCGACATGCCGGTCGCCCCGCCCGACAGCGCGCCTTGTGCGGACAGGCGCGCAAAGGGATTGCTGTTGCCGGTGGAAAGGCTGTTCGCCACCGCATTGTCGGTGCTTTCGCCGAGGCCGAGCACGCCGCGCAGCACGTCGGTCACCGTTTCGGCATCGGCGTAGTTCAGCCGGAACATGCGCGTGATCGGGGTCGACCCGCCCGGCAGGTCCAGCGACGCAACGATGCGGCGGCCCTCCGCCACGGCGGCGGGCGTGCCGCGCAGGATCACCGTGTTGCTGCGCTCGTCGGCAGCGACGCGCGTGCCTGCGCCCTGGTCGCCGCCGAGCACATTCTGCACCGATTGGGCGACGGCGGGTGCGCTGCCGTTCTTCAGCGCGATCGCGGCGAAGGTCGCCCCGCCGCCGCCGTCCAGCTGGCGAATGATCGATTCGATGCGGCGAACATTGTCCGCATAATCGGTGATGACCACGGCATTGGGCGCCGTTAGCGGCTCGACGCTGCCGAAGCTCGCCACCAGCGGCCGGGCGATGCGGGCGGCGTCCGCGGAGGGCACATTGGACAGGCGGACCATCCGCGTCATCAGCTCCTGGCCCGCAATGCCGCGCGCCGGCACGCCGCCGTCGCGCACCGCGTTGGCCGCGGGCACGATCCGCCAGGCGCGGCCCGATCGCACCGCCGCATAGCCGTTGGCGCGCAGCACCGACTGGAACAGGTCCCACACCCCGCCGGGCGTGAGCGGACTCGACGAGGTGACCGTCACCACGCCCTTCACCGCCGGGTCGAGGATCAGCGTGCGGCCGGTGATGCGCGAGATCTGATCGGCGACGTCGGCGATTTCCACGCCGCGCATGTTGATTACCACGTCGGCGGCCTCCTGCGGCGCGGCCTGCGCAGCGGCCAGCACCGGGTTCAGCAGCATCGGCGCGAGCGCGAGGCAGGCGAGGGCAGGGCGAATCTTCACGGGGCTCTCTCTTCTATCGCAGCGGAACGGTCAGCGTCATCCGCCGTCCGTCGCGCATGATCTGTATCTGGGCCGAACCGCTTGCTTGCGCGGCGGCGAAGGCGGCATTGGCTGCCTGGGTGTCGGTGAGCGGGGTGCCGTTGACCGACGTGATGACGTCGCCCGCCTGCATGCCCGGGGGGCCGTTGCTGCCGATGCGCACGCCATCCGCCGTCTGGGTGGCGCCCAGCTTCTGCAGGACCGCGGCGCTGTTGCCGGGCAACGGCGCTGCGGCTTGCGCGGGCGCCGCGGCTGTCTGTCCCGCGGCACCGGCAGGCGCCGCGGCGGCAGCCTGGCGCTGTTCGGGCGACAGCGAGGGGTCGGGAAAGGCAAGGAACTCGCGACGCCCGCCATTGTCGAAAATCACGCGGTCCCGCTGGATGGCGGAGATGGTGGCGCCGTTCACCGCCTGGCCGACGCGAAAGCCGGTGGCGGGCGCGCCGCTCACCGCGATGAAGGCAGTGGAAAGTTCGGCGGGAATGGCGGCGACGATGCCCTTCAATTCCAGCGGGAGCGTGGTCGGCTGCGGCGCATCGACGATCAACGGCTTGCCGAACGGTGCCAGCGCGATGGCGGGCGCCATGTCGGGCGCCACGGCAGGGCCGGACCGCCCGGAGGGCACGGTGATCGCACCGGTGCCGGCATGCCCGGCGATTCGCCAGGTCAGCCCGGCTAGCGCGACAGCGACCGAAACGACCATCGCGCCGGTCAGCAGGTCGAGCGCGGTGCGGGTCTGGCGCGGCGTGAGGGTGGAGCGGATCATTCCTTGCGTCCGTCCACGAAGCCGTCGAGCGATGCAAGCGGCGTCTTCTCGGCAGCGGGGAACACGCTGATGCGCACGCGCACGATCTCGGGGTCGTCGGTGCTGCGCTTGTCCACGGCGATGCGCCAGCGTTCGCCCAGCATGTCCGCCTGCGATTCGTCGGGAATGCCGGCCTCCAGCTCCGCCAGGCGATTCTCGGCGACCCACATGGCCGCGGCCCGGCGCTCCAGCCCGCGCGTGGAATCGATGTGCGTCTGCACCGTGCGCATCAGGCCGACCGTCGCGATGGCCAGCACCGCGAGCGCCACCAGCGCCTCGATCAGCGAAAATCCCTGCTCGTCCGCCATCAGGATGCCGGGGCCGGGGTGGCCGTCGCGGTCATGCCGTCATAGCGCACCAGCCAGCGCTGGTTGCCGTTGTCGATGGTCGCTGCCATCGGCTTGCCGGACCCGTCCACGCCCAGCACGACGGGCGGACGCGTATCCAGCGTGAGCGTGATGCCCCCGGGCAGCGTGTGCGGCGCGAGCGCGCCGTCGCTGCGTGCGGCCAGCCGGCCGTTCGGGCCGATCGTCGCGAAGCCATAGCCATGCGACTGTGCGGTGAAGGCGATCACCCGGTCCCCGAGCATCGCGTCGTCGGCTGCCGCCTGGAGGCGGGAGGCGAGGCGGCGCGCCTCGGTCTCCACGCTCGGCTTTCGCGTGGCGGCGCCGATGCCCAGCGTCACCGCACCGGCGGCGACACCGATGATCGCGAGGACGATCAGCATCTCGATCAGCGTCATGCCCGCCTGGGAGGCGCGACGCGCAGCGCTGCCGGCCCCCCCGCGGAGCATCAGCCCTTGCCTTCGATGTCGGCGTCGATGCCTTCGCCGCCGGGCTTGCCGTCCTTGCCGAAGGAGCGAATGGTGAACCCGCCGCCTTCCGACTTGTATTCATAGGGCTTGCCCCAGGCATCGAGTGGCGGCGCGGAAAGATAGCCGCCCTGCGCCCAGTTTGCCGGCACCGGCGGGATGGTGGGCTTCTCCACCAGCGCCTTCAGGCCCTGCTCGGTCGTCGGGTAATCGCCATTGTCGAGGCGATACATCTTCAGCGCGCCTTCGATGCTGGAGATGTTGCCCCTGGTGGTGGTCACCCGCGCCTCGTCGGGCCGGTTGATCACATTTGCGGTGATGAGACCCGCGACCACGGCGATGATCACGAGCACGATGAGCATCTCGATCAGCGTCAGCCCGGCTTCATGCTCGCCGACGGGGGAGAGCTTGCGCGGGGCGCGCTGCGATGCGATGTCACAAAATGGTTTCAAACTTATGCGCATCCCTGCCTCATGCGTCCTACCCATGAAGCTTCTGTGACACGCGGCGCCCGAACGCCGGATCTGCCGCCGCCGCACGCCGGGGGTGTGTGGACGCTGGCGGGCGACCGCCTGATCATAGTCTCCGCCGAGGGACCCGCAACCATCCTCGTGCCGACCGAGCGGGTGCGGCTGCTCAACGTCGATCTGCCGTTGCCGAATCGCGCCCGCCGGCTCGCCGCCCTGCCGTTCGCGATCGAAGACCAGGTGGCGGAGCCGCTCGATTCGCTGCATTTCGCGCTGGGCGCGCGAACCGATCCGGCCGGGGCCCCGAACCGCTATCTGGTGGGCGTGGTCCGGGCGGAAATCATGGCCGCATGGACAGCGCTCGCCGACGAACAGGGGCTGGGCGGCGCGCCGATGGTGCCCGATGTCCTTCTGCTGCCGCGACCGGTCGAAGGCTGGGCGGTGTCGGTGCGCGACGGCCGGGCGCTGGTGCTCGCTGCCGATGGGACGGGCTTCGCGATGCCGGAGGCGCTGCTCGGCGCGGCCTGGGCGGCGGCGGGCCAACCGCGAATCCATAATGTCGGCGTGCCGCTGGGCGGTGACCTGCCGGCCGATGCCACGACGCCGGACCTGCGCGACGATGCGACCCGCGCCGACGTTGCCGCGGCCGAATTGAACCTGCGGCAGGGCGCCTTTGCCGCGCGTCGCGAGCGCGTGTCGGGCGGCTGGCGGCGGCTCGGCTGGATCCTCGGCCTCGGTGCGGCCGCGCATATCCTCATCGCCGGTGGCGACGCCCTGATGCTGCGCAGTATCGCGGATCGCCGTGCGGCGGAAACGCGGGCGCTGGTTTCGGTCGCGGCGCCGGGGACGGATCTCACCGGTGATCTCAAGGCCACCGTCACCGATCTTCTACCGGCCGGCGGCGCCCGCGCGCCCGATCGTTTCGTCCCGCTGCTGGCGCGGGTTTCGGCGGCGCTGGGCCCGCTGGCCGGCAGCATCGCCGTGCGGTCGGTGCGCTATGAGGGCAGAGTGATGACGATGGACTGCGATCCCGGCCCGCCTGATCTCGCCGCCCGAATCGCAGCGGCGCTGCGTGCGGGGCGGATCCAGGGGCAGGCCACGGCCTCGCCAGACGGCTCCATTCGCATTACGGCAAGCGCTGCATGAGCAATTTTCTCCGTACGCAGCTGCCGACTCTCGATGCCGGCCTTTCCCGTGCCGGCGGCTGGTGGCAGGGGCGCAGCGCTCGCGAGCGGATGATGCTGGCGGGGCTGGGGCTGTTCCTGGGCGCGATGGTGCTGATCTACGGCGTGGTGAAGCCGATCCAGGGCGCGCGCGCCGCCGCGCTTGCCGATATCCGTACCTATGAAACGCTCAACGCGCGCATCCGGGCGGCGGGATCGCTGAGTTCGGCCAAGCCGCAGCGGCGCACCGGCGCACCCGAGGCGATCGCCACCCAGTCGGCAGGTGCGTTCGGTGTTGCGCTGACCACCGCGCCGATTCCCGGCGGGGTGCGGGCGACGGTGGCGGATGCGAGCTATGAGTCGCTCGTCCACTGGCTTGCGGACGTGACCACGACCAGTGACCTGCGGGTCCGCCGCGTCACGCTCCAGCGACTTGGGGCGCCGGGGCATGTTTCCGGCACCGTGGAGTTCGGTCAATGATCCTCGATGTGCCGACCTTGCCCTATGGTTTCGCGCGCCGGCACGGCGTGCTGCTGCGCGAGACACCCCAGGGAATCGAATGCGTCCACCGTGCGGACGCGCCGCTCGATGGGTTGCTGGAGGTGCAGCGACTGGCGCCCGGCGCGGCCTTCGTCCGGCTCGACGGGGCTGCGTTCGATGCCGCGCTGGGCGAAGCCTATGGCGGGGCGGGCGGGGCGGCTGCCGATATCGACCTGGGCGGCATGGATCTGGCAGCGCTCGCCGACAGCGCCGCGAGCGTCGATGACCTGCTCGACACGCGGGACGACGCGCCGGTCATCCGCCTGATCAACGCGCTCCTGATGGAGGCGGTGAAGGAAGGTGCGTCCGACGTGCATGTCGAGACGCAGGAGAAGCGGCTCGTCGTCCGCTTCCGCGTGGATGGCGTGCTGCGCGACATGATTGAGCCGCCGCGCGCGCTGGCGCCGCTGCTGGTCAGCCGCATCAAGGTGATGGCCAAGCTCGACATCGCCGAGCGGCGCGTGCCGCAGGACGGCCGCGTGACGCTGCGCATCGGCGGCCATGATGTCGATGCGCGCGTCTCGACCATTCCGACCCAGCATGGCGAGCGGGTGGTGCTGCGTCTGCTCGAAAAGGGGTCGCTGAAGCTCGATCTGTCGGGGCTCGGCATGAGCGAGCGCGACCAGGCGGTGTTCGGCCGGCTGCTGGAGCGGCCGCACGGCATCCTGCTGGTCACCGGACCCACCGGATCGGGCAAGACGACGACGCTCTACACCGCGCTCACTCGCCTCAACGACCGCAAGCGCAACGTGATGACGGTTGAGGATCCGATTGAGTACGAACTGCCGGGTGTGGCGCAGACCCAGGTAAATCCGCGCACCGATATGACCTTCGCGCGGGGGCTGCGCGCGATCCTGCGCCAGGACCCGGACGTGATCATGGTCGGCGAGATCCGCGACCAGGAAACCGCGGAGGTGGCGGTGCGCTCCGCGATGACTGGGCATTTCGTGCTGTCGACGCTCCACACCAACAGCGCGGTGGGGTCGGTGACCCGGCTGATCGACATGGGGGTGGAGCGCTATCTGCTCGCGCCGATGGTCGTCGGGCTGTGCGCGCAGCGGCTGGTGCGGCGGCTGTGTCCGAGCTGCCGCCGCGAGGATGTGGCGAGCGAAGCGGACTCGCTACTGCTCGGCGGTGCGCTGCCGGTAGGGGCTACGGTATGGCGCGCGGTCGGCTGCGACCAGTGCCATGAGGAAGGCTATCGCGGCCGGGCGGGGCTGTACGAGGTCGTCGCGGTGGACGACGCGTTCCAGAAGCTGATCCATGACGGCGCCAGCGAGGCAGAGATCGAGCGCCACGCGCGAGCGGACAATCCCGGCCTGCTCGATGACGGCGTGGCCAAGCTCCAGGCCGGGGTGACCACGGTGGAAGAAGTTGCCCGAGTCGTGAGGGATGAGGCGTGAGGCCACGTTGCAATCCTCCCCTCGAAGGGGAGGTGGCGCGCGCCAGCGCGACGGAGGGGTGTCACCGATGGGGAGGCGGATTCTTTACTACAGCCGCTACACCCCTCTACCACGCCTTCGGCGCGGTCCCCCTTCCCTTGCAGGGGAGGATCTGAATGCCCGCCTTCGCCTATCGCGCGGCCGACCGCACCGGTGCCGCCAAGCGCGGCGTGATCGAAGCGTCCAGCCAGGCCGCCGCTCGGGCGTTGCTGCGTGAGCAGGCGCTGCTCCCGCTTTCGGTCGAGCCCGCGGCGGAGCGCGGCCGCTCGATCGGCTCAATTACCCTCCCGCGCTTTGGCCGCAGCGGAGTAAGTGCCCGTGCGCTCGCCACCGTCACCCGGCAAATTTCCACGCTGGTCGGATCCGACATCGCCATCGAGGAGGCTCTGCGCCTCGTCGCGACGCAATCGGAGCAGCCTGCGGTAAGCTCGCTGCTGCTGGATGTGCGCGGCGCGATCCTGGACGGGCGTAGCTTCGCTGCGGCACTCGCTCAGCACCCCAAGGCTTTCCCGGAATTCTACCGTGCATCTGTGGCGGCAGGCGAAGCTTCCGGCCGGCTGCCGGACGTGCTCAACCACCTCGCCGAGTTCGTGGAGAATCGGCAGGCCAACGGTCAGAAGCTGCAGCTAGCACTGCTCTATCCCGCGCTGCTTGCGCTGGTGTCGTTCGGCATGATGGTGCTGCTGATGGTTTATGTCGTGCCGGACATCGTGAAGGTGTTCGTCTCGCGTGGCGCTGACCTGCCGCTGCTCACGCGCGCGCTGATTGCGATCAGCGCGTTCCTACAGGGCTTCGGCCTGTATCTGCTGATCGCTATAGGGCTTGGCATCGTTGCCTTTGGCCGATGGCTGCGGATCCCGGCCAACCGCTTGCGTGTCCATCGTTTCTTCGCCGAGCGTCGGCCCTTTCGCCGGTTCAGCCGACAGATGAACGCCGCACGCTTCGCTGGCAGTCTTGCGACACTGGTCGGCAGTGCGGTCCCGCTAGTAGAGGCGCTGCACGCCGCCGCGGCGGTGACGCCGAATCAGTTTGTGCGTGAGAAGGCGTTCGGCGTGGCGATGCGGGTCCGCGAAGGCATCAGTCTGCGCGTGGCGATGCAGGAAGCGGAGATCTTCCCTTCGATGCTGGTCGCGATCGTCGCGTCGGGAGAAAGCTCGGGCAAGCTCGCGCCGGCGCTGGGCCGTGCCTCGGGCGAACTCGAGCGCGAGCTCGACGCGCTCGTTTCCACGCTGGTCGCGCTGGTCGAGCCGCTGGTGCTGCTGGTGATGGGCGGGCTGGTGCTGCTGATGGTGCTGGCAATCCTGTTGCCGATCATCAATCTCAACAATTTGGTAGGCGTATAAGGGATCTCTCATGCTTGCGGGAGGGTGACTTCAGGTCACATCTTCCCCTGAATCCGTGCGCCGCCCGGCAGGCCGACGAACGGCAGCGTCGTTGCGCCGTTCTTGCTCATTCCAAGGTCCAGCATGCCGTCCTCGCTGAGGATCGCGTCGAGCAGCAGCTGGCGGCGTTGGGTTGCGGGGGCCAGCCGGATCGTCGTGCGGGGACCGACATGCTCGGCTGTCAGAAGCAGCGCCGGCACTGCCGTCGCCGCGCCCCCCGCGGCCTTGGGGCGGCAGCTGCCGGGGTCCGTCGTAACTTTCCCGTCGAGCATCTGGCTTCCGCCGCGCACCGCGATCTTGGCCATCTCCACTTGCATCACCAGTTGGCACGTGAAGGGCAGGTCCGGCTGGATCGCCTGGAGCAGGCTCGCGTCCGCCGCGCCGCTGACATGGTCGAGCACTGTCCGCCCGCCGAAATGCACCAGCGCCCGTCCTCCGAGATCGGTATCCGGCCCGGTCGCCTTCCAGTCTGCTGCCAGTCCGAAACTGGTCAGCGAACGCAGCGGCGCGATCCGCCATTCGAGCTTGCTGCCGCCGGCTACGCCGACTTCGCCGTTCCAGACCGTTCCCGCCACGCCGCTTCGCCAGGGTACATTGCGGACGAGCAGGCTTGCCGGTGCGGTAGCCGCCATCGCAAGCGCATAGGCCCCTATGCCCAAGCCGACGAAGACGATAAGACGCCGCCGTGCCTCACTCGCTGAATCCGGAGTTCGCAATGGACCGTCGGTCCCTGCTGCGGCTGCTGCCCTCGGGCCTCGTCCTATCCGCGGCATCGCTTTCCTCCAACGCATGGGCGGGCGAGAAGAAGGACAAGCGTCCGATCGCCCTGTTGCTCCCGCTCACTGGACCGCGAGCGGAGCTGGGCCGTAGCATGCGACAGGCGGCGTTGCTCGCGGAAAACGCGGACTTCGTGCTGGCTTTCGATACCGGCGGTTCCGCCGAGGGCGCCGCGCGTGCGGCCGCCGATGCACTGCGCCGCCATCCCGCCCTTATGCTGGGACCTCTGATGGCTGCCGAAGTGCCAGCGGTGGGCAGTACGGTGGCGAACCGGGTGCCGGTGATTTCCTTCAGCAACGATTCGGTGCTGCGCCAGCCGGGCGTGTGGATCTTCGGCATCACCGCAGCGCAGGTGACGAGCGCCATCCTCCGCTATGCGCGGACGCGGGGCGTGCGATCCGTGGTGATGATCGACGACGGATCGCCCTGGTGCGCGGCGGCCAGCCTCGCCGCGGGACGGATGGAAAGCGAGATCGGGCTCAGCCTCCGCGTGCTTCAGGTGAAGCCGGGGCAGCCGCTGCCCCAAGCTGGAGACGCGCCCGATGCCGTGCTGCTGCCGGGCAGCGGCGAAGGCGTTCTGGCTGCGGCGCGGGCGTTGAAGGGGAGTGGCGTGCAACTCCTTGGGACATTGCAAGGGCTCGATAACCGCCCGGAATCGCTGGAAGCGCTCGACGGCGCATGGCTGGCCTGCCCTGATCCCGCAGCCTTCGCTTCCTTCGCCCAAGCCTTCGCCGCGAAGAATGGCGGCGATCCGGGCACGATCACCGCGCTCGCCTATGATGCGGCGGGTGTCGCCAATAAGCTGCGCGAAGCCAACGCGCTAAACATGAACGGGCTAGTCGACGCGAAAGGCTTCCACGGCGTCACCGGCCCAGTACGCTTCCGCACCGACGGATCGGTGGCACGCGACTTCGCTATCGTGGTCGCCTCGCGCGACGGCTATGCCAGCGTGGCGGTGAGTTCGGGCTCGTGACCAGGCGCCGCGAAGCCGGCGAGGCCGGCTTCACGCTGATCGAGTTGATGATCTCGCTGGGGCTGTTCGCGCTGATCGCGGTGGCGGGGCTGGCGCTGGTGGACGGCATCCTTCGCGTGAACGGCCGCACTGGGGCTCGGCTCGATCGTCTCGCCGCGCTTCAGCGAACGATGTTTGTTCTGACGAGTGATCTCGACCAAATGGCAAGCGGGACGATCGAGGGGCGTGGAGACCGACTGGCGTTCACCCGCAGTGCGCCTGGGACCGGCGGCGTCGCCACGCCGGTGCGCTATGCCGTAGCGGGCGGCGTGCTGGTCCGCGCGGCACCAGCACCGCAACTGCTGTTGCCCGGCGTGGTCTCCGCCCGGTGGCGCTTCTGGGACGGTGGCTGGATCGATCGCTGGCCGATCGACGGCAGCAAGGAAGCCAAGGAGCGCTGGCCGCGCGCCATTGCGCTCGACGTGCAGGCAGCGGGACCGGGCGGCGCTCCGGTGATGCTTCGCCGGGTGGTGACGCTGCCGGTCCGTGCTCAAGAGCCCACGCCGCAATGACCCGCCGCCGAAAGCCCAAGGACGACGAGTGTGGCATGATCCTCGTTAACGTGCTGATGTTCGTGGCGATCGCCAGCGGCCTTGTGCTGCTGATGATCGACCGGGAGGAGCTGGCGCTTGATCGCGGGCTGAGGATGCGTGAGGCGGCGCGGGCGCAAGCAATCGTTCGCGGCGGCGAACTGTCTGCATTGGTGGCGCTGCGTCGGGACGGCGAAACCGCCGGGGACGTCGATCATGCGCGCGAGCCTTGGGCCAAGATCGCCACCACGGCCGCGCCGATCGAAGGCGGCACCTTCGATCTCGTCATCGGCGATGCGGAAGGGCGTTTCAACATCAACTCGGTGCGTACCGGCGAGGCGGGTGCCGTTGTGCTTCTCCAGGAAATCGCCAACGCTATCGAGATGCCGCCTGAACAGGTGGTTGCTGCGATTCAATATGTTCGGCTCCAAGGGCCGGTGACGGACCTGCGCCCGCTGCGGCTGGCCGGTCTCGACCCCAAGGTTGCGGAGCGGCTGGAGAAGGTGGTGACGGCGCTGCCGGGAGCCACCGCGATCAACATCAATGCGGCCGAACCGGAACTGATGCAGATCCTGTTCAAGGATCCGCTTGTGGCGAGCCGCCTGCTGCAGGTGCGTGCGCGTCAGGGATTCCTGACGTTGAAGGATCTAGACGACCAGCACGTCACGCTGCCCTGGGGCTGCTCCTTCCGATCCACCTCGTTCTGGGTCCGCACGCGTGCGACGATCGGCGGCACGGCCCAGCAGGAGGCGACACTGATCCAGCGACAGCGCAATCGTGACGGCAAGCTGGAGACGGTACCGGTAGAGCGTTGGCGCTATGCCGCCGTGCCGCCGGGAGCGCCGGCCTTCGGCACCGCCCGTTGAGCCCGGCCGCGATTTCTGGTCTGGTGCGGGGCATGATCCTGGAGCGCAAGCCTTGGTCCTGATGCGCCTGTTCGGTCGCGGCGAAATCCGCCGCTGGCGCGATCTTCATGTCGCCATGGCGCGAGCGGTGCTGCAGCAGGCCGCTGCCGATCTCGTCGAAAGCTTCGATGCCGAACTTTCCGAAGCCGATTGGCGGGACGGCCTGATCGAGCAGACCCGCTTCGTTGCGGTCCGGATCGCGCCGGTCGTCCGCCAGGTGGCCGAGCCGCTGGCACGTCGCGTGGTGGAAGAAGCGGACCGCGCGCTGCAGCCGATAGCCTATCATCATTTGCAGTGGCAACCGCTACCCGTGGACGCCAACCTGATGCGCGACATGATGGAGGAACTGGGCGACTGGGCAGCTGCGGGCGGTGCAGCGCTCACCGGGCTCGTTCGCGGCGCCGCTACGGGCCTGCCGATCGCCGGTGGCCTCGGGAGAGGGTTACCCCGTGACTGGATGCGTCTGCGCGCCGAGGCGCGGTTGCGGGCAAAGGTGCATGGCTATGTCTACGCCACTGTGGTGCAGGGCCCCAAGGGAAGGCGCTCGCAGCTAGAACATGTCATCGACCTGTTGCAGGATGCCGCCCGGCATGCCCAACCCCTCTGACGATCAGGCGGTAATCGCCGTGACCTTGGCCCGAAGCAACTGTGCGGCGTCCTGCGGGGCAAGCCGCACCTGCAGCCCGCGCTGACCGCCATTGATATAGACATAGGGCTCCAGCGCCGCGCTCTCCTCGATCACCGCAGGCAAGGCGCGCATCTGGCCGAACGGGCTGATCCCGCCGACCTTGTAGCCTGAAAGTCGCTCCGCATCTGCCGGCTTCATCATCTCCGCCGATTTGCCGCCGAGCGCGGCGGCTAGCTTTTTCATCGCCACCTGCTTGTCCGAGGGCAGGATCGCCAGCACGGGCTTGCCATCCACCTTCACCATCAATGTTTTCAGCACGCGCGCGGGCGTTTCACCTAGCGCGTCTGCGGCCTGCATGCCGATCGCGTCGGCATCGGGGTCATAGTCATAGGCGTGCACGCTGAAGGCGATCTTCGCCGCTTCGAGCATCCGCGTGGCGCGGGTGGCCTTGGACATGGCTGGGTTTCCCTTGAATGGCCGGGCCGGTTCGCACGCGGCCCGGCTACGTGCAAGCCCGAAGGGCGGGTGAAGCGCTTGTTAACGCTTCCGTCTTAGCATTTTCCTTGGTTCGGTCGGTCGGGCGGAGGGGAACATGCCCTTGCTGGGGATGGCGTTGTTTGCGGCGGTCGCGGGGAGCAATCCCGCCATGGCACCGCGCGTGGCGATTATCGACAGCGGCGTGGCTGAAACTGCGGAACTGCGCGGTAAGCTGATCGCCGAATATGACCTCGCCGGGGAAGACCGACCCGCATTCCACCCGCGTTACGACCACGGCACTATGGTCGCCACCATTCTCACGCGCGCGGCAGCGGGGCAGGTGGGGATCGTGTCGCTGCGGATCGACGATCCTGCGGGATGCAGGCCGGGCGCCAACCCGCCCTGCCAGCCCAGTGCTTCGCCGATCGTTGCAGCGATCCGCAAGGCAATCGAGCTGAAGGTGGATGCGATCAACATTTCGCTGGCGCTGGCGGACGATGCCGCGATCACGTCTGCCGTGCATGATGCTGCCGCGGCGGGGATCGTGGTGGTGCTGGCGGCGGGCAACAATGGCCTTGCCCATCCCGGCAATCTGGCGATGGCGCGGCAGGGTTTCCCCAATGCGGTATTGGTCGGTGCGCTCGATCCCGGCGGCAAGCCATGGGCGGGCACCAACCGTCCCGATGCGGACGCCCGGGGCTATCTATATGTCTGGCAACGCGGCGTCGACGTGCCGACCACCCTTGCGGATGGTCGCGCCGTGACCGGCACCGGCACTTCCTTCGCGGCGCCGATCGAAACCGCGCGCCGCATCGCGCGCCGGCGGCGTACGGCCTGAAATTTTCCGAAACATACCGGCCATTGCAGAACTTTGAGGAATGGGTATGGTTCCGGCCCAGGAGAGGCTGGAACGTAAACATACGTCATGTCTGTCCTCGCTGCGGTTAATCCGCAGCGGGAACACGATATAATGGAAAAACAAGTATGTGGATAAGTTTGCTTGCCGCGATGCTGGTAGCCGCACCGCAAGCTGGAGAGGGTGTCGAAGGCCGCTGGAAGACCCAGACGCGCAATGCGATCGTGGAGATTCAGCGCTGCGGTCCTTCGATCTGTGGTCGGATTCTCACCTCGGATGCCCTGCGCTCCAACCCGGATCTGCGGGATACCCGAAATTCGAACGCGCAGTTGCGCAATCGTCCCCTCAAGGGTCTGCAGATCCTGGGCGGGTTCACGGCTGACGGCGCCAATTGGAGCAGCGGCAAGATCTACAACGCTGAGGACGGAAAAACCTACAGCGCGGACATCACGCTGGCCGGTTCCGATCAGCTCAAGTTGCGCGGCTGCGTGTTCAAGCCGTTCTGTCGCACCCAGACCTGGACCCGAGTTCGCTAAGCCGGCGCCGCCGCACCCTTTGCGACCTCCAGTAGCGTGAGAAAACCATGAAAAAGATGAAATTCCTCCTCGCCGCAGGCACGACGCTGGCGGCTAGCGCCGGCTTTGCGGGCGCGGCGCATGCTCAGGCCTTCTATTTGCAGGAACAGTCCGCCAAGGGTGCCGGTCGCGCCTTCTCGGGCGAAGTCGCCGATACGGGCGCAGCCTCGCTCTGGTGGAACCCCGCGGCCATCGCGAATGTCGAGCGCATCGAGGTCAACCTCAACGCTGCCGCGATCCTTCCGCGCGGCGAAGTCGTCGATACCGGCACGCTGATCCGGCGGCCGGGTGGCCAGCCGGCAACCGCGATCGGCGGCGAGACGACCAGCCGAAATCCGATCAACAACGGCGTTTTGCCGTCGGGCGCAGTCGCGGTACCACTCGGCAACCGCGTGGCGATCGGCCTGACGGTGACCTCGCCTTACAGCTTCACCACCGATTATTCGGCGAGCAGCTGGGCGCGCTATAGCGCAGACAAGACGCGGCTGCGGACCGTCGATATCCAGCCCTCGATCGCGGTGTCGGTGACGGACTGGTTGCGCGTCGGTGTCGCCGTGAATGTCGAATATACCGATGCCAGCCTCAGTAATGCGCTGCCCAATGTTATCGCCAGTCTGCCGGATGGCCGACAGGAGCTGAAGGGCGACGGATGGGATGTGGGCTGGAGTGCCGGCTTCCAGATGCACAGCTCGCGCGTTACCGCCGGCTTCAGCTACAAGTCTGCCATCCGCCACAAGCTGAAGGGCGATCTGACGGTGAGCGGGCTGGTCGGGCCGCTCCAGCCGAACAATGTCGCGTTGTCCGGCGTTCGTGCCGACTTCTATACGCCTGCGCAGCAGATTGCCGGGCTGCGCTGGCGCGCAACCGATCGGCTAACGCTTAACGGCCAAGTGGTGCACTATAATTGGGACAAGTTCGATGCGATCCGCCTGGGCGCACCGCTCAACCAGGCCATCCCGGAGAATTATCGGGAAAGCTGGAGCTATGCCGGCGGCGTCGATTACATGGTCTCGCCCGAACTGACCCTGCGCGCCGGCGTGCAGCGCGCGACCACGCCGACGCAGGATGGTCGACGCGATGCGCGTGTGCCCGATGCGAACCGCTGGAACTTCGGCGCTGGTGGCTCCTACGCGGTGACGCGCAATATCGTGCTCGATGCCGCCGCAAACTACGTCGACTTCGCCAACGCGCCGATTGATCGGGCTACCATTGCGGCGGGCTCGACCATTCTGACCCAGGGCCAGCTTCGCAACGCGCGGGCGTTCGTGTTCTCCCTCGGCGGGCGGGTGCAGTTCTAAAGCAAGGGCGGGTGGCGTTTCGGCGCTGCCCGCGTCAGCTTCAGGGCGCCTTGGGCGGCGTGGCTGGGCGGAGCTTGCGATAGGCGGCGACCAGAGCGGCAATGGCGCCCAGCAAGGCCGTTACCGCCGCAATGGCACCCGTAGGCGATTGTACCCAGGCGGTGATCGTGCCGAGGAAGTCCTGGAACCTGCCGATCGCGGAAACCGTCACCTTGATTTCTCGCGTCGTCGAATAGCGGCCGATGCGGCGGATGCTGCCGTCCGATCCTTCCAGCGCGATGCCGCTGCGTAGATAGAGTTTGAAGCTCGGGCCTGCCTTGGTTGGCGTCACTTGCCAGATCCACACCGGATTAGGCGTCTCGACCAAATTAAAGACTTGGCACTGCGCTGGGCCGATGGTGAAGGAGGGGTCGCCGCTGAGGCAGGCAAACATTCGCTGGCCCAGCTTGACGACATGCGTTTCCACTTGCCCGGCCTCTCGATCGGGCACGATCTGGCCGGCGACCATGTTGGCAGTCTCCGCCACCTCGCGGGCGATCTCGGCATTGTTAGTGGATGAATCGCTGGCGGTTGCGATCTCGCCATTCTCTCCCTGGATCGCATCCGGCAGCGCGCTCACGCTGTATCGCACCGTCGTTTGCTGATCGCGGACCATCACCTGTTCGGGTTGAAACGCATCTACTCCCGCCTTCACGCTGGTGATGTTGCGGGCGAACTCGGCGCAGTCGGCGGCAGTCTCCCGCGTTCCCGTCACCGCACATGGCACGCGAGGCTGAGGTGGCGCAGCAGCTTCCCCGCTATTCTCGGCCGCTGACGCGGACTTCATGCTGTTCTCGGGGACATAGCTTTCGTTGTTGCTGGTGCATCCCGCAAGGAGCAGCGGCAAGATCAGCAGCGACGGATTCGATACGCGTGCGAACGCCATGGTTGGATACCCCCTCCATCCCGGACCGTTGCAAGCAGCGTATCCCGAATCCGAGGCGAAGCGGAGTCCGAATGCGGGTGCGCCGGAGTGGTGGAAGCCGGGCTCGCTTGCCGTAATCGATGGAGCCGACGCCAAAACGGAAGAAGCCGCGGAAAACCGCGGCTTCTTGCCATTTCAAGAAATGGTCGGGGAGAGAGGATACCCGACCAATTAGGGTCCGCGCTAAGTTATTGAAAACACGTGATCGAAACTGACCCATTTTCGGGCCGGTGTACACTCGCGCGTACACTCAAGGTTCGGCTGCAGTCAATCTGCGTGCCCTCGAATTCCTATTGTCGAAGCCCGCGCCCTAAGATGACCCCCATCTCGATTAGCACATAGGGCGTAGGCCCCCAGCGAACGCCGATCGGCGCGCCATCGCTACTGCTTGAAGCAATGCTCCCGGTGCCATCGCACGAATTGCGGGTGGGGACGGTCGCCGGCGTGCGACGGCAGGATCGCCCGCCCGCTCGCGTTGATGATCGATCGGATGCTCTCAGGGTCGTTGGCCTGCCGGGAGATCAGGATCCGCAAGTCATCGTCCAGGCCGATCAGGCCGCGATCGAACATCCAGTGCGCCGTGCCGGACAGCGCGAGCCCGTTGCTGAGGATATCTGGGCCATTGGCCTCGACTGGTCGGATATGCGCCGCTTCCACTTCCGCCCGACCGCCCCCGTTGATCAGCTTTAGGCCTGTAACCGCGCAGCGCTCGTCATAGGCCCGTAGGACGATCCGCCGGAAGACGCGGTCGCGGACTACGCGCGAAACCAGCATGTCGACGCGCTCGCGCGCTTCGTCGAAACCGAACGGCGAGCGCGCCTCACGGACCACCGAAGGCGCTTCGGCGAAGCCTGTGCGGGGCAGCAACGGGTCCGGCTCGGCCAGCCCAGCCTCGACGATGCGATTGAAGTCCGTTGCCGACAATCCCCGCACCGCCGCCTGAGCGCGGCCGGAGATGCCCCCGGCCTCATTCAGCAGCCCCCGCTCGATAACTAAGCCGTCTGCGTTTGCGAAAGACACCGGGTTGGCGAAATCGAGATAGCTACCGGGCTCGATCACGGCGACATACATACCCGGCGCACTGTCATCGGGGACGATGCGTTCCACCCGCGCTACTGCGAAGTACCCGCGTGTGTTCCGAACCTTGCGCGGTTCGTAATAGACGATCCAGTCGCCGATACAGGCACGGGCGCGGCTGAGATACTGGGGCGGGAACTGGTACCGCTCCGCCGGGATATCCCGGTAGTTCGAATCGAAGCGGTGAATGAAGACGCAGAAGGCCATGCAGAAGCTTACTGGCGCTCCGCGCCAGCGCGCAGCATCTCTCTAAAGGGGCCGAAGCTCTGTACAGTTTCAAGCGATGTAGCCTCGCCAAACAGATACCTAGCCTCTAAGGCAAGTAAATATTGGAAAAAATTCAAGATTCCCTCAATTTGACGTCCGACATGTAGGAAGCTGATTGTCCAACCGCCTGCCCATGTTCTATGGAATCTAGTCAAGCTTTGCATTGCTTGAACAATCACGACACAATTGAGACCAGCGCGGCCTCTTTGGCATCGTAGGTCATCCCCGCCAGCGTGCCGTCGCCAATCCGCGCAACGATCTCGTCCACTATCGGAAGCGGCACCAGGAACCATTCACGTGGTCGGACTGGCTTGCCGAAACGATCTGGAATCTCAATGTCGAACCGGACAGCTTCGAGCACCCGGTGGATCAGTGCCTCCAAGCGAGAGCGGTCGATATCATACAGCTTGTACGTTGCGACGATGTCGACGTCAGCAAGCAGATAGGTGGCGTCGTCGGCAGCACCTGCGATGCGCGCTTCGACGGAGCCGCCGGTGATGCCAATCTTGTGGATCAGGTCGCGGTGTGCGGCGATCGTGGGGTGTGTGGATCGGCTGCGCAGGACATAGAGCGTGCCCGTTGCCAGTTGATCGGGTTCAACGTCGGACGGCTGCTCGAACAATGGGCCTGCAACCGGCTCACTGATCCGCCGGCCGCCCTCGTCCTTGTACAGGGCGCGCTGGAGGGACCGCAGCAGCAGGTCGCTCTCCGTGCCGTTGGAATAGATCACCCGCAGCCGGGCATCGGTCTCTCCGTTCGGCGCCTTGATGGGGTCGCCGACCTTCGCGACATAGGCGATGTGCCCGCCCAGGATGAAGAACTCACCGGGCAGGATCTCCGCCTTGGACAGCCCCAAATCGCGAACGAACGGGCGCGTGGTGCGCACGCCTGCGTCGAGATCGGCCTGAACCTGCGCGAACAGCGGCTTGAAGGTCGCGAAATCCTCGCAGCGCTTGGCCTCGGCTACCTCCTCGGCAGCCTTCCGCTCGCTGGCGGACCGTACGTTCCGCAGCTGGGTGATGTCGCCCTCGGCGCCGGCATCGATGCCCAGTTCCGCTAGCAGCGCGCTATCGTCGAGATCGTCCAGGGCGTCGCCCTCGCTCGCCTCCAGCAGCCCGTGCACGTCCATCTCGGCCAGCAGGTCGCGCGCGTCGGGCAGCACCCGCAGCCGATCGAGCCGTACCGCATAGAGCCGCTCGAAAATGTCACGCCCTTCGCCGTGCTGGGGCGCGCGACCATGCTCCTCGCGGAACTTCACGATATCCTCGAAGCCCGCGATGATGCGCTCCTCGCGCGGCGTGCGCGCGCGGGCCTTTTTCGGCGCGAGGTCGACGCCCAGTTCGGCGAGGATGTCGTCGTCCGTCATGTCAGCCATTGGCGACAGCCTCCGCCGCCTGCGCCTTGGCGCGATAGCGGGCGAAGGCGGCGACGCCCTCGGCGAGCTGGCGTTCCCAGGGGTCCTGGGACGTCACCTCCGGCGCGCGGCCGCGTTCCCGCTTCCACTGCACCGCGCGCAGGGCATAGCTGCGCGCTTCCTCCTCGGTGAAGCTCGTCTTGCGGCCGGCGATCGCCGCCTGCACCTGGCGCAGCGTGGCCTCGTTCATCGCTTTGGCGAGGATCGCATAGGCCGCGTCGAACGGGTTGATGCGGTCGATCAGGTCGATGTCGAGCTCGCGCACGTTCATGAACTTGCGAACTCCGTCGACGAACGAGGTGTTTGCCTTCAGTTCGCCGGTGCCGTCGTCGGTGGCGCTTTCGGTGACGATCTTCGCCGCCTGCTGGGTGATGTTCAGCGCGGCGATGGCGTGCTGGCGGATCGCCTCCTGGTCGGTGTCGCTCAGCTCGGGATAGCGATCGCGGACGATCTTGCCCATGCGGACGACGGTCAGCTCCTCCGGCACCACCTCGGGGTCGAACAGGCCGCGTTCGATCGCCTGCTTGTCCTGAATGAAGCTGGTGATCACCTCGTTGATGTCCTCGGCGCAGATCCGCTTGCCCTCGGTCGAGCTGGGTAGCAGCAGGTCCTTCAGCTCGAAGTGAAACTGGCCGCGTTCCTCGTTGAAGCCGACATTGGTGTGGCCTTCTTGATAACCGCCCGGGCCATAGTCGAACCCGTCCTTCGGCCCGGCATCCTTCGGCGTGAAGTCGAAGCGCGGCGCCAGCACCTGCTCCATCAGCAGGCTGGCGGCGATCGCCTTCAGCGTATCGTTCACCGCCTCAGCGACCACATCGTCGGCAGCCGCCGGCTCGGCGATCAGATTGGTGAAGCGGGCGACGGTCTTGCCGGGCGCATCGCGGGTGGCGCGGCCGATGATCTGGATGATCTCCGTCAGGCTCGAGCGATAGCCGACGGTCAGCGCATGCTCGCACCAGATCCAGTCGAAGCCCTCCTTCGCCATGCCCAGCGCGATGATCACGTCGACATGGTCGCGGTTGCTCCGCGCCTCCGCGCTTTTCAATGCTGCCGACACGCGATCGCGCTTGGCGGGATCATCATCGACCAGATCGGCGACCTTGATCATCTTGCCCGCAGCCGTCTCGATCAGATGGAAGCCGGTCACCGGGTCGGTGCCCTTCCACGTACCGAGGTGATCCATGATCTCCTCGACCTCGCGGTGCTTGTCCTTGGTGCTTTCCCGGCTGTTGACGCTGGGAATGTGGACGATCGTCTTCACCGCCGGATCGAGCAGATCGTTGATCTTGTCGACATAGCGGCCGGTGTAGAAGCTGTAGGCGATGTCGAGCGTCTTCAGCCAGCGATAGCCGTTGAGCTGCTCGTAATAGGTGTAGGTGACGGTGGTGAACTTCGCCTCGTCCTCGGGCGCCAGCACCGCCATCGCGTCGCCGCGGAAATAGCTGCCGGTCATCGCGACCAGATGCACCTTGTCGCGCGCGATCAGCTGGCCCAGCTGGGCGCCCAGCCGGTTCTCGGGGTTGGCGGAGACGTGGTGGAACTCGTCCACCGCGATCAGCCGGCCGTCGAACGCCTCGATGCCCAGCTCGTCGACCGCGAAGCGGAAGGTGGCGTGGGTGCACACCAGCACCTTGTCGTCGCTGGCCAGGAACTCGCCGACCGCCTTCACCTTCGACTTGGCGACCTTCACATCGTCGGCGCCCGGCGTGTTGCACAGGTTCCAGTGCGGCTTCACCGTCCAGTCCGCCCAGAAGCCGTGCGCGGTCAGCGGCTCGTCGGCGAAGCTGCCGCCGATCGAACGCTCCGGGACCACGATGATCGCCTGCCGGACGCCCTGATTGGCGAGCTTGTCGAGCGCGATGAACATCAACGCGCGGGATTTGCCCGAGGCCGGCGGTGACTTGATCAGCAGATACTGCTCGCCGCGATGTGCATAGGCGCGCGCCTGCATCGGCCGCATGCCGAGTTCGTTGGCGCTGGCCGAGGCGCCGGTCTGGCCGGTGACGAGGCGCACGGCGGGGATCGTAGAGCTGGAATTCATGCCGGCGACCGTCCTTCGCAAAGGTCCATCATATCGGTGTGAATACGCGCGGCGCGCGCATCGAGGAAAGCATCGTAATCGTCGGCGACCAGCGCGTCGAACGGCACCAGATGACTTTCAAGCCGCTGCCGCACCCCCGCCTCCCCCAGGTGCGCCGCCTCGGCACGCGCCCGAATATAGGTGCTGGGGGTCTGCGCCCCAACACGGCGATTCGTGGTCCAGGTGATCAGCGCACAGTTCAACGCCCGGTTGACGCGCTCGTCCTTGCGGTCGCCACTGAGGACCCCGACCGGGAAGAGGTGATGAAATTCCCGGCTGTAGAAATTCGTCGCGGTGATCGATGCCCCATCGGCGAAGTCCAGGCCGCCCCGGCGCAGCCCTGTGGCCATGATAGCGCGTGGCAAGCGATCCTTGCGCCCCGGCCAGCCGGCCGCGCGCAGGTCGGCAAGCGTCGGAAGCGGGTAGCTTTCCTCGTCGAACAGCTCGCACATATCGGTTGCTTCGCCGGCGATCGTGGCCCGCAGCACCCGATAATCGGCATAGGCGCGCGTGGCAGAGGTTTTGCCGTACCGATCCGTGTAGCAGCAGCGCCATAGCGCCTTGCGGATCAGCGCACGCGCGTTGCCGCCCTTGTCGAAGTCATGTTCGGGCACGTCCGCCCACAGCGCGCAGGTGAGATAGACGGCAACCTCGCTGGGAAGGCTCCGATCGTTGAAGATCGCTTCCGACTGAAGGAACTCGATGCCGTGCCGGAAGCCGTGCTTCAGCCGCGGCCACACCTCGGCGAAGGCCTTGCCGAACGACATTTCGAGATAGGTCTTTTTCAGCGGCGGCTTGTTCATCAGCAGCGCAGCGACCGAGAGGATCGTGTCCTCGATGCGGCCGTAATTGCGGGCGAGCGGCACCGCATCGGCCAGTTCCTCGACCATGTCGTGCAGCGAATCGCCCGTGGCGCTCTCCAGCTGCGCAACGACGATGTCGAAATCCTTGAGCGGCGTCGCGGAGGTGTTCATCCGGATAAACACGTCCAGCGCGGTATCGCGGCCGGTGGTGGAACTGAGCGACAGGAACGGGATGTCGTATTTCGCCACCCGCTGACGAAGACGATCGACGCGCCGCCCGACCTCCCGCGTGAACAACGGGCTATGTTCCACCGCGGCTTCCCAGGCCTTCATCGTCGCCTCTCCGGCCGATCCAGGACACAGTATCGGCAGCGGGATCAGACCCAGCTCAAGCGTCGCTACTGGATCGTTTGCCCAGGCAGGCTCGCGGACGCCCCTGCGGTCCCAACGGCCGATCAGCCGCACCACGGGCGCGTCCACACCGGGCTGCACCTCCACCTCCGTCTCGCCGTCATCCGGCTGGGCCGAGGCGAGGCTGACGAAGACGTCATGCGCGGGATAGTCGCCGTTCAAGCTGCGCCACAGCGCCGTCATGCGCTGCTGGCCATCGAGCAGGTGCAAGGACGGCTTCGACTGCGGCTCCGGAGCGCCGACGATGGGGCGGGAATGGAACAGCTCCTCGTCGCCAACCTCCAGCGTCAGCAGGGCACCGATCGGCAGCGGCGGCTCGCGCAGGATATTCTCCAGCAGCCCGGCGACCTGGGTGGGCTTCCATGCCTCGTGCCGCTGGAAGCGGGGCAGCACCACCTGTCCCTGCTTCACCATGGCGAACCAATCCTCGATCTTCTTGTTTCTGGCTTCCATCGTTCCCCCCGGTGGTATGGATCAGGCCTTCTTTGCCCGTTTGGCGGGCTTTGGCTGGCTGGCGGTCATCTTGGTGTAGAGGTCGAACAGCTTTTCCAGCCGTTCGGTATCGTTGCGGAAGCGGCGGCCGATATAGATGCGCTCCAGCACCTCGTCATTCTCGTCATGCGCGCGGCGCAGATCGTCCGGCATCGCCTCCGGATCGTAGAGATCGGCGATGGTCGCGGGGAAATGCGCCTCACGCGCGAGCAGGATGTTCTCGGCGGTGCGGGTTAGATCGGCCTTGTCCTGTTCGGTGAGCGCGGGGACTGGAAAGGTATTCCATACAAGCGACGGCGAGTACCGAAGGCGGTTCTCCAACTTTCCTCCCACTGTCCGCAGCCAAGCCATATGCAGCAGGCTACTGACGATACTTAGCTCCCATGGCTTTGGATTATCAATGCTCTGCGAAGGTGCTATCACGATCTCTTCAGGTTTTAGATAGCCAACTGCAAAATAAATTCTGCGCTCAGATGAAATTTGTGGCACTACCAGTTTAATAACGTCTTTGTGCCTGTCTTCGGCAAATCTCTCGGGGAAAGCTGCCAGCTTTGCAGTCGCCTCTCGTTGGCTCTGGCCCCGATATCGTCTTACCGCCTCAATCGTAACTGCGAGCTCCGCTCTTTGGAACTCTGACAATGTTGAACTTGTAGGAATATGAAGAACATATCGCGTTATCCCATTAATGAACTCGGTTCCACCGAAGCCGCGCTTATAAAGCGTCGCGACACTGGGGCAATCACGCGCGACTTTCTCATATTGCTCATTTTCGACAGTAAAGAAACCACCATCATTTGACATGCTGCCGAATGCCATTCGCGAAAGATCTGACAATGGAGCAGATCGCTTTTCGACTACTATGTCAGGCATAGAAATCAGATATGGCCCAATGCTGGGTACCTCGCGCGCCATTCCATCTGAGTATATTTTGCTGACAGCGGCACCTTTGCTAGCCGTCAATCCTACCACACAGCATGTTACACCAGCATTATCCGCGGCATTGTTGGTCCACTTGAAACCCTGATGGCACCAAGATATTTTAATACGAAATTTCTTGGTAACTTCATGAAAAATAGCAGCCTGCTCACCCTCGAAGAGACTTGTAGTACTAACGAACGCAGAATTCACAGTGTCGACATGCGACAAATACGAGGCTGCGGATACGATCCAGCCACCAACGTAATCGATATTGCCGAATTTGCTTATATAAGTTCCAACAGTATTTTTGAGATCCGCCTTCTGCTCTTTTGTCTGATACTTAGTCCCGACATATGGCGGATTGCCACATATATATGTCTCTACCTGTTGCGATCTGCTTACCTCAAACTCGTCAAAGGCAAGCCGCCCGGTCGGCCTAGCAAGATCCTGCTCCTCCGCCAGCGTCGCACAGACCGGAGGGCACACATCCAGCCAGTCCAGCCGCAGCGCATTCCCAACTGTAATCTGCCCGGTCTTGTGCAGCGGCAGCACCATCGCGCGGGCTTCCTGCTGGCTGAGGTACAGACAGTCCGCCTGGAACTCGGCGATCAGCAGCGCGAGGCGGGCGATCTCGGCGGCGAAGCCCTTGATCTCGATGCCGTAGAAGTTGCTGAGCGGGATCACGCTGCGGCGCTCGTCCAGCTTCAGGCTGGCCTCGCCGCCCAGCCGCCGCACGATCTCCGCCTCGATCGCGCGCATCTCCTTGTAGGCGATGACCAGGAAATTGCCCGATCCGCAGGCCGGATCGAACACGCGGATATTCGCCAGCCGCTTGCGCAGGTTGCGCAGTTTCTGCCGGCTGTCGCCCGCCGCCTCCAGCTGCTCGCGCAAGGAGTCGAGGAACAGCGGGTTCAGCACCTTCAGGATGTTCGGCACGCTGGTATAGTGCATGCCCAGCTCGCCGCGCTCGCCATCGTCGGCAACGGCCTGGATCATCGAACCGAAAATGTCCGGGTTGATCTCCTTCCAGTCCAGCTCGCCCGCGCGCAGCAGATAGGCGCGCGCCGTGCGGCTGAAGCGCGGGCTCTCGGTCGCGCCGGTGAACAGGCCGCCGTTCACGTAAGGAAAAACGTCCGCATAGGGGCGGATGCCTGCGGCGCGACGATAGCGGTCGTCCGGGGCGCCATCATGGGTGACCGGCGTGTCCATCGCGCGGAACAGCTCGGTCAGCACTTCGTGCGTGTTGCCCCATTGCTCCTCGCCGCTGCCATGGCCGGCATGGCTCATCTGGGTGATCGTGGCGGTGAACTGGTTGTCGCGGAAAATGCCGGTGTCCTCGGCGAAGAAGCAGAAGATCAGCCGCGCCATGAACTGGTTGAGCTCGTGGCGGCGCTCCTCGGTCGCCCAGTCCGGATTGTCCTTCAGCAGCTCGACATAGAGCTTGTTGAGCCGCCCCGTCGCCTTGACGTCGATGGGGTTGTTCTTGATCTCCTTGACGGTGGAGATGCCGGCCAGCGGCAGGAAGGTGGCGAAGTGGCGCGGCAGATCGGCATAGGCGCAGGCGATCACGTCGCCGCCGACCAGATCCTCGGCCTCCACCGTCTCGCCATCGGTGGCGAGCAGGAACTTGGCCTTGGCGCTGGCGGTCTTGGGGCTGGCGCGCAGGGTGGCGAGCATTGCTGCGACCTCGCCCGCGGGCGCGATGCCGATATGGATGTTGTTGCGCTGGAGCACGCCGCCGACATCGGACTGGTTGGTGCCGTTCTTGGTCGCGCGCAGCCGATCGAGCGTCGCCTTCTTGGCGCCGAACGCCTGGAGGAACTGGAAGGGAAATTCGGCGGCGTCGAACGGCTGCTGGACCAGGTCGGATACGGCTTCTTCGATCTCTACGGCGTTCATTCGGTTCGACAGGTCCAGTGTTTGGCGGCCCGGGTCGGTGGGCCTGGAATCACCGGGCGGACGATAGGCAATGTCCGCCCGGGTGTCATGGGGCATCGTGGCGCTTCAGAGGGTCGCGGCGAATTCCTCCATCGCCACGCCATCGGCGAAGCGCGCGCCATCCGGGACGTGGATCGACCCGACCAATTTGATGCCCCACGCACGTCCGGCCGCATCGCGCCACAGCCGGTTGGCGCGCGCCATGCCGCGTGCGATCCGGCCACGCGGGGGCAGCGGCGAGGCTATCAGGCTGGCGCGTGAGCCGATCGACCACCGGTGCGTGTCGGTAAGCAGTTCGATCGGTGCCTCGTCGGAGGCGGCATAGAGCCGCACCTGCGGGTGCCAATCGACCCAATGAGTCGCGCGCGTGGCGAGCGACACCCCGATCGGTCCGTTGGCGATCGGCGAAGCGAATTCGACATAGACGACGTCGCGGCCGTTGTCTCCGACAACGTCGGCGACCTGGAGAGCCTCCATGGGGTCCCGGCGCCTGCCCGAGGCGAAGGCCACCGGGCTGCCGATGGGGGCGTCCGGATAGCCCATGGCGGTACGCAGGCCGATGGTCCAGGCCTGCAGTGTGTCGAGCGAATGCTGGATGGTCATATCGTAAATCTCCTTTGGGGCCGGCGGCCCGAATGCTTTCTTTTCCGCCCCTCCTCCGAGGCCGTGGTCACCGCGTCAGCCACCAATCCCCGCCGCCAGCGCTTCCACCTTGCGGGCTTCCGCCGCGAAGGCCCGGGCCACCAACTCTTCGCCATATTGCTGCCACGCGGCGGCGTAGTCGCGGTGGGTGCAGTGAGTGGCGATGAAGGACGTCAGGCGGTGCGTCGCCTCGAGGACGGAGGCGGTGCCGCCCGTCAGTGCCCGCCAGCGCATCAGCAGCGCGGCCGTGGTCAGCACGTCGCCTTCGCAGACCGAGCGGACGGATGACCATTTCCCTTGCTGCATCAGCTGCGAGACGAGGTCCGGCCGGCAGGTGACCTTCGCGGGGATGCCGAACCGGGCGGCGACTTCGGCCAGGTGCGCCGGGACCGCACCGCCGCACATCTTGCTGCACAGGTCGAGGTGGCCGGAAGCATCCCGGCGCCACGGCGCGACGAGACGGGTCATGCCGGGCGGCAGCCGCAGACCGGCGTCCATCGCGCCGATCAGAATCTGCGGCAGGTCGCTGTGGAAACCGCCCCAGGTGACAAGCTGGACGCTGCCGAGCTGTTCCATATCAGCGAAGAACGCACCGAGGACGGCTGCCTCATCGTGTTCCGGCAGGCTGCGGGTCTCCAGCCGGATCGGCCGAAGACCGTCCTCGGCTTCCGTCATCACCAGCCAGGATAAGGTAGCGATGCGCCGGAGCGGCCATCGCGGCGTCACGCAGGGGTCGTTCGATGGCAGATACTCGGCTTGACCCGACCGGAGGCGTTCACTCGCCTGGTAGCGGGCGTGCGCTTTATGATCATAGGTGCGCTCCGCATCGAGCACGACGACGAAGCGGGGGGTATCGCTCTTCCAGAGCAAGGGCAGGTCTTGATTCATGGTAGGTCTCCGGCGGACGCGCAGCGTCCGCATGTTGTGGGTGCAGAAGGTCAGCGAGGGGTGCGCTGGTCAGCGAGCCAGCGGTCGAGCGCGCGCCGGGCAATCTGGGCGGGGTGCTCGGCATCGTCGAAATAGCCGTGCCCGGCGGCCCAGCTTCGCCAGCCGGCGATGGCTTCGCCGATCAATTGCTCGGCGGCGATGCCGGGATCCGGCAGCAGGTGAAGGGGCGTGGCCGCATCGCACGCGTCGAAATCGGCATTAGGGCCGCAGAAGCACGGCAGGAGCATTGCCTTTGCCTGCCGCAGATGCGGGGTGTGCTCGCGCGGCAGATCACGCCAGCGGCCGGCGGTGTCGGCAGCCGCGGCGACGATGCCCGGATGCCGCACCGGGTCGGCCAGCGCGAGGAGGCGCCGCGGCACCGAGCCCCAATTATCCCAGCTGACCACGGTTTGCGTGGGCGGAAGCTGCGGCTCCAGCCAATCGAGCAAATCGCTGACGGTATCACCCTCGCCCAGGCAGCGGGCGTCGGCGGAAAAGCGATAGCCGCCGTCGTCGTTCGGCATGACGGTCAGCGTGCCGATCCCGCAGACCAGGCGCGCATCCGGCCGGTGACCGGCTCCGGGACAAGTGCCGATGGTACGCACGGCAAGGCCGATCGAGACGGGCGCGAAACCGCGCCCCTCGATCGAATCGATGAGACACATGGGAGAATTCCTTGATTTGAACCGAAGTGCGGCTGCGGTTGATCAGCCAGCTGCGGAGAGCAGGTCCGCGACATGGAGGTGGGCGGCGGCGTGATCCGCTTCTTCGAGCCAGGCAGCGAAGGCGGTTCGGAGCGTGGCGGTGATCGGCCGGCCGGCCGCCTTGATCGCCACGAGCCGATGGAGGATCAGGCGGAAGCACCCGATGACGTCGATCTGCGCATCCTGCTCGATGGTATGCACATCGGATCGCACCCAGGACGCGAAGCGGTCGTTGGGGGCGGTATGCGCGCACAAGATCTTGGCCTGTGCGCAGGCCTGCTGGAACGACAGTGCGCCTGCGCGGGTACGCGCCGACAGGTTGAGCACGTCATTCTGGCCGAGGCCGGCCAGCGTGGACAGCGCGCTGCCCTCGGTGGCGCCCGGCAGGCGACCGAGCAGCGTCGCGGCATCGGTCAGCCGGTATCCGAAGATGGCTGCGCCTGGGTGCTCCAGATGCTGGTCGAGCCAGTGCAACAGGGTATCGACGGGATCGGACGGGCGAAGAACGATGCTGTCGAGTACGAAATTTACCCGGTCGCCTTGCGGTTGGGCACTCAGGATCGCCGCGCCGACCGGAATGGTGCGGTCAAGGCCGAACCTTGAGCCGACATCCAGTTCGGCGATGTGCACGGTTTTGATGGGGGCAGGTATCATGAAGATGCTCCGGATGCACGACATCGACCCAGACCGCGCAGGGCGGTGGGCATGACGACGTACAGTTGCTGGGGATGGCCGGCCGAGCCGGTCTCGACGAAGGTGTGATCAAGCGCAGCTCGGCGGATGCCGAACTTAATTTTCCGCTCTTTCAGAACCTTCGCTTCAACCTGCCTTCAAATTCACCTTGGCCGAGGGCTTTTCCATGCTGCCGTCATGGCAGCGGTCGACGTCGCAATCTGCTAGGCGCCGATCGCAGTATTCAAACCCGGTACCTGTCCAATCAGGTGATCGTCGGCCGCTGCGAGAACTGGCGGGCAGCGCGCTTTTGGAAGCGCCGATTTGCCGCGGCCTGTTCTTCGACCGCTGCCCAGAGCTCGGATCCAAGCCGGCGCAGCTCTTCGGCGGCGTGTGGATCCTTTAGCGCGACAGCCGCGCGACGGTTGCGTTCCCCAATGGGGATGCTGTTGCCGGCCTTCGCCTGGGCGCGGTGCGCTTCCAGCCACTGCTCGACGAGTGGATGCTCGGCCGCAGGGGGTACAGCTGGCACTCGATCCATCGGAGCTTCAGCGGCAGGTTGAACCGGCGTGGGCGTCGCTGGCCGAACGGCCGGCTCGACGGGCACCGAGGCTGATGGGATGGGTACTGGAACCACAAGCGCTCGCGCCTGCGAGTTCTCCTCAGCGGGCGTGTGGATGGTCTGTTGTGCAGCGGGCTGCGCTACCCGGCCCTCCTGCGAACGCCGAATGGCCTCGAGCCGGCGCTGTGCGGCTGCCCCTTCCAGAGACTCGCGCTCGATACCGAGACGGTTGGCGTCGGTCTCACGGATGGTGAAGCCGTTCTCGCCCTGGTGAATGGCGATCGCTGCCCTGGATATTTCGTCGATCGCCCGATGCACCTGCGGCGCGACGCCCCGATTGGCGGCCTGCTCCGCCAACCCCTTTTCCTGCGCCGCGCGCAGCCGGTTCTGAACATCGGGATCGACGATGTACCGCTTCAGGCCATCCTGAAGATCGCCATCGCGATGAGCCAGCGTCCATTTGCCGTTCGCTTCCGCGGGGATGGTGAGGATCCCGGGTGCAGCTTCCACCGCTTTCACGATTCTGGCGATCAGGTGGTTCTGGCGGTCCCGCAGCCTACTGAGTTCCTTCTGTTGTTGCAGGGAAGCGATGTCGAGCATCTCCACGTCACGGGGCGTGATATCCAACGGTTCAACCCGCCCGTCACGCAATTTGAGTCGCCGCCGCTTGCTCTCGACCTCGGCGAGCCAGCGGCTGACCTCTTCCAGGCCACGAGCTGTTGCCGGCTTCGAAGAATTTGCGGGGGCGGCAAGCGGTGGAGGACTCCTCCTGGCCGGCTCCGGCGACACGGTTGCGGGCTTTTCGTATGGGATGAGGGCTGCTGGAGTGGGCGGCACAAGCACGGGCCTGGGAGCCAGGCCGCGATCAGGTTGGACCTGGGTCGCCGCATTCTGTACGGCCACTAGCTCTGCATCGATACGCTTGAAAGCGACCTCGGCATCCCTGATCAGGGACTTGGCGAGCTCGACCTCGGGCGCGAACGCCTCTTCAAGGTCTGCGAGATAAGTGTTCGCCTCTCGCACCCGCTGCTCATAGGCTTGAAACATCCGATTTGCCGCTGGATCTTTGCCCCTGGCGCGGCACTTTTCAGCCTGTTCGACGGCGCGCCCCTTCATCTTCCGGCCAGTCTGCTCAGCGTTGCTGCAAGCCATGGCGTGGAAGATGTCGAGCAGAACTTTGCCCGTCCAGGCTGCGGCACGCGCCTCTGCCTGCGCGCGCTCCAACTCCGTCAGCTTCTCGCGCGCCTGAGGGGTATCGCCAAGGTTGGCGCGGAGTCCGCGAAATCGCTCTTCATCCGCCTTTTCGACCTCCGCGAAGCGCTGGATCATCTGGAATTGGCGCGCGCTCCACCCTTTCCGAGCATTTTCGCGGTCTTTGCTAGGGGCTGCCCCGCAGTCGGCAATGAACCCGACGCTTCGGCCGAGGTGCTCTTGTGGCTCGGCGCAAAGGTGCATCTCGGCATACGAACGGGGATCATAGCGGCGGACGCTTCCGATCGCCTCCAACTCAATGTTTACCGCAGCGGCGAAGCACTTGCGCATTTCCATAGGCCAAGTCTTGTGACCGACACCGCGGTCCTTATTCTGGCGATAGGGATAAGTATCTCGAATATTTCGCGTAGACGACCGTACTTTCTGTACGATCTCAAAGTCCCATTGGTCGCCAATTTTGTCGCAGGGTCTTTCGTAATAGAGCAGGTGAAAATGCCAGTTGCGATTGTCGTTGGCAGCACTCGGCGCGTGGAGTGCTACGAAATAGCGCAAGCCGCGGCGCTCCAATTCCCGTACCAAGCGCTGCAAGACACGCCGACATTGGCCGCGATCAAGTTCGGCAGGCAGTTCGCCGGTGATGCGGCGCTGGACGATGCCGCCGCGCCCCCTCCGAAGATATACCTGCCCGTCCGCGTCGTGCTTTTTGAGCCAGCTGCGACAGCTGGAAATGTCGTCGTCTATCTGGAAAGGATGCGTCTTGCTCTTCTCGCTTGAGGTTTTCGGTACGCGATGTGCCTCCGGGTCTTCGAGGATTCGGATGATACCGGTCTTTAGCGCAGGTGGAATCGTGGGCACGCCGAGCAGGGTCCGCAACGCCGCCTCGTCGTAGGATTGCGACAGACAAATGCCGTCGAGGTGGCCGCTATTCTCATGCTCGAGAATTTTCGCGAAGAATGTGGTCGGATCTTCGACATTGGCCAGTATGATGGCGGTGCCGTCCGGATCGAGCGCAACCGCCTCGTCGCGAGCGATGTAGCCGACATGCGCAACGGCCTCATGCACCGTCGGGACGAGATCGGTGGCGACGGCCTCTTCACGCGCCACATAGCCGACGTGGAAAACAGGGTCTGCATCTTTGCCATCATTGGTCCGACACTTCCCGTCGACCCCTTTGGTGACGTTCGTAAGCGCAAAGTGAAAGGATTGGCGGCCATCCCGCGTGGTGGGGCGCCCACGTGGGGGACGCGGTATATGAAACTGTGCCGGAGGCAGACCCGAGCGAGATGGGTGCGGTGTTTCAGGGTCAAGCTGCCGCTTCGGTTCGTACGTCGGCCCCCGGCGTAGCAGCTTGAGCACGTCGGTTTCCCTACCGGTGATGTAATCGTCCGACAGGTGCGCTCGATACTTCGCCATCGCGGCTCGAGCGCGCGCAGCCTTGGACGCAGCAAGCGCCGCTGTGGGATCGAAGTCGAAGTCGAGCTGAATAGCCATGCACATATTGTCTGATGCGCGCGACTCTAGCGCAATAAAAAACTTAATTTTGCCAGTCACTTCAGGTTATAGGATGGACTGGAAAAAACTAACGGCGTATAGCCGCCACTGCCGGTGACGGCAGTGACTATCACGAAGTGACCGCTCGCCAGAGCCTCCCCAATCTGGATGCACTGCATACAGAATTGGGGAATTGCGCGACTGGACTAACCTGGGATCTGACTTCCCAGAAAATGGGTTTGAAAGCCCTCGAAATCCGGGTTTTAAGGGAAACCGGATGGGGCCTGCTTCCCCAGAAATGGGCTAGGAAGCCGGGGAAATCCGGGTTTCCGGGGAGCCGGATGGGGGCTGCCTCCCCAGAAATGGGCTCGGAAGCCGGGGAAATCCGAGTTTCCGGGGAGTCGGATGGGGTCTGCTTCCCCAGAAATGGGCTAGGAAGCCGGGGAAATCCCGGTTTCCGGGGAGCCGGATGGGGGCTACCTCCCCAGAATGGGCTCGGAAACCGTGGAAATCCGGGTTTTCAGGGAAGCTCCTGCGGCTGGCGCAAATGGAGCGGCAGCGGTAATATTCGGAGCGGAGCGGAAAAACGGGAAAATCTCCGGCAGCGGAACTTGCCCCGGACCTGCCCGGGCGAATTTCAGCTGCGCTCCGCCACGAGCGAAAGGTCGAGATGCCGGCCGCCGAGCTTTTCCATGCTGCATTCATGCGAGCCCGCGCAGAAGGCTTGATCGAGGATGATTTCCTGGCGGGTGCGTCAGCCGGAGCCGAAGGTGACGTGGTCGGCGCCCTTTCCACCGGATTCGTGTTGCCGCCGGCGGACTTCGAGAAATCGGGCCGCCCGATCTCGCGACCCTATTGGGATGCCGTCCGGAAATTCCCGTTCCACTGGCCGCTGGATCTCCCGATCGGCGATGGTTCGAATTTCGAATGGGAAGACGATCCCATGCCGCGCTTCGCTAGCTACGAATTGATGATCCAGAAGGACGACACCTTCGCGTGGTGGGCCAAGCAAGCGCAGACACGCTTCGCCAACCTGTCGATGCTGATCCGGATGATGCGCCAGAGCCGGCGCAATGACGACGAGAATATTCGGCAGTGGGCTGACCACGAATATACCGAGATAATCGGCTCAACTGAAGCGGAAGTGCCCGATCGAAATCTCGCGCGTTTGTTGGGCGGAGACTACAGCATTCTCATCGACGATGAACGACTTCGAATTTGGTGGAACTGGGCAGAGTGTCACTGGGCGATCGCCGGCTTCCTTTCGCAACGGCACGGATATCACACTGCGGCCGATCCATTCGACGATGATCTCATCGCGACTTGGCTGTTCCTGTTGGTCGGACGGCACGTGATCGACGAGTGGAGCCAGCCGGCATGGTTGCGCAGCCGCCTGTTCGACTGGCGCCAGCTACCGCTGTTCGCGGTGCCCGTTCCGGCGGCGCGCCTTCTCGTACCGAAGGGCGCGCTGCCGCTTCATGGCCCTGCGACACTCAAGCAGGAATAGGCCGGGCATGCACGTCGCGGCTTTCGCTTAGCCGCAAGCATCCGACGAAGGCCGTGAAGCTCATGATCGACGTCGAACGCGGGAAGACGTCTCCGCGATAAATTCGATCTCGACTAGAACGACTTACGCAGCGTGAAGCTGACCATCCGCCCCAGCGGATCGAGATACGCGGGCTGATAGCTGAGCGGCGTGTTACCCGCTTGATCTCGGACGGACGGCCGCGTGTTGAACAGGTTGGTGATGCCGAGGGTGGCGCGCGCACCTTTCAGCCATTTGGGCGCGTGAACGCCACCGAGGCGCTCGGCAAGGTTCGCGAACACGGTGAGGTTCACGACCGCGTAGCCGCCGAAGTGCAGATCGCCCTGGGCACTGCCCCATCCGCGAATTTCCGTCCCGCTCTGCCAGTTGACGGTCATTCTGGCGCCCAGGCCGCGCTTGAAGGCCCCGGCCTGGAACTCGACTTCGTGCCGGCGGCGACCACCGCGTACGTCCACCGCACCGCCGTCCAGCAGATCAAGTCGCGCGACGCCTGCCCGTGGCAGGATCGAGTCCTCGAAATACCAGTTGTGATAGACGCTGAGGAACAGTCGGCTCGATAGATTTCCGATGCTACGGGCCGCGGCGCTCCCCGGATCGGCTTGGGTGAACACGGCGCCCGGAAATGCGCGGCGCGCCTCCGCTTCGCTTCCGAACACCCGAACGTTCCCATTCTGCAGGCCGGGCGGCACCGGACCAAGCGGCCTGACGAAGTTCACGCCCCAGCGCAGCTGCTTCTGCCGGGCATCGGCGAAGTTCAACGGCCGTCCGTCAATCGCGGACAAGACCCCGTCACCGCGCCGCGTGAACCGGCCCGGAAACGCATCCTCGATTTGTGGCGTCAGGATCGGGAAGGCGGCGATCGGGCTGTCGATGCGCGACGCCACATAGTCGATGCTCAAGGTCAGATCGGTCCGCGGGATCGGTCGGAGGGTCACGCCCAGCTTGACGAGGTGTCGATCCTCCGCGCGCAGGGCGGCATTGCCCCCGAAGATCCGGGTTGTGTCGACCACCTCCTGCCGGACGAGATCGAAGGTGCGGACGTTCGGTGTCACCAGCAGCGGGGCTCCGAGCTGCTCCAGGGTCGGGGCGGTCTGGTCGTCGGCCACGGACAGGATGACGCCAACCGCCGACGACGGGCTCCAGCGCAGACCATAACCGAAGCTCCGCAGTCTCCCCGCATCGGAAAGCTGCTCCAGCGCAAGGTTCACATTGGCTGAGAGAGTGCCGAGCACCGCCCCGTGCTTGTCGCCGCGGTGGAAGATGGGCAGATCGAGGTCCAGCTGCGCTGCCCCGCGTTGGCGCGAGGGAGAAACGTGCCCGGCAGTCGCACCGCGGCCCCAGCGGCTGTCGAACGTCGAAACCTCCACGGCCGCGTGCGCGCTTGCCGACAAGGGGCCTGCCGGCAACTGCACGATCGGCCCGTTGAGCAGCAGGTCCGCCATGGTGCGCGCGTCCGTGGACCGCGCCGGCTCCCGCCCCGCAGCGCCGTCGCCCAGATCCGTGCGGGTGTTGCTGGTCGACCGATCGTGACTGGCGGTGACGGTCCAGAGCCACGGGCCGCTGGGCCCGCCCAGCGTCGTGCCGAGATGCGCGATGCCTCGGTCGCTGTGGCGGCGCAGCGACCGAGTGCCGATCGCACCCAGCAGGCTCTCGGTCCGCGTTCCCTCGAAGCGGCCGTTCAGCGTTGCCGCAATATCACCGGGAAGCTGCCCGCTCACCACGCCTTCCAGCGTCACCTGGTCGCTGCTGGGTAACAGCGTTCGAAACTGCCCGAGCTCGGGTGTGCCGACAAACTGCCGGAGGTCGCGTTCGCTCTCCAGCAGCGACGCGGCGCGGGTGTAGGTCGCGCCCAGCGAAAGCCGCGTATCGCCGCGGATCGCGAGATAGTCGACCTTGCCCGTGCCGCTCTCCCGCCCGCCCTCGGTCGGCGCCAGCAGACCCAGTTGGCCGATACGGGATCGGAAGCGCTCCAGCGTGACGACGTTCAGGACCTTTTGGTCGGCGCGGTAGCCATAGCGAAGCGCCAGTTCCTCCGGGAACACCTCCATCCGTTCGATCGCCTCGGCGGGGATCCGCGCGACTTCCAGCAGGCTGGTTACGCGGCGGCCGTTCAGCAAGACGACCGGGCCGCCATCTTCGCGCCCACGCGCACTGGCCAGCTGGGGCCCGAGGATATCGAGCAGCGCACCGATATTGTCCGCGCCGAGCGCGCGGATGTCGAGCGGGCCGAACGTGCGCTCGGGAGGCACGTCGCCGATCACGGCGCCGCGCGCGCGGCGAGTCGTGACCAGAATATCGTTTCCGGTGCCGCGCTGCTGCTGTGCGCTCCCGTTGCCCAGAAGCGCGGACGGATTGTTGCGCAGCTGCTCTTCCAGCTTGCGTTGGATCTCCGGCGGCAGCGGCTTGCCATCCGCACCCCGAAACTGGACAGGGGCGGGGCTGTTCTGCCCCGGCGTCGGAGAGCCGGCCGGTTGCGCCGCGGGGGAAGACTGGGTTGTCGCCGCGTCGGATTTCGCGCTTCCCGCGGGCGATGCCTGCTGGGCCTCCACCACGGCGGGGACGATACCGCCTATCACCCCGACAAGTCTTCTGATCGTCCGCCCCACGTGCACCTCCCGAAGCTGTGTTGGTGGGATTGCAGCGGAAGGGCGTAGCCTGGGGATGCCCGTTCGGTAGCGCGCGCTGTTACGCAAATGCTACAATGGGCTGCTACACATTGTGCATGCACGCAGAGGTGATTGCCACGAACACGGTCCTCATCGTCGACGACGATGCCAGTATTCGGGATGCGCTTGCCGACTTCCTGAGCGGCCACGGCTATGCCGTGCGGACCGCCGCCAGTGCAGTGGCCTGCGACCGCCAGCTCGCCGAAGCACCCGCGGATCTGATCGTGCTGGACGTGATGATGCCCGGCGAGGACGGGTTGTCGCTCTGTCGCCGCCTGTCGAACGCGAGCATACCTATCCTGATGCTCAGCGCGCTCGACGCCGTCACCGACCGGATTGTCGGTCTCGAAGTGGGGGCCTGGGACTATCTGACCAAACCCTTCGAGCCACGAGAGCTGCTGGCACGGGTGCGGGCGCTGCTGCGGCGGCCGTCGCGGGCAGGGGAAGAGCAGCGCCCCTCCCGCGGGGGCGTGACGTTCGCCGGGTGGTGGCTCGATCTGGAGGAGCGGCGGCTACGCGATCCTGCCGGGCGTGCCGTGTCGCTCAGCGAGGGCGAACACGCGCTCCTCGCCGCTTTCGTCCAGCGTCCGGGACGCATCCTGACGCGCGATGCGCTGCTCGATCTGGCGCGGGGCATGGACGCCGCACCCTATGACCGCGCGATCGACGTCGCGGTCAGCCGCTTGCGCCGCAAGCTCGCCGAGGCAGACCCGATGCCGGTGATCGAGACGGTGCGCGGCGTCGGATACCGCTTCCTGCCGACGGTGCGAGCGGCGTGAAGCGGGCGCCCAGCGCGCTCGTCGCGATCGGCGGCTTCGGCGTGGCCGTGGCGACGCTGAGCGTGGCGACCACCGCCGCCATCGTGCTCCTGGCGCCGCAACCGCCGGCCGTTCGCGTCAGCGCCGCCGAGGCGATCGCCGCGCTCCGCAATCCGATGCCGGGCTTCGAGCGCCGGATCGTCCCCGAGCCGCTGCCCGGACCGCGCACGGCGGTGCTGGAAGCGATTATCGCCTCCGAGCTGCGGCGGCCTGTCGGCGATGTTCGGGTCGTATCATCCGGGGCCAAGCCACTGGGCGACAAGGCCGCGACCGTCGTGGGGAGCGTATTGCGGGCCGACAAGACCGATGCACCCCCGTCCTTCGTGCTGGTCCAGCGGGGGCGCGGAAGGTTCGAGATGGTGTCGCCCGGTACGGTGAGCAGCGCGATCCGCAATGCCATGATCGGGCTGCCGGTGCCCGCCTTCACGGCAAGCGTCCGGCAGTCGGATGGTCGATGGCTGAGCGTCGCACCTGCCCGGCCGTTCTTCGCGCGTTGGCAGGTGAACATCCTCATCGCCCTGGCCGTCAGCCTGATGCTGCTGGCACCGATCGCCTGGATCTTCGCCCGCCGCCTGACCCGGCCGTTCCGGACCCTCGCCGATGCGCTCGACTCCGGTGGGGCGGTGCGCATCCCGGAGGAGGGGCCGCGCGAGCTGCGCGAAGCCGCGGCGGCGATCGCCGCGATGCAGGCACGGCTTGCCGCGGAAGCGGCCGAGCGGGCACGGATGCTCACCGCCATCGCACACGACCTGCGCACGCCGCTGACCGGGCTGCGGCTCCGGATCGAGAGTACGCCCGAGCCCCAGCGTGGCCGGATGGTCGCCGATGTCGAGCGCATGCAGGGAATGATCGGCGAGGTCCTGGCATTCGCACGCGACGCAGCGACACCGCCCGAAGCGCTCGACGTGCGCGCGCAACTGCACGCGATCGTGGACGCGCTGAACGAACGCACTGCGGCGATACGGCTGCTGCCTGGCGACGAGGCCCGCATCTTCGCGCCCGAGCCCGCCTTTCGCCGCGCCATCGAGAATCTGCTGCGCAACGCCGTCGACTATGCCGGCGGTGGAGAGATCGGCGTACAGCGGATCGAGGATCGGGTGCTCATCTCGGTGACGGACGCAGGGCGCGGCATTCCCGCCGCGGATCGCGAACGCCTGCTGCTGCCGTTCGAGCGGGGCGAAGCCTCACGCAACCGCGAGACGGGCGGGGCGGGGCTGGGCCTCAGCATCGTCCGTGATTTCGCGATCCAGTGGGGCGGCGACTTTTCTTTGGGTCAAGCTCGCAGCGGCGGCACCGCTGCGAACCTGTTGTTGCCCGCTGCTTGATTTTGCGCGCTCCGCGCCCGCCCGCAATCAGGCGGCTTTGGTATCCACGAACCTGCTGCGCACCTCGCGCAAGCGCTCAACGATTTCCGCGTGCGACGCACCGACACCAGCTTCGCCAGCGAAGCGTGGCCAGTCCGATACTGCACCATCGACTGCGTCGACGATCTCCGCGATCCGGCGGTCGGCGATGCCATGCATCCTGCCGATACGGTCGACATGCCCGCGCGTCGGTCGCCGCCCTTCGCCGGCAACCGCGAGATAATGCTCGCCGCCCGGGCCGGTCGAATAGGTCAGGTCATAGGCTGGCGCCAGCCGCCAGCGCCCGGTCTGGTCCATCAGAAAGGCATGCTGGCGGGTATGGTCGTCGCGATTGTAGGCCAGCACGTTGAAGACCATACGGCGGAACGCTTCCTCCACGTCGCGCACGTCGCGGGTGATCGCGAGAGTCGCCCGCAGGAAACCGTCATAGTCGAGGCTCGGCACATGCGGCGGCGCCTCGACAGCGCCGGCGAGGCTGAGCATGTGCAAACGCCGGCCGTCCCCGGGACGGTCGAAGCGGCGGGTGGCGAAATAGCCGGGCCCATGGCGAGCCGGCAGCAGGCGGCTGTCGGCCATGGTGATACCCGCTGCTCGCGCCATCTCGGCATAGGCCTGCTCGATGGGGCCAATATCGATGGGATCTAGCAACGCGGGAAACTTCACGATCCAGCTTTCGAAGCCTGGCGCGTTCTCGCCCTCGTCGATGCTGACCGCGCCGTTGGCATCGAAGCCGACATGCACCTTCGGTCGCGCGCCGCCGGAGGCACCGCCAAGTCGGGCAAGGACATCGACAAGGTTGGCATCGTTCCCCAGCAGAATCGACTGCGACTGCGCGGCGAGCGCATCCAAGTCGAGCCCCGCTACCTCGGCAGGCGGCGTTGTCGCCGGCGCGAAAACCAGAGCCCCGCGCCCTTCCTCGCCGACAAGCGCAAGGCGATCGATGGGGTCGAGAGTTTCCCAGCGCGTGCCCAGGCGCTCCACGCGGCGCTTCATCAGCAAGGCGCCCCAGCCATCCGGCAGACTGTCGGCGAGGAAGCCATGCAGCCCATCGAAGGCGCGGCCGCGCGCTTCCACAAGGCCATGTTCGGGCGGATAGAGCAACGGGGATACGGCGATGCCGGATGCGAGGACTTCCTTGCTCCACTCCAGCATCCCACGACCGTTCGCCATGACCGCCCGACCGACGGGCTGGTCGTCCGCACCATCCTCGAATCGCAAGCCGATCGCAATCGGCGTCCCCGGTGCGAGCCGCGTCACGTTGCCGACCTGGTTCGAGCTCGGCGACGCGGCGGAGCAGGCTGTTCCCGTTTCTGTTGTTTCAGCAGATCGTCCATGCTGGCGGCCGCTGGGGGTGGGAACAGCTCCGCCAGCTGGTGCTCGCAGCGGAGCAGGATCGCCGCCCGCGCCAAGTCTTCTATCGAGGCCTTACCCTGCGTTTCGAGGCGACGCCAGGTACTGTAGGACACGCCGGATCGCTCTGCCGCCTCGGCCTGGGTGATTCCCATGGCAGCACGGCGTGCTTGAATACGAGCACCCAACTTGGCGATCGACTCGGATGGCGTGATCAGCATAGCCCTTATATGGGCACTTATGCCAACATACGCAATAAATTGCTCATATGAGGACATTTGGATTTGCTAAGGGCGGGCGATTTGCTCGATTGGCTAGCGGGGCCGTCGTCCTCGAGTCCCACCGAAATTCTGGCGGTCCTTGGACCGAAGTTGCAGTACTCTCGGCTGAATATGCGAGGTTAATGGTGTCAACCACTGCAGCGCATCCAGCTTATCTTCGAGCGTGGCCTCCTCGTCATATGTTCGTGTGGTCTCGTTTCCACCTTCATGGCCCAAGATATCAAATCGGACTGAGTCTGGGACCTTGCCCTTCATGATGGAAGAAGCAGTGCCTCGAAAGCTGTGGACATCCTTGTCCTTCATTGCACCTCTGACTTGATGGCGCCATTCAGTTCCATTTGGGAAAGCCCAGTCTCTCCATTTTTTGAAGACAGACTTGTAGAAGGTGCTCGCGAAGCTTTTGCTTCGTGCCGAGCGCATCTCGGGAAAAAGCAATTCGCGTCCACGTGCGCGAACTTCTGCAATATAGTCGATGAACCCCAATCTTATCAACTCAGGGTGCACTGGTAGCTTTCGTACTGACTGAACATTCTTTAAGGATCTCAAATCCGTGTAGTCTATCTCAAAATACGGAATAGTTGCCTTCTCGAACGTGTCGGCGAGGGGCAGGGCTACCAGTTCAGAAGATCGTCCACCGTACAGTGCCATCATGAGTGGTAGCCAATACCAAGCGTCATGATACACCTCTTTACCTGGCTCCAGGCGTCGATCCAGACTGGCGCAGCCATGCCAAATTGGGGCGCTGAACAACTGCGCGATTTCCTCCTTGGTCCAGCTGGCACGCAGATCGCGCGCTCGCTTACGGTTCGATTTGCCGCCTTTCTTGCCGATCCCTTTTCGAATCTCACGGATTGCCTTCTCGACCGCCGCTAGTTCCACCGGCTCGTGGTTGCCCCCGCGGTCGGAGGCGGCGAATGTAAGAACGCTGGATATCCACGTCAGGTGTTTTTTCTTGGTGGCCAGACTCATGCCCAGCATCGAAGGATCCATTCCCTTCGCGCGCGCAAGGCTGGCGGCAAGGCCGCCCGCTTGCTCCTCGGCCGTGCGGCCCCACCGGTTGGGGAGCGCATCGCAAAGCTCGTCGAAATTCTTGACGTGGTCCTTCGTGATCTGCTCGATCACGACATTCTCCCCGCAGGCGAAGTCGAAAAGGCGGATGGCAGTCCGAACCTGCTCGACGGTGTCGCGGCTCCATGCCTCTTCGCCAACGAACTTGGCGATGCACTCGTCCATAGCTTCGACGAGCAGCTTTCCGGGGAATTCAGCGCTCGTTGATAAGGGGGGTGTCGGTGTTCGAGGTGCAGGCGGTCTTGCGTCCGGCGTTGCAGGTGTAGGCCGCGGGTGAGGCGGCGGAGAAGAAGGTGCCATTTCGAAGCCCAGGGGCTCGGTAGTCGAAACCGCCTCCATTGCCCACTTGCTGAGATCTCCCGGTTCACGTCCGAGTTCATCGTTCGCTGCTTCGCAAGCGGCGGCTCGGGCGCTGAAAACTACCTGTTGGACGCGGGATCGGTTTGTGGGGCTGAGCTCGAAGCCGAACTTTTCCGCGTAAGCCTGCAATTGGCGAAGGGAGACCAGCGAGCCGCTATGCCTATCGGCCTCTTCCAGCAACAGCCCGACATCCGCCTCCGACCAACCGCTACGGATCAGCCGCTGCTGCTCATCGTGCGGCCAAGCGGCATCCGGGCCGTTGCTTGCGCGATGTCGCCAGAACTCTGCATATATCCGGTTGGTCAGGCGGTGCGCAGCAACGGGTTCGGTGCTACCAATCTGACTTTGAAGGATGCGGTCCAATTGCCAGCGCATCGCGTCCTGAAAGATTCGCTTGAGCGTGGTCGCGTCGATCATGGACCCGCGTTGCCCGTATGCCACCCGTAACCCCTCCAAGGCCCCACCGAGACATTCGGCGATGACACGGGCTTGGTAAAAATTTGCTGTTCGTAGCGGCAGGTCGATCGGGATGATCACACCGGAGAGGGTGATTTTCCGCCGCCACCAGAAAAGATGACCGCGTCGAGCGAGGTTGGGATGCTTCATCGCATGCACGTCCGTGTACAGCGAGGGGTACACTCTGGGGTACAGAGTCCCCCCTCGGAGAGGGTTGGGACGTGTTTTCAATGCTTTGACAGAAAGTGGTCGGGGAGAGAGGATTCGAACCTCCGGCCCCTGCCTCCCGAAGACAGTGCTCTACCAGGCTGAGCTACTCCCCGACGGAGTCCGGTCTACAATGCTTTCGGGAGCAGACCGGCTTGAGCTTGGAGGCGCGCCTATAAGGGCCGGTTGGCGGAGCCGTCAAGCGGTTCGTTACGCCAAAATCGCAATGGACCGATTTTTTTCCGAAACCTGCGTTGTTGCGCTCTCGACCCCTGCTTTGCGTGCGGATAAGCCGATGCGGTGTCGCCGATCGAAGCCGTTGCCACCCTTTTCGGCGTAGCCAATGTCACGCTGGTCGTGCGGCGAAGCCTTTGGAACTATCCCTTCGCGCTGGCGATGGTCGCGCTCTACGCATGGATCTTCCTGAAAGAGCGGCTCTACAGCGACGCGCTGCTCCAGTGCTTCTATTTCGCCGTCAACGGCTATGGCTGGTGGAACTGGCGCCGCGCCCGCAGCGATGCAGGGGAGGTGCCGGTGGTTCTGCTCGGCAACGGCGCGCGGCTGCGCTGGGCGGGCGTAACAGCGCTTGCCGCCCTGGGCTGGGGAGCGGCGATGCATCGGTTCACCGATGCGGCCTTTCCCTGGTGGGACGGTTCCATCGCGGTCGTGAGCATCGTCGCCCAGATTCTGCAGTCGCGACGTGCCTGGGAATGCTGGCCGCTCTGGATCCTGGTCGACCTGCTCGCAATTCCGCTGTTTATGGTGAAGGGGCTCTGGTTGACGGCCACGCTCTATTGCCTTTTCCTGGCGCTTTCGGTGTGGGGGGCAATCGATTGGAATAGGGCGCGACGATGATTCCCCGCACGATCTGCCTGCATGGTCCCGAAAGCACGGGCAAGACGACGATCGCGCCTCGGGTTGCGGAAGCGATCGGCGGCACGGTGCTCGACGAATATGGCCGCGAATATGCGGAGACGCGGGGCACCGACTTCACGATGCGCGATCTGGTCGAGATCGCGAAGACGCATGATGCGGGCACGCAGATGATGCTGGCGGCCAAGGATGGCCCCCTGATCCTCGACACCGACCCGCTAATGACGGCGGTATGGGCGGACATGCTGTTCGGCACGCGCGACCCCTGGTTCGATGCATGGGACGCAACCGCCGACCTGTACCTGCTGTTCGACATCGATCTTCCTTGGGTGGCAGATGGCACGCGACTGTTCGGCACCGACGAGGCGCGGCGGCGCTTCTTCGAGCTTTCGCGTGCTGAACTGGAGCGACGCGGGGTACGCTGGGCCTGGGTTCGTGGGGAAGGGGAGGCGCGGTTTGCCGCTGCGATGGCGGCGATCGCAGCATTCGGCGGTGCCGACTGACCTGGTCGCATCGAAGCGACGAACCGCCCGAATTCCGTCACAGGAAGTTCACAATCGCGGCCTAGCGGGACGGCGACGGTAAACGGGGACTACATCATTACGACGTTTTCATAGCGGGCCGATGGCCGCGCTGCTTCCACGCATGCCGTTCAATCAAAATACGAAACATCCAGTCGGGGAAATCCAATGCTTCATCTCGCGCGCGACAAGCGCAGCCTGCTGATCGGCGCCGCCCTGGGCGCGCTGTTCACCTCCCACGCAGCTTTCGCGCAGGACAGCACGTCTGCCGCGGGCGACGACGGCCTGGCCGAAATCGTGGTCACCGCCGAGCGCCGTCCCGAAAACCAGCAGGACGTGCCCGTCTCGGTCGCCGTTCTGCCGGCCGCGCAGGCGCGCGACTACACCGCCGGTGGTGACGACACGCTGCTCGCGCTCTCCGGCAAGGTGCCGGGCCTCTATGTCGAATCGTCGACCGGCCGCATCTTCCCGCGCTTCTACATTCGCGGCCTCGGCAATGCCGACTTCTACCTCGGCGCCTCGCAGCCGGTTTCGATCATCCAGGACGATATCGTTCTCGAGCATGTCGTGATGAAGTCGAACCCGGTGTTCGACGTAAACCAGATCGAAGTGCTGCGTGGCCCGCAGGGTTCGCTGTTCGGCCGCAACACCACGGCCGGCATCATCAAGTTCGACTCGGTTCGCCCCTCGCAGAACTATGAGGGTCGCGCGACGGCGAGCTATGGCAGCTATAACAGCGTCAATGTCGACGCGGGCGTCGGCGGTCCGATCATCCAGGACAAGCTCGCCTTCCGTATCTCTGGGCTCTACCAGCACCGCGACGACTATATCGACAATAGCTACACCGGCCCGACTGCCGACGGTACGCGTGTCGGTCGCAAGAACGCCGCCGGCGGCTTCAACGAGCGTGACGTGCGCTTGCAGCTGCTCGCCACACCGAACGAAAGCCTGTCGATCCTGGCCTCGGGCCATGCCCGCTGGTATGACGGCACCGCCACCGTGTTCCGCCGCGCCGCACTGCCGCTCGGTTCGAACCAGATCACCGGCGTGCAGTTCACCCGCGCGCGCTGGGACGAAGGCGCCGACAATCCCCAGAACTACAAGACCGCCGGTGCCTCGGTGCACATCAATTGGGATATCGGCCCCGTCACGCTGACGTCGATCACGGGCTATGAGACACTGTCCGGCTACAGCCGCGGCGACACCGATGGCGGTGCGGGCGCCGACTTCGGCAACGCCGGCTATGGCGAGTCGATGGGCCGCGTGCGCGGTCTCGACCAGTGGACTGAAGAATTCCGTGTCGCGAGCAACGGCGAGGGCCCGTTCAAGTGGCAGGTCGGCGCGATGTACTTCGATGCACGCGACATCACCGAATTTTACCAGCGCGCCTATTTCCTCACGCCGCCGAACAACAATCCCAACAACTGGGTGCGGCTGCACAACATGAACACCAGCTGGGCGGTGTTCGGACAGGTTAGCTACGAGATCGTGCCGAAGCTGACGATCACCGCCGGTGGCCGCGTGACGGAAGATACCAAGACGACCGATCTGCTGAAGACGGCGAACACGGTTGCGAACCTCTCCACCTACAAGGGCCGGACCCATGCGCGCCTTTCGGACACGCAGCCGAGCTGGGACCTGAGCGCGCGTTATGAGATCAACCCCGACGTGAGCATCTATGCCCGCGTGGCCAAGGGCTTCCGTGGCCCGACGATCCAAGGTCGCTCCGCAGTGTTCAACTCGGACTTCTCGACCGCGAACTCCGAAAAGATCCTGTCCTGGGAAGCGGGCGTGAAGAGCCAGCTCGGCCGCACGCTGCGCCTCAACGTGTCGGGCTTCTACTACACGGTCGACGACATCCAGCTGAACGGCAACGACTTCAACGGCAACGGCGTGCTGCTCAATGCCAACAAGGCCAAGGCCTATGGCATGGAGGCCGATCTCGATTGGCGTCCGGTGCGCAACCTCTCGATTCAGGCGGGCGCAAGCTGGCTGCACAGCAAGATCGAGGACAAGAATGTCGAGGTGCAGACCTGCGCCTTTGGCGGCGCGCTGGCCTGCACCGTGCTGGCGCCGACCCGGACCACCGTGCTATTCGGCTCGCCGGTCTTCCTGACCAAGATCGACGGCAATCCGCTGCCGAACGCGCCGGAGTATAACTTCAACGTCAACGCGCGTTACGACATCCCGATGGACATCGGTGGCAGGCTGTTCCTCCAGACCGACTGGAACGTGCAGGGCTACACCAACTTCGTTTTGTACAAGACGAAGGAGTTCACCGCGAACGGCAACTTCGAAGGCGGTCTCAAGATCGGCTATACCGCCGAGAACGACGCCTGGGAGATCGCCGGCTTCATCCGCAACCTGACGGGCGAGAAGAACCTGAAGGGCGTGATCGAGAACTACCGCGCCGCCGTGCTCAACGAGCCCCGCGTGTTCGGCCTCTCGCTCAGCGGGAAGTTTAAGTAAGCGATACCGGTTGCGCCTCCTCCATCTGGGGGAGGCGTCACGGGTACAGAAAAGGGCCGCCGCGGGATCTCCGCGACGGCCCTTTTCGTTAGCCGCGTCCGATCAGTTCGACGGTGCGAGCTTGGTGTTCAGTACCCAGCCGACATTATCGTTCTCGTCGGCCACTTCCCACCACAGACCGTCCTTCTTCCCGGTGGGGTAGAGGATCGCGCCGACCGGCAGCGTGCGGATCACCTTGCCGGCCGCGGCGGGCGTGGCGCGCATCGCCACCGGTGCCTGCGCGGTGAAGGTCTTGGCCGGCGCAGCCTGGGCGGTGCCGGCGTCGCCGGGCTGCACGAGGCCGAGTTCATTGACCATCTTCGAATAGGCGTCGATGAACGCGAGCGTCACGATTCGGCCGATGTCGGTATTGTCATAGCCGCCGCCGACCGCACCCAGACCGCCGCCGATGAAGCCGACGCCGCCACCCGCGCCCCAGGATACGCTGTTCTTGGAGGCATAGCCTTCCTGCGTAGCGATCGTTTCGGTCGTGCGCACATTGGTGAGCGACAGGACCGTATTGGCCTCCATCTTGCGCGACTTGATGCCGCCGATCAGGCCGCCGATGGGTCCGCCGAGCACGCCGCCGGCCGCACCGGCAATGCCGTTGCCCGCCGCATTGCGGTTCGACGCCTGCACTTCCGCGACGAGAACATAGTCGGCGGCTTTGATCTGGCCCTGGCCGACATTCGCGCCGCGCTGATGGCCAAGATTGCCGCCGATGTTGCGCTCCAGTTCGGCCGCCTGCAGGCCCGAGCCGCGGTCGACGAGGTTGAAGCAGCCCGAGCGCTGCACCAGCACCTTCAGCAGCTTCTGCGGCGGTGCCAGCGAATATTGCGTCCAGCCGCGGGGATCGTCGCCGTCGACGATCGACAGTGTGCCCAGTTTGCGCGCGCAATGCGGTACGTCCTGCACGGCTTGTTCCTGCGTGCGCTGGGTCTTGGTCGGCTTGCTTTGGGCGAGGGCGGGGACCGCGCCCATGCAGAGTGCCATCGCCCCGGCGGCGCCGAGCAACTGCTTCATCATCGTACTAAAACCTCCCTGTACAACCAAGCGGCGCCCGCCGTTGCGAGGCCGCTCCCCGGTTGCGTCCGTAACAGAATGAAGCGCCGCGGCCTAGCGATGCCGCGTCACCGTACAATCGGGTACTTTGGCTTTTCTCTCCAAGCTGCTAACGCGCGCGGAATCATGGCCAACGATATCACCAAGATCCGCAATTTCTCGATCATCGCGCACATCGATCATGGCAAGTCTACGCTTGCCGATCGCCTGATCCAGCGCACCGGCGGCCTGGCCGACCGCGAGATGTCCGAGCAAGTCCTTGATAACATGGACATCGAGAAGGAGCGTGGGATCACCATCAAGGCGCAAACGGTGCGTCTGGAATGGAAGGGCCATGTCCTCAACCTGATGGACACGCCCGGTCACGTCGACTTCGCCTATGAAGTGAGCCGCAGCCTCGCTGCCTGCGAGGGCGCGCTGCTGGTCGTCGACGCCGCGCAGGGTGTGGAAGCGCAGACCCTCGCCAACGTCTATCAGTCGATCGAGCATGATCACGAGATCATCCCCGTGATCAACAAAATCGATCTGCCCTCGGCCGAGCCGGAGAAGGTGCGCGCCGAGATCGAGGACGTGATCGGGCTGGACGCCTCCAACGCCGTTCTTGCCAGTGCCAAGAGCGGCATCGGCATCGACGAGATCCTCGACGCGATTGTCGAGCGCATCCCGTCGCCCAAGGGCGATCCCGACGCGCCGCTGAAGGCGATGCTGGTCGACAGCTGGTACGATCCGTATCTGGGTGTCGTCATCCTCGTCCGCGTGATCGACGGCTCGATCAAGAAGGGCCAGCAGGTCAAGTTCATGCAGACCGGCACGACCCATCTGGTCGACCGAGTCGGCGCCTTCCGCCCGAAGATCGAGCAGCTGGCCGACCTTGGTCCCGGCGAGATCGGCTTCATCACCGCGCAGATCAAGGAAGTCGCCCAGGCGCGCGTCGGCGACACGCTGACCGACGCCAAGAAGCCTGCCCTCGAAGCGCTGCCGGGCTTCAAGGAAGTCCAGCCGGTGGTTTTCTGCGGCCTGTTCCCGGTCGACGCCGCCGACTTCGAGAAGCTGCGAGAGAGCATTTCCAAGCTGCGCCTCAACGACGCATCGTTCAGCTTCGAGATGGAAACTTCGGCAGCGCTCGGCTTCGGTTTCCGCTGCGGCTTCCTCGGGCTGCTGCACCTGGAGATCATCCAGGAGCGGCTGATGCGCGAGTATGACCTCGACCTCATCACGACCGCGCCGAGCGTGGTCTACAAGATGCGCCTCACCAAGGCGGCGGGCGAAGCCGAGGCCAAGGAGATCGAACTCCACAACCCCGCCGACATGCCGGATCCCAACCGGATCGAGGAGATCGAGGAGCCGTGGATCCAGGCGGTCATCTACGTGCCGGACGAGTATCTCGGGCCGATTCTCAAGCTCTGCCAGGATCGTCGCGGCATCCAGAAGAATCTCACCTATGTCGGCGGCCGCGCCCAGGTGACCTATGAGCTGCCGCTCAACGAAGTGGTGTTCGATTTCTACGATCGCCTGAAGTCGATCAGCCGCGGCTATGCCAGCTTCGACTATGAGCAGATCGGCCACCGTGAGGGCGACCTCGTCAAGATGAGCATCCTCGTCAACAACGAGCCGGTCGACGCGCTGAGCATGATCGTCCACCGCTCGACCGCCGAGAGCCGTGGTCGCGGGATGTGCGAGCGGCTTAAGGACCTGATCCCGCGCCATCTGTTCAAGATCCCGATTCAGGCGGCGATCGGCGGCAAGGTCATCGCCCGCGAGACGATCGCGGCGCTGCGCAAGGATGTCACCGCGAAGTGCTATGGCGGCGACGCCAGCCGCAAGCGCAAGCTGCTGGACAAGCAGAAGGAAGGCAAGAAGAGGATGCGCGAGTACGGCAGCGTGCAGATCCCGCAGGAAGCCTTTATCGCCGCACTGCGGATGGGCGAGGAGTAAGGTTTAGCGCGCGTCGGGCGGGGCGGCCGCGCGGCTCCGCCTCGCCGCAAGCACGATTGCGGCCGAGCCGAGCAGCGCGGCTGACACGATCGCGGCCACTCCCAGCAGGCCCGAGGTGCTGATCCGCGCTTCCATAGCCACGCCGCTGCCCAAGCGCAGGCTGGCGGTCGCGCCCGCAGGCGGGGCGAAGGGGGCGTCGCTCGTGCGCTGGTCGGCCATGGTATCAACCTAACGCACGAAGGCTGCCGATCACTAGCGCCGCTTGCCGACGATCGCGCCCACGCCGGTCAGCACTGTGCCTGCGCCCGGCGTGATGAGTCCGAAGGTCGCGCCCAGTTCCTGCGCGGCCGGGCCGTAAAAACTGCCGTTCAGAGCGCCGGAGCTGCCCGGCGTGCCCGCGATTTCCGCGTTGAAGGAGAGCGAGAGGGGCGCGATCTTGCCATTGTCGAAGGTGTAGCTGCCAAGTTGCGAGGTCACGCCGGTTCGCAGGTTGGTGGCTGCGGTCGTCATCGCACCGGTGAAGCTTGACGCGGCAAAGTCGAAATCCATCGTTGCGGTGCCTTCCATCGAGAAGCGATCGGCCGTGGCGCCAGCGCCCACCGCGCTGCCATAGACTCGGCCATCAAAGAGGCCATGGCCGGTCTTGGGCACGTTGCCGCCTGCGGTGTTGAGGCCGAACACCGTGAAGCTGTCCCAGCGACGATCTTCGCCCACTGCGGCATTGGTCATGGAAAAGAAGCTGGCATAGCTCAGCGCGAGTTCGCTGTTGGTGCCGCCGGCATTGTAAAGCTTGATCGTGCGCAGCACCATGCCGCCGAGGCGGTAGGTGGTGAAACGCGCGTCTGATTCCGCAGCGACCCGATCCGTCGTGCCGAACTTGTAGATGCGCATGTCGATGCCGCCGCTGCCCGGGTCGAGGATCAGCGACGAATAAGTTCCAACATCGAGCGCTGCATCGCGGAACGTCGTACCGGTGGCATTGGCGTTGTACAGGAGCTGCCGAGTGGTTTCCTGCACCTCCGCCGGGCCGAACAGCCGGGCAAGCGTTTCCAATTCCGGTGCCGTATTGCCGCGGCGACCGATCAGGCTGCCGCTGAGACCTAGATTGCCATAGGTGCCCGAAAAGGTAGCTCCGACTTCCGCCAGGTCGGGGCCGTAGAAGAATCCCTGCAGCGTACTCGTATAGGTGCCGGACCCATCGAGCTTGATTCCGCCGGTGAAGGCATTTGCGGAAGCGGCGACCAGGCCATCCCCCCTGAACGTCCCCGCGACGAGATAGGGAGGACCCTTCGAGCCGAGCTGGTTGAGCAGCCGCGTGGTCGTTGCACCCTGTAGCGTGAAAGTGTGGGCACCGAAATCCACCTGGAAGGTGCCGGTCCCATAGATGTCGACCACCGCGTCCTTGGTGGCGCCCATCGCCAGCAGTCCGATGCCGAAGCTGGCGGTTCCGCTCGCTGGCATGTCGGCGGCGGCGGTGCGGATGCCATAGGTGAAGGATCCGAAGCGGTTCTGTTCCACACCGCCGGCCGTGTCGAGGATTCGCCAGAAGCCTGCGCCAACATATTCTTGGTTCAGCGCGCCTTGCTTGCCGGGATTGGTGAGGCGCAGGGTCTCGGTCGTGGAACCGTCTTGGCGGTGATAGGCGGCGAACACGACATTGCTGGCAGCGGCATCGCCCTGCGCAGGACCGAACTGGGTGGTAAGCCCGGGGCGGACGATCGTGTAGCTGCCGGTCGGAGCGTCATATTGAACGGTGAGCGTGGCGGTGCCGGGCGAGGACGCGCTGGAACCGTTGCCGGGATAATTGGCAGCGGCCGCCGTCGCCTGGGTCGTGAAGCTCTCGCTTACGCGCAGATCCAACAGCGAGCCGTTCTGCGGTGCCGGTGTCGGTGCGGGCGTAGGCGCAGGCGTGGGGCTGGGCGCGGGGGTGGGGCTCGGCGTTGGCGCAGGCGCGACAGGCGGAGGTGACGTTCCCACCGCGATACCACCGCTGCTGCCGCCTCCGCCGCTGCAAGCGCCCAGCAGCGCGATCGCGGAAGCTCCAACAGCGAGATGAATAGTCTTCATGATTGTCCCCTCTGCTGGTTTCTTAAGTGAAGATGAAGCGATCGAGCAATCGCGATCTTCGGCGTACGGCGGGCGGTGGAGACGAGACGCGATGTTCAATGGTGGCACGTGCCATTCCGGGCGCAGGGCGCCCCTGACGGACCGAGGTATAGCTTGCCGCGCCCGTGCTGCTAAGGCGTTCCACCTTCGCGCTAGGAAGGCGGAGTTCGTTTTGGCTGCATGCCGAGCGCCTCGCACAGCAGATGCGGCGCGGCGACCACCGACAGCAGCTGGAAGGCGAGCGCCGGGTTGATCCCGCGTGCGAGGTCGACGAAGCCCGGGCTGAACCCGGCCCAGCCGATGCAGGCGATAGCGGCGAGCAGGAATGGCCAGGCGTGCCCAACGGCGCTCGCGCCGAATTCGTCGAGAATCGCGACGATGTGGCGCCGCGAATGGAGCAGTGCGAAATAGAGCGGGAAGGCGATCGTCGGCGGTGCGGCGGCGAGCAGCGCCAGTGCGGTTCCCTGTGCGACGGCCCAGCGGCGCGAGCCGGTTTGCCACGCCATGGCGATTGCCACCGCCGCGACGAGCAGCGCGACGGGGGCAATCAGCGTTACCAGTGCGAGGGCGAGCTTGGCGATCGCCGGATCGGTCATCGCGGCAAACAAGGTGGATACCGCGCGCGGCTGTCCCAGCACCGCCGCGGCGATGGGGGCGAGGCCCGCGGCGCTGCGCAGCAGGCGGTCGCGCGGTGCGTCCCAGTCTTCGGAGAAGTGCCAGGCGGCGAGGCCAAGGAAGGCGAGCAGCGCCAGCAGGGGGGCGAGCCACCATGTCAGCGCCATCGCCGCGGCGACCGCGATATAGGAGGCGACGAACAGCACCAATGCGTTGCCCCGCATGCGCCACCGTTGTCGCGCGACGAGCAGGTCATGGCCACCGTGCGGCAGACCGCCGGCGAGCATCAGCACCATGCCTGCTTGCGTCGCCAACGTTCCGCTGAGGTCGAGCCCTGCGGCTGCCGCCGATCCGATCGCCAGCACGGCGAGCCAGAAGAGACGAGGCACCGCCCGGTCCTGCGCGAGCGCGCGGGGCCGGGCGGTGCCGTCGATGATCGGCGAAAGAAAGGATGCGCCGGCGGGCATCACCGGTCAGGCAGCGTGCGGCGTGCCGTTGCCTTCCACTTCGGACTTGCGCTGGGCGATCGCGAAGATCAGCAGACCGACGCCAGCCTTCGCGACGAGATCAGCGATCGTGTAGCCGATCTGGATCACCGTCGTGGCGTCCGGGCCGGTAATCTGCGCATAGGGCGCCATGTAGACGATCGGGTAGAAGCCCCAGGATGCGAAGGTGAGCAGTCGCGCCTGCTTTACCAGCTCGCGCACCGCTTCGGGCTGGCGCTCGATCGACTTGCCCAGGCCGCTGAACAGCTCCCACACGATATAGACGAACGGGATCGCAGAGAGCGTGCCCCAAAGCGCGCGGGTGGGAATGTCGGCGGCGATTTCGCCGGGATAGCCGAGGATGATCATCAGCGCCGCGGCGAGGCCGAGCCGCCAGCCCTTCTGCACCGTTTCCTCGCGCGACAGGCGCATCACCAGCACCAGTTCGATCAGTAGCAGCGGCACGGTCAGCAGCCAGTCGACATAACGATAGGCGTCGTTGAACGCGATCCCGGTCGCCGTCACCGTGCCGTTCACATAATGATACGCCGATTCCCAGCTCTCGAAGATCCGGAAGTAATGATAGGCCGCGATCGCCGTGACGAGGCCCGAGATCGTCACCGCATTTTTGTAAGCGGAGGAAACCTGGGATCGGCCGAACCACAGGTAAAGGGTCGCTGCCGCCATAGCCGCGAACGTGAACGAGAAGGCGTTGTAGATCAGCGAATATTGAAAGGGCGATACGATCGCGGTTTCCATCAGGATCCTCCTTCAGACGAATATCGCTTCCGTATGGCTTTCCGAAAGCAACATACGAAGGCTACTTGTTTTTTCACGCCAGAGCGGCGCTGTCTGCTTGGTGCATCGAAAAGACAAATGCCGAGGGGCCGTGCAAATTATGCGCGACGGTACGATAGGTCTTTCGCATGCTAATTAATGTAGTAAAGAATGTGTGACGCTAATCGATACGTCCTTTAGGGACGTGCGTGATTATATTGCAGGTCCACATGGCGGCTGCGAGCGGAACGGGGATTTCCAACTCCGGTATGATTCCCGGACGGACCCGTAGAACCGTTTTGCAGGTCGAACGTTATGGAGCCGAACCTAAGGGAACCCGATCGTGATTGCAGTGCTACCGTCCCTCCGCATCGTACCGCGCCGCGCCGAGGAGCGTTGCGTATCGATCCTGCGGTGGGCGGCGGTCTTGACGATCGGTGGGGGATTGCCGTCAGCAGCCCTGGCGCAGGGATATCCTGCCAAGCAGCTCGGTCCGTGGACCATCGCCGCGAGCAAGGACGGATCGGGTTGCTTCATCAGCCGCGCGTTTGATCGCCCAGGTCACACGACGTTGCTGTTGGGCATGGACCGCGACGGCAGCAACCATTTCTCCGTTCTCAACGAGAATTGGTCGATCCGCCCGCAGGACCGGCTGAAACTAACCTTCCGCCTGACCCAGGGCGGCTACCCCAATCACCAGGCGATCGGCATCGTCGCGGACGGCAAGCAGGGCTTCGTCGCGGCGTTCGATCCCAAGTTTCCGATTTCGTTCGCCGGCTCCAAGGCCTTGCACATTGATCGCGGCGACACGCCGGTCGAGCGGCTCCCGCTCGATGGCAGCGGAGCGGCGGTGGCGGAGCTGAAGCGGTGCGTCGCGGCCCAGCATGGGCCGGCCAAGGCGGAAGCAAGCGATGATGGGATCCCCCGCGATCCCTTCGCTCAGCGGGCAAAGCGAAAGGGCCGTCGATGATGTCAGGTCGTTTCACCCCGTCTCCCGATCGGTCTGACGGACAACAAGCACAGTCGGACCGAATCGGGATTGTTGCGGCCCCGTTGCTCCGGCTTGGTGGCTATGCCTTATTTTTCGTTAACGAGTGAAAGGTCTGTTTATGCGTACTGGTATGAAGTTTGCTCCCCTTGCGATGTTGATGATTGGCGCCGTCGGCCTGAGCGGTTGCGCGACGAAGAAGTTCGTTCGTGAGCAGATCGCCCCGGTCAGCCAGCGCGTCGATGCGCTGGAAACCCGCCTCCAGGAAACCGATGGCACCGCCAAGCAGGCGCTGTCGCAGGCCCAGGCGGCTGCTGGCCAGGCGCAGCAGAACGGTCAGCGCCTCGATCAGCTGAACGGCCGCGTCGATACGCTGGACCAGCAGCAGCAGGCGCTGTCGCAGCAAGTGCAGCAGCAGAACGCCAAGCCCCGCAAGCGTCCGCGCAACTAAGCGGAACCTTGCCGCACCGGCGTGTTGCCGATGCATCCGGGTGGCCGCGCTTAGGGGCGGCCACCCTATTTTCGTGAGCGACTGAATCGATGATCCAAGGCTTTCTCGCGCTGGCCGGCATGGCACTGCTTGTTCCGCCGTCCGCCGCCGTTTCCCCTCAGGATGCTAAGCCGAAGACCGTAACGGCCAAGCCCAAGGCGACTACGCCCAAGAAGGCCCCCGGCAAGGGCAAGCGCCCCGCCGCCAAGCCCAAGACGGTGGCAGACAAGCCTGCGGCGCCGAAGCTCGCGCCCTCGGCGGCGACGATGCGCGTACATGACTGGGTGTCGGCAGCCGGTGACAATCACGGATTGCCCTTCCTGATCGTCGACAAGCCCCATGCGGCGCTGTTCTTGTTCGATGCGAGCGGCAAGCAGCTCGCCGCGGTGCCGGTGCTGATCGGTATCGCCCCCGGCGACGATGCGACGCCGGGGATCGGCGCCAAGCAGTTGTCCGAGATCGGCCCGGCGGAGAAGACCACGCCCGCCGGGCGCTATCTCGCCAAGTTCGGGCTCGCGGTCGGCAAGGAACGGGTGCTGTGGGTGGATTACTACACCTCGGTCGCGTTGCATCCCGTGCCCACCGGTACGGCCGCCCGCAAGGAGAAGCGCCGTGAGCGGCTCGCCTCGCCGACTCCGGACGACAATCGCATCACCTTCGGCTGCATCAACGTGCCTAGCGCATTCTACACGCAGCTGCTGAGCCCGATGTACAAGAAGAAGGGCGGCTATGTGTACGTGTTGCCGGACACCAATCCCATCGAGGACGTGTTTCCGGCGCTGCATGTGCAGACCATGGCCAGCAGCGCGGACTAAGCACCAAAGAAAAGCCCGGCCGCTGCGTAGCGACCGGGCAGGTGTTCTTCGGGGGACGAAGACTTAGAAGTTGACGCGTGCCGATACTGCCAGCGTGCGGCCCTGCACCGATCGCGCCCAGCCGATGCCGGTGGTGGGCATGCTCGCCTGGCTGATGTCCAGAAAGCCCTTGGCGTTGAACAGGTTGGTGCCGGTGAGCGCCACGTCGATCGCCCTGGTGGGGTGCAGGATCACAAAGCCGCCCACCGTGGTGAAGCCAGGCATCTTCAGCTGGTTCACGTCCTGCGCGTAGCTACTGGTGATCGTCACCACGCTGGCGCCGACCGTTGCATATTTGGTGTCGACCTGCGGGGTGGCCTGGAGTGTCCAGGCGGGCTGGTGGCGCGGCTGCTTGCCGGTCTGGGTGGGATCGAAAAAGTCCTTGGTGATCTTCGCCTTGGTGTAGGTGGCGCCCGCCGCCAGGCTGAACGGGCCGCGCTTGATGCCGCCCTCCATCTCCAGGCCATAAGTCCGGTACTTGCGATAGGTCCAGGTCACCGAGCCGTTGAGTAGATTGTGGTCGTCGGCATAGGCGAGGAAGCCGGTGGCGTTGAAGGTGATACCGTTCCGCCGGAACTTCAGGCCGCCTTCGAGCTGCTTCACTGCATCATAGGCCTGGCGGTCCTCGATGATGTCGCCGCGCGCAGCTATCGCGTTGGTGAACAGGATCTTGTCCGCATTGACGCGCCCGCCGCGGCTGTAGCGCGCGAACAGCGCCAGCGGCTCGGCCACGCGATAGTTGATGCCGGCCGAATAGCTGAGATACTTGAAGTCGTAATTCACCGGCGCCGGCTGACTGAGCGGCAGGATCGAGGTGCGCGTTTCCGGCGCGCTGATCTTGCCGTCGCCGTTCATGTCGACGGATCCCGTGCCGACGCGACCGCCACCCAGGTCCGAACCGGTCATCGTGCCGCGGGCATGGCCGGTATCGTAGCGCAGGCTGCCGCCGATCGCCATCTTGCCGAAGTGGTAGTTGATCGAGGCATAGGGCGCGAAGAAGCTGTAATCCACGTCGAACGAACGGCGCAGGCGCGGGCCGTTGCGGCCATAGGCATAGACGCCGTCCTGCGTCTGGGCGACGCCCGCGGCCGAGGTGAGGTTGACCAGCGAAGCCTGCGCGCCGCCGACCACGTCGGTCACCATGGAGACCTGCATCGCGTCCGCGGCGACGGTCTGACTGGCGATGTAGAGGCCGCCGGTAACCGTAAGGTCGCCTCGCCCCACCTTCCACACGCGAGTGCCACGGAAATCATTGGCGAAATGGTCGCCGTTCCGCAGATTGTAGTTATTGACGTAGAAGTTGGAGAGCAGGCCGTTGCCATTTGCGTTGGCCGGCACGAGCTTGCCCGCGTTCGGGCCGTTGGCGTAGGTCGCGACCGCGCCGGTACCGGCGAGCGAATTGGCGACCGTGGCGATCGGCGCGATGGTGCTGGGGAAGCCGCGCAGGAACTGGCCCGAAGCAGTGGAGTAGCGGATGCGGTCGGTCAGCGTCCAGCCGCCCAGTTCGAACTGGGCTTCCAGGCCCAGGGATTTGCTTTCGGCGTGCTGTCCGTCCTTCACCGAGTAGTTGGTCACGCGGTTGGTGCTGTCGAGCCCGAGCATCGTGCTGATGTTCGGCGAAAGCATCGTGTCCTTCAGGATGTCGAAGCCGGGGATGTTGCCCAGCACGGGCTTGTCGTTGGTGCCCGTGAGCGTGACCGGATAGGTGGCATAGCTGGGCGCGCGGTCGTCGAGCAGTTTGGCATAGGCGCGGACATAGCCGTTGGAGAAGGTCTTGGTTACGTTCAGCTTGACCTGACCGCCCTTGAACGAGGTCATGCCCGTCTCGCGCGGGCCTTCGCCGAAGCGGTAGAAGCCGCCGACATGAAAGCGCAGGCTGTCGCTGAGCTTGGCGCCATATTCGACGTCGGCGCGCTTCAGGTCATAGTCCAGGCCTGTGGTGAGCTGCAGCGAACCGCCTTCGGTGTCCCCCGTCTTGGAGATAAGGTTGATCAGGCCGCCCGGCGAACCCGAGGCAAAGGTGGAAGCTGAACCGCCGCGGATCGTCTCGATCTGCGCGAGCGAGAAGTCGGCACGGAAGAAGCTGTCGCCGGCGATGTTGAAGATGTCGTTGAATTCGAGGACCGGCAGGCCGTCTTCCTCGATCTGGACATATTTCGAGCCGCCCGAACCGATCGGCAGGCCGCGCACGGTGTAGTTGTTGTTGCCTTCGCTGATGCCGCTTTCGACGCGGATGCCGGCCATGGTGCGCAGGATGTCGGACAGGCCCACGGGCCCAAGCTTTTGCGCCTCGCTTCCCTTCAGCGAACTGGTGGAGGTGGCGCTGTCCAGTCGGTCGCGGCCCTTGGCCACGCCGGTGGAGAAGACTTCCTTTTCGGCTTCCGGTTGTGCGATTTGCGGGGGTGCCGCATGCTCCTGTCCGGCGTTCGTCTGTGCGAATACCGAAGTTGAAACGGAAGTTGTTGCGACCAGCGTCAGCAGCAATCCAGAAATCTTCACAACTTCACCCTTTGTCGGTTCAAATGCGATCCCACTGCGTAACTTATAGAATGCTGCAGCGCACTATCGTTTGCATTTGCGTGCAATTTAGTGTGTCTTTGTAGGCGCTTAGGTATTTAACCGGAGGTGGGGAGAATAGCCTGTGGACGATGCGGTGAATGCCTGCTTTTGCCTGAAAATCTTGGCGTGTTGGCAGCTTGCGGTGCTCTTTAAAGAACGGTGAGAGGCATCGAAGCGCGGATGCCGGGCTGCCGGGCGCGCACTTTTGGCATTTTACGGTTTTCTAAGTCGGGCCTGTCATGGTGATGCGCGCCGCCCTTCCGGCGGGAGCATCTGGGGAGATGACCATGCAGCGCCTGCCGCTGATCGCGCCGCAGCCGCCGCGGCTGAGCGCGATGACCGACGAACTTCGTGCCATCGAGGCACGCGGTACCTATTCGAATGGCGGGCCAGTGGTGCGCGGGTTCGAAGCGGCTACGACCGAACGGCTGTTCGGCGGGCAGGGCGCTTGCCTGGCGGTGAACAATGCGACGATCGGGCTGATGCTGGCGATCCGCCACGCAGCGGGCCCCCGTGCCGGCAGCGGTGCGCTGGCGCTGGTTCCCGCCTTCACCTTCGCGGCCACTGCCCAGGCCGTCCAATGGGCCGGGCTCACGCCGGTGTTGTGCGATATCGATCCCGCCAATTGGGCGATGCGTGCCGATGCGGAGGCAGCGGCGTTCGATCGCTATGGGGATCGCATCGCCGTGGTGGTACCCTATGCGACCTTTGGCGCAGGCATCGATCTGGCGCGCTATCACGCTTATCATGCCCGCGGCGTCGGCGTGGTGATCGATGCGGCGGCGTCGCTCGGCGCGATCGATGCCGAGGGCAGGGCATTCGGCGCCGGGGCTCCTTTCCCCATCGTCTATTCGATGCACGCGACCAAGGTGTTCGCCACCGCGGAAGGCGGGCTGATCCACAGCGGCGACATCGCGCTGATCGAGGCGCTGCGCTGCATGACCAATTTCGGCTTTGACGGCGGGCGTTCCGCCGAGGGGCCGGGTCTGAACGGCAAGCTTCCCGAGGTGCTGGGCGCGCTCGCCATGGCCAAGCTGCACGATCTGGAGAGGATCGCCGCACACCGGGCCTCGCTGGACCAGATCTATCGCGCGCGGCTGGGCGGCTTCGCAAGCGCGCACGGGTTCGAATTCCAGACGCTGCACGGTTCGCGACCGGCATTGCAGTTCCAGTCGCTCCTGCTGCCGCGCGCCTTCGCGGGGCACCGTGCGGCGATCATCGCGGCGCTGGCCGAGCAGGGGATCGGCGCCGGCCATTATTTCAGTCCGCACCTGGGCGAGCAGCCCTGGTTCCGCAGTAGCTGCGTGATCGATCGAGCGCTGCCCGTGGCCGATGATGTCGCCGGCCGCATCCTGTCGCTGCCGGTCACCGACGGGATGACCGAAGGCGATGTCGACACCGTCTGCACTGCGCTGATCGACGCTTGTCGCGCCGCTGGACTGGACGGACTGCGGGTCGAGCGGCGCGGTCGCACCGTGCATTCCGCGCTGATTGTCGGCGGAGGCCCTGCCGGCACCGCGCTGCTGACCGCCGCGACCAAGGGGGACCAGCTGGTACCGCTCGCCCGTACCGGCTTGGCGATCGTCGAGCGCGACGCGGTGCTCGGGCGGGGCGAGATCGGCAGCTATGCCATCACGTCGGACAGCACGGCGGAAACCTTCCTCACCGCCGTGAAGGACAATGTGCACCGGGACATCGCAGCGCTGACCGAGCACCCCGCCGGCCGCGAAGTGGCGCTCTATGCGGGCAAGCTGGGCGTGCCGCTCTCCCGTTCCACCCCGCTGCTCGAGGCGACGGGCGCGCGCCTCGCCGCCTTGGTCGCGGAGCATGGCGGGGTGGTTGCCACCCGTTCCGAAGTGATCGACGCACGCCGTACGCCGCAGGGCGACTGGGCGGCGCGGGTTCGCAATCTGCTTACCGGCGACGAGCGCATGATGCGCGCCGACAATCTCGTCATCGCCACCGGCGGCTATCAGGACCGCGTCCATGTCGCCGCCGAGCGCATCGCCGGCGCCGCGCTTGGTGTCCTCGCCGGCGATCGACTGGTGCTGGGCGACGACTTCCTCCGGCTGGGCGGTCTCGACCGGCTTCGCGCGCGGCTGGAGAATGTCCGTGCACCGCGGATCGCGATCATCGGCGGCTCAACGAGCGCGATGGCGGCCGCGGTGTTGCTGCTCAAGGCGAGTCCCGCGCTGCCGCTGGGCGCAGGCGCGCTGCGCCTCTACCATCGCCGGCCGCTTCGCCCCTTCTACCGCTCGGCGGAGGAGGCGCATGCCGATGGATTCACCGATTTCGGCCTGGACGACATCTGCCCGCTCAGCGGCTTCGTCTATCGCCTGGCCGGCTTCCGGCTGGAGGCGCGCGAGCTGGTGCTGCGCATGCTGGGCGTCGGCGGGCGCGCGCCCGATCCGCGCATGGCGCTATGTCGGCTGACCGGGGAGGATGACGCTGCGACTCGTGCCGAACTGGAGGCGGCCGACATCGTGATCGGCGCGCTTGGCTATCGTCCGCGTGCCATCCCGCTCTTCGATGTGGAAGGCGTGCGCATCGCGCTGATGGCGGACCATCCGGGTCGGCCGCGGCTGGTCGACCAGCAATGCCGCGTCCTGGATGCGGAGGGGCGTCCCTTGCCAGGCGTCTACGGGCTGGGCCTTGCCTCCGGCCATGTGCCGGACGGGCCGCTGGGCGGCGAGGCGAGCTTCAGCGGCAAGGCCAACGGACTGTGGTTGTGGCAGAACGACATCGGCCGGATGATTGTCGACCAGATCCTTGCCGATCGCGCGCAGGCAGCGGCGTGAGCGGTGCGCCCATCGTCTCGGTGGTGATGGCGACCTATAACGGTGTCCCGCTGCTGCCCGAGACGATCGCCAGCCTTCAGGCCCAGTCGCTTTCCGACTGGGAACTGGTGGCCGTGGACGATTGCTCGCGCGACGAGACCGTCGCGGTGCTGCGCGGGTTCGGCGATCCGCGGATCCGCGTCATCGAAAGCGCGGTGAATGGCGGGCCGGTGGTGGCACGCAACAGGGCCTTTGCCGAGGCGCGGGGCCGCTACATCGCCGGGCTGGACCAGGATGATCTCTGTCTCCCCGAGCGCTTCGCCCGGCAGGTCGCCTGGCTGGACGCGAACCCGGACGCCGTGCTGATCAGTACCGCGACGGATTGTCTGGTCGACGGCAAGCGGCGCCCGGGCCAGTGGATCCGGCCGCTCACGCCAGGGCTGATCGACTGGCTGATGCTGGTACAAAATCCGCTGGTCTGGTCCTCGGTGCTGTTCCGTGCGGACGCCGCGCGCCGGCTGGACCCTTTTGAACGCCCGGACTGCCGCTATGTCGAGGATTTCGATCTCTACCATCGGCTTCGCACGTTCGGCCGGATCGACCAGATCGACGTGGTGCTGACGCTTTATCGCCAGCATGCCGGCGGCGCATCGCAGGTGTTCAATGGCACGATGACCGATCATGCCGAGATGCTGCTGCACGAACGGCACCGCACGCTGCTGGGGGCGGGTGCACCCGATATCGCTGCCCTGCTGGTGCGGCACGTGATGGGCAAGGCACCGATCAGTGACCGTGCGGTGCTGCACCGCCTGTTCGACGGGATTGCAGTGCTACGAGCGCATTTCGCCGCGCAGGCGCCGGAGGCCGCAACGCTCGCGCGCGTCGATCGGGAGATTTCACGCCTCTGGTGGCGGCTTTGCCGTGCCGGCGTGCGTTCCGGCAGCATGCCGCTGCACCATGCGATCGCCGCGCGCCCCGCAACCGCTGCCCTGGGGGATGCGAGGCTCACGGATCTCCTGACGAGCGGCGTAATAGGCGCCGTCCGCGCGCTGCGGTGGTAAGGACGTCGTAGATCGCCCGCAGCTACAACGTCGCGGAGGCCATCAAGGCGCGAGCGTCGTCGGCCAGAAGATCGAAATAATGCAGCCGCGGCGCATCGAAAGTGATCATGTAGAGCCTGCCCTCGACAATGGCGGCGCGTGCCTCGCCCTTGCGGATCAGTCCGTCGGCATCGGTGGCCATGTAGGTGAAGGCGATGCCGTCGCGGCCCAGGAATTTGGCCGGGCGCGCGCCCTGCAACTGGAAGTCGCGGGCGTCGCGGGCGCTGCGATAGGTGCGCTCCAGCAGTTCCGGCAGCTCGGCCGGCAGCGTCTCCTTGCGGAACTTGGGCAGCGGATCCTTGCGCTTGTAGCGCTCGTGCATCAGCGGTTCGCCGGGTTCGATCGCGGCGTAGAAGCGGACCTCGTCGAGCTGTTCGCCATCCAGCGTCCAGCATTCGACATGCTTGCCTGCGCGCGTAGACAGCCGGTTCCAGTCGCGGCTGGGCGTGACCGACAGGATCGAGGCCGCGACCGTGACCGTCTTGCCTTTCTCCGCCAGCTTGTGCGCCATGGCTGGCGCGGAAAGGACGACTATGGCAGCAAGTGCGAACACGCCGCGCAATAGACGATGTCTGGTCATTGGCTTTCCCCCGGAATCAGCATCTTGATCATGCCGGCATCCACCGCATCGGGACGCAGGCGCAAGTAGGTCCGCAGCGCCACCATTGCGGCGCTCGGTTGCCCCGTCTTCATCAGCGAAAGGCCGAGGCCGCGCTGCGCATCCGCCAGTAGGGGATCGAGGGCGACCGCATGAGCGTAGAATTCGGCTGCCGCAGTCAAGTCGCGCGGGTTGCCGCGGGTGCGATAAAGGTCGCCGCGCTTTACCCACAAGGTAGCGGTCCAGCCGTCACTTGCGAGGCTCTTGATCAGATAGTCGCTGGCGCCGAAGTCGTTGAGCTTGATCTGATCGTCGAGGAATTGTGCGAGGTAGGGTGCGAGGGCGGCGCGATAGCGATCGGTGCCGTCTCCACGTCCTGCGCCTTCCGGTGCTGCAAGGGCCGCCAGATAGGCCGCCCGCTCGGCGTCGGGCGGGTGCGAGGCGGCGAAGGCAATCCTTTCGAAATTTGGCTTGCGAAGCCCCTTCACACGGGCCGATGCTTCGGCTTCCTCCATCACATGCTGCCAGACGGCGGTAGCGGCCTGGGGACGAAGCTGGCTGCGGTTGAGATAGGCAATGCCCAGCCAGTCGGCCTCGCGCTCCTGGTTGCGACTGTGCCGATACAGGCCGCCATAGGTAGCGACCTCGAAGTCCCGCAGGTTCTGCATCGCCTGGGGACGCGGCGTCATTGCCGTCAACACCTCCATCCAGGCGACGGAATCCGTGGCGGAACGCTGCGCCTTGAAACCGGCGAGGCTGTGCCGCTTCTCGAAATGGCCGAATTCATGGCCGAGCACCGCCGCCAGCTCGGACTCGTTGTGAACGCGCAGCAGCAGGCCGGTGAAGACCCGCATCGTCCCGTTGGGCATCATGTTCGCGTTGAACACGGGCACGCGCACCAGATACACCCGCACGGCCGCGCACCGGTCCTTGCCCACCGCGTCGCACAGCACCGATTTGACGTACCCGGCAAGTCGTTCGTCCCGCAAGACGAGCGTGGAGGCGGCGAGCCGGCGCTCCTCCTCGTCATCTTCGCGCCAAAGCCCGATCTCGTCGACGCCGTGGGGCTGATACACCCCCGCATAGGGTGGCGGCAGCACCGCCTGCTGTGCCGTCGCAGGCAATGCGCAGAGGCTGCCGAGAACGGCGCAAAGCGTACGAATGCCGTGCAGCCTCATGGCTTGGGCTGCGCTTGCAGCCTGAGCGGCATGCTGCCCGGAAAATCCTTGAGCAACTGGTGGATTCGCTTGTCCGAGCCCTCGGCATCGCGGACGTCGCCGCCCATCTGGGCATCGGCGCTGAGCCACAGCAGATCGCCGGTGCGCAGGTCGACCAGTCCCGCATAGCCTTCATGCTGGCCCGACTTCACTGCCAGTCCCGGCCCGAGCAGCGCAAGCACCTGCAGCACTTTGCGGCCGGTGGAGCCATAGGCATCGCGCGTGAAGAGGAAGAGGCCATAGTCCGCGTCCTTGGCGCCCGGCAACTCGGCCACGCCCGTACCGAGCGACCAGTCGAACACCGCGTTCTTGTTGTCGTTCTTCTTCGTGGGCAGGCGGTTGCCGGCGAAGAACTGGTACTGGATCACCGCGTCCGACACGGCGGCGAACAGCCGCAGATGTTCCTGCAGCTTCTGCGCATCGTCGCCATAGGCTTCGGGCGCGGCGATCACCGTATTGCCCAGATTTGCCTGTGCCTTGGCGAGTGCTGCCTGAAGATTGGTGACGGCCTTGTCGGTCCATTCGCCATTGGGTTCGAACATGCCGCCCGTGGATTGTGCGCCGACGCTGATCGAAGGGCGGAAGACCAGGATTTTTTTGCCGCTGTTCGGCGCTAGTTCAAATCCCTGTCGCGTTGCCGAGCGTTCCTGCGCAGAAGCGGGTGGCGTCGTGCACAGCAGCAGCCAGGCCGCTAATGCGACCGTGCGAACACAGCCTTTCATCGTTTCCCCCTATTCGTCGATCTCCCCAGATCGTCGAAGAAAATCTATGCTTTGTTGCTTGTGCGTATCAACTGGTTTTTGGGGGAAGGCTGCCCCGTTTCGGACATTGCTTGGGCACTACGGCGATGTTGAACCGCCGACGCCGCGGCAAGCGAGGAAGCGCATCGGACGCATACCGGTGGGTTGCTTGACATGGCGAGGTGGAGCCGCGAACCGGAGCGCATCGGTTTGCCGGAGGTTTCGTGTCCATGCCTGTCTCGCTTGCCCCGACCCGTCGCTGGGCGATCGCCGCACTGGTCGCGGTCTTCGCCTTCCCCGCACATGCCGCAGCCCAGCCGCCGCTGGTGCTCGCCGCTGCGAGTCTGCAGGAATCGATGAACGCCGCCGCCGATGCCTGGGCGCGGATGGGGCATGCACGCCCGGTGCTGTCCTTCGCCGCGTCCTCCGCGCTGGCGCGGCAGATCCAGTCCGGAGCGCCGGCGGACCTGTTCGTGTCCGCCGACGAGCCCTGGATGGACGCGGTGGACAAGGCCGGCAAGCTGGCGCCCGGCACCCGCTTGGCGTTCCTGGGTACCCAGCTGGTCCTCGCGGTACCGGTGTCCGACCGGCGGGCCGTGCCGCTGGATCGCGCCGGACCGCTGCTGGCCGCGCTGGGGCGGGGGCGGCTCGCGATGGCCGATCCTGACGCTGTCCCCGCCGGGCTGTACGGCAAGGCCGCGTTGCAGAAGATTGGTGCCTGGGATCGACTGAACCGCCAGGTCGCGCGGGCAGAGAATGTCCGGGCGGCCCTTGCGCTGGTGGAACGTGGCGCTGCGCCGTTCGGCATCGTCTATGCGACCGACGCGCGCGCCTCGGCCAAGGTGCGGATCGCGGGCGTGTTCCCGGCGAACAGCCACCCGCCGATTCGCTACCCGATTGCTCGCCTGAAGACCGCCGCCAGCCCGGATGCCGAGCCGTTCCGGCGCTTCCTCGTCAGCGCGCGCGGCAAGGCGATCTTCGCGCGCTACGGTTTCACCCCGCTATGAGCATCGCCGCGTGCTGAGCGGCGAGGAGTGGGGCATCGTGCTCCTGTCGCTGAAGGTAGGGGGCGTGGCGGTGCTCACGGTGCTGCCCGTGGCGTTCGCGCTTGCCTGGCTGCTCGCGCGCGCGCGCTTCCCCGGCAAGGTGCTGCTCGACGCGCTGGTGCATCTGCCGCTGGTGGTCCCGCCGGTAGTGACCGGGTGGATTCTGTTGCTGGCCTTCGCGCCCGCCGGACCGATCGGTGGGGTGCTGGAGCGCTGGTTCGGCGTCACCGTGTTGTTCCGCTGGAGCGGCGCGGCGATCGCGGCCGGGGTGATGGCGCTGCCGCTGATGGTGCGGGCGATCCGGCTGTCGCTGGAATCGGTGGATCGACAGCTGGAGCAGGCCGCGCGCAGCCTCGGCGCAGGGCCGTGGCGGACCTTCGCCACCGTGACGCTGCCGCTGGCGCTGCCCGGCGTACTGGCTGGGCTGGTGCTCGGCTTCGCGCGGGCGCTGGGAGAGTTCGGCGCCACCATTTCCTTCGTTTCCAACGTGCCGGGGGAAACGCAGACGTTGCCGCTCGCCATCTATTCGGCGCTGCAGGTGCCGGGCGGCGAGGGGCAGGTGCTTCGGCTGGCCGCCGTATCGGTGCTGCTCGCGCTGGTCGCGCTGGTGGGATCGGAACTGGTAGCGCGACGGACGGGGCGGGGCACGCATGTCCTTTGACATCGACGTGCGCCGCCGACTCGGTGAAACCGAGATCGCCTGCCGGATCGAGCCGCGGGCGGGCGTCACCGTGCTGTTCGGCCCGTCCGGCGCGGGCAAGAGCAGCGTCCTCAACATGGTCGCGGGGCTGTTGCGGCCGGATGCCGGGCATATCCGCATCTGCGATCGCACGCTGTTCGATTCGGCCAGCGGCGTGGACCTGAAGCCGGAGGCGCGACGGGCCGGCTATGTGTTTCAGGAGCCGCGGCTGTTCCCGCACCTGCGCGCGCGCGCCAATCTTCTCTATGGCTGGCGAAAGGATGCGGCGGTCGATGTCGACGGCGTGATCGCGCTGCTAGGCATCGCCCATCTGCTTGATCGCTGGCCGCGAACGCTGTCCGGCGGCGAGGCCAAGCGCGTCGCGATCGGCCGCGCGCTGCTTACCGACCCCGCTTTCCTGCTATTGGACGAGCCCCTCGCCGCGCTGGACCGCCCGCGGCGCGAGGAGATCCTGGCCCTGCTCGAGCGGCTGCGCGACGGGGTCGGACTGCCGATCCTGCTCGTCACCCATGATCGCGACGAGGCGGAGCGGCTGGGCGACCGTATCATATTGTTCGGCGACTAGACCCACTCCGCCTCGTCCACCGCCGCAACGCTGGCGACGGGGAGCGCGGCGTCAGCCGCACGGGGGAGCGCCCGGGCCATGCCGGCATCGATGCGGAACTGGCCGGCCTGCTCGACCAGCTGCCCGATCTCCGCCATCAGGTTGCGTGCGGCAGCGGAGGTCTGCTCCACCATTGCGGCGTTCTGCTGGGTCGAATGGTCCATCACCCGGATCGTTTCGCTGAGGCGGGAGATCGACTCCGACTGCACCCGGTTATCCGCGGCCACCTGACCGAGCAGCTTGTGCACGGACTGGGCGTTTTCGGAGATGGAGGTGAACGCGCCGTCGACATCCTCGACGGCCGCGACGGCAGTGCCGATCTCCACCTGCGTCACGGTGAGCTGGTCGCGTGCGCGGCCGGCTTCTTCCTCGGCCCGCATCGCCAGCGCCGAGACGAGGTCGGCGACCACGGCGAAGCCGCGTCCTGCTTCCCCGGCGCGGCCCGCCTCGACGGCGGCGTTCATGGCGAGAACACGAGTCTGGAACGCGATCTTGTCGAGCCCCTCGATCACCGCATCGATGCCCTTGGCGCTCTCGGAGACGCGGCTCATCGCCGTCACCGCGCTGCTGACGCGCGCGCGGCCGGAGCTGACCGCCTCGATCGTCTGATCGGCGCGACCCACCGTTTCGCTGGCCGCGCGAACCGACGTCTTCAGCCGCTCGTCGATCTGGGTGACCTCCGCCGTCGTTGTCTCCAGGCTCGCGGCATTCGCTTCGGTGCGCCGTGCCAGATCCTCCGCCGCGGCGGTGATCTCGGTCGACGCGCGACGCAGCGATCCGGCGCCGCCATGTACTGACGTGATCAGCGCGCGCAGGCTGTCGACAGCAGTGTTGAAGTCCTGCTTCAGCCGCGCGAACGGACCTTGCAGCTGGGCGTCCACGCGAGTCGTCAGGTCGCCCCCCGCGAGGCTACGCAGGCCCGAGCCGACGGTGTCCACGATCAGCTCGGTCGTCGCCTGCTTTTCGGCGTTGGCGGAATCCACCTGCTGGCTGAACGCGGCGATCGCGCGGGCAAGGGCGCCCAGTTCATCTTGCCGATCCGTTTCCGGCAGGGGGGTGCCGGGAGCGGTGAGCAGCCGGCCTACCGTGTCGGAGAGCGCGATCAGCGGATGGACGAGCCGACGATTGGCAAGCCGGCCCGCGTAGAGCGCCCCGCCTACCGCGGCGGCCAATGTCGCGACCAGCAGGCCAATGGTGATCCATTCGAGGGTGAGGCCCGCGCGCGCGGTTGCGTCGGAATGCTTCTCGATCGCGTCTGATGCGGCAGCCATCGACTCTTCCAGAACGGAGAATTGCTTGAAGAAGGCCGGCAGCATCTGCTTCGCAGTTCCCAGGTTGCCCGTCGCCGTCGCGGCGATCTGCTTGGCGGCATCGGCATACGCGACCATTGGTCCGCCGACCTTCGCCGCAGCGGCTTCGATCGCTGGATTTCCCTTGAACGCGACATCTTCCGCGATGCGCGTGCGCAGGGTGCCCAGATGCTCCTCAAGATCCTTGCGCACCTCCTCCTGCTTGATGCCGATGGCGGAGTCGCTCGCGGCCAGAATGGCCAGCACGTCGCTGCGCACGGCATCGTGCATCATGTCCGCTTCCATATGGTTGCGGAGCAAGCCCGACGCCACCGACTGCCGTTCCAGCGCGCTACTGAGCAGCCAGGAGGAAACGATCCCGGTGCCCCCACAAAGCAGGAACAGCAGAATGATGGCGGTTGTCAGTTTTCTGGTTGAATTTGCTATCGACTGCACGCGATTGCTCCAAGCACCCGACACGGCCCCGAAATGCTGTGTCCTCTCCAGAAAAATTATAGACAAGATTTCATGAAGTAGAGTCATTCATCCTAAAACCTTCTCGAGGGGAGTAGCGGGACTGTTGGTATGAAGCGACTTATTTGCGCCATTGTGGCAGCGTGTACATGGCCGACATACGTATATTCCCAGAGCGTGATCGACGTGCATTTGGTAGAGACGATCGACATCGCCAGTGTTGCGCGGGGCCCGGATCGCGATCGTGCCTTCGTGCTGGACGATACGGACCTGACCGCGGATGCCGATCTTGCGCGGCTCGTCGGCTGGAAGGGGGCCCGGGCGCATGTGCACGTCATGAGCACCATGGGCGGCCGGCCCAATGACGCTGCCGGGACGCTGCAGGGCGTCGACAATATCGAGGTCGCGAGCCACCATTTGCGTCTGTTCGAGGCGTGGATAGAGCAACGCGTCGGCACGAACACCACGGTGCGCAGCGGTGTGTATGATCTCAACAGCGAATTCTACACGAATGCGTCGGCGGGGCTGCTGATCTCGCCGTCTTTTGGTGCAGGGTCCGAACTGGCGGCCTCGGGACCGAACGGCCCTTCGATCTTCCCGTCCACTGCCCTGACGGTGCGAGTGGAACATCGGTTTGGTGAGGTGGCCTATCTGCGTGCCGCCGTACTCAACGGATCGGCCGGCTGCCTTGGCGATCCGGAGGGCGTCGATTTCAGCTTCCGGGACGGCGTGCTGCTGATCGGGGAGGCAGGGGTCGAGCGGCCGGGATTCAAGCTAGGCGCGGGCTACTGGCGCTACAGCAAGATGCATGACGACTATACCGCGGTCGACATGGACGGTGCGGCGATCCAGCGCCGCGATCACGGCGGCTATGTGATCGGCGACGTGCAGTTGCTGGGTGGGGAGGGCAGGCCCACCGTAACCGCCTTCGGGCGCGCGGGCCTTTCGGGCGGGTCAACCACGCCGTTCCAAGGCGGATGGCAAGTGGGCGTTCTGGCGGAACATCTCTTCGCCGGGCGACCCGATTCCCAGGCGTCGCTCGGCGTGAGCCGAGGTACGACCACCCGCGGGTTCCGGACGATGTTGCTCGATCAGGGCGTGCGGCCCGCCCGGGCGGAAACCACGTTCGAGCTGACCTATTCGGACAAGCTTGCCAAGTGGCTGACAGTTCAGCCTGACCTTCAGTTCATCACCGATCGCGGGGGCGTGGAAAAGGCTCGCGGTGTCTTGGTGAGCATGTTGCGGCTTACCATCAGTTTCTGACGCGGGTGGAATAGCAGCCATGAAAAAGCCGCCGCCCGGTATCCCGGACGGCGGCTCTGTTCGTGTCACGCTCGGTCAGGCTGGGAGCCCCCGAACGGAGCGGATCACTCCGCCTCGTTCAAATACTCGCCGGCATCCGCATCGGTGCCGTGGCCCGACGGGGTCACCGACGCCAGGGGATCATCCCCGGTGCCGCCTGCATCCCGCGTGCTGCGGGCGAGTTCCGCCGCATGCTCTTCCGCCGCGCTCGCCGGAGCGATGAGCGAGGCTTCCTGCATCTTGCGCTGGGCGACGCGCAGCGCCGCATCGCGAGAGGTGGCGGCAACCCGCAGGCGACCCATGCCCGCACCGGTACCGGCGGGGATCAGGCGGCCGACGATCACATTCTCCTTCAGGCCCTGCAACGTGTCCTTCTTGCCCTGCACCGCGGCTTCGGTGAGCACGCGGGTGGTCTCCTGGAACGACGCGGCCGAGATGAAGCTGCGGGTCTGCAGCGACGCCTTGGTGATGCCGAGCAGGATCGGCTTGCCCATCGCGGGCTGCTGGCCCGGCTGGAGCTTCTCGTTATGCTCGTCCATCTCGTCGCGATCGACCTGTTCGCCCGCCAGCAGCGTGGTGTCGCCGCCGTCGGTGATCTCGACCTTCTGCAGCATCTGGCGAACGATCACCTCGATGTGCTTGTCGTTGATCTTCACGCCCTGCAGTCGATAGACTTCCTGGATTTCGCTGACCAGATATTCGGCCAGCGGCTCGATGCCGAGCACTTCCAGGATGTCGTGCGGATCCGGCGAACCGCCGATCAGGTTGTCGCCACGCTTGACGTAGTCGCCTTCCTGAACGTCGATCACCTTCGACTTCGGGACCAGATACTCCACGACCTCGCCGCCGTCCTCGGGCTGGATGCCGATCTTGCGCTTGGCCTTGTAGTCCTTGCCGAACACCACGCGGCCCGAGACCTTCGCGATGATGGCATTTTCCTTGGGCTTGCGCGCTTCGAACAGCTCGGCGACGCGCGGCAGACCACCGGTGATGTCGCGGGTCTTGGCGGACTCGCGGGCCACACGGGCAAGCACGTCACCGCCCTGCACCGTGGCGCCATCCTCGACCGAGATCACCGCGCCCGGCGCCAGCATGTAGCGGGCGGCTTCGGCGGCATTCTCGCCGGTGAGGGTCATGCGAGGACGCAGGTCCTCCTTCTTGCCCGCACCGCGGAACTCGGTGACGACGCGCTGGGCGATGCCCGTCGCTTCGTCGACCTGCTCCGTCATGGTCTTGCCTTCGATGATGTCCTGATACTTCACGGTACCGCCGGTTTCCGTAATCACCGGCATGGTGAACGGATCCCACTCGGCCATGCGATCGCCGGCGCTGACCAGATGGCCGTCGTCGAACATCACATAGGCGCCGTACGGGATCTTGTGCACGGCCAGCTCGCGGCCATCCATGTCCATGATCGCGATCTCGCCCGAGCGGCTGAGCACCACGCGACGGCCGCGCTGATCCTCGATCAGGCGCAGGTCGCGGAACTCGGCCTTGCCGTCCACGGGGGCTTCGAGGTTCGACTGCTCGTTGAGCTGCGCCGCGCCGCCGATGTGGAAGGTACGCATGGTCAGCTGCGTGCCCGGCTCACCGATCGACTGCGCCGCGATGACGCCCACCGCTTCGCCGATGTTCACCGGGGTACCGCGGGCAAGGTCACGCCCGTAGCACTTGGCGCACACGCCGAGCTTGGCTTCGCAGACCAGCGGCGAACGGATCTTCACCGCCGGGGTGCTGAGCGCCTCGATCTGCGCGATCATCGCTTCGTCGAGCAGGGTGCCGATCGGGATCACGACCTGGTTGGTCTTCGGATCGATGATGTCCTCGGCCGTGGTGCGGCCCAGGATGCGCTCGCCGAGCGAGGCGATCACCGAACCGCCCTGCACGATCGCCTTCATCTCCAGCGCGCGCTCGGTGCCGCAATCGTCCTCGAGGACGACGCAGTCCTGCGACACGTCGACCAGACGACGGGTGAGGTAGCCCGAGTTCGCCGTCTTCAACGCGGTGTCCGCGAGGCCCTTACGAGCGCCGTGGGTCGAGTTGAAGTATTCAAGAACGGTCAGACCTTCCTTGAAGTTCGAGATGATCGGCGTTTCGATGATCTCGCCCGACGGCTTGGCCATCAGGCCGCGCATGCCGGCCAGCTGCTTGATCTGCGCCGCCGAACCACGGGCACCGGAGTGCGCCATGATGTAGATGGCGTTGTCGGGCATCTGGCGGCCGGTCACGGGGTCCTTCTTGACCGCCTTGATCTCGTCCATCATCGCCGCGGCCACCTGGTCACCGCAACGGCTCCAGGCGTCGATCACCTTGTTGTACTTCTCCTGCTGCGTGATCAGGCCGTCCTGATACTGCTGCTCGAAGTCCTTCACCAGCGCCTTGGTCTCGTCGACCAGACCGACCTTGGCTTCCGGAATGATCATGTCGTCCTTGCCGAACGAGATGCCGGCCTTGAACGCGTGGCGGAAGCCCAGCGACATGATCGCATCGGCGAACAGCACGGTCTCCTTCTGGCCGGTGTGACGATAGACCTCGTCGATCACGTCGCCCACGTCCTTCTTGGTGAGCAGGCGATTGACGACGTCGAACGGCACCTTGTGGCTGTGCGGCAGGCACTCGCCGAGCAGCATGCGGCCCGGGGTGGTCTGGTAGCGCTTGAGGTACGACTTGCCGTCCTCGTCCGTCTGCGGCACGCGGCTGGTGATCTTCGAGTGCAGCGTCACCGCACCGGCGTTGAGGGCCTGGTGGACCTCCGCCATGTCGGCCAGCAGCATGCCTTCGCCCGGCTCGCCTTCCTTCTCCATCGTGATGTAATAGAGACCCAGCACCATGTCCTGCGACGGCACGATGATCGGCTTGCCGTTGGCGGGGGACAGGATGTTGTTGGTCGACATCATCAGGACGCGCGCTTCCAGCTGGGCCTCGAGGCTCAGCGGAACGTGGACGGCCATCTGGTCACCGTCGAAGTCGGCGTTGAACGCCGAGCAGACCAGCGGGTGGAGCTGGATCGCCTTGCCTTCGATCAGCACCGGCTCAAACGCCTGGATGCCCAGACGGTGGAGCGTCGGCGCGCGGTTCAGCAGCACCGGGTGCTCGCGGATCACCTCGTCCAGGATGTCCCAGACTTCCTTGCGCTCCTTCTCAACCCACTTCTTCGCCTGCTTGAGGGTCATGGAGAGACCCTTGGCGTCGAGACGGGCGTAGATGAACGGCTTGAACAGCTCGAGCGCCATCTTCTTCGGCAGGCCGCACTGGTGCAGCTTGAGCTCCGGACCGGTCACGATGACCGAACGGCCCGAATAGTCGACGCGCTTGCCGAGCAGGTTCTGACGGAAGCGGCCCTGCTTGCCCTTGAGCATGTCGGACAGCGACTTGAGCGGGCGCTTGTTCGCACCGGTGATGGTGCGGCCGCGGCGGCCATTGTCGAACAGCGCGTCGACGGCTTCCTGCAGCATGCGCTTTTCGTTGCGGACGATGATGTCCGGCGCGCGCAGCTCCATCAGCCGCTTCAGACGGTTGTTACGGTTGATCACGCGGCGATACAGATCGTTGAGATCCGAGGTCGCGAAGCGACCGCCGTCCAGCGGCACCAGCGGACGCAGCTCGGGCGGGATCACCGGCACGACGTCCAGGATCATCCATTCCGGGCGGTTGCCCGAATCGATGAAGCTCTCGACGACCTTGAGGCGCTTGATGATCTTCTTGGGCTTCAGCTCCGACTTGGTCGTCGCCAGCTCTTCCAGAAGCTCCTTGCGCTCGCCCTCGAGGTCGAGATCCATGAGCATGATCTTGACCGCTTCGGCGCCGATGCCGGCGGAGAAGGCGTCCTCGCCATATTCATCCTGCGCGTCGAGCAGCTCGTCCTCGGTGAGGAGCTGGAACTTCTCGAGCGGGGTGAGGCCCGGCTCGGTGACGATGTAGCTCTCGAAGTACAGCACGCGCTCGAGCTGCTTGAGCTGCATGTCGAGCAGCAGGCCGATGCGGCTCGGCAGCGACTTCAGGAACCAGATGTGGGCGACAGGGGCGGCCAGTTCGATATGGCCCATGCGCTCGCGGCGGACCTTCGAGACGGTCACTTCCACGCCGCACTTTTCGCAGACGATGCCCTTGTACTTCATCCGCTTGTACTTGCCGCACAGGCACTCATAGTCCTTGATCGGACCGAAGATGCGCGCGCAGAACAGACCGTCGCGCTCGGGCTTGAACGTGCGGTAGTTGATCGTCTCGGGCTTCTTGATCTCGCCGAACGACCAGCTGCGGATACGGTCCGGCGACGCGATCCCGATCTGGATCTGGTCGAAGGTTTCCGGCTTGGCGAGCGGGTTCGCGAAGTTGGTAAGTTCGTTCATTTCTTCACTCCATCGCCCTTCCGCGTACGGAAGGGGCTAGGGGAGGGGATGTCTTTCGTCGGCAGGCGGCTGGCGGCCCCTCCTTCCCGGGGGGAAGGAAGGGCGCCGGTCCCTTACTCCGCGGCGATCTGCACGCCGTCGTCGTCGAAGCCGAGTTCGGCATTCTTCAACTCGACGTTGAGACCCAGCGAGCGCATTTCCTTGACGAGCACGTTGAAGCTCTCCGGAATGCCGGCCTCGAAGGTGTCGTCGCCCTTGACGATCGCTTCGTAGACCTTGGTGCGGCCGACCACGTCGTCCGACTTCACCGTCAGCATTTCCTGGAGCGTGTACGCCGCGCCATATGCCTGGAGCGCCCACACTTCCATTTCACCGAAGCGCTGGCCGCCGAACTGCGCCTTACCGCCCAGCGGCTGCTGGGTGACGAGGCTGTACGGCCCGATCGAACGCGCGTGGATCTTGTCGTCCACAAGGTGGTGCAGCTTGAGCACATACTTGTAGCCGACGGTCACCTTGCGGTCGAACGCATCGCCCGTGCGGCCGTCGAACAGCGTCACCTGGCCGGACTCGTCGAGGCCCGCCATGCGCAGCATCGCCGAGACGTCAGCTTCCACGGCGCCGTCGAACACCGGGGTGGCCATCGGCACGCCCGAGCGGACGTTCTGCGCCAGGTCCACCAGCTGCTCGGTCGTGCGCTGGTTCAGCTCGTCCTTGTAGTTGTCGCCATAGACGGTACCGAGCAGTTCCTTGACCGCTTCCGGCGGCTCGCCGGCCTGCGGGTTCGGATTGGCTGCACGCCATGCATCGAGCGCGTCGCCGATCTTCCGGCCCAGGCCGCGCGCGGCCCAGCCCAGATGGGTCTCGAAGATCTGCCCGACATTCATGCGCGACGGCACGCCCAGCGGGTTCAGCACGAAGTCGACCGGCGTGCCGTCCTCGAGGAACGGCATGTCTTCCTGCGGCAGGATGCGGCTGATGATGCCCTTGTTGCCGTGGCGGCCGGCCATCTTGTCGCCCGGCTGCAGCTTGCGCTTCACCGCGACGAACACCTTGACCATCTTCAGCACGCCCGGCGGCAGCTCGTCGCCCCGCTCCAGCTTCTCGCGGCGGTCCTCGAACTTGTCCTTGATGCGCTTCACGGCCTCGTCATACTGGCCCTTCACCGCTTCCAGGTTGCCCTGCATGGTGTCGTCCTGCACCGCGAACTTCCACCACTCGTGGCGGTCGATGCTGTCGAGCAGGTCCTCGTCGATGGTGACGCCCTTCTTGAGGCCCTTCGGCGCAGCGGTCGCCACCTGACCCAGCAGCATCTCGCGCAGACGCGACCAGGTCGCGCGGTTGAGGATGTTGCGCTCGTCGTCGGCGTCCTTGCGCAGGCGCTCGATTTCCTCGCGCTCGATCGCCAGGGCACGCTCGTCCTTGTCGATGCCGTGGCGGTTGAACACGCGGACGTCGACGATCGTGCCGGCCACGCCCGGGGGCAGACGCAGCGAGGTGTCGCGCACGTCGCTGGCCTTTTCACCGAAGATGGCGCGGAGGAGCTTCTCTTCCGGCGTCATCGGGCTTTCGCCCTTCGGGGTGATCTTGCCGACCAGGATGTCGCCCGGCTCCACTTCGGCGCCGACATACACGATGCCCGCTTCGTCGAGGTTGCGGAGCGCTTCCTCGCCGACGTTCGGGATGTCGCGGGTGATGTCTTCCGGCCCGAGCTTGGTGTCGCGCGCCATCACTTCGAACTCATCGATATGGATCGACGTGAACACGTCGTCCTTCACGATGCGCTCGTTGATCAGGATCGAGTCCTCGTAGTTGTAGCCGTTCCACGGCATGAACGCGACGAGCACGTTGCGGCCCAGCGCCAGCTCGCCGAACTCGGTCGACGGGCCGTCGGCGATCACGTCGCCGGCCTGCACGATGTCGCCCACCTTCACCAGCGGACGCTGGTTGATGCAGGTCGACTGGTTCGAGCGCTGGAACTTCATCAGCGTGTAGATGTCGACGCCGCTCTCGCTGGCATCGACGTCACCCGTTGCGCGGACCACGATACGGGTCGCGTCGACCTGGTCGACCACGCCCGAACGCTTGGCGGCGATCGCGGCGCCGGAATCCCGGGCCACGGTCGACTCCATGCCGGTGCCGACGAAGGGCGCTTCCGCCTTCACCAGCGGCACGGCCTGGCGCTGCATGTTCGAGCCCATCAGCGCGCGGTTCGCGTCGTCCTTCTCGAGGAAGGGGATCAGCGAAGCGGCGACCGAGACGAGCTGCTTCGGCGACACGTCCATCAGCGTCACCTGATCGCGCAGCGCCATCAGGAATTCGCCGGCCTGGCGGGCCGAGACGAGATCGTCGACGAAGCCGCCATTCTCGTCGAGCTCGGCCGATGCCTGCGCGATCGTGTGCTTCTGCTCTTCCATCGCCGACAGGTAGACCACGTCGTTGGTCACCTTGCCGTCAATGATCTTGCGGTACGGCGTCTCGATGAAGCCGTACTTGTTGACGCGGCTGAACGTCGCCAGCGAGTTGATCAGACCGATGTTCGGGCCTTCCGGCGTTTCGATCGGGCAGATACGGCCATAGTGGGTCGGGTGAACGTCGCGGACTTCGAAGCCTGCGCGCTCACGCGTCAGACCGCCCGGCCCGAGCGCCGAGACGCGACGCTTGTGCGTCACTTCGGAGAGCGGGTTGGTCTGGTCCATGAACTGCGACAGCTGCGACGAACCGAAGAACTCGCGCACCGCGGCGACCGCGGGCTTGGCGTTGATCAGGTCGTTCGGCATCACCGTCGACACGTCGACCGACGACATGCGCTCCTTCACGGCACGCTCCATGCGGAGCAGGCCGACGCGGTACTGGTTCTCGAGCAGCTCGCCCACCGAGCGCACGCGGCGATTGCCGAGATTGTCGATGTCGTCGACTTCGCCCTTGCCGTCCTTGAGGTTCACGAGCGTCTTGACGACCTCGAGAATGTCCTCGGTGCGCAGCGTGGTCACCGTGTCCGGCGTGTCGAGGCCCAGGCGCATGTTGAGCTTCACGCGGCCCACGGCTGAGAGGTCGTAGCGCTCGGGGTCGAAGAACAGGCCGGCGAACAGCGATTCCGCGGTCTCGAGCGTCGGCGGCTCGCCGGGGCGCATGACGCGGTAGATATCGGACAGCGCCTGCTGGCGCTCTTCGGCCTTGTCGACCTTGAGCGTGTTGCGGATCCACGGACCGGTGGCGATGTGATCGATGTCGAGCAGCTCGATCCGGTCGATGCCCGCCTTGTCGAGCTTCTCGAGATTCTCGGCCGAGACTTCGTCGCCGGCTTCGATGTAGATCTCGCCGGTCGCCTCGTTGATCAGGTCATAGGCGCTGTAGCGGCCGAAGATTTCCTCGGTCGGGATCAGCAGCGTCTCGAGACCGTCCTTCGCCGCCTTGTTGGCAGCGCGGGGGCTGATCTTCTGGCCGGCCGGGAACACGACCTCGCCCGACTTGGCGTCGACGATGTCGAACATCGGCTTCGAACCGCGCCAGTTCTCCACCTGGAAGGGGATCTGCCAGCCGTTCGGACCGCGCAGGAAGGTGACGCGGTTGTAGAAATAGTTGAGGATCTCTTCCGACGTCAGACCCAGCGCATACAGCAGGCTGGTGACCGGCAGCTTGCGCTTGCGGTCGATACGGACGTTGACGATGTCCTTGGCGTCGAACTCGAAGTCCAGCCACGAACCGCGATACGGGATCACGCGCGCGGCGAAGAGATACTTGCCCGAAGCGTGGGTCTTGCCGCGGTCATGGTCGAACAGCACGCCCGGCGAGCGGTGCATCTGGCTGACGATGACGCGCTCGGTGCCGTTGATGAAGAACGTGCCGTTCTCGGTCATGAGCGGCATGTCGCCCATGTACACGTCCTGCTCCTTGATATCGAGCACCGACCGGGCTTCCGTATCGGGATCGACCTCGAACACGATGAGGCGGAGGGTAACGCGCATCGGCGCCGCATAGGTGATGCCGCGCTGGCGGCACTCGTCCACGTCGAACTTCGGATCCTCGAGCTCGTAGGTCACGAAGTCGAGCTCGGCGGTGCCGGCGAAGTCGCGGATCGGGAACACGCTGCGGAGCGTCTTCTCGAGGCCGGAGACATAGCCGATCGAGGGGTCCGACCGCAGGAACTGTTCGTAGGATTCGCGCTGAACCTCGATCAGGTTCGGCATCTGCACCACTTCGTGGATGTCGCCGAACACCTTGCGGATGCGGCGCTTCAGCGTGCCGCCCTCGATTGCCTTGGTAGCCATAGGTGTGTGTTGCCTCGTCAGCCGTAAACTCGGTGCCCCTGTCCGGGAGCCAGGACGTGCAAAGCGACGCCGAAAAGCCGCGCGACCCCATGTTCGGGATTCGGCAGCTCTACAGGCGTCTGACAAGCCGTTCCGATCCATTCGTACGATGCGCTGCGCGACGGCGCGTCATTTCCCGATCGGAGGGCCAGAGCGGGGATATAGGGAAGGGGGCGGGGGATGTCAAAGGGGCACGCGGGGTCGTGTGGCCGGCGGCGGTGGGTGGCTATCCAGTGGTAGTGGAGGAGGTGTTTTCTGCCGGCGGCGTTCAGGGTTGTGTGGATCGGAAGATGGGACTGGAAACGTTTTCAGTTGGGTGGCCGGCTGTTCTTCGGCGGTGAAGATGTCGAGTACGTTCGGGTAGTACTGGTCAGGTATAGAACTGCTGGGTATGTACTGAGCCTGTCGACTCGGGTTTGGTTGGTCGACGAGTGTTCGGGGGGACTCTCAATGGCCTTGTATATAACGGACGATCTGCTTCGGGCGGATCGTAACAACCTGACATTGGTGCGCCTTTTATTGGCGAGTGCGGTCATTTACACGCACGCGGTTGAGTCCATGGGCGCGGTGGACGAGACGGCGGCGCTGTTCGGCAAGCAGATTTCGTGGCTCGCGGTGAATGGGTTCTTCTCTCTATCGGGCTTCCTGATGTACCGCAGCCTGGAGCGTAATCCGTCGATCGGCGCCTTCGCGCTCGCGCGCTTCCTGCGCATCTGGCCCGGCATGTTGAGTATGTGCTTGATAGTCACCGCAATCTTCTTCCCCTTCACCATTTTTTCACTAGTAGAATATGTGTGCGGTCATGCGACGATTTCCTTTGTGTTTGGTAACCAGTTGCTGATGCCTAGCTATTATCTAAGTGGTGTATATTGTTCGGATATTGATTCAGGAGCTCCTTGCGTGATAAATGGTTCACTATGGACCATTCGATGGGAGGTGAGTTGTTACATTGCTATTACGATGTTAGCAGGGATGCAATTATTAACGCGGCGTATAATGAAGGTTATTATATTGCCATTATTAGTTACGAGTGCGTTGGTGTTCAAATATCCTTCGGTTCACCATTGGTTCGAGGTTAGCAGGAACGCTCATGTCTATTTTCCGGAGCAGGTGCTGCGGCTTTGGACGGCCTTTTTTATCGGAGCTGCCGCCTACGCCAATCGTGATCGTATCCGGCTCTCCTGGTGGGGCGCGGTGGTGGCGTTGGTGTTGGTTTACGTAAGTCGCACATATTTCTTTGGTGACGTGGTTCGGGCATTTGCCGTTTTCTACTTGGTCCTGTGCATCGGTTTCTTGGGCGTGCGCGCTCTGCCGGACGCACATGTGCTCCCGGACTACTCTTTTGGCATGTACATCTATGGCATGCCGATTATGCAGCTGTATCGTACGACGGTCCCGCATATCGAACCGCATGTCCTGGCGGTCGCGACCTTTTTTACCGCCGTGCCGTTCGCAGCCTTCTCGTGGCACTTCGTGGAGAAACCTGCGCAGGCGTTCCGGCGAATCCTTTTGGCGCGGCGCCCATGGCAGAGCCGCTTCAACTGACGTGGGTCGGTCACGCAGCTATCATCGGCGTGCCACAAATTTGTGGTCGTAATGCAGTGACGCCTTAACAGTCGCCGGCCAACCGCTTCCCCAACCAGGGAGGCAAATTATGCACTACAAGAAAACGGGTCTTATCACGCTGTTGCTCGCCACGGTCTCGGCCACGGCGGTCCACGCGCAGCAGATTGTGCAAGAAGGCGGAACGGGCGGCGACATCATCGTCACCGCGCAGAAGTTTGAGCAGAAGCTGCGCGACGTGCCAATTACGATCACAGCCGTGACGCAGGAGCAGATGAAGCGTCTCGGCGTCGACGACCTCGACGAGATGGCTGCATATGTACCCGGTCTCAACATTCAGGAACAAAGCGCCAATAATCCAGGTATCGTTATCCGCGGCATCACCTCGGACAGCGGTTCGGCGCAGCAGGCGGCGCGCGTCACGCTCTACTATAACGGCGTCGACATCTCGCGGTCGCGCGGCGCCTATCAGGCGATTTACGATGTCGACCGGATCGAAGTGGTGAAAGGCCCGCAAGCGACGCTGTTCGGCACCGCTTCAACAATCGGCGCGGTCAGCATCATCTCCGCGCGTCCGAAGCCTGGTGTCTCGGGCGAAGTCACTGCGGGCTACGGTAACTACAACGCCTATCTGGTAGGCGGGCACCTCAATGTCGGCAACGATGTGATCGCGGCGCGCGTGGCCGGCGAATGGAAGAAGCGCGACGGGTATGTCCACAACCTATCGACAGTGCAGGGTGACCTGTACGCGCAGAACCAGCTCGGCCTACGCGCGTCGGTGCGGTATAGGCCGGGTTCGGCGCTGACTGTCGACCTGATTGTCACCTACGATCGTCAGCGAAATAGCGGTACGCCGTTCATTTCCAAGCGTTTTGCGACGTCCGAGGGGCCGGGCAATCCATTCGGCTCGGCCAATCTTTCCGGTTCGCCCTTCTCCAGGCAGGTTCTGGGCAAGGACAAGCTGGGCCTCACCCGCGACGTCTACGACGCGAACCTGACCGCGACGTACGATCTGGGCGAGGGCTGGAGCTTCACCACCGTCAACGGCTATCGCTCCTTCGACTCCCTCGAAGTGTTCGACGCGGACGGTTCGGCGGCATGGTGGCTCGAATTCGCCGAGGGCGCCTATGGCTCGCAGATCAGCCATGAATCGCGCTTCGCCTATGTCGGCGACCATGTGCGCACCAGCTTCGGCTGGAACGTGTTCCACGAGAACAACCGCCAGGTCGTCCCCTTCTCGACGGAGGAGGGCATCTATCTGCAGTGCGCCGCGAACCTGATCCCGACCCTGGGATGCATCTCGCCCACCGGCGTGGTGACCGCCGCGCAGGCGACGGCGCTGCTCACCAGGGGCGCGGCGACCCAGATCCCGTACAGCTCGATCTTCACCAACAAGGGGATCAACGACCAATATTCGATGTTCGGCGAGGTGACCTGGGTCCCGGTGCATCAGCTCGAGCTGACCGCCGGCATCCGCGCCCTGATCGAGCAGCGCAAATCGGGCTATGTCTCCATCGCGCCCAAATCGGTGCTGAGCGGCGCCCCGCTGATCCCGGGACAGACCACCACCAAGGGCACCCTGTGGAGCCAGGACAGCTTCCAGGCCCTCCTGCCGCGCTTCAACGCGCTGTTCCGCGTGAACGACGCGCTCAACCTCTACGCCACCATCTCGAAGGGCCGCCGCTCGCCAGTGGTGAACCAGGGTGTCGCGGCGATCGCGCCGGTCATCCCGGAGGAAACGGTGTGGAACTATGAGGGCGGCGCCAAGCTGTCGCGCGGCATGTTCAACGGCTCGATCGGCGTCTATTACCAGAAGTATCGCAACTTCCAGATCAGCCGCACCATCACCGACGCCAACGATCCGTCCGGCAAGCCTGTCGGTACCAGCATCACCGAAAGCGCCGGCACCGCCAGCAACCTCGGCTTCGAAGCAGAGGGCCAGCTGCGCCCGACCGACTGGCTGATGCTGTTCGGCAATGCCGGTTTCATCGACGGGGGCATCGACAATACCAAGTCGAACGGCATCTACGCCAACAACCGCTTCCGCCTGCAGCCGCGCCTGCAATGGTCGGCGGGGTTCACGATCGATGCGCCGGTCGGCAACGGGATCCGCGTCTTCGCCACGCCCAGCGTGACGTATCGCAGCAAGATCTTCTTCGAGATCCCGAACAAGGAAGCCATCTCGCAGGACAAGGTCACGCTGGTGAACGTCAAGGCGGGCCTGAGCTTCGCCAACGGGCGCTATGAGATCGCGGGCTATATGCGGAACGCGACCAACGAACGCTATCTGCTGGACGCCGGCAATACCGGCGGCGGCTTCAACGATCCGACCTATATCCCGGGCGAGCCGCGCTTCTACGGCGTGCAGTTGACCGGCCGCTTCTGATCGTTCCGGCCTGGGTGCAAAGGGGAAGGACTTACCGTGTCTGGGCACGGTAAGTCCCTTTCTTTTCAGTGTTTTTCTACGAAGTTTCTGTCAGTTGAGAGGCAAGAACCGTGCCTGAATAGCGGGTGAACGGCTCCATTCACCTGCAACTTCTTTCACCTCGTCGCAGGGGGCGGGGCCGATTCCGCGGTTCCGTCCGTTGAATGGGCGTCATGAAACAGTGTCAGACCCCGCTCCGCCCCCGCGCCGCACTGTTGATCAGTGCCGCGTTCCTTGCCACCCCTGCCTTCGCCCAGGAGGCAGCGCCCCAGCAGACGGTATCCCCGCCGCCAGCCGTAGAAGCGCCTGCGCCGCAGGCCGCCGCACCGGCGCCCGAAGTGCGCATCGCGCCCGCCTCGCCCGTGGTGCAGCCTGTGCCCTCTGTCGAGCAGCAGATGGCCGGCAGCGCCAACCAGGCCCCTTCGGCGGCCGATGCCGCGCCTGCGCCGCGCGCCGCCCGCGCCGAGCGCGGTACGCCCCGCGTCGAGCCCCGGCCGCAGGCGAAGGCACAGCCCAGCCAGGCCAGTGCCGCCGCGCCCATCGCGACCACGCAACAGGACGCGCGCCCGGTGCCGTCTTCCGCGCCGCAGCCCGCACAGCCGCAAATCGCACAGCCCGAGGTTGCCGCCCCGGTTGCCCAGTCCGCCGCGCCCGCCGCGCAGGTCACGGAGTCGACGGAGACCACCACCGAGCAAACCCGTTCCACCTCGCTATGGCCCTGGATCCTTGGCGGGGTCGCCGTTCTGCTCGCCATCGGCGCGGCGATGTTCCTGATGCGTCGCCGTCGTCCGGACGACGATCTGCTGGTGCGTGAAACGGCAACGACGACCGAACCGCCTGCGTATCGTACCGAAGCGCAGCCGATCGCACCGCGCAGTGACATCGGCATCGCCGCTGCCGCTGCCGCGCCCGTGATGGTCGCGCCGACGGTCGCTTCGGCGCCTGCTGCCGAGCCGGTTACGGAAGCGCATGTCGAAGCCACCTTGGCCGAGGCCGACGAAGCGGTGCTCGAGCATGTCGTCGATACGCCGGCCCCGGTCGCCAATCGCCCGTGGCTGGAACTGGGCCTGCGCCCGGTGCGTGCGGGCACCAGCGAGGAAGAGGCGCTGGTCGACATCGAACTGACTGTCGGCAATGCCGGCGATACGGCGGCTCGCGATGTGCGCATCTCGACCTTCCTGCTCGCCGATGCGGAGCAGAACGAGATGGAGCAGCTGCTGCTCAACCATGGTCCTGCCGCGGACGTGCCGCCGGTGACGATCGACGCCGGTGACGGTACCCGTGTCGATGCCCATCTCGCGGTACCGAAGGGTGAGCTTGGCCGGACCTTTACCCCGGTCGTCGTCGCCGAGGCGCGCTATCGCCTGCCGGATGGCCGTGAGGGCCGGACCAGCGCCGCGTTCCGCATCGGTCGCTCGGCGCCGGCGGCGGCAGGTGTCGGTCCGATCGGTGCGACCCGCCCGCACCTGGTGGAGGACCTTGAGGCCGAGCTGCTGGGCACCCCCGCCCACGCCTGACATCCGCTTCCGATGGTCGATGGGCCCGCGCTTCCAAGGGAGCGCGGGCCTTTTCATGCCCCGGCTTCCCATCGCCGGGATGTGACACTATCACCCCAGGCTTCCGTTCTCTGGGGAGACATCATGCAGCTTCGCACTCTTGTTCTGGCCGCGCTCGCGACGACGGCACTCGTTCCGGCATCCAATGCGCAGCAGGCGCAGCCTTTCAACGATATTCCGGCCAAGTTCGTGCTGCCGGAGGGTGCGAAGGACTATATCCGTCGCGAGGTGATGGTGCCGATGCGCGACGGCACCAAGCTGTTCACCACCATCGTGATTCCCAAGGGCGCCAAGAACGCCCCGATCCTGCTGACCCGCACGCCCTATGATGCGTATAATCGCGTCCGCCGTACCGACAGCAACAAGATGCTGTCCGTGCTGGCCCAGGGCGACGAGGTGTTTACCGAGGCGGGTTACATCCGCGTCTTCCAGGACATTCGCGGCAAATATCGCTCCGAGGGCGATTTCGTCGTCACCCGGGCGCCGGTGGGGCCGCTCAACCCGACCAAGGTCGATGATACGACCGACGCCTGGGACACGATCGACTGGCTGGTGAAGAACCTGCCGGAATCGAACGGCAAGGTTGGCATGCTCGGCTCGTCCTACGAAGGATGGACGGTGGTGATGGCGCTGCTGCATCCCCATCCCGCGCTGAAGGTCACCGCGCCCGAAAGCCCGATGATCGACGGCTGGATGGGCGACGACTGGTTCCATTACGGCGCCTTCCGCCTGCCGAACATCGGCTGGATTTCCGGCATCACCGGCTACAAGGCGGGCGGGCCGACCCCGCCCAATGGCGGATGGGACGATTACGACACCTTCCGCAAGATCGGATCGGCGGGGGACTGGGCCAAGCAATTCGGCTACGACCAGCTGCCCTTCTGGCGCAAGCTGACCGAGCACCCGGCCTATGATGCGTTCTGGCAGGGCCAGGCACTCGACAAGATCCTCGCAGCCAATCCGGCCAATGTGCCGACGCTGTGGGAGCAGGGCCTGTGGGACCATGAAGACATGTACGGCGCGATCCACAGCTGGGAGGCGCTGCAGAAGACGTCGCAGGCCGGCAACAACTTCCTGCTGATGGGACCGTGGCGCCATTCCGGCTTCAACTATAACGGCTCGAAGCTTGGCCAGCTCAATTTCGATGGCGACACGGCGCTGCAGGCAAGGCGTGACATCCTGCTGCCCTTCTTCAACGCGCATCTGAAGGACGGCGCCCCGGCCTATACCCCGCCGGTCGCGAGCATCTACAACACCGGCGAGAACCACTGGGATTTCCTGAACAAATGGCCGCTCGCCGCAAAGCTGACGCCGCTGTATCTGGCAGCGCAGGAGGGCGCCGGGTTCGACAAGCCCGGGGCAGGGGAGGACAGCTATGTCTCCGATCCGGCCAAGCCGGTCCCCTATCTGCCGCGTCCGATCAATTTCGACGACGGTCGCTGGAGCACCTATCTGGTTACCGACCAGCGCTTCGTGGATGGCCGGCCCGATGTGCTGACCTATTCCACGCCCGCCCTGTCGGCACCGGTTCGCCTTTCGGGTGCGCCGCTGGCGGACATCTTCGCAAAGACGACGGGCACGGACGGCGACTTCGTCGTCAAGGTCATCGACGTCTATCCGGACGAGATCGCCTCGGCGAAGGAAATGGGCGGGTTCCAGCTGCCGATCGCGATGGACATCTTCCGCGGCCGCTACCGCAACTCGTTCGAGCATCCCACGCCCATCCCGGCGGGCAAGGTGCAGGAATACAAGTTCCGGCTGCCGACGGTGAACCATGTTTTCCTGCCGGGGCACCGCATCATGGTGCAGATCCAGTCCAGCCTGTTCCCGGTCTATGACCGCAATCCGCAGAAATATGTGGAGAACATCTTCTTCGCGAAGCCTGGCGACTATCAGAAGGCTACCGTGACGATCCTGTATGGCGGCAAGCAGTCCAGCGCGGTGCTGCTGCCGGTGGTGCCGGTCGACCAGAGCGCCGCGAAGGTGCGTTGAACGGCGGCCCGCCCTCGCGGCTGCGGGGGCGGGCGGGCCTGGGCGGGGTCGGGCGCAAGTGCGGGTGTCTCGGGCTAGGTAGAAAACCGGAAGCCGCGTCTGCGTATTTGCATTATTCTTTAAGCTTCTTCGGGTTGAGTCGTTTCCGGAACAAGCGGCCAGGCCGTAAACGGTTTCGGGAGCAAAGCCATGCGCGTCGCGGCCATTCGGACATACCTACGAGAGACGGTCGAGTTTTTCGTCTACTTCGTGTTCATGACCGTGCTGGGCGCCGCGATGTACGTGCTGGTCAACTATGCTCCCCAAGCCAACTCCCGCTGGTACATCAACACCTGCATCGTCATGGCGCTGTTCAGCGGCATCTACGCCATCCGCATGTTTCGTCGCTATCGGCGCGCCATGCGGCGGTTTGCGCTCTTGCGGGAGGATGTCGTCCCGACGGCGCATGTGATGTCCGAAGAGGAAAAGCGCACGTTGCGCTGGTCCGAACGCATCGCGGCGGAGCGACTGGAGGCGCGCGGGGGGGATGCCGAGCGGGTGCGGCTGCTGGATCGGCTCGAAGCGCTGGAGCGCGCCTATCGGGAGCGCTGTGCGGTGCTCGGCGTAGATCCCAAAGAGGCCGAAGCGTTTACCATCGACCCCAACATGTCGCTGGAGGCAATTCGCGAAAGAATTGCCGATCGTTTGCACCGCGAGGACGAAGAAGACGCGGGCGAACAGCCTCCCATTTTCCGCAGCTGACTGCCGATCGTTTCACCTTCGGTTAGGATTCGTTAACGCGGCTCCTTCATGATGCACTGCCAAAGAGCGGCGTCGGCGCGCTGTATGCGACGATGATCCGTGCAATGGGGGTTGCGTTCATGAAGTCGGGTTCCGTTCGTCACTATCTGATGATGTCATTGGAATTCGGCGCATATTGCGTCTTGATGACGCTGCTCAGCTATTTGATGGTGCTGCTCGTCATGCGCGCGCCGCAGCCCAATAGCGGGGTCTATATCGCGGTGGCGCTGATGGCGGCGCTGCTCACCGGGCTCCACGCCGGCAAGATGTTCCGCATGTATCGGATCGCGCTGCTGCGGCTTCAGCAGCGCGCCAAGAAGCCGCAGCCGACACGGCATTGGTCCGATCGTATAGCGGCGGAGGAAACCGTGCGGCGCCAAGCCAGCCTGCGGGAGCGCCTGTCGGGGGAGGATGCGTCGCCGGAGTTGCAGGCGATCCGCCTGCGCATCGCCGAGCGCATGGCGCGCGAGGATCGCGAGCGGGACGAACTGGCGAAAGCCGATCGCGAGCGCATCGAGCGCGACCGGATCGAACGGGTGGAGCGCGCGCGCTCGGAACGCATTCGCGAAGAAGCCGAGCGCAAGACGCGCAGCAAGACCTGAGCAGGTCATCGCGTCGCTTCAACGGGTCGTCTACGGGTCGCGCCCGGCGGGCAGCCGATGCAGCCAGCGTTCACCTAGCCGCGGCCATCCCCGGCAGGTGCCTTGGGGTAGATACAGACAGATCGTGGCGGGGGTGGCGCTCGGTGCGCTTGCCTCGCCGGTATCGGGCCAGGATCGGGGCGCCGGCGCTGCTGCCCCGCAGGCGATCCCCGGCGTGCTGCCGGAACGCTTCCGCCTCGCCGGTCCCAGCCCGACGCCCACGCCGACCCCTAGCCCCGAGCCGGCGGCGGTGCCGGTCGTCCAGCCGATCGTCGTGCCGCTCGCCAGGCCTCGGCCGACAGCAACCCCCGTGGCGCAGCCGCCGCGGATGTCCGTCGCCGAACGCGATGCGCCTGCCGCTCCGCCGCCACGGTCGCGCGCCTCCTCCGCGCCGCAGGTGACCGCGCCGGCTGCGACGCCGGTCCGGCCAATACCCCCGCACGTCGCGCGGCCGAAGCATCCGCCGCCGCCGGGCCAGTTCCCGTGGTGGTGGTTCCTCGCCGGCGCAGGGGGGATTGCGGTCGCAGGCGGCCTTGCGGGGCGCACGCGTGCCCGCCGGCCGCTGCCGACGGGCGAGCCGCCGCAGCCGGAAGCGACTGCCCCGCCGGTGGCGGTGACGGCTCCCCCCGCGCCCCTTCTGCCCCCAAGCGCTCCCGCCGAGCCGTTCGAGGTCCGCGTGGCGAAGGCGGACGTGCTGTTTGCAGCGGACAGCATCGCGTTCGTCGTCGACATCGACGTGATCAATCTGCAATCGGTCATGGCCGACGGCCTGCGCGCGACCTGCGCGTTGATCAGCGCCAGCCCCGAACAGGACCGGTGGCGCGCGGCCTTTCATTCCGCCCCCTCGACGGACCCGAGCGACGCTGTCGATCTGCCGCCAGGCGGGACCACGCGCAGAACCGTGCGCATGACGCTGCGGCGGGAGCAGGTGCACGTCGTGACGGTGCGGGGCAGGCCGATGTTCGCCGCGATGCTGCTGTGCGATCTGCGCTGGCGCGCCGGGCTCGGCATCCGCCGCGTCGGCGCGGACTTCCTGCTCGGCACGGCAGGGCAAGGCGCGAGACCCGGCCCGATCTGGCTGGATCGTCCCGCGCCGCGGGCGCTCGCGGCCATTCGCTACACGCCGCCCGGCAGCTAAGATCCCGCGCACAAAAAAAAGAGGCGGCCCGTCGCCGAGCCGCCTCCCTTTGCATTCCCAGCCTTCAGAAAGGCCGGAAAAAGCTTACTTGATTTCGACGGTCGCGCCGGCTTCTTCAAGCTGCTTCTTGATCTTCTCGGCTTCGTCCTTCGACACGCCTTCCTTGACCGGCTTCGGAGCGCCTTCGACCAGCGCCTTGGCTTCGGTCAGGCCGAGCGAGGTGATCGCGCGGACTTCCTTAATGACGTTGATCTTCTTGCCACCGTCACCGGTGAGGATCACGTCGAACTCGGTCTGCTCTTCAGCAGCCGGGGCAGCGGCGCCACCAGCGGCCGGGCCGGCAACGGCGACGGCAGCGGCGGCCGAAACGCCCCACTTCTCTTCGAGCATCTTCGACAGCTCGGCGGCTTCGAGAACGGTCAGCGCGGAAAGCTGGTCGACGATTGCGTTGAGGTCAGCCATGATAAACTCCAATCAGTTCAAAGTTTCGGGATAATAAAAAGGTCGCTTGAAGCCGAAGCTCAGGCAGCCTGCTTTTCGCTGTACGCCGCAAGCACGCGGGCGATCTGCGCCGCCGGTGCCTGGGTGATGGTTGCGAGCTTGGTCGCGGGCGCTGCGATGAGCCCCACGAGCTTGCCGCGCAGCTCGTCCAGCGACGGCAGCGAGGCGAGTGCCTGCACGCCAGCCGCATCCAGCAGCACATTGCCCATGGCCCCGCCGACGATTTCGAGCTTGTCGTTCGTCTTGGCGAAGTCCGAGACCACCTTGGCCGCAGCCACGGGATCGACGGAGGTGGACAGTGCCGTCGGACCCGTCAGCAGGTCCGCGAGCACCGCATAATCGGTGCCCTGGGTGGCAATCTTGGCGAGCTTGTTCTTCGAGACCTTATAGGTCGCGCCGGCTGCACGCATCTTGTTGCGCAGGTCCGTCGACTGCTTGACGGTCATGCCGAGATTGCGGGTGACAACCACCACGCCAACCTCGTTGAAGGTGCGATTCAGCTCGGCAACGGCGTCGGCCTTCTGGGAACGATCCATGCCGGTCTCCTCATACATGAGGCTGCCCCCGCGCGAACGAAAGGGCGGCCCCGGTTACGACCCGCGCGCGAACGCGGGCCAGCGCAAATGTCCGAGGGGAAGGATCGTCACGAAGCCGGGGATGCTATCCCTGGGGCGTGACCCGGAACGCTTCAGACCGCGCGCCTGTGGCGCAGGACCGGCGAAGCCCGGTAAATTCTGTCCCCGTCTAGGCGAGTATTTTCAAGACCGGCAAATCCCGGCCCCTCGCTGTCTCGGACGGATTCCTTCCGAAGAAGGAGCGCGGCCAATAGCGGATTCGTGTGGGGAGTCAAGGGGGGGGGGGGGCAGGAGCGCGCCGTGCAGCGGCCAGGCAGCGGGTCCCTAGCGCTTGCGGGGGGGCAAAGAAGATGGAGTTGCGGCTGAAGTGGGAGTAACTTCATGCGAGCACATCTTTTTTGACTTAGCAGCACGGCTGAGCGCCTCGCGACCAAGAGGTGGTATCAATTTCAAGGACCTGCTTCATTTTACTTTAACGTCCTATCGCAATACCCTCCCCAAGGTATCTATCATCATGAGGGGGATATGGAAAAGAAAACAATTGGTGCGTGGGTTGTGCATCATGGGCGGAAGATTGCTGCTGACCTCAGAGGCGCTGCTGAGTTTAGTGCTATTGACTTAGCAGCGAAGTCTGCAGGGCTTCTGGCAAGACTCGGAGAAAGCAGTGAAGCAACCCTCACAGCAGATCAGGTTACAGCAGCGGCCAAAATTGGAAATCTTAACCCGAAAACGGAACTGGCTGCTTGCTTGGTTCATCTAAAGAATAGAAAGCTGATAGATGTCTCGGCTTCTGGTTCCGTATCCATTTTGGGTGTAACTAGCGGAACTGCGCTTACTCATGCGGCTGACTTGTTTGAGGATAACGAGCCGACGACCGCTGAGCGGGCTGCTGTCACCTTGGCGGACGTGTCATCGCAGGCTCCAGTCACTGCGAGGGGGGCCCTTGAATACATTGGGGATTTGCACAAGATGGCAACCTCCGATGCCAAAGAATTTCTGGATCAAGCTTTTCAAATCGGATTTGTTGATTCGGAGGGGGTCGGGGAGGATCGGCTAATTTTCAACGGAAACTTATTTCGTAGAGATACGGCGTTAAAAGCGAAGAGAGTTATCGACTCTCTTAGTTCTGATGAAGCAAATAAAATCAACGAGTTTGATGCAAGGATAAAGGCATCGGGTGCAGTTGCTGCTGACTTGGCTATTTCGTTGCTAGGTGAAAGTGTGTTTTCAAAGATTCGTGCAGCGGCACTATATGATATGAATATTGTGTCAAATGAAGAGGGGGATCACATTTTAATGACATCTCCTGGGGCCTTTCACAAGTTTAGTGATCCGTTGACGGAGGACACTTTCGATCATGCTAAGGCTCTCGTTGCCGCGCTAACCTACGGCATGACGCAAAGTCCAACTGAGAGGGGGCGCATTTGGGGGGTCGAGTTGTTGCTGAGTAAGCTTATAAAAGGGGGGAGTGTGGGGCCTGCCACTGCTATCGGCAACGATTACCGTGCCCTGGAGCTTGAGCGCGTTGTTCAGACGGAGCCTGAGGGGGATGGCTTCAGAATGCGGTTGTTAAAGCGCGAGGTTGGAGTCATTGCCTTGGAGGTATTGAAGGGTCGGAATGCAGCGGCTGCGGCCCTGGAAATGCTCCCTAGCGCTGGTATGAGAAGCTATACGGCTCCCGAAGCGGCGAGAGTCGGATTGAGGAAACATCAGTCTCAGGCCAGTCGGGCTCAAACCCGGACTCTTCTTAGCGCAGTTCGTGGTGGGAGTGGCTTGTGAGCGGAAAGGCTGGTGCTCCACAAAAGAAGACCGGGAAGAAGGGCTTCGAAACCGAAGAGCTGTTGCGGTCCTACTTCCTTGGTGCAGGGTTCTTTGTTGTCCGCGGTGTTAAGCTGAGGCACGGCGGGGATGAACTGACCGACATTGATCTTTGGGTGTATGAGCGCTCAGCGACGCTCGCTAGGCGCCGGATCATTATAGATATCAAGGATAATGGGCATCCGAAGGCTGCAGAAAGGCTTTTCTTTGTAAAAGGGCTTGCTGATTTAATACAAGTTGAGGCTGCTGGTGTGGCGACAAGTGATTCCCGCCGCCCACTTCGTGAACTTGCTCGCAAGCATAACGTTCTCTGGATTGATAATGGTGATCTGCAGCGCCTTAAGTCAAGTCATCGCTTAACTATTTCCTGTCGGTTGTCTAATGAGCAATTAGATGAGAAGATTGAAGCGATTGATGAGGCGAGATCTTCTAAAAAGCTTCGAGATGCGTTTGTTACAATTAAATCTTCAGTAGCTGACCGATTTGGTCCGTCATGTGCTAATACGGCAGTAGAGGGCGCGCAGTTCTTTGCTAAGGCTGCGTTGCAGGTTCATCCTAATGCAGATAGTGCTGAGGTGCTCACAAGGCTAACATATTTTAGTGCGGCTATTTCGGCGGCGGCTTTGGATTTCGCGTCGGGTGAGTCTGCATTACGTCCGCTCCAAGAGCGGCTGAATGCCTTGACGGATGCGATCCGTTTCGGAGACGATCCAAAAGGAACGGCGGAGAAACTGAGATGGACAGAAGCGGCCATTCGTGAGTTTGCTCCAAATGGTATCGGTTTGGCAGAGGTTGTGAAGCAGGGGTTTGCTGACGCGCTTCGGCGGGTTCCTGCTGAGGGGCTGGCAGAGGTTGCTGCCAAGATGGCAAACTCAGACAGGCTCTTTAATGCTGCTCGTGACTTAGAAGAAGCGGCCTATCAAATTGAGTGTCCCCATTTCGACTCTTTGTCTTTAGATGCCAAGACATACTTGGGTGCGGTTCTGGATTTCGTAGGGGTCGAAAGAGTGGTGTTTTCGGCTATTTGGCGTCCGAAAATTGCTACAGCAGACGGGGGCGATAATGTTGCCTCGACTGTAGACGAACTTATGTCTGACGAAAATGGAGTAGCGAAGAGTTCGGATATTGGCACCGAAGATGGAAAGCTCTTATAAAAAACGTGTTTGATATTTTAGATATTATAGATTTATATTGCGATGCAGGGGATGCGTCGTGAACATGTGGATACCACGCGGCCGTCTCCCGTTTGCCCCCCTCCCTTGCCATCCCACCCCAAAATTGTAACACCGCGCTTCGTCTCCGGAGCACATCCCATTCGCCAGATTGCCGCCTTGCCGTATCGCACCCTCGGTTCCGGTGCCGACGCGCCTACCCAGGTGCTGCTGGTCACCTCGCGCGGCAGCGGGCGGTGGGTGGTGCCCAAGGGCAATCCCGGCTCCGGGCTCAGCAGCCATGCCGCCGCGACGCTGGAGGCAGAGGAGGAAGCGGGCGTGCAGGGGGTCATCTGCCCCACGCCGCTCGGCTCCTATCGCTATCGCAAGAAGCGCGGCAACGGCGCGTCGCTGATGGTCGATGTCGAGGTGTTTCCCTTCTCGGTCACCCGTGAGCTGGACTCCTGGAAGGAGCAGGCGGAACGCCAGCGGAAATGGTTCAGCCTTGCCGAGGCCGCCGATTCCGTCGACGAGCCCGATCTGCGCGACCTGATCCGCTCCTTCGGCCCGGAAGAGTTTCGCGCGGCCACAAGGCGGCGGGGCGTGCTCGACACCGTCGTCCAGAAATCAAAGGTCAATCGAATGTTTGCGTGGTTCCAACGGCTGCTGCCCCGCACGGGCAATTTCTTCGAGATGTTCGAAGCGCATGCGGCAACGGTGGTGGCGGGGGCGGATGCGCTGGCGCGGCTGCTCCAGGATGGCGGCAGGGACCATATCCGCGAAGTGATCGAGCGCGAGCATGATGCCGACGAGATCACCCGCCAGGTGCTCCAGACGGTGCGGGTGACCTTCCTCACGCCGTTCGATCGCGGCGCGATCACCGCGCTGATCGGATCGATGGACGATGCGATCGACGAGATGCAGGCCACGGTGCGCGCCATCGACCTGTACGAGATCGACGCCTTCGAGCCCGAGATGAAGGACATGGCGGGGATCGTCGTCGATGCCGCGCGGCTGACGCTGGAGGCGATGCCGCTGCTGCGCGACGTCGCCCGCAACGGCGCGCGGCTGCACGAGCTGACCGAACGGCTGGTGCGGATGGAAAGCCATGCCGACGATATCCATGCGGCGGGGCTGAAGCGCGGCTACAAGGAGCTGGGGCCGCGCGATCCGCTGCAGTTCGCGGTGCAGCGGGAGCTGTACAAGCATCTCGAGCGGATCGTCGACGCGTTCGAGGACGTGGCGAACGAGATCGACGGCATCGTCATCGATCACGCCTGATCCATCCCATGCATGAACTCGCCCTGCCGCTGCTCATCGGGCTTATCATCGTCGCGCTGCTGTTCGACTTTCTGAACGGCCTGCACGATGCCGCCAACGCGATCGCCACCGTGGTCGCGACGCGGCTGCTGAAGCCGGTGCACGCGGTCGCCTTCGCGGCGTTCTTCAACTTCGCCGCCTATTTCGTGACGATCGCGGTGCCGAGCCTGCACAAGGTGGCCGAGACGATCGGGCAGGGGCTGATCGACAAGGACCTGATCACGCCGGGCGTGGTGTTCGGCGCGCTGGTGGGGGCGATGTTCTGGAACATCGTGACCTGGCTGAAGGGCATCCCGTCCTCGTCCAGCCACGCGCTGGTGGGGGGCATGATCGGCGCGGGCGTGGCGCATGCCGGGTTCGAGGGCATCCAGTGGAGCGGGCTGGACAAGACGCTGCTCGCCATCGTGCTCTCGCCGACGCTGGGCATGATCCTGGCGATGACGATCATGCTGGCGACGAGCTGGCTGTTCCGCCGCGCCACGGCGAGCGGGGCGGAGCGCAGCTTCCGGGTGCTGCACCTCATCTCCTCCGGCGCCTATTCGCTCAGCCACGGGCTGAACGACGCGCAGAAGACCATGGGGATCATCACCGTGCTGCTCTATTCGACCGGCTATCTGCACGGCAAGTTCGAGGTGCCGCACTGGGTGGCGATCAGCTGCTATGTGGCGATCGCGCTGGGGACGATGACCGGCGGGTGGAAGATCATCGAGACGATGGGCTCGCGGATCACCAAGCTGTCGCAGCACCAGGGGTTCAGCGCGTCGCTGGGCGGGTCGATCATCCTGTTCGGCGCGTCGTGGCTGGGGATCCCGGTGTCGACCACGCATACCATCACCGGGGCGGTGATCGGCGCGGGTACGGCGCGGCGGGCTTCGGCGGTGCGCTGGGGCGTGGCGAGCGACGTGGTCGTCGCCTGGGTGGTGACGCTGCCGGCGTCGGCCGCGGTGGGTGCCCTGTTCTACGCGCTGACCAGGCTGTTCTGAGGCAGGCGGATTGGAACTGCTCTTCGCCCTCGATCTGCTGTGGCTCGGGGCGCTGTTCTGGACTCTCGCATCGCGGCGCTGGGAGGCTGCGCTGGGCGCGCTGCTGGCGCTGCTCGGCTCGCTCCCGATTCTGATCCTGCTGATGGGCGGCGCGTTCCGGTGGAGCGCGGCGATGCTCTGCGTCTTCACCACGCTGGGCGGCGGGCTGCTCGTGTGGAGCGACGTGCGCGGCGAGGGCGCGGGGTGAAGCGGCGTCTGCCCAGCGTGGCGCTTGGGCAACACTATTTCAATCATTAACCCATTTGCGCAATCCCCTCTTGCCAAACCCCCGTCCGTGCGTCTGTTTTGTTACAAACAGACCAAGAGAGGGTGTCGCAACGAACGGCTTGGATCGAGGGGACCCACATGCACGCATCGTACCGACGTACTACCTGCAGTCTTGCAGCACTCGCACTCGCCATGGGGATGGCGGCGACGCCGGCCTTCGCGCAGGACAGCGCCACCACCGGCGCCGGCGCACCCCAGGACGACATCGTCGTCACCGGCTCGCGCATCCGGCGGAGCCCCCTCGATCAGGACAAGCCGGTCGTCACCGTCGGGCAGGAGGAGATCGCGCGCACCGGCCTCACCGCCATCGCCGACGTGCTCCAGCGCCTGCCGAGCGCGGCGGGCGGGCTGAACACCAAGGTCAACAATGCCGGCAATGTCGGCGGGCCGCCGGACGGCACGGGCGTCAGCTCGGGTTCGGCCGAGGTGGACCTGCGCTATCTCGCCGCCAAGCGCACGCTGATCCTCGTGGACGGCCTGCGCTTCGTCAACGGATCGGCGGCGGGCGGCATTCCGGCCTCGGTCGACCTGAACACCCTGCCGGTCAACCTGATCGAGCGGGTGGAGGTGCTGCAATCCGGCGCGTCGCCGCTCTACGGCTCGGACGCCGTGGCCGGGGTGATCAACATCATCACCAAGCAGAGCCAGGAAGGGCTGCGCGCCTCGGCGCAATATGGCACCTATCGCCAGGGCGACGGTACCACCCAGCAATATGAGGCGAGCTACGGCATCCAGTCGCGCGAGACCGGCACGTCGCTGGTGGTCGGCGCGAGCTATGTGAAGCAGGGCGAGATGTTCACGCGCGACCGCGCCATCTCGCAGTTTCCCAATCCCGGCCAGACCAGCTGCTCCGACCCGGTCGGCGGCTGCAGCGGCGCGACCCCCAATGGCCGCTTCGACGTGCTGGGGCAGGACCTGACGCTGAAGGCGCCGGTGACCGGACGCGCGGTGAACTATCCGACCGACTTCAAGGATTTCACCACCGCAGACCGGTTCAACTTCGCGCCCTACAACTATCTGCTCACCCCCTCCGAGCGCTATGGCGGCTTCCTCAATTTCAAGCAGGCGCTGACCGACAGCATCAACATGCGCGTCAAGCTGCTGTACAACCACCGCTACTCGCGCACCCAGGCGGCCTTCCTGCCGCTGTTCGTGGGGCCGGACGCGGGCAACGGCAACCTGCTCGACACCATCTCGATCGACGCGACCAACCCGTACAATCCCTTCGGCCAGACACTGTCGCAGGCGAACGGCAACTTCTCCTTCATCGCGCGGCGCATGGTGGAGGCGGGGCAGCGCGTCTTCACCCAGAATGTCGACACCATGTCGGGCACGCTGACCCTGGACGGATCGTTCGATGTCGCGGGCCGCAAATGGTATTGGGACGTGAACGGCACGTTCGGCTTCAACGACGCCAAGCAGCTGTTCACCGGCAACATCAACGCCGGGAAGCTGGCGCAGGCGCTGGGCCCGGTGGGCGCGTGCACGGGCGCTTGCGTGCCGTTCAACCTCTTCGGCGGCCTCGGCTCGATCACGCCGGCGATGCTGAGCTTTGTCGCATTCGACGAGCGCGACCGCAGCTCGCAGCGGCTGTGGGACACCACGGCCAACCTGTCGGGCACCTTGTTCGACCTGCCGGCGGGCCCGGTGGGCGTGGCCATCGGCTATGAACATCGCGACCAGTTCGCCAGCTATGATCCCGATCCGGTGATCGTCGCCGGCCTTGGCGCCGACGTGCCGACGAGCCCGTCGCGCGGCGGCTTCCGGGTCGACGAAGTCTATGGCGAGCTGCGCGTGCCGCTGCTGGCCAACACCCCCTTCTTCAACAAGCTGGAGCTGGACGGCGCGGTACGCCACTCCAACTATTCGTCGTTCGGCAGCAACACCACCTTCACCGCCTCCGGCCTGTGGAAGCCGGTGGCCGACCTGCTGCTGCGCGGCGGCTATGCCGAGAGCCTGCGCGCGCCGAGCATCGGCGAACTCTATGCGGGGCTGTCGCGCACCGATGCGGGCATCGACGATCCCTGCACCAGCGCGGCGGGCGGCTTCTTCCAGACCAACGCGACGGTGCGGGCGAACTGCATCGCCAACGGTGTGCCGGCGAACGGCAGCTACAAGGAGCCGACCGGCGGACAGATCGGCATCTTCTCGCAAGGCAACACCGCGCTGAAGCCCGAAACGGCGAAGACCTGGACGGCCGGCGGCGTCTACAGCCCGAGCTGGGCCAGGGGCTGGGCGAGCGCGCTGAGCCTCGAGGTGAACTATTACAACATCAAGCTGACGAACGCGATCGACTCGGTGCCGGGCACGCTGACGCTGCGGCGCTGCGCGTTCAACGCCGACCCGATCAGCTGCGCCGCGATCCAGCGCAACGGCAACGGCACCATCGCCGGGATCAGCGGGCGTCTGCTCAACCTTAACGGGATCAAGACCGACGGGCTGGACGGCACCTTCACCTTCCGATCGCACAAGATCGGCGAGGGGACGGTGGGCGTGAACGCCAATGCCGCCTATCTGCTGCGCTACGACGTGCTGCCGCCGGCGGACCTCGGCGCGCCTGCGCTGCGCTTCGCGGGCACCGAGCGGGGCAGCCCGGACCAGGCCTATCCGCGCTTCAAGGCCAATGCGACGGCCGACTGGTCGACGCCGGGCTACGGCATCTCCTTCACCGGGCGCTACATCAGCGGCGTGGACGAGCGCGACGGCGTCCACCGTCTGGGCGCGGTATTCTATGGCGATTTGCAGGCCTATTTCTCCCCGGCCTGGATGAACCACCGCGCGCGGCTGACGATCGGCGTGAACAACCTGTTCGACCGCTCGCCGCCGCCCTGCTTCACCTGCCAGAGCGCGAACTTCGATCCGACGACCTACGATCTGCCGGGCCAGTTCGGCTATCTGCGGCTGTCCTACGGCTTCTGAGGAGGGGGGAAGGGCCGGGGGCAACCCGGCCCTTCTTCTTCGCGGTTAGTGTTTCTCCAGCTGTCCCGCGCTCTCCGCCACACGCTTTAGCAACGGGCCGTCGATCGTGCGGATTGCGTCGGTCTTTATCTGACGAACGCCAGCTTTGGTCAGAATCCAGCTAGCCTGAGCATTTTGACCGATCGCCACACCGGAGAGCGTCTCGCTATCGAGATGATAGTTCCAGACATTGCCCTCGCGAACGTTGCGAATGCGGTCTCCGGCGGTGCGTGCACCGGCACTATTGCTGCCAAGGAGCAGCATCAGGCCCGTGATGCCGAGCAACGACAAAAATAGGGTGATGCCAAACGACGTGAGGTTGCGCGTCGAACGGGCGGGGAAATAGCGCCTGTCTAGCCATTCTGCGCTAACCGCAAGCAGCATCAGTAGGACTGCTCCGATCATCATCCACGGGGCCATGGTGGCGATAGAGAAGATCAGAGCACGCACCCCATCCAGTGCCAGCGTGAGGGAGGATGTGGAGATGATCGAGGGATCGATCGCGAAGCGCATGTAATATGCTTGCTCGTACGACCATCCAGCAAAGTAGAATAGTCCGCCTATGCCGCCCATTAGCAGAGTCGTGTCGGTCCACGGTCGAAAAGACGAGGCGGCACCCCTCTCGCCGGGGCGGAGTGCAGGAGGGGATCCCGCAGCTGGCATAGCAATATACGAACCGCCGATGGACGGCGCTTCGGACTCGGTGGCGTTGTCGGTCATTCTTCCTCTTGATGTTTCACGTACGTACGACCTTGGAGGCCTGCATGCCTCGCACGTCGCGCCGCATGTGAACAAAACACGAACAACCATAAAGAACGTGTAAACCATCGTGGTAAATGGTGGCTACAGGCACGGCAGCCTGCCCCCGCGGGAAGGATGCTTTGCTTCCGTGCACAAAAAAGGCCGGGATCGCTCCCGGCCTTTTCCGTAGGTTTCGACGGGTTCGGATCAGAACTCGGCGCGGACCCCGAACAGGATGGTGCGGCCCCAATAGTTGATCTCGCCGAAGCGCTTGGGGTCGTCGTTATAGGTGTACAGCTTGGCCCCCGAGAGATTGATCGCCTCGACGCTGAGCTGGACGTTCGGCAGCAGCTTGTACCCGATGCTGCCGTCCAGCGTGCCGAACGGCGCGGTATAGGTCGGTGCCTGGGTGGTGCTGCCGATGCCCGACAGATACCGGTCGCGCCACACATAGGAGAGGCGGGTCGAGATCGGGCCCTTTTCGTAGAAGCCGACCACGTTGAAGCTGTTCTTCGACAGGCCGATCATCTGGTCCACGATCGGACGCGCACCGGCGGTGTAGTTCGCCTTGACCGAGGTGTGGGTGTAGCTCGCCTGCATGCCCAGGCCGTCGAACGGCGCGGGGAGGAAGGTGAACACCTGGTTGTAGCCGGCCTCGACGCCGTACACCTTCGCCTTGCCGCCGTTGACCTGGGTGGACAGGAGCACGGTGCCGCGGCCCGGGATGTCGATGTTGACGTTCTGCGCGGTGATGTAGTTGTCCATCGCCTTGTAGAACACCGCACCGGTGAGCGCGCCGCGCGGATTGAAATACCATTCCAGCGCACCGTCGAGCTGGGTGGCGAGGAAGGGCAGCAGCTGCGGGTTGCCGCCGCTCGCGGTCGGCGCGTCGGTGGAAAGGGTGATCTTCGGCGCGCTGTCCGTCACGTTCGGGCGGGTCAGCACGCGGCTGGCGGCGAAGCGGGCGACCAGCGTCTTGGTCAGGTCCGCCTTCAGGTTGAAGCTGGGCAGCCAGTCGTTGAAGGTCTTGGGGAAGGCGACCGGCGTGGTGTTGTTGCCGGTGCGCAGATAGCCCGTGGCGTTCTGGTCGGTGTGGACATAGCGGATGCCGACATTGCCGGTGATGTCCACGCCGCCCAGCATGGTGCCATAGTCGAGACGCGCATAGGCGGAAGCGGTCTTCTCGGTCGTCTTGAACGTCGATGCCAGATCGCTCGCGGTGAGCGGGCTGTTGGCGACGGCGCTGGTGAAGAAGGCGTTGTAATAGGCCGAAGTGACCGGCGCGAGCCAGGTACGCGGGACGTTGCCGGATACGTCCTTCAGGAAGTCGTCATAGGGCAGCGGCTGATAGGCACCGGTGCCGAGCGAGCTGAGCGGGGTGTTGGCGGCCGGGTTGACGGTGAAGTCGCGGCGCCAATAGTCGCGCTTGCGCCAGTGATATTCGGCGCCCACCGCGATCTTGCGGAGGAAGCCGCCCACGTCATACGCACCGTCGAGGCGGGCGAACTTGTCCCAGTCCTTGCTGTTCTTCGGCGCGATGTTGAAGGTGTAGAGCTGGTAGTTGGCGGGGTTGTTGGCGTCGACCGGGGTGGTGATCGTCGGCAGCACCTTGTAGCCGCCCGAGGCGTCATAGGTGAGCGGCGCGAAGAACATCGCGCGGCTGCGCACGGTGCCTTCGGCGTTGCTCGGGTGGAAGCTGTGGGCCGACGACCAGTTGAGGTTGGCGGTGACGTGGAAGCGATCGTGGTTCCAGCTCTGCTTGAGGCCGATGGTCAGCAGGTCGTGGCGGTTGAGGCTGTATTCGCGGCTGGCCATGAAGCGGACATCGTTGATCGTCGCGCCGACGATCGTGTTGCCCTGGAGCTTGACCGTGGTCGGATCGATCTTCGGCGTGTGCCCGGCGACGCTGGTGTCGTCCGGGTAGATGTCGAGGCCGAACTCGTCATAGGCGACGTCGAGGCGCGTCGCGAGCACGTCGAGCGTGGTTTCCAGCTCGGGGGTCGGGCGCCACTGGGCGGAGACGAGGCCGGAGATGCGCTTGCGATCCTCGGTCTCGATCGTCGGACGGGTGCGGGTGGGGGCGTAGAGACCCGACGGGAGGCCGCCCTGGGCGGGCTTGGTGAACTTGTCGAGGTTCCAGCCGAAGTTCATGAAGCGGTCGTTGCGGACCGACTTGCCCCAATATTGCGCGCCGACGAGGATGCCGAAGGTGTCGCCGAAGGTGTGGCTGCCGATCAGCGTGGCGTTGGGCTTCACCTTCTTGGTCTGCGAGGTGTAGGTACCGCGCAGGTTGGCGGTGACCTTGTTGCCCACGTCGAACGGGCGGAAGGTGCGCACGTCGATATTGCCGCCCAGCGCGCCCTCGGTCATGTCCGAGGTGGGGGTCTTCACCACGTCGATGTTCGACACGAATTCGGCGGGCAGCATCTCGAAGCGGAACTGGCGACCGTTGGCGCCGCCATTCTCGATCAGGTCGTTGAGCGCGACCGGGCGGCCGTTGAGCAAGGTGCTCTGGAACTGCGGGCCGAGGCCGCGGACGCTGACATAGAGGCCCTCGCCGCGCGGGCGCGTGATCGCGACGCCGGTGACGAGCTGGAGCGCCTCGGCGACGTTCTGGGTCGGGAACTTGCCGATGTCGGTGGAGCTGATCGAATCCAGACCATATTCGGCGCGGCGCTTCTCTTCGGTCGCGGCGGCGAGGCTGCGGGCATAGCTGCCGTTGACCACGATCTCCTGCGCGCCCGCATCGTCCTGCGGCGGGGTGGTCTGGGCATAGGCAGGCGCGAGCGTGCCCATCGCGAGGGCGAGCGCCGACGACGCGCGAAGCAGCGCGGAACAAGGTTGCATGGATGGAATCTCCCTTTGGACCCTTATTGGTCTTAAGGGCGCCCCCTAATCGGGGTGTCGAACGTCTCGGCGTCGGATCCGCGTCACATCCATGACAGGCGCCGCGCAATTTGTTTCGGTGAGGTTACAAAAAAAGTGGCGACGTTTGCAAATTGTTGCAGATGTTCGCGGGCGCGTCGTGCGGGGCGCGTGGGGGCGTGGCGACCGAGCGCGCCGGCCGATCCGATGATTCGCCCGGTGTCCCCGGCGGATACGGCCGCGCATGCAAAAAGGGCCGGGATCGCTCCCGGCCCTTTTCGTTTGTCTGGTTTCCCGAAGGATCAGGCCGCGGCGACTTCCGCGGTATCCACCTTCACGCCCGGGCCCATCGACGAGGAGAGCGCGACCTTCTGGAGGTACTTGCCCTTGGCACCCGCCGGCTTGGCCTTGACGACCGCGTCGACCAGCGCGTCGAAGTTGCGGCGCAGGTCTTCGTTCGAGAAGCTCACCTTGCCGATGCCCGAGTGGATGATGCCGGCCTTTTCGACGCGGTATTCCACCTGACCGCCCTTGGCGGCCTTCACCGCTTCGGCGACGTTCATGGTCACGGTGCCGAGCTTCGGGTTCGGCATCAGGCCCTTCGGACCCAGCACCTTACCGAGACGGCCGACCAGGCCCATCATGTCCGGGGTGGCGATGCAGCGATCGAAATCGATCTTGCCGCCCTGGATGGCTTCCATCAGGTCTTCGGCGCCGACGACGTCCGCGCCGGCAGCCAGGGCTTCCTCGGCCTTGGCGCCGCGGGCGAACACGCCCACGCGCACGGTCTTGCCGGTGCCGGCCGGCAGCGTGACGACGCCGCGGACCATCTGGTCGGCGTGGCGCGGATCGACGCCGAGGTTCAGCGCGACTTCGATCGACTCGTCGAACTTGGCGGTCGCATACTGCTTCACCAGCGCGATCGCTTCATCCACGCCGTGCAGCTTCACGGGGTCGACGGTCCAGGTCTTCTGCTTCTTGGTCAGCTTTGCCATGGAATCAGCCCTCCACCACTTCGAGGCCCATCGCGCGGGCCGAACCTTCGATGATCTTGGTCGCCGCGTCGATGTCGTTGGCGTTCAGATCCTTCATCTTCACCTGGGCGATTTCGGCCAGCTGCGAGCGCTTGATCTTGCCCGCGACAGCCTTGCCCGGCTCCTTCGAGCCCGACTTCAGGTTGATCGCCTTCTTCAGGAGATAGGTCGCCGGGGGCGTCTTGGTCTCGAACGAGAAGCTACGGTCCGCATAGACGGTGATGACGGTGGGGAGGGGCGTGCCCTTCTCGACGTCACCGGTCGCGGCGTTGAACGCCTTGCAGAATTCCATGATGTTCACGCCGCGCTGACCCAGGGCAGGGCCGATCGGCGGCGAGGGGTTTGCGGCGCCGGCGGCCACCTGCAGCTTGATATAGCCGGTAATCTTCTTAGCCATGTCACTCTCTTTCAAGTCGAGCGGTACAAGCGACGACCAGAGGCCGCCTCCCGCATGGTTCCCGAGCTGTGTGCTTGGAAGCGCGCGGCCTTAGCGGAAAGGGGGGCGGGAGGCAAGGGGGCGAGGAGGCCCGCTTTCCGTCCTTGCAAGCATGGATGGCGGGCGAGGCGCGACAGCGCGCGGTGCCACCGGGACCGCTGGCCAGTCCTGCGGCCGGGGAATCCGTCCGTCAGCGTTCCAGCCATGCTACCGCTAGGCCCATGGACGAGCGTGGTTCGCTACTCTACGATGGCGGGCGAGGGGAAAATATGCGCGCTCTGACGTTTCCGGCGATGCTGTTGGCACTTGCGGTGAGTGGATGCGGCGGCGGGGGAGGTGGAGGTTCGGGCGGAGCGCCGTCGGTACCCGCACCGGCCCCCACGCCGACGCCAGCCCCGACGCCAACGCCCACCTCGAGCCCGTCCGCCAACGTGCCCTTCCGGGCCGTCGCCGCTGCGCCGATGGTGAGTCAGGTGATCTTCGACACGAACGGCAGCGGCCTCTTTGGCGATTCCGTTCAGGGCAACGCCGATGTTGGGGTCGTGAGCAATCGATCCGGCGAGTTCGGCCGTGACGCTGTTGGGCGGCAAAGCCCGACCACGCCGCCGGCGGAGGCCAGCTTCATCGGACAGTTGTCCGGCGCTAGCGCGCTCACTGGCTTCGTCTACACCAAAATCGGCGCGCCGCTGCGGGCGGCGATCTATTCGCCCGTTACCAGCCTGTTCGGAACGACGGACGAACGCGTCCTCGCGACCAACATGGGCCTGGATCTCACCGGGCTTGAGCTCGGAAACTTCGACGGCTTCGCCGCCTTGGCCAGGCCTGACATTGCAACGCAGGTGCGGGGCCGGCAGGTCACGGCACTCAACCTGAAGCTGCTGGCGCAGGCCGGCCTCGAAACGACGGGCAACCCGACGGCCACCGGAGCGATCGAGGTGAAGCCGAATCTCGACGCCGTGCGGGCGCAGCTTCTCGCCGGTCCGGTCAACTTCAACGCGCCCGATTCGGTTCTGCAAATCCTCAACCGCTCAAGGCGCGCCGCGTTTACCAACGATGCGGGCCGCCGCACTGCTGCGCAATTGCTCGCCCGCTTCGGCGAGGCCGTCGATCGGCATCTGACGACGGCGGCGCGGATCGCCGACATCGAGTATGGCTTGCGGTTGCTGGTGCTGCCCGAGCTGGACATACTATTCAACACCAGCGCACCCACCGCCGCGCAAATTTCTCGCATTTCCGCAATCACGTCTGACGATCTAGTCGCCGGATTTCTGGAGTTCGGCAGCATTCAGCCAATAGCCGTTGCATCCGCGACCTTTGCGCCGGTGGTCGATTACTTCAAGATTGTCGCGATCAGCCAGACGATGCTGGCAAGTCAATGCGCTACGGGCACGGATTCTCCGACGTGCAACGATATCGATCTGACGGTGGGAGGCCCCCTGAACGTTCAAGCCGTCCAGCTGACCGCCGTACGGGTTCCGGCGCAGTTCGCCAGTTATCTTTCCGTCACGCAGGCGGCCGACGGCACCCTCACCCTGAGGAGACTGGCCTCCGGGCGACGGCTGATATGGTTCGACTATGATGCCCGAGACCGGCAGGGAATCAGCGGCACGTCGCGTGCGTATGTGCTGATGGCAGACGAATAGACTGAGGGGCAGGGGGCAGACGGCAGGGCTCCATCCCGGAGCGAGCTCGCAAGAGGCCCGTGGCAAGCGCGGCAGCCCGCGCCCTGAACCTCACGGCCGCAGTTCCGCCGTATGCCCGGCCTCGGCACCGCCGATATCGCCCTCGGCCACCCACTCCCGCCACAGCAGCACCAGCGCCGCCATCACCGCCGGGCCGACGAACAGGCCGAGCAGCCCGATCGTCTCCACGCCGCCCAGGATGCCGATCAGTACCCAGACGAACGGCAGGCGGGTGGTGCCGCCGATCAGGCTCGGGCGCAGGAAATGGTCGATCACGAAGTTGAGCGCATAGCCGATCGCGCCGACCACGATTGCCGCCATCACCGCGCCCTTGGCGAGCAGCAGCAGCAGCGCCAGCACCAGCACCACCGCCAGCCCGAACGGGATGATCGAGGCCAGCCCCGAGAACAGCCCGAGCAGGATCGGGTGCGGCACGCCGCCGATCGCGAACAGGATCGCCATCAGGATGCCCTGCGCCAGCCCCAGCAGCACCATGCCGTCCACCGCGCCGCGCACCGCCGCGAAGATCTGGCGACCCAGCCGATCGCCGGCGTCGCCGAACGCGCGGGTCGCGCCGCGCTCGAGCTGGCGGACGATATTGTCGCGGTCGCGCAGCAGGAAGAACAGCACGACGAGGGTGAAGGCGAACACCACCACCCGGCGGATCAGGCTGTGGGTGAAGGCCTGCGAATGGCTGCGCCACAGCGACTGATCCAGGCGGCCGAACTCGGCGGCGGCGGCTTCCGGGGTGACCAGGTGGAGATTCCACCAGGCGGTGACCTGCTCGCGGCCCCAGGGCAGCCGGGCGACCCAGTCGGGCAGCGGCACGCCGTGCGCGCGGGCATCCGAAATCCAGGCGGCGACGGACTGCGCCTCGACCAGCGCCTGGCTGATCGCGATCGACAGCGGGATCAGCACGACGAGCAGGATGGCGAGGGTGAGCAGCGCGGCGACCACCGTCGGACGGCCGGGCATCCGTGCGCTCAGCCAAACCCGGACCGGCTCCACCCCGATCGCGAGCACCCCCGCCCAGAGCACCGCCGGCACGAATGCCATCCCGATCCACAAGGCGGCGGCGGCAATGGCGGCGGCGAGCACCACGCGCGCGCGGGTCTGGGCTTTAGTGGTCTGCGGCATTGGCTTCCCCGATGTTCGACGGGAACAGTGGCGGCGCGTGGCGTCGCTGGCAAGCGGCGGCCAATGATCCGGGCCGATGAACTTATCAAGTGGTTCGGAGGTTTAGGAAATTCTCCACATCGCCGGGAGGTTCGGCGGGGCGGGGACAGCTTCGATAATGAGAGGAATGGGCATGAAACGCATCATCATGGCCGTCGCGGCGCTTGGGCTCGCGACGACGGGGGCGGCTGCGCAGAGCAGCGGCCAGTCGGGCTCGCACAACCCGGTCGTCAAGGACGGCACCGCGCACCATGTCGCAGCACCCGCCAAGGGCCACAGCTCCTTCACCGAAAGCCAGGCCAAGGGCCGGCTCGCCAAGGCGGGCTATACCGACATCGCCGGGCTGAAGGGCACCGAGAACGGCGCCTGGCAGGGCATGGCGATGAAGAACGGCAAGAAGGTGACCGTGACGCTCGACTACAAGGGCAACATCACCGCGCGCTAACCCCCCGATTTCTGCAGGAGAAATGCCATGAGCCGGACCATTACCCGTCTGTTCGACGATTATTCCGATGCCAAGGCCGCGGTGAGCGAGCTGGAGCGCCTCGGCGTGCCGCACAGCGATCTCAGCATCGTCGCCAACAATACGCATGGCGACCATGACGTCACTGACGTCAACGAACATGGCGATGTGACGCGCGGTGCCTCGACCGGCGCGGCGCTGGGCGGCGTGGGCGGCCTGCTCGCCGGACTCGGCCTGCTGGCGATCCCGGGGCTCGGCCCGATCGTGGCGGCCGGCTGGCTCGCCTCGACCGCGGCGGGTGCCGCAATCGGCGGCATCGGCGGCGCGGCCACGGGCGGCATCGTCGGTGCGCTCAAGAATGCCGGCGAGAGCGAGGCGGATGCGCATGTCTATTCCGAGGGCGTGCGCCGCGGTGGGACGCTGGTGAGCGCCCGCGTGTCCGACGAGCTGGCGCCCCGGGCGGAATCGGTGCTGAACGGTCGTGGCGTCGATGCCGCGACGCGCGGTGCGGCCTATCGCCAGTCCGGCTGGACCGCGTTCGACGACAAGGCACCGGCCTATACGCGCGACGAGATCGAGCGCGAACGCGCCGCCTATCGCGAGCCGACGGTACTCTGATCGGTCCGGACGGGTGGGGGCGGGACGCAGGTTCCGGCTCTCGCCCGGCCGAACCCGGCATCGCGCGGACGCGACCGTCCGTCCTTGATGGTCGCGGTTGCGGGCGGATCAGTCCGCCGGTGCCGGCTGGTCCTGCGCCGCATGGGCAGGGCGTGCACGCGCGGGGCGTCCGCTGGTCGGCGCATCGGGCCTGGGGCCCGTCGGTCGCTCGGCGGCGGCATCCTCCGGCGAGCCTTCGGCACCGCCGTCGCGGGGACGGTCCGGCCCGCAACCTTCCCGCGAATGGGGCTGGTCGCCCGGGAGCCATCCCACATCGAACAGCCAGACGGGGCTGTCGTCGTGCGAGCCGGCGGTGCTGTTCTTGATCGCCGTCCACAACGCCCGGAGGCGATGGACGTGCAGGTCGTCGGCAACGATCGCGACGATATGCCGGGCGATCTTCACTACCTCCTCGTCGGCAAGCGTCGCCAGCGATCCGTTGGCGGCGGGTACGCCGACCATGTTCTTGAAATCGTCATCCGCCTCCGACAGCACGACCGTCAGCACGCCGCGCACATAACTGGGCGGCGCGCCGGTGGACAGGATCGCGCGCTCGAGATCGAAGATGGTGCGGATGCCGTGTCGCTTCAGCGCGAAGAACGGGTTGATCCCGACGACGAGGCAGAGCTGCGCCTGAAGCACCCAGTCGAACGCCTGGATCAGCGTATAGGGGGATTCGGCATAGAGTTCGATCGGGTTGGCGACGGCGAGATTCTGCACGTCGTACAGATTGCTTTCCTGCAGGCGGAAGCTGATTTCCTGGTCGATCCCGTCGATGACCTCGAGCGGGATCGACTTGCAGTGGCGCAGGGCATCCTCGTCGATCTGCTTCACCTGGATCGACACGAAGCGCGCGATCCGCCCCAGGCCGACATCGGGATAATAGCCGAGCACGAAGGCAGCGCCCAAGGCGGTCGCGAAGGCACCGGCACCGACGGCGGTGCCGCTCGCCGTTGCGCCGACGGCGGTGGCGGCGCCGATATGGTACAGGACCTCCGCCAGCACCACGCCCTGCAGCAGGCGCAGCCCTGCGCGGACAAAGGCCAGTGCGCTCAGTTCCTGGTTCAGCGTCTGGCGGATCAGGTAGCGCAGATTGAACACATAGCCGCCGAGAAAGGCAAAGCCCGCGATCGCCGCGCTTTTGCGCATCGCTTCCAGCTCCAGCAGGGGCGTGGCGCGGGGGAGGGGCAGCCAGAAAATCGCAGGGACCACGCCGAGCGCCGGGCCGCTGGCGCTGAGAAGCGCGCTGATCGGATCGAAGAGGAGGAGGAAGCCGGCAAAGGAGACGGCGAAGTAGAAGCTGCCGCCCAGATATTGCTTCAGCTGGTCCTGCCGCCCGCCGAGCGTCCTGCCATTGTCCTTCGCCTGATCGTAGCGGGCCTGGGCGAGCGCGAGTTGCGGCAGGTCCCGGTCGACCTTGCTGAACACCGAGTTCTTGAGGTCCTGGACGATCCGCAGCCGCACCTTGCGCAATTCCACGCCGGTCACGATCAGCGCCAGTGGCACCAGGGCGGCGAACGCGGCCGCCAGAAGGATGTGCCAGTTCATCGATTTCCTCCTCCCACTGCTCCGCTGCGGAGACCGCGCCGCGTTGAGGGCGGCGTTCTGCGTGTCGATCGGTAGTGGGGCGGCGGCGCGACGTGCTGCCGCCCGGGCAGTCGATCAGGCTTCGTCGACGGAGAGCACGCCCTTTTCGGCGAGAACAATGTGGCGCGCACCGGCGGGGCGGCGATTATAGACCGGGCGGCGGACGGCCTTCAGCCGTTCGGCGTCGAAATCGGCGATGGTCACCGCGTCGGACTGGTTGCCGCCGATCCCGAAGATCCGCTTGCCGTCGCGGCTGACGCCCAGCGCGAGGAACACATGGCCGCCGCCGTCCCGCCGCAGCACGATCACGTCGCCCAGGCAGATATCGTCGATCGAGGGCGGTGTGTGGGTCGAGCCCGGCGTGCCCCAGTCGGCCCAGGCAAGGGCGCTCAGATATTTGTTCGGCGGCATGCGTTCGGGCCGGTTCTGGCAGGTCCGGGCGGCGACGACGCCGAGGAACAGCCCGCACCAGGGGATCGAGTCCGCATTGAAGAAGTCTTCCGCCCAATTGTCATAGGGGCGCTTGCAGATCTCGTTGATCTCCTTCGCCCACTCCAAGATGCCGGGGTTGTTGGCGGTGCCGGCAAGTTCCTTGGTACCCAGTAGATCGAGTGCGGTGTGCACCATTGCCGGCAATTCTGCTTCGTCCCGCAAAAAGGCGAAGCGGCTCGGTAGATTCCACATGGTGTATACTCCGAATCAGTCGAAGATTCGAAAGTATAACAAGGAATGCAGAATAGTCGAATCTGGTTAAAATCGGATACTATTCGCCGAAAGATTCCGATAACGCATGGAAGGCGAGCGAGAAGCATTGTCACTGGTTTGTCGCTGATTTGCCGCGGAAGTGGCTGAATTGGCACCGGAAGCGGGGGCAGGCGCCGGCATGCCGGCAGGGAGGCGATCTGCGACGGTCCGCGGCCCTGCCACAACAAAAAAGCCGGGGCGATATACCCCGGCTTCTTCGATTTCGCAGGTGTCGCCCGAAGAGGGCGGCTTACTTGATCCGTTCGACGTCCTCGAAACCCAGCTCCAGCGGGGTTGCGCGACCGAAGATCGAGATCGAGACCTTCACGCGGTTCTTGTCGTAATCCAGCTCTTCCACCACGCCCGAGAAGGTGGCGAAGTTGCCGCTGATGACCTTGACCGTGTCGCCGATGTCGAAATCGACCTTGAGCTTCGCCTTCGGCGCCGCGGTGGCCGCTTCTTCCTTGGTGTTCAGGATGCGCGCGGCTTCCGCCTCGCTGATCGGCTGGGGCTTGCCCGAGCTGCCGAGGAAGCCGGTCACCTTCGGCGTGTTCTTCACCAGGTGATAGACGTCGTCGTTCATCTCGAGCTTGGCGAGCACATAGCCCGGGAAGAACTTCCGCTCGGACTGGATCTTCTTGCCGCGGCGCACCTCGGTGACGGTCTCGGTCGGCACTTCGACGGCTTCGACGAGGCGATCCAGACCCAGGCGGGTGGCGTCGGCCAGGATCTGGTCGCGGACCTTGCCCTCGAAACCGGAATAGGCGTGGATGATGTACCAGCGCGACATGCTTGTTGGTCTTTCCTTACTGCGCGAGGCGGAGGAGGGCGTTGACGATCAGATCGAACAGCGAATCGATGCCGAGGAAGAAGCTGCCGAGCAGCGTCGTCATGATCATCACCATCACGCCGGTCATGATCGTCTCGCGGCGGGTCGGCCAGGCGATCTTGCGGGTCTCGGTCTGGACCTGCTTCACGAATTCGACGGGGCTGGTCTTCGCCACTGGGGCTATCCTCGTGTGAACGTTGGTGCTTCGGGCATGGGGCCGCTGCCCGGTCCTTCCCAGGAACCGGTGCAATCCACCCACGCTTTCGGCTAGGGGGCCGTATCTAGAGGATCGTGTCGCGCAGCGCAAGTCGGGTTGGCAACGCGCTTCCTCCCCCTCCGAGCGCGCTGCGCGGCCCCCCTCCCGCCGGCGGGGGAGGATCCGATGGACCTCAGCGCTGCTTCATGCCCCGTACGCGGTGCCAGATATAGAATGCCACCAGCCCGATCAGCACCACGCCGATCAGCGCGTCGGCGCTGTGGAAGGCGGCCTTCATGCGGGGATCGCTGTCCCATTTCTCGCCGAGCGTCATGCCCACCCAGGCGAGGCCGAAGCACCACGGCCAGCTGCCGAGGAAAGTGTAGACGTGAAACGGCACCAGCTTCATCCGCGCGACGCCGGCCGGGAAGGCGATGAACGAGCGGATCACCGGCAGCAGGCGGCCGATCAGCACTGCCAGGCTGCCCCAGCGCGCGAAGAACCGGTCCGCCGCGTCGATCTCGCCCGGGCCGATCAGCAGATACTTGCCCCAGCGCAGCGCCAGCGGACGCCCGCCGCGCTTGCCGACTTCATAGGCGACGATCGAGCCCAGGTTGCAGCCGATCGCGCCGGCGGTCGCCGCCAGGTACAGATCGAACCGGCCGGTGGAGACCAGATAGCCGGCAAACGGCATGATGATTTCCGACGGCAGCGGGATGCACGCGGATTCGATCGCCATCAGCAGGGCGATGCCGAGATAGCCGCCGCTGGAGATGACGCCGATGGTGAAGGTGGCAAGAATGCCCAGAATCTTTTCGACCATGGGCGCTTGGTTGGGGCAGGCCGATCCATTTGGGAAGCCGCTTTTTTTCCGCGGTGCAGCGAAGATGATCCGGCTTGGCGCAGCCGGGGCGGTCTGATAACCCGGAGTAAATCGAGCGAACGGAGAGGGTTGCGCCCTATGACGATCAGAACTTCACGCCGGGCGTTTCTTGCCGGCACGGCCGGCGGTGCGGTGGCGATCGGCGGGGTGGGCGTGCCGGTGCCGGCTGCGGCGCAGGCAGCGCCTGCACTGGCGGCGCCGCTGAAGCTGCAGCCCTTCGACATGGCGGACGTCACGCTGGGAGAGGGGCCGTTCCTCCACGCACAGCGCGCGACCGAGGCCTATCTGCTCCGACTGGAGCCCGATCGTCTGCTCCACCAGTTCCGCGTCAATGCCGGGCTCAGTCCCAAGGCGCCGATCTATGGCGGGTGGGAGTCCGATCCGCTCTGGGCGGACATCCATTGCCAGGGGCATACGCTGGGCCATTACCTTTCGGCCTGCGCACTTGCCTGGCGCTCGACCGGGGACGTCCAATATCGTGCGCGCGTCGACTATATCGCGAGCGAGCTGGCTGCCTGCCAGGATGCGGCGAAGAGCGGGCTGGTCACCGCCTTCCCGGAAGGGGCATCCGTCGTCGCCGCGCATCTCCGCGGCGAGAAGATCACCGGCGTGCCCTGGTACACGCTGCACAAGGTCTATGCCGGCCTGCGCGACGGCTGGACGCTGGCGGACAGCAGCCAGGCGCGCGACGTGCTGCTGCGGCTTGCCGACTGGGGCGTGGTGGCGACCAAGCCGCTGTCCGACGCCGCGTTCGAGGCGATGCTGGAAACCGAACATGGCGGCATGAACGAGGTCTATGCCGACCTCTATTTCCTCACCGGCAAGCCCGAATACCGCACGCTTTCCGAGCGCTTCTCGCACAAGGCGTTGCTGACGCCGCTGGCCAAGGGGCGGGACCATCTCGATGGGCTCCATGCCAATACGCAGGTGCCCAAGGTGGTCGGCTTCCAGCGTGTCTATGAGGCGACCGGCGACGCCGCCTATCGTGACGCGGCCGCGTTTTTCTGGAAGACGGTGGCGGAAACGCGCTCCTTCGCCACCGGCGGCCACGGCGATGGCGAGCATTTCTTCGCCATGGCCGATTTCGAGAAGCACGTATTCTCCGCCAAGGGGTCGGAGACCTGCTGCCAGCACAATATGCTGAAGCTGACGCGCAGCCTGTTCCTGCACGAGCCGCGCCCCGAATACGCCGATTATTACGAGCGCACGCTGTTCAACGGCATCCTTGCCTCGCAGGATCCGGACAGCGGGATGGCGACCTATTTTCAGGGCGCCCGCCCCGGGTACATGAAGCTGTACCACACGCCCGAGCACAGCTTCTGGTGCTGCACCGGCACGGGCATGGAAAATCATGTGAAGTATCGGGATTCGATCTACTTCCATGAACAGGACACGCTCTATGTGAACCTCTTCCTCCCCTCCACGGTGCGCTGGCGGGACAAGGGGGCAACGCTGGTCCAGGAAACCCGCTTCCCGGAAGTGCCGACGACGACGCTGCGCTGGAAGCTGGAGAAGCCCGCCGAGCTGACGCTGAGCCTGCGCCATCCGCGCTGGAGCCGCACTGCGATCGTGCGGGTCAACGGCAAGGTGGCGGCACGGTCGGTTGCGCCGGGCAGCCGGGTCGCGGTCACGCGCAGCTGGCGCGACGGCGATGCGGTGGAACTGCAGCTGGTGATGGAACCCGGCTTCGAGAGCGCCCCTGCTGCGCCGGACGTGGTCGCCTTCACCTATGGGCCGCTGGTGCTGGCGGGCGCGCTGGGGCGCGAGGGACTGGCGCCGGGTGCGGACATCGTCGTCAACGAGCGGGAATATGGGCGCTACAACGACATGCCCGTGCAGGTGCCGGTACTGGCGGGCGATCCTGCCAAGCTGGCGGCGACGATCCGGCCGGGGGCGAAGCCGCTGGAGTTCACCCTGGCCTCGGCGACGGGCGGAACGGTGCGGCTGGTGCCCTATCACCGCATCGCGCACGAGCGCTACGCGACCTATTGGAAGCTGGCGCCCGCGCAGGCCTGACGGCGGGCGGGCGAATCGAACGATGATGGGAAGAAGTGGCAGGGGAGCTCGGATTCGAACCGAGGGCCTTCGGTTTTGGAGACCGACGCTCTAACCAGCTGAGCTACACCCCTGTGCGGTCCGCCCCTTTATCGGCCGATTCTGCTTCGGGCAAGAGCGAAGATGCGGCGGGGTGCCAAATTGCGCGCGAAAGCGAAGCGTCGCCGCTGTCGCTCCCCGCGATGCCTTTTCCTGCGAAGCTGCGGCGCTGGAGCCGCGGCACAGGCGCGCCGTTTTCTATGCGCGCGCGCGGGTTGTTTCAGGTGCGTTGTGCGAGACGATGGCACGCGCTTCCTCGACCGGTAGTGGCCGTCCGAAGTAGAAGCCCTGCACGCGGCTGCAACCGAGCGACTGCACCATCGCATGCTCCTGCTCGGTTTCCACCCCCTCGGCCGTGGTCGCCATGCCAAGGCTTTCGGCCAGCGCGACCACCGCGCGGATCACGGCGATCGCCTCGCGCGTGCCGCGCGCCGCGGACTGGATGAAGCTGCGATCGATCTTGATCGAGCTGAACCGGGTGTGGGTGAGATAGCCGAGGGAGGAATAGCCGGTGCCGAAATCATCGAGGCTGAGGCGGACGCCGAGATCGAGGAGCTGCTCGAGCACCGAGGTCGCGGCCGTGCCTTCGCGCAGGAACACGCTTTCGGTGACTTCCAGCTCGAGCCGGTCCGGCGCGAGGCCGGAAGCGGCGAGCGTCTGGGCAACAAGCGTCGCGAAGGCGGGGTTGTGCAGTTGTTCGGCGCTGACGTTGATCGCGATGCGCGCCGGCTCGTCCCAGCGGGCGGCCTCGTGGCAGGCGGTGCGCAGCACCCATTCGCCGATTCCGCCGATCAGCCGCGCTTCCTCGGCGAGCGGGATGAACTTGGCGGGCGGGATGACGCCGAGCTCGGGATGCGTCCAGCGCAGCAGCGCCTCGAAGCCGAGCAGGCCGCCGGTGCGGGCATTGACCACCGGCTGGTAGGCGAGCTGCATCTGCCCCTGTTCGACTGCGCCGCGCAGCGCGATTTCCAGCACCCGGCGCTCTTCGGCGGCGACGTGCAGCTGCGGCTCATAGGCATGGAAGACCCCGCCGCCCTTGTCCTTGGAGCGATAGAGCGCGAGATCGGCCGAGCGGACCAGCGTCTCGGCGGTGCGGCCGTCGCGCGGGGCGAGGGCGAGGCCGACCGATGCGCCGATATAGAGGGTGTGCTGGTCCAGCTCGTAGGGACGCGAAACGGTATCGATAATCGACTGGGCGAGCGCCTCGACGCGGGCGGTGTCGCGGGCATCGCGCACCACCACGGCGAATTCGTCGCCGCCCAGCCGCCCGATCATCTCGTTGTCGCTGACCAGTCCCCGCAGCCGCCGCGCGACGCGCTGGAGCAGGCGATCGCCGACCGGGTGGCCGAGCGTGTCGTTCACGGCCTTGAAGCGATCGAGGTCGATCATCATGAAGGCGCAGCGCGCGCCCCATTTGTCGGCTTCCGATAGCGCGGTTGCCAGTGCCTCGTTGATGTGCAGGCGGTTGGGCAGTCCGGTGAGCGCATCGAACCGGGCCATCCGATAGATTTGCTCGGTAGCGCGTCGCTGATCGGTGACATCGGAGCTGACGCCGCGGAAGCCGGCAAAGGCGCCGCGCTCGTCATATTTCGGGCTGGCCGACATCTGCCACCAGCGGCGATCGCCTTCGATGTCCATCGGAATCGCGAGATCGGCAAAGGGCTCGCGGCTCTTCAGCTTGTCGGCAAGGTCGTGCAATTCGGACGGGAACTGGCCGGTCTGCCAGGCGGGGCCTGCCAGCAGTTGCAGCAGCGGCATGCCGCCGAGCGTGCTCGGCTCCAGGCCGAGCGACGCGGCGAGGCGCGGGCTGGCGCGGACGACTCGGCGCTGCGCGTCGACCTCCCACAGCCAGTCCGAACCGGCATCCTCGAACTCGCGCAACAACAGGCTGACGGTCTGGTCGCGCTCGTCCAGCGCGATCTGGTTGGCGCGCAGCAGCGCGTGCGCGTGCGCGCGGCCATAGCTCGCCGTCGCCATCAGCAGCACCATGAAGCTCGCGGTGCCGGCGAGCAACGGCGCGCCGACGAACAACAGCGTGGCGACGCAGATGCTGCCGAAGATGGCGATGAACGCCAGGCTGGCCAGCGGCAGCAGGCCGCTCGTCAGGGCCGAGGTGATCATCACCAGGGTCGTCGCTGCCCAGAGATCGATGCCGGCACGCGCCGTGACGAGCATGCCGAACGCCAGCGGCAGGATGGCCCAGACCAGCCCCATCGCTATTCCCTCGACCCCGCCGCGGCGCACATCGGCCAGGGTGGCGGTCAGGGCATCCTCGTCGCGCCAGCCGAGCCGGCGCATCGTCACCCAGCCGGAGGTGCCGAGCGTAAGGAGCATCCAGCAAAGCAGTTTGTCGTGCGGCGCCATGGGCGCGAGCGCCAGCACGGCAAGCGCGGAGCCGAAGATCTGCGCTGCGAAGAAGAGCACTGCCGAGCGGCGCGCGACATGGAGCTGCGCGGCACGAAGGCGCGGCCAATCCATCGCGTCGGAAGGATCGGTGAGTCCGAGCAGCGCACGCGCATCGATGCGCGCGGCCTTCGGAGAAGACGGAGAGGAGCTGCTCACGCCGCTGCTGTAGCGAGTCCAGGTTAGCGAGAGGTTAGGGTGCTGCGAAAATGGAGGTGATTACGTCCATTTATGGTGGGTAGCAGCGCCCGCCCGGAAGGCGGGCTGCCGGCCGGGCAAGGCGCCCGGCCGGACGTGCATGTCAAGCGGCGACCGCGTAGGGCTTGATCTCGCCGTTCAGATAGAGATTGCGCGCCTTGGCGCGGCTCAGCTTGCCCGAGCTGGTGCGGGGCAGCGTACGCGGCGGCACGAGCTCGACCACGCAGTTCATGCCGGTGACCGAGCGAACGCGCTCGCGGATCTCGTCGCGCAGGCGCAGCCGCTCCTGCTCGTCCGAGGTACGGCACTGGACCAGCACGGCCGGCGTCTCTTCGCCACCGGGGGTGGTGATCGCGAAGGCGGCGATGTCGCCCTGCTTGAAGCCCGGCAGCTGCTCCACCGCCCATTCGATGTCCTGCGGCCAGTGGTTCTTGCCGTTGACGATGATCATGTCCTTGGCGCGGCCGACGATGTAGATATAGCCGTCCGACATATAGCCCATGTCGCCGGTATCCAGCCACCCGTCCGACATGCATGCCTCGGTCGCCGCCTCGTCGCGGAAATAGCCGACCATCACCGACGGGCCCTTGCACCAGACCTTGCCGATCGCCTTTTCGGGCAGCGGCGTGCCGTCTTCCTCGCGGACCTCGATCTCCATGTCGCGCACCGGCTTGCCGCAATTGACGACGGCGCGGTAGCGTTGCGGGCGATCGGCACGGGCGACGCCGCCGGAGAGCTGCGTCTCCTCGACCAGCTCCACGACGATGCCTTCCCCCGGCGGCATGATCGACACCGCCAGCGTCGCCTCGGCCAGGCCATAGCTCGGCATGAAGGCGGTGGCGTGGAAGCCGGCATCGGCGAACGCGTCGACGAAGCGCTGCATCACGTCCGGGCGGATCATGTCGGCGCCGTTGCCGGCGATGCGCCAGCGGGCGAGGTCGAACCGCTCGCTCGCCTTGGTCTGGCTGGACATGCGGCGGGCGCAGATGTCGTAGCCGAAGGTGGGCGAATAGGAGATGCTCGTGCCGGGATTGCGGCTGATGAGGTCCAGCCAAGCGAGCGGGCGCCGGGCGAAATCCTCGGTCTTCATGTAATCGGTCGAGACCTGGTTCGCGACCGGCGACAGGAAGCAGCCGACCAGGCCCATGTCATGGTACCAGGGCAGCCAGGAGATGCAGCGATCCGCATCGACCAGCTCCATCCCGTGGCTGTGCGCCGCGAGATTGTTGAGCAGCGCGTGGTGCGTGATCGCGACGCCGTGCGGGAAGCGGGTCGAGCCGCTCGAATATTGCAGATAGGCAATATCGTCCGGCTCGGCCTGGGGCAGGGCGACCTCGGGGGCGGCCCGTTCGGCAAAGGCCTGCCAGTCGGTCGCGTCGACCTTCGTCAACCGCGCGGCTTCGGCGCACATCGCACCGATCTCGGGCGGGTAGATCAGCAGCGTCGGGGCGCAGCTTTCGAGCTGGACGCGCAGCTGGTCGATATAGGATTGCGCACCGCCGAAGCTGGTCGGCAGCGGCAGCGGCACCGGCCAGGCGCCCGCATAGATCACGCCGAAGAACAGCGAGGCGAATTCCGGCCCGGTTTCCGCAATCAGCGCGATGCGATCCTGCGGCTGGATGCCGGCGGCGATCAGGCGGCGCGCCTGTTCCACCGCGTCCGCACGCAGTTCGGCGAAGCGATAGGGCCGCACCAGCTTGCCCCGCGCATCGTGAAAGTTGAAACCGCGCGCACCCTGGGCCGCGTAATCGAGCGCGGCACCCAGTGTTTCGAAGTCAGCGAAACGGCGCGGGAGCGTGTCTTCCGTGGGCGTGGGCGTCAGCGCTGCCATATCCACCGTTTCGAGCGATCCCGTTTCGTCCAATACCATATTCTTTTTCTCGTGCCCCTGTGAGGTAGCAGGTCGTTGTGCCCCCACAACGCAGATTTCCGCAGAGGGCAGAATTCCGCAGTGGCTCTGCTACGCAGTATCGTTCAAAATCGGTTGGCAGTGTGGCACAATCAAGGCGCATGCCTCATCCGTCCCAATCCAAGCCACCGCTCGTCGCCGCCGATCTGGATCGTCTGGCACTTCGCTATGTCGAGCGTTTCGCCACCACGCGCGCGCGGCTGGCCGCCTATCTCACGCGCAAACTGCGCGAGCGCGGCTGGGCCGGGGAAGGCGCGCCGGACCCGGAGGCCGTGGCCGAGCGCATGGCCGAGCGCGGCTATGTCGACGATCGCAGCTTTGCGGAGGCGCGGGTGCGGGCGATGGGGCGGCGCGGGCTGGGGGCACGGCGCGTGGCGATGACGCTGCGTCACGACGGCATCGATGCCGCCGATACCGCTGAACTGGAGGAGGCAATCGCAGCAGATGCCTGGGCCAGTGCCCTTGTTTTTGCACGTCGCCGCCGATTCGGACCTTTCTCCGCGACCCCTGCGGACCGCGATCTTCACAAAAAGCAAGTCGCTGCATTTTTACGGGCGGGGCACGCCCCTGAGATTGCGCATAAGATATTGCGCATGGCGCCGGGAGAGGAGCCGGATGGATCGCCCGAAGCGGGACATTCCTGATCGCATAAAGCGATTCCCCTCATCGGTAATGCTGTGTTAATGTTGCTGGCTTGGGGGATAACGATAATGCGTGCTGAGCAACAGCTGGCGTCTGAACACTATCCGGGTCTCGCCGGCGACGAACTTCTGGCTGATGGGGGATCCGGTGTGGACGAACGGATCTATCGCGGCGTCATAAAGTGGTTTGACGTAACGCGAGGCTTTGGGTTCATGGTCGCCGACGACGCGAGCGTCGGGGATATTCTTGTCCATTTCTCGGTCTTGCAGGACCATGGCCGACGCAGCGTTCCGGAAGGGGCGCGGATCGAATGCGTGGCCGTCGAGCGGCAGCGGGGGCTGCAGGCCAAGACGGTTCTTTCGATCGACCTGAGCACCGCCGTCGAGCCGGTGAAGCGCCCGACCGAGCGGGTGGAGCGGCTGAAGCTGATCGGTGAGGCGGGGCCGTTCGAGCCGGTTTCGGTGAAGTGGTTCAATCGGCTGAAAGGCTATGGCTTCCTCGTCCGGACGAGCGACACCGCTGACATCTTCGTCCATATGGAGACGCTGCGCCGCGCCGGCGTGGAGGAAGTGGAGCCTGGCCAGGCGCTGCGCGCCCGCATCGTCGACGGGGAAAAGGGCCCGCTCGCGGTCGCGGTCGAAAGACCGCTCTGATCCGCTGAGGGGAGTTGCCGAGCGCTGCGCTTGGCGGTATCGGGCAGAGCCATGGGACTTCCTTTTCCGATCTTCACCTGGTGGAACGGCGCCACGTTCGGCACTCGCATGGGACTGCGCGGCAAGAAGCGCGTCGGCGAGGATTCGCTCGGTAACCTCTATTTCGAGGGTGGCGTCGATCCCAACGGCATTCCGCGCCGCTGGGTGATCTACAAGGGATCCAACGACGCCAGCCGCATTCCGCCGGAATGGTTCAGCTGGCTGTCGCACCAGATCGACGGTACGCCCGATGAGTCGCTGCCGCCGGTCCGCGCCTGGGAGAAGCCCGCCGAGCCGAATCACACCGGCACCGAGCTGGCCTATCGTCCGCCGGGCGCGCTCGAAAAGGGTGCGCATCGCGCCAAGGCCACCGGCGATTACGAGGCCTGGACCCCCGACGCATGAAGGCTGCGGCGGCGCTGCTCGCGCTCGCGCTGGCCGGTTGTTCGGGTAGCGGAAGCGGCAACGGTGCTGCCGGCGGCGACAATGCCGGCGACGAGCTGGTGATTACCGGCGCCGGCGACAATCAGGGCGTCGACACCGTTTCCGTGGGGCCCGATGCCGCCACCGTGGATGCGGCGGCGACGCCGATGCGCGATCGTGTCGCAGTGCTGGGCGTGCTGAACAAGCGTAACGGCGTCGAGCGCGAGATCACGCTGAAGCCGGGCCAGGCCGCCAGGATCGACGGGCAGGTGACCGTGCGCCTGCGGGCGTGCGAACGTACCGCACCCTGGGAGCAGGATCACCTGACCGGTGCTTTCGTGCAGATGGACGTGCGCCGCGAGGACCAGCGCTGGCACCGCGTCTTCTCCGGCTGGCTCTACAAGGAGCAGCCGGCGCTCAACGTGGTGCAGCACCCGATCTATGATGTGTGGCCCAAGAGCTGCGCGATGACCTTCCGCGAAAGCGGGCCGGACACGGTCCCGGCATCCTCCCCCGGCGCATCGAGCGCGAAGAGGTCGCCCGATGCCGAGGGCGGCAACGCCACCGCGCCGGTCGAATCGCCGAGCGCGGCGCCGAGCAACGCCACATAATCGTCCCGGGGGATCTCGATCGCGCCGAGCGAGGCGAGATGATCGGTGATGAACTGGCAGTCGAGCAGGCGAAAGCCGCCTGCCTGTAGCCGTGCGACGAGGTGGGCCAGCGCGACTTTCGACGCATCGCGGACGCGGGTGACCATCGATTCGCCGAAGAACGCGCGGCCCAGTGCCAGGCCATACAGGCCGCCGGCCAGCCGCCCGCCGTCCCAGACTTCGATCGAATGGGCATAGCCGCGATGGTGCAGCTCGATAAAGGCGCGTTCGATCGGGCCGTTGATCCAGGTGTCCGGGCGATCCTGCGCGGATTCGGCGCAGAGCCGGATCATGGCCGGGAAATCGCGGTTCACGGTGACCTCGAAGCGATCGGAGAGCACCACCTTGCGCAGCGAGCGGGAGAGATGGAAGCCGTCGAGCGGCAGCACGCCGCGCAGCTTTGGCTCGACCCAGTAGACCGAACCGGCGTCGCGGGAATCGGCCATGGGGAATACCCCCATGGCATAGGCGCGCAGCACCAGGGCGGGATCCAGCTCCTTGGGCGGCGTTCGGCGGTGAGACACCATCACGTAAGCCGTTCGGCGAGCGTCCGTTCGATCGCCTGCCACAAATCGTTGAAGGCGCGCGCGCCCGCGCTGCGCGGCGCGAAGGCGCCCACCGGCGCGCGTTGGACCGCCACGGATTCGATGATGCTCGCCATCGGAATTACCGGCCAGTCCGGCTGGCGCTCGAGCGCCTCGACATGCAGCTTTCGGCGGCGGTCGACCATGGCGTGGACCGGCATCAGCGGCACCTTGGCGCCGCGCTGGGCAAGATGCGTCGCCACTTCCTGAAAGGCGCGCTGCGAGAGCGGCGACGGCACGACCGGCACGACGATCAGGTCGGCGGCGCGCATCACCTGCTCGCTCGTCTCGGTGAGCCCCGGCGGGCAATCGAGCAGGATGCGGTCGAAATCCTCGGCAAGGTCGTCCAGCAGCTTGCTCAGCCGCTTCTTCTTGTCCAGCGCGTGGAACAGGTGATCGAGCTGGCGGAGCGAGGCATCCGCGGGCAGCAGCGCCAGCCGATCGATCGCGGTGGCCTGGATGAGCTTGGCGGCGGCGACATCCTTGGAGAAGATGGACTGGGCCTGATGACGCCCGCTATCGCCGCCGAGCAGGAAGGTGGACGCGGCCTGGGGATCCAGATCCCAGAGCAGGGTGCGGCGGGCGGAGCGGACGGCGGACGCCCAGGCCAGATTGATCGTCAGCGTGGTTTTGCCCACGCCGCCCTTCAGGCTGTACACTGCGATCGTTGCCACGCGCATCACCTCCGCGCCCTTGCTGGCATGAAAAAAGCCCGGCGGAAATAGCCGCCGGGCTTCGTGTTTGGGAGAGGCTGCAGGCTCAGGCCTTGCAGGTATGGACGGAGCCGTCGGCCAGGGTGATCTTGGCCGCCTTGGCGTTGCCTTCGATCTTGTAGCCGCCATCCGCGGTGAAGGGCTTGCCGGCTTCCGGCGCGCGCAGCAGGACCGACTTCATCGAGTCCTTCTTCTCGCGCAGCGAGGCCATCTTGCCTTCCTTGAAGAAGTCCACGAACAGCAGGGTGTTGCCCGGCTGGCAGCGGAAGCTCACCGAGCTTTCGATGGTCGGCGGCGTTTCCACCGGCGCGGCGTTCGCAAGCTGCGAAGCCATGGGGTCCGGCGCGCGGCTGTCGACCACTTCGGGCTTGTTGTTGCAAGCGGCGAGCGAAAGCAGCGCCACGGCGGAGAGTGCGATCGGGGAGGGGTTTTTCATAGCGTACGGTGCTTTTCCTTAGGTGGTAATCATCGTCAAGTGAAAAGGGGAGACAGAGTCACACGAAATGGTGCGGCGCAATGAAACAGACGCAATGGTGCGCTCTTTCAGACATCTCGCACAGTCGTGGAGGATGCAGGGGGCACGCGAAAGGGGCCGTTTACCGTGCTTGACCACGCGGCCGCGACTGCGCAGGGAGAAAGGCCGAGGAGAATGCGCATGAAGCCGAGCATCTGCTGGAAACCGGGCCTGGCCCTGGCACCGCTGGTGCTGCTTGCCGGCTGCGGCGGCGCGTCGACCGAGAATGCGGCCGACGATCCCGCCAACGCGGCGGTGCAGCGCGGCCCGATGCTCGGCGATGTGGACCTGTCGGCACCGCTGCAATTGCGCCCCGTCGAGGGCCGGGACTGGGCGCTCGATCTCGCCCCGGGCCGTATCCTGTTCCAGCAGGAGGGTGCGAAGGACGTTCCCTTCTATCCCGTTTCGCCGCGGATGCAGGGCAACGCTGCCGTGTATCCCACCCAGACGCCGGACGGCGCGGCGGTGACGATCACGCTGAAGCCCGCGCGCTGCGCGGAAGGATCGGCGCTGGCCGCCGAGGTCAAGATCGGCACGCGGCTATTGCAGGGCTGCGCCTTCGCGATGACCGTCGAGCAGGTGCATCGCGAGATGTACAACGAAGCGCTTGCCGTGCCTTACGACGCGGGGAATAACAGCAGCGACTAGTCGGCAGCACGCGCGGCGGGAAGGGTGAAGGCGAAGGTCGCGCCGCCGCCTTGTGTTTCTTCTGCCCAGATCCGCCCGCCATGCGCCTCCACCAGATGAAGGGAGATGGCGAGGCCGAGGCCCAGCCCGCTGCCGGTGGAGCACCGGCCGTCGCCCAGGCCCGGCTGGAACAAGATGCCGCGCTGCTCGGCCGGCACACCGGGGCCGGTATCAATTACCCGGATGGTGACTTCGTCCGGCGAATGTCGCTCGGCGGTGACATGGATGCGGGCGTCGCCGTGAAGGTGGCATGCCTCGCCGGCGTTGCGGAGTAGGTTGGCGAGCACCTGGACGATCTGGACATTATCGAAACGGGCCTGCTGCGCCTCGGCGCCGACCTCGATCGTCAGCGGCGGCAACAGGCGCGGTGCGGCGGCGCGGACGAGGTGGATGGCCTCCTCGATCGCGGTGGTGATGGCGCGCGTTTCCAGTACCAGGTCGTCGTGGCGGACCATGCGACGGATGCGGCGGATGATCTCCCCGGCGCGCTGCAACTGCTGCTCGGCGGCGCTGCCGAGATCGCGGATCCGGTCGTCACTGGACGGGGACAAGCGGATCGCGGCAAGGTAGTTCACCGCGGCCGACAAGGGTTGGTTGAGCTCGTGCGCGACGGTGGCGGCGATCGAGCCGAGCGCGCTGGCGCGAGTGAGCTCGATCATCTGCCGCTCGATCGTGACGCGCTCGGCCAGCATGCGATCGCGTTCCTGCAGCCGGGCGCGCAGTTCCCGGTCGACCCCGATGCGGTGCTTGGCCAGCGTCACATAGCTCGCCAGCGTCTGGAGGAACTGGAGTTCCGCGTCGGTGAAGCCGCCCGGCCGCCGCCTGCCGAAGGCCAAGGTCCCGAGCAGCACGCCCTTGTGAAGCAGCGGCATGCAGATGCAGGCATCTAGGCCCATGGCGCGCGCATAGGCGAGACGGGGTTCTTCGGACTGCTGGATGTTGTCCGCGACGATCGGTTCCAATGTCGCTGCGACGCTGCCGCAAAGGGCCACCCCGAGCGGTACGCGCTCCCAGTCTGTCGCCTGGTTTTCGGTCAGGCCTGCCCAGGCGTGCAAGTTGAGCCCCTGGGCCTGGGTGTCGAAAGCGTAGTGGAACAGCACGTCGAGCTCCACTTCGCTGCGGATGAGATCGAAGATGCGATCCAGCGTCGGAGCGAGATCCTCGGACTGCAGCAGATCGGTTGCGCTGGCGGACAGCAGCTCGAGAAAGCGATAGGAGGGTGCGTCTTCGGTTGCCGCGCCGGGGGCCTGGTCGCTGGGGCGGAAAAGGGCGCTTCGGCTATTGACCATGACAAATTCGCGTTGCCAGCGCTAGGCTTACGCGCGTCTCCGGGCCATTCCGTATTGCTACTAACTCTTAACATGCGTGTTGCGAATGGTTCGCGTCATGGTGCGCTATTGCTAAGCGTTTGCAGCTGTTCGGGGCGGGAGAAGGCGGCGAGCGCAGCCCAGGCCGGTGCCTTGGCGGCGAAGCCGATGGTGTGCAGCGGGCTGGAGGACGGCAGTGCAACCACGGTGTAGCGCGCGGCCGCCGCGCCGAGCTGACGCAGGCCGTGGCGATAGGCGGTGGCGCCATTGAAAGCGATCGCGCGCAGCGCCGGCAGCGAGTCCGCGAGGGCGACGATGTCGTGCGGCTCGACGTCGCGCAAGGCGGCATCCGTGCTGCCGGGCCTGGTGGCGCTGGCGACCACGTCCCAAAGGCCGATGGCGGCGGCGCGCAGCGCCTCCAGGCGCTCCGGATAGTCGAGGGCGGCAAGATCGCGGCCCGCGGCGGGCGAAAGCAGCTGCCAGAACTGGTTCTGCGGATGCGCGTAATAGCGCGCGGCCGCCAGCGAACGCTCCCCGGGCAGCGAGCCGAGCACGAGCAGCCGCGTGTCGGGCGCGACAATGGGCGGGAAGCTGAACTTGCGATCGGCCATGCGGGATGGCGATAGGCAAAAGGGGTGGTCGGGGGAAGGGTGCGGGCTCCGTTTGCGCGATGGCGATAGTCCCGAAGGCTGCCACTGGTCGACGTTCACGGATCGGCCTCGCGAAGGCAGTCATTCCCGAATGCGAGGGATCAGAAACCTGTGCGCGAACAGGTGTTTCTTGCACATGGCCGTGGTGTGGATCCTCTTGATTCCTGTCGGATCCGGGTGGGCGTGAGATGGTGTCGGCTGTCGCGATGCTGGTTTTTGCGGGTGATGTATTGTTCGAACGGTGAGGATGTGATCCTCTAGCCCGGTGGCAATCGATACCCGGCAGCTGGGGGGGGCATGAAGAAAATCATCGGTCTTGCTGTAGCGGTATCAGCTTCCTTGATGGCGCTTCAGGCTTCCGCGACCCCCACGATCGCAAGATATAATTTTGTAGGGTACGTGCATGACCCGGATGCCCCTTACATCGGCGACTTTTCCGGTTCGATAAAGGTGGCATTCGGCATTTGTCAGGATATTGGCAACTGCGCGTATGAAGTTCTGGATTTCAGTGGGTCATATCAGGGCTATGCGTATGATATGTCGAATGTGCTCTGGGGCTACAGCTTTCGACAAGACGCGTTGATGATCGGCGGTGCTGCGGGCGGGCTCGGGGAAATCGACGACAACACGAACGATTTTCTCGTCTATTTCCACATACCGCAATTCGTCATGGCCGGTTTCGTCGCGTCTTATGGCACAGGGATCGAGCGTCCCGATTTCGTCCTCACGCCGGCTGGCGTGCCGGAACCGTCCGCTTGGGGCATGATGGTCGGCGGTCTCAGCCTCGCTGGCGGCGCACTGCGCCGCCGTCGCGCAAGGCGGACCGCGCCTGCCGCCGCGATCGATGTCAAAGCGGTATCATGATCGGTCCACTGATGCTGCTGGCCGCCGCGTGCAGCTCCCCCGACGCAAAAATCGCGCCTGTCCTCGCCCGGTGGTGTAGCGCGTTGGACGAGGCCGAGCGCGGAGCGCCGGCTCCCACAGCGCCCCTGCGAGAACAGATGCTTTATCTGGTCCGGCTGGATGAGGTGACCCGGCAGAACCTCTGGATGGTGGACGATCCGTCGCTCGACGGCGCACAACGGCGTGCCGTCGGCGAGTTGATCGGCCAGGATCTTCGCCGGATCGATGCGAGAACCACAACGGCATTGAGGCGCCTGCTTCCCAAGACCGGGTGGTTCTCAAACCGCGTGCACGGGCGGCAAGTCACGCACGGCGCATGGTTGATCGCGCAGCACTCTCCCGACGACAGCTTTCGAGAATACGCCCTCGAGAAAATGGCACTGCTCGTGAAGTCGGGCGATGTGGATGCCAAGGATTATGCGTTAACGTTCGACCGGGTGCGGGTCCATAAAGGCCTTCCGCAGCGCTATGGCAGTCAGACCAGATGTGTGGACGGGCGCAGGGCGTTGTTCCCGCTGCAAGACGAGAGGGCCGTCAATCAAGCGCGCGATTCGATCGGATGGGCGCAGACCTTGGAGGAGACCAAGGGCGATCTGGAAGTGGGCAGGCCGTGCGACGGGTAAGACGTTCGGGGGCCGCTGCCGGCGCCTAGTGCGCGGTGGTGGCGGGTGTGGCAGGCACGGCGCGGCCGGCCCAGAGCAGTCCGCCCCGGCCGCGCAGCACGTCGGCCAGGGTGTAGCGACGGATCACGTCCATGAAGGCGCGGCGCGCCTCGTCCAGCACGCCGGGGAGGTTACAGCCGCGTGCCAGCCGACAGCCGGTGCAATCGACCATCGGGCAGCGCGGTTCGGTCACGTCGAGCACGGCGCCCAGATTGATCTCCGCCGGGTCGCGCGCCAGGCGGATGCCGCCGCCGCGCCCGCGCACCGCCTCGATGAAGCCGGCATGGGCGAGATTGTTGGCGATCTTCATCAGGTGCGTGGCGGAGATGTCCTGCTCCTCCGCCACCGAGGCGATGGAAACGCGCCCGTCTCCCGTGCTGCCCAGGTGAATGAGCAGGCGCAACGCATAGTCGGAATGGCGGGTCAGTTGCATGCTTGGGCGGTCTTACCTTTCCAAGCATGCAGATGCACTGGGGAAATTACCTAGATTTGACATGCGTCAAGGTAGCCGCTGCATGGCCTTCATAACCGGAATCCATAATTCAGCTTTACTTGGAGACCGGCGATGTACTGCGTCCAGTGCGAACAATCGAACAAGGGCGGCTGTGCTGCGAAGATAGGGTCTTGCGGCAAGACGGGGCAGGTCGCCGATCTTCAGGACGTGTTGTTGCGCGTGATGCAGGGTGTTTCGGTCTATGCCGATCGCGCGGCGGCGAAGGGCGCGCGGGACGAGGCGGTGGACGCCTTCACGCCCCATGCCTGGTTCACCACGCTGACCAACGTCAATTTCGACGAAACGCGCTTCATGCCGCTGATTGCCCGCGCGCTTTCGATGCGGGAACGGGCACGGCTGCTCGCGGAGGCGGTGGAGGCCGATCTCTCGTCGCTGCCCGAGCCCGCCGGCTGGAATCCGGGCACGACCCCGTCGGACCTGGCGGCGGCCGCGCCCCTCGCGGCGATCCAGCGCTTCATGGATCGCGACGGGCCCAGCATCGTCGGCCTTCGCAACCTGATCCTCTATGGGCTGAAGGGCACCGCGGCCTATGGCGAGCACGCCCGCGTGCTCGGCTTCGAGGATTGCGCGATCAGCGCCGAGTTTCACCGCATTGCCGCCTTCCTCGCCACCGACCCGACCGACATGGAGGCGTTGCTGGGCAATGCGCTGGCGATCGGCGCGCTCAACCTGAAGGTGATGGAGCTGCTCGATGCGGCCAACACCGGCCGCTTCGGCCACCCCGAGCCGACCGTGGTGCGGATGACGCCCCGTGCGGGCAAGTGCCTGCTCGTCTCCGGCCATGACATGGGCGATCTGGAGGCGATCCTCCAGCAGAGCGAGGGCACCGGCGTGCGGGTTTACACCCATGGCGAGCTGTTGCCCGCCAATGCCTATCCTGGCCTGAAGAAATATGCGCACCTCGCGGGCAATTATGGCGGCGCCTGGCAGGACCAGCAAAAGGACTTCGACGCCTTTCCCGGGGCCATCGTGATGACCTCCAACTGCCTGATCAACCCGAACCTGAAGGGCTATGCGGGCCGGATCTTCACGGCGGGGCCGGTGGGCTGGAGCGGGTTGCCGCACCTGACCGGCCAGGATTTCGCGCCGGCCATCGCCTGCGCGCTGGCCCAGCCCGGCTTCGCCGGGGATGCGCCGGAACAGGCCATCACCATCGGCTTCGCCCGCAATACGGTGATGGGCGTGGCGGACACGCTGCTCGGCATGATCGAAAGGGGCGAGGTGAAGAACCTGTTCCTGATCGGCGGCTGCGACGGTGCGCGACCGGGCCGCAACTATTTCCACGACCTTGCCATCGCGACCCCGCAGGACAGCCTGGTGCTGACGCTCGGCTGCGGCAAGTTCCGCTTCAATCGCGAGGAACTCGGTACGGTCAACGGCGTGCCGCGCGTGCTGGACATCGGCCAGTGCAACGATGCCTATTCGGCGATCCGTATCGCCACCGCCGTTGCCGAGGCGCTGAACGTCGGCGTCAACGACCTGCCGCTCCATTATGCGATCAGCTGGTTCGAGCAGAAGGCGACCGCGGTGCTGCTGACCATGCTGCATCTGGGGCTGCGGCGGATCCATCTGGGGCCGACGCTGCCGCAGTTCCTCACCCCCGAACTGCTCGGCATCCTGATCGACGCGTTCGACATCCGCCCGACCGGCGATGCCCGCGCCGACCTGGAGCAGATGCTGCAGGCGGCATGAGGGCGCGCCCGCCCGGTACGCCGTTCCTCGGGCGCACCGGGCGGGCATTGTTCATGCCGGGCCGCCGTCGAGATCGCCGACGCATTGCAGATCGGGTTCGGTCGCCGCCCTGTGAGCGAGGTCGCGGGCTTGTCGGGTGATGCCGGGCAGGAGCGAATCCGGCGCGAGGCCATAGCTCCGGATCCGGCGGACGGCCCAGCCATAATGGCGCGCGCCGGCCTCGCAGCTGTTGCTGCCCCCGTCGCTCACGCTCCAAACCTTGCGCCAGGGCGTTTTGCCCGTCCGTTCGAGCAGCGCCTGGAAGTCGCCCACCGCGCCCGTGCCCCGCACATAGGCGATCGCGCGCGGGCCCTTGTGAAACAGGCGAACGCTGCGGAAGGTGAAGCGCGCCGCCGGGCGATCGTCAGCACCATGCAGCGTCGCGACGATCGCCCGGCGCTCGGCGCTGCCGGGGGCGGGGGTGTAGATGCCGCGGGGCGGCGCCGGAGCGGCGGCGGCGAGGAGCAGGAGCGGCACGGCGAGGACGGGCAGGCGAGTCATCTGCCAGCAGGTAGCAGAAATTCCGCCGGGGAGGACCGGTGGATATTCTCCATCGCGCGAAAAGGGCGTAGCATTCGTCCATGGCCCGCACGATCACGCGCTATCGGGACTTTTGGCCCCATTATCTACGCGAGCACGCCAAGCCCGCGACGCGCAGGCTGCATTATATCGGCACCGCCCTGACCTTTGCCGCGCTGGCAGCGGGACTGCTGCTGAATGCCTGGTGGTTGATCGCCATTCCGCTTGCCGGCTACGGCTTTGCCTGGGGTGCGCATTTCGGGGTGGAGCGCAACCGCCCGGCGACCTTCACCTATCCGCTTTGGTCGCTGTTTTCCGATTACCGGATGTTCTTCCTGTGGATCGGCGGGCGGCTTGGGCCGCATCTGAAGCAGGCGGGCGTCGCCCGATAGATTGCGTTGCTTGCGTGGGCCGGGGGCGGGCTCCTATCTACGCGGCATGCACGTTTCCCAGAACACGCTCGCGCTCATCGGTAACACCCCGCTCGTCCGGCTGAAGGGCCCCAGCGACGAAACCGGCTGCGACATCTTCGCCAAGTGCGAATTCGCCAATCCCGGTGCATCGGTGAAGGATCGCGCGGCGCTGTACATCGTCAACGATGCCGAGGAGCGGGGCCTGCTCGCGCCGGGCGGCACGATCGTCGAGGGCACGGCCGGCAATACCGGCATCGGCCTCGCGCTGGTGGCGAACGCCAAGGGGTATCGCACGATCATCGTGATGCCCGAGACCCAATCGCGCGAGAAGATGGACACGTTGCGCGCACTCGGTGCCGAACTGGTGCTGGTGCCGGCGGCGCCCTATTCGAATCCCGGCCATTTCGTCCACACCAGCCGCCGCATCGCCGAGGAGACTCCGAACGCGATCTGGGCGAACCAGTTCGACAACATCGCCAACCGCAAGGCCCATATCTGCGGGACCGCCGAGGAGATCTGGACCCAGATGGACGGGCGGATCGACGGCTTCACCTGCGCGGCAGGCACCGGCGGCACCCTGGCCGGCGTGGGGATGGGGCTGAAGGCGAAGGACGAGAACGTCACCATCGCGCTCAGCGACCCGCATGGCGCGGCACTCTACGAATATTATGCCTGTGGCGAGCTGCGGGCGGAAGGTTCGTCGGTGGCCGAAGGAATCGGCCAGGGGCGGATCACCGGCAATCTCGAAGGCGCGCCGATCGACACGCAGTTCCGCATCTCCGACGACGAAGGCATGGTGTGGGTGCGCCGGTTGCTGAAGGAGGAGGGGCTGTGTCTGGGCCTGTCCTCCGGCATTAACGTCGCCGGCGCGGTGCGGCTCGCCAAGGCGTTGGGGCCGGGCAAGCGGGTGGCGACGATCTTGTGCGATACCGGCTTCCGCTACCTTTCCACGCTGTACAATCCGGCCTGGCTGGAGGCGAAAGGTCTGTCCGAACCTGTGGATTTGGCGGCACGCTGAGGCTTGGCTCGACAAGCGTGCACTTGCGCGTTACATTTATGCCACAGTCATGAAACTCGGTTCGCCTCAGGATCACGCCCAGGCCATGCAACGCATCCGCGTCGGCATGACCGGACTCGCGGCCGTCGTGCTGCTGATGGTGCTCGCCTTCGCGGTCTTCTCCTCGGTGAACCGCGAGGCGCCGGTGAGCGCGGCGGGTGCCTCCAACGCCGCGGTGGTGGCCAATCTGACCGGTGTCGACAACGCGGCCGCCGATCGCACCCATGACGAGCCGCTTGCCGAACTCGGCGTCGCGCCGAGCACGGATCCCGCGGATCCCACCGGCGCAGCCCAGGCGCGGGAACAGACTCACCGCCAGGAAGCTGCCGGCCACTGACTCGACGGGGGCGTGGGGGGATTCGCCGCCACTTTCGAGGCGCTCCCGGGATAGCCGGGGAAACGGCCCCACTTTTGGGGATCCCATGGGCGGCGCCGCGTGCCGAAATCCATCCAAAATTGAAAACTGCCCATATCCCAGAAGGTTGAGCGCTTCACCGCAGAAAAGTGGTGGTCGCCAGCCCGGCTGACCCGCGCGCATCGATCTCCTGGAAATTAAGCATTTTCCCACCACGCGCCCGCGCCCGGCAGGGGAGAAAGGTGAACGAATGGGGATCAATATGCGAAAAGCGGCCAGCTGTGGCGCTCGGTGGGTCAAATTCCCCTGCTATCCCCAACTCTCCCGTTGTTTCCCGTCCTATATTGTGATTAAAAGGGCACACTAAAGGGGGGCACGAACCCTTTTCTCCCGAACATCTCCAGCTGGGGCACGATCCGCGTGATTCCGGCGGCGGGAGAGTCGTGCCCGGCTTGGGGTTTGGCGTGGCAGACAGGGAGCTCTTCGAAGGATTTGCGCTCCAGGCGGTCGACCAGAAAGGTCGCGTCGCCATACCCGCAGACCTGCGCGCTGCCGCCGAGCGCAATTCGGACGTCCGCCAGATCGTCGTCGGCGTGCATGCGGAGGATTCGTGCCTCTCCGCGCACGATACCGGCTGGTCGCAGAAAAAGTATGATCGCATCGACAAGCTCGACCAGCAGGCGCTCGACCGGGGCGAACAGCCCAGCGCCGCGCCCAAGCGGCGCGCCTTCGGCATGGTCGAAAAGGCGCCGTATGACGACAGCGGCCGGTTCGTGCTGCCGCCCTTCTTCCGCGCCAAGGCCAAGATCCAGAAATGGGCATTCTTCGTCGGCAGCGGCGACACGTTCGACATCTGGGCGCCCGACGTGCTGCTCGCCGACGAAAAGGCCGACCCCGAACTCAAGGAAATCTGCGCGTTCCTGATGCAGCAAAAGGGGGCGATGTGACCGACGTCCCACACATTCCGGTGCTGCTCGACGAGGTGCTTGCAGCCCTCGCCATCGTGCCCGGCGAACGCCATGTCGACGGCACGTTCGGCGCCGGCGGCTACACGCGTGCCATGCTCGGTGCCGGCGCGGCGGTGGCAGCGTTCGACCGCGATCCGACTGCGATCGCGAACGGCGCGGCTCTGGTCGCGGAGAGCGAGGGCAAGCTCACCCTGATCCATGCGCCGTTCAGCTGCCTGGCGGAAGAGCTGGAGGCGCTCGGCCTGGCCCCGGTGGATGGCGTGGTGCTCGATATCGGGGTCTCTTCGATGCAGCTCGACCAGGCCGAGCGCGGCTTCTCGTTCCAGCAGGACGGGCCGCTCGACATGCGCATGGCGGGGGAAGGGATGAGCGCGGCCGACTGGCTCAACAGCGCCGACGAAGGCGAGATCGCCGATGTGCTGTTTCACTATGGCGAGGAGCCGCGCGCGCGCCGCGTGGCCAAGTTCATCGTGGAAGCGCGGCCGCTGACCCGCACGTCCGAACTCGCGGCCGTGGTGCGTCGCGCGCTCGGCTACCGGCCGCACGACAAGAAGGATCCGGCGACGCGGACCTTCCAGGCGGTGCGCATCCACATCAACCGCGAGCTGGACGAGCTGACCGATGTGCTGACGGCCGCCGAGCGCGTGCTGAAGCCCGGCGGGCGGCTGGTGGTGGTGAGTTTCCACAGCCTGGAGGACCGGCTGGTCAAGCGTTTCTTCCGCGAACGCAGCGGCAGCACGCCGGCGGGGTCGCGGCATCGCCCGGCGGTGGGGCCGCGGGCGGAACCGAGTTTTGAAACGCCCGCCAAGGCCGTGCGCCCTGGCGAGGCGGAGTTGGTGCGTAACCCACGCGCCCGATCGGCAACGCTGCGCGCGGCGCGGCGGACCGAGGCGGCGCCGTGGTCGGGTGAGGATAAGGTGTGATGGCAGTGCATGGCTTCAGGGGGCTTGGCTGGTTCCTGTGCGGCGTCATCGTTGCGCCGACCTGCTACATGGTGACGTCGCACGGCGCGGCGGAACGGGCGAAGCTGCGCGCGATGGACTCCGCCATCGTCCAGGCGCACAAGGACATTCGTGGCCTGGAGACCGAATTCGACACCCGCGCCAACATGGCCCAGATCGAGCGCTGGAACGGCGACGTGCTGGCGATGAATGCGCCGCAGCCGCAGCAATACCTCGCCAGCGCGAGCGGCCTGGCCGCGCTCGACCAGCCGGCCACGGCCGTGCCGTCTCCGGGCGGTGACGCCAAGGTGCAGACCGCCGCGCTCGTGATACCGACCGGCCAGCGGCCAGTGGAGACGGCGGCGGTGGCACCGGCGGCGCAACCGGTAGCAACCGCGGCGGCGGTGTCGACCAAGCCTGTCCCGGCCAAGCCGGTGGCGATGGCCGCTCTCGCCCCCGCGAAGGTGCCGGTCGTCAAGGCGCCGACCGCCAAGCCGGCAGCCTCCACCGTCGTGCGCGTGGCGCAGTCGGATACCAAGCCGGCGCAGGATCTCGGTCGCCTGATCCAGAAGATCGACAAGGCGCGGCTGGCGCAGCCGGATCGGCCGTTGCTGAGCGCCGCGACGATCAGCGACCTGCGGCGGGTGGCGAAGCGCGAGCAAACGGCGCAGCGATGATCGTCGTCGTCGCCCCTCCGGCGCGTGCGCGGGGATCGGGCGGTGGGCGCGAGGCGCTCGTCGCGGTGGCGCAGCTGCGCCTGATGATCCTCTCGATCCTGTTCGGCGCGGGGGTGCTGGCGATCCTGGTGAAGCTCGCCTTCCTGGCATTGTCGGCGGGGCCGGCGACCTCGCGCGACCTGTCCAACGCCCTGGTACCGGCGCGGGGCGACATCGTCGATCGCAACGGCACGCCGCTTGCCCGCAGCATCGATGCGTGGACGATCGCCATCCACCCCAACCAGGTGATCGGCGACAAGGTCGCGCTGGCCCAGAAGCTGGCGCAGCTGATGCCGGAGCGCAGCGAGCCGCAATATTATGCGCTGCTGAAGAGCGGCGGCGGCTTCGCCTTCCTGAAGCGTCGGGCACTGCCGGAGCTGGTCAACCAGGTGAATGCGCTGGGCGAGCCGGCGATCGAATTCCAGCGCGAGAACGACCGGCTGTATCCGCAGTCGGACATGGCGGCGCACGTGCTCGGCTATCTCGACGACAAGGGCCACGGCGTCACTGGCATGGAGAAGGTGCTCGAGAAGCGCCTGACCGACCCCGCGCTGCGGGGAAAGCCGGTGACGCTGTCGCTCGACGCGCGCGTGCAGGCGGCGCTGGAGAGCGAGCTTGGCCGCGCCATGGTGGACCTGCAGGCGCGCGGCGCCGCCGGCGTGGTGCTGGACGTGCACACCGGCGAGGTCGTCGCGATGACCTCGCTGCCGAGCTTCAATCCCAACCAGCTGAACGGGCCGCCGCCGCGCAACAACGTGACCCAGAGCGTGTACGAGCTGGGTTCGACCTTCAAGCCGATTGCGGTGGCGGCGGCGATCGATTCCGGCACGATCACCTCGATGTCGCGCCGCTTCGATGCGACCGCGCCGATGAAGGTCGGGCGCTTCACCATCCATGACGATCGCGGCGACGAGCAGTTTCGCTGGCTCAATATCCCGGAGACGCTGATCTATTCATCCAACATCGCCACTGCCCGGATCGCCGACGAACTGGGGGCGGAGAAGATGCAGGCGATGTTCCACCGCCTCGGTTTCGATCAGCGGCCGAGCATCGAGATCGGCGCCGTGCGCCCGCTCTGGCCGGCGAATTGGGGGCGCATCACGGTGATGACCACCGCCTATGGCCATGGCATCGCGGTGACCCCGCTCCATCTCGCCGCCGCCTATGCCGCCATGGTCAATGGCGGCGTCTGGCATCCCGCTACGCTGATGAAGGTAGATGCCGAGCATCCCGCGCAGGGCCGCCGCGTGCTCCAGGAATCGACCAGCTACCGGATGCGACAGCTGCTGCGGCTGATCGTGCTGAAGGGCACCGGCCGCAAGGGTGAGTCGCCGGGCTACCGCGTCGCAGGCAAGACCGGCACCGCCGAGGCGGCGAGCGAGGGCGGCTACGACCACCACCGCAACGTCTCCACCTTCGCGGCGGCTTTCCCCGTCGACGCACCGCGCTATGTGGTGGTCGCCATGCTCGACTCGCCCAAGGCCAATGCCAATACGCCGCGCACCACCGCGGCCTGGACCGTCGCGCCGGTCGTCTCGCGCGTGATTTCGCGCACCGGCGCCATTCTGGGCATCGCGCCCGACAATGCCAAGGACATCGACGAGAGCGAGCTGCTGCCGCTGGTCGATCGTTCCCCGGAGCCGAAAGCGACAGCCGAATGAAACTGGGACCATTGATCGGCGGCGCGGAAGGCGCGGTCGTAACCGGATTCGCGATCGATCACCGCAAGGTCGCGCCGGGGACGATCTTCGGTGCGTTCGAAGGCGCGCGGGTGAACGGCGAGGACTTCATCGAGGCCGCCGTGCAGGCCGGCGCCATCGCCGTGGTGGCCCGGCCGGAGGCGAAGGTGACAGGTGCGGTGCACATCGCCGACGCCAACCCGCGCCAGCGCTTCGCAAGTCTGGCGTCGCAGTTCTTCGCGCCGTTCCCGGCCGTCACTGCGGCAGTGACCGGCACCAACGGCAAGACCTCCACTGTCGAGATGACCCGCCAGCTTTGGCGGATGGCCGGTTTCCATGCCGCCTCGATCGGCACGCTGGGGGTTACGACGGCGGACGAGCGCGTCTCCACCGGGCTGACCACGCCGGATGTCGTGACCTTTCTGTCCAACGTCGCCGGGCTGGCGCGCGAGGGCGTGACGCACGTCGCGTTCGAGGCCTCGTCGCACGGGCTTTCGCAATACCGCACCGAGGGGCTGCCGGTGCGCGCGGCGGCCTTCACCAATCTCAGCCGCGATCACCTCGATTACCATGGCGACATGGCCACCTATTTCACCGCCAAGATGCGCCTCTTCGCCGAGGTGCTGGCGGAGGACGGCACCGCCGTGGTGTGGGCGGACGATCCGCATGCGCCGCGGGTCGAGGACCTCGCGCGGATGCGGGGCAACCGGCTGATCACGGTGGGCGAGCATGGCAAGACGCTGCGGCTGGCCTCGCGCACGCCCTCGCTGCTCGGCCAGACGCTGGAGATCGAAGCGGAGGACAAGCTGCATATCGTGCGGCTGCCGCTGATCGGCGCCTATCAGGCAGCAAACGCGCTGACCGCGGCGGGCCTGGTGATCGCAACCGGCGGCGATGTCGGCGCGACCCTCGCCAACTGCGCGCGGCTGCAGCCGGTGCACGGGCGGCTGGAGCGGGCGGTGATCGCTGCCAATGGCGCACCGGTCTATGTCGATTATGCGCACACGCCCGATGCGTTGGAGGCGGCGATCGCGGCGCTGAAGCCGCATACCGATGGTCGGCTGATCCTGGTGCTCGGTGCTGGCGGCGACCGCGATCCCGGCAAGCGCCAGCTGATGGGGCAGGTGGCGGCTTCGGGGGCCGACGTAGCGATCGTCACGGATGACAATCCGCGCACCGAGGATCCGGCCGAGATCCGCCGTGCGATCCTCACGGGCGCCCCGGACGCGATGGAAATCGGCGACCGCCGCGCGGCGATTGCCGCGGCGATCGCGATGGCCGAACCGCACGACATCGTGCTGGTCGCCGGCAAGGGGCATGAGCAGGGGCAGATCGTCGGCGAGATGGTGCTGCCGTTCGACGACGTCGCCGTTGCGCGGGAGTGCGCGGCGTGAGCGCGGGAGCGATGAGCCGTCAGCTTTGGACCTCCGGGGAAATCGCCACCGCCGCGCAGGGCACCGCATCGGCGGACTTTGCCGTTTCCGGCGTGGCGTTCGACTCCCGTGAGGTCGGCCCGGGCGATCTGTTCCTTGCGCTGAAGGGCGAGAGCACCGACGGGCACCGCTTTCTCGATCAGGCCTTCGCGCAAGGCGCGGCGGGTGCGGTGGTATCGGATGCGACCGACCATCCGAGTGTCCGCGTCGCCGATACCACCGCCGCGCTGAACGCGCTGGGCGCCGCTTCCCGCGAGCGCTCCTCGGCCAAGATCATCGGCGTCACCGGCTCGGTCGGCAAGACGGGCACCAAGGAGGCGCTGTTCGCCGCGCTCGACCGGATCGATCCCGGCTGCGCGCACCGCTCGGTCAAGAGCTACAACAACCATACCGGCGTGCCGCTGAGTCTGGCCCGCATGCCGCGCGAGACGCGCTACGGCGTGTTCGAAATGGGCATGAACCACGCCGGTGAACTGGCGCAGCTGACCCGGCTGGTGCGGCCGCACGTCGCCATCGTCACCGCGATCGCGCCCGCGCATCTCGGCTTTTTCGACAGCGTGGAAGCCATTGCCGACGCCAAGGGCGAGATCTTCCGGGGACTGGAGCCGGGCGGCACCGCGATCGTGCCGTTCGACAGCCCGTATCGCGCGCGGTTGCTGGACGCAGCAAGGCCCCATGCCGGCAAGGTCGTCACCTTCGGGTTCGGGGCGGGCGCCGACTATCGCGCGGTCGAGACGATGCGGGCGCGGAGCGGCGGCACCTTCGTCATGGCCCGTTTCGGCGACCGCGAGCTGAGCTTCACCATCTCCCAGCCGGGCGAACATTGGGTCTCCAACGCCATGGCGATCCTCGCCGCCGTCGACGCCGTCGGCGGCGATCTGGAGGTCGCGGGGCTGGCGCTGGCCGAGCTTGGCGGGCTCGCCGGGCGGGGTGCGCGGATGCGCGTGCCGGTGGGCGACGGCACCGCGCTGGTGATCGATGAAAGCTACAACGCCAATCCCAGTTCGATGCGCGCGACGCTGAAGGTGCTGGCCGCGGAGCCGGGCCGCCACATCGCCGTGCTGGGCGAGATGCGCGAGCTGGGCGATCACGCAGATGCGCTGCACGCCGAACTGGCCGATCCGATCGCGGAGGCCGGGGTGAGCCGAGCCATTTTGGTGGGCGAAGCGATGGCACCGCTGGCCGCCGCGCTTGAGGGGCAGCTGGATTTCGTCCATGTGGCCGATGCTGCGGCCGCGAAGGGCGCGCTCGAATCGATGCTCGCGCCCGGCGACGCGGTTCTCATCAAAGGGTCGAACGGCGTGCGGCTGGCGACGATCGTCGCGGCGCTGGCGGAAAGGCAATCATGCTCTATCTGATCGCGGAGCAGCTGGGTTTTCCCGGCGTCCTCAATCTCTTCCGGTACCTCTCGTTCCGCACCGGCGGTGCGGTGGCGACCGCGCTGCTGATCGGATTGCTGATCGGGCCGAAGTTCATCGGCTGGCTGCGCCTGCGCCAGGGCAAGGGGCAGCCGATCCGTACCGACGGACCGCAGAGCCACCTCGCCAAGCGCGGCACGCCGACGATGGGCGGACTGATGATCCTGACCAGCCTGACGCTGGCGCTGCTGATCTGGATGGACCTGCGCAACGCCTATGTCTGGGCGTGCATGTTCGTCACGCTCGGCTTCGGCGTGATCGGCTTCCTTGACGATTACGACAAGGTGCGGAAGCAGAAGACCGCGGGCGTCTCGGGCAAGGTGCGGCTGATCGGCGAGTTCCTGATCGCCGGAATCGCCAGCGCTATCATCCTGTTCGCCGAGGGCAATACCCAGCTTTACGTGCCCTTCTTCAGCTGGGTGCATCCGGACCTCGGCTATTTCTACATCGCCTTCGCGGCGTTCACGATCGTGGCGTTCGGCAATGCGGTGAACCTCACCGACGGGCTCGACGGCCTGGCGACGATGCCGGTGGTGATCGCGGGCATGGCGTTCATGTTGATCGCGTACCTCGCGGGCAACAAGATCTACGCGACCTATCTCGGCATCCCGCATGTTCCGGGGGCGGGCGACCTCGCCATCTTCTGCGGCGCGATGATCGGGGCGGGGCTCGCCTTCCTGTGGTTCAATGCGCCCCCGGCGGCGGTGTTCATGGGCGATACCGGCAGCCTGGCGCTGGGCGGGGCGATCGGCACGATCGCCGTCACCACCCACCATGAGCTGGTGCTCGGCATCATCGGCGGCCTGTTCGTGATGGAGGCGCTGAGCGTCATCATCCAGGTGTTCTTCTTCAAGCGCACCGGCAAGCGGGTGTTCCGCATGGCGCCGATCCACCACCATTTCGAACAGCTGGGCTGGTCGGAGCCGACGGTCGTGATCCGCTTCTGGATCATCGCCTTCGTGCTGGCGCTGGCCGGCCTCGCGACGCTCAAGCTGCGGTGATCACCAGCCCCGCCTGGCGCGGCAAACGCTTCGCGGTGCTCGGGCTCGCACGCTCGGGTGCTGCGACCGTGCGCGCGTTGCTGGCGAGTGGGGCGGAAGTGCTGGCGTGGGATTCGAACGAAGCGGCGCGGGATGCGCTCGCTAAAGCCCCTCCCCTTGAGGGGAGGGGTTTGGGGTGGGGCAGTGTCTCACCGAGACCAACCGACGTTCTGGAATCCCTCCACCCCAACCCCTCCTCCAAGGAGGAGGGGCTATTCGCGTTCGCCGACCCGCTGGAAGCTGATCTCACCGGTTTCGCGGGCATGGTCGTCTCCCCCGGCGTGCCGCTCAACCGGCACCCGATCGCGCCGCATGCCCGCGCGGCCGGCGTGCCGCTGATCGGTGACATCGAGCTGTTCGCACAGGCGCGCGCCACTCTGCCGGCGCACCATGTGGTCGGCATCACCGGCACCAACGGCAAGTCGACCACCACCGCGCTGATCCACCACATTATCGAAACAGCGGGCATCCCGACGCGCCTCGGCGGCAATATCGGGCTGCCGATCCTGGGGCAGGAGCCGCTCCCGGACGGCGGCGTCTACGTCCTCGAACTCTCCAGCTACCAGATCGACCTGACCCACAGCCTCGACTGCGACGTCGCGGTGCTGCTCAACATCACCCCCGACCATCTCGACCGCTATGAAGGCTTCGAGGGCTATGCCGCGTCCAAGGCGCGGCTGTTCGCGATGCAGAGCAAGGGCCATGCGGCGATTATCGGCATCGGCGACGCCGCCTCGGCGACCATCGCCCGCCAGGTCGCGCTGTCCGGCCGCAGCGAGGACGTGACCAAGATCGCGCCGGGCGTGTGCATGGACCAGTCGCGATGGCCCGCGCTGCAGGGCCCGCACAACGCCCAGAACGCGCTCGCCGCGATCGCTGCCTGCGAGGCGCTCGGCATCGACCGTACCGCGATCGACAAGGGGCTCGAAACCTTCCCCGGCCTGCCGCACCGCATGGAGCGGATCGCGACGCGGGGCGGCGTGCTGTTCGTCAACGACAGCAAGGCGACCAACCCGGAATCGACCGCGCCCGCGCTGTCGGCCTTCCCGCGCATCCACTGGATCCTCGGCGGCGTCGCCAAGACCGACAGCCTGGAGGCGTGCCGACCCGGCTTCGGCCATGTCGTCCGCGCCTATACGATCGGCGAGGCCGGGCCGCTGTTCGCTGGCCTGCTGGAGGGCGACATGGCCGTCGAGCAATCCGGCACGCTGGACGCCGCCGTCCGCGCCGCCGCCGCCCATGCCCAGCCGGGCGAGGCGGTGCTGCTCTCGCCGGCCTGCGCCTCGTTCGACCAGTTTCGCGATTTCGAGGCGCGCGGCGATGCCTTCCGTGCGGCGGTGGAGGCGCTCGGGTGAGCCGCCAGTCCGGGGACGTGGAAGAGAAACACGCCGGCCTACCGCGCATCTCGAACCAGCTCAGCCGCGCCAGCAAGTCGCGCGCGGGCATGTGGTTCTGGGAAGTGGACCGCGTGCTGCTGTTCCTCCCGCTGTTGCTGATCGCGATCGGGCTGGTGGCGGTCGCCGCCGCCTCGCCCGCGACCGCGCGGCGCTATTCGGATGCGGCGCATATCGTCCAGCCGATGTATTATTTCTGGCGGCAGCTGATGTGGGTGTGCATCTGCGTGCCGGTGCTGATCATCGTCTCGATGCTCCCGACCTCGGCGGCGCGTCGGCTGTCGCTTGCCGGGGCGGTGGTATTTCTCGGCCTCATGATGTTGCTGCCGATCATCGGGCACGAGGTGAACGGCGCCAAGCGCTGGATCAGCCTCGGCATCTCCGATCTCCAGCCATCCGAGTTTCTCAAGCCGCTGTTCATCGTGTCGACCGCCTGGATCCTGTCGTTTCGCGCCAAGGATCCCGAGCTGCCGGTGATGATCGTCACCGGTGCGATCACTGCGCTGATCGCAGTGCTGCTGATGCTCCAGCCCGATTTCGGCCAGACGATCCTGTTCGGCACGGTGTGGGTGATCCTGCTGATGCTTTCCGGCATCTCGCCTGCCGCGATCGCCGGGCTGGGCGGGGTGGCGGTCGGCGGCGTGGTCGCGGCCTACCTCTTCTACGGTACCGCGCGCACCCGCATCGACAATTTCCTGTTCCCCACCAAGGAAGCCGCGCTCGCCGATCGCTACCAGGTGGAGATGGCGCATGACACGCTCACCGCCGGGGGGCTGTTCGGCGCCGGGCCGGGCAGCGGCCAGATCAAGTTCCGCCTGCCCGAGGCGCATACCGATTACATCTTCTCGGTGATCGGCGAGGAGTTCGGGTTGATCGCCTGCGCGGTGATCGTGCTGCTCTATCTCGCCATCGTCGTCCGCGTGCTGATGAAGCTGCTCGATGAGGAGGATCCGTTCCGGCTGCTCGCGGCGGCGGGGCTCGCCTCGCAGTTCGGCGTGCAGGCGCTGATCAACATGGCGGTAAACACCGGCATTGCGCCGTCCAAGGGCATGACGCTGCCGTTCATCAGCTATGGCGGCTCCTCCATGATTGCGCTTTCGATCGGCTATGGGCTGCTGCTCGCTTTCACGCGCCGAAACCCGTATCTGAAGCGGTCTCCCTATACCGGCCGCTGGAGCAAAGCCGCATGACCGAACGCCGTAGTTACGTCCTCGCCGCCGGGGGCACCGGCGGGCACATGGTGCCCGCGGCCGCGCTGGCGGTGGAGCTCGCACGGCGCGGGCATCAGGTGGCGCTGGTCAGCGACGAGCGCGGCGTGCGTTTTCCCGGCCTGTTCGAGGGCGTCGAGACGCATGTGCTGCCTGCCGGACGGCTGGGCGGCGGGCCGATCGGCTATCTCAAGGCGGCGCGGCAGATGATGGCGGGCCGGGCGATGGCGCGAAAGCTCTACAAGCAGCTGCGCCCCGCCGCGGTGATCGGCTTTGGCGGCTATCCCGCCTTCCCGGCGCTGCTGGCGGCGTTCAGCGCGCGTATTCCCACCGTGATCCACGAGCAGAATGCGGTGCTGGGACGGGTCAACCGGCTGGTCGCAGGACGGGTGGCGGCGATCGCCACCTCCTATGACAAGGTCGAGCGGATGAAGCCCGGCTGGGAGGCCAAGACCCATCTCACCGGCAATCCGGTGCGCGAGGCGGTGCTGGCGCTGCGCGCCAAGCCCTATCCGATGCTGGAGGAAGACGGGCTGTTCCGCGTGCTGGTGACCGGCGGCAGCCAGGGCGCCTCGATCCTCAGCCAAGTGGTGCCCGATGGGCTCGCGCTGCTGCCGGTGCATTTCCGCCGGCGGCTGCAGGTGACGCACCAGGCGCGCATCGAGGACATCGAGATGGTCCGCGCCAAATATCAGCAACACGAGATCCCCGCCGAGGTCGCGACCTATCTGCCCGACATGCCCGAGCGGTTGGCCTGGGCGCATCTGGTGATCGCGCGGGCAGGGGCCTCGACCATCGCCGAACTGACTGCCGCCGGTCGCCCGGCGATCCTGGTGCCGTTGCCCAGCGCCACCGACGATCACCAGACGGCGAACGCGCGCGAGATCACCGAGGCAGGCGGCGCGCGGACCATCCCGCAGCGCGCCTTTACCGCGCCCGAGCTCGCCAAGCAGATGCAGAAACTGGGGCTCGATACCAAGGCGCTGGAGAATGCGGCGGCGCGCGCGCGCGGCGTCGGCCGGCCCGACGCGGTGCGCGACCTGGCCGATCTCGTCGAATCCATCCACGCGCCAAAGGCGCCTGCCGGTCGCCCGGCAAAGATCATCAACGGAAGGCCTGCTTTTGCGTAAGGATTTTGGCGCATGAAGGGCGTCGCGACCGACATCGGTACCATTCACTTCGTCGGCATCGGCGGCATCGGCATGTCGGGCATTGCCGAGGTGATGCACAATCTCGGCTACAAGGTGCAGGGCTCGGACGTTGCGGACAGCTATGTCGTGCAGGGCCTGCGCGACCGCGGGATTCCCGTCACCATCGGCCATGCCGCCGAGAATCTGGGCGAGGCGGCAGTGGTGGTGGTCTCCACCGCGATCGTGCGGACCAACCCCGAGGTCGAAGCCGCCTATCAGAACCGCATCCCCGTGGTGCGCCGGGCCGAGATGCTCGCCGAGCTGATGCGCCTGAAGTCCACCATTGCGGTGGCGGGCACGCACGGCAAGACGACGACGACCTCGATGGTCGCGGCGCTGCTCGATGCGGGCGGAGTGGACCCGACTGTGATCAACGGCGGGATCATCAACCAGTATGGCTCGAACGCCCGGCTGGGCGACAGCGACTGGATGGTGGTCGAGGCCGACGAGAGCGACGGCAGCTTCCTGCGGCTCGACGGCACCTATGCGATCGTCACCAACATCGATCCCGAGCATCTCGACCATTATGGCTCGTTCGAGAAGGTGAAGGCGGCGTTCGTCGAGTTCGTCGAGAATGTGCCCTTCTACGGCGCGGCGCTGCTGTGCCTCGATCATCCGGAAGTGCAGGCGATCATCCCGCGTGTTCGCGACCGGCGGATCGTCACCTATGGCTTCGCGGCCAGCGCGGACGTGCGCGGCGTGAACGTGACGCCGCATGCCGGGGGCAATCGCTTCGAGGCGATCATCCGCAATCGCGACGGCTCGACTCGCTCGATCGAGCATATCGAGCTGCCGATGCCCGGCCGCCACAATGTCCAGAACGCGCTCGCCGCGATCGGCGTGGCGCTGGAGCTGGGCATCCCGGATGCGACGATCCAGCAGGGCTTCGCCAAGTTCGGCGGCGTGAAGCGGCGCTTCACCAAGGTGGGCGAAGTGGCCGGCGCGGCGATCATCGACGATTATGGTCACCACCCGGTGGAAATCCGCGCGGTGCTGGCGGCGGCGCGCGAGAGCACGCGGGGCAGGGTGATCGCGGTGGTGCAGCCGCACCGTTATTCGCGACTCGCCAACCTGATGGACGAGTTCGCCCAGGCCTTCAACGATGCCGACATGGTGTATGTGGCACCGGTCTATCCGGCGGGCGAGGTGCCGATCGAGGGCATCCATGCCGATGCGCTGGTCGAGCAGATCTCGCATCGCGGCCACCGGGCGGCGGCGGCGATCACCGATGCGACGGCGCTGGCGGGGGCGCTAAGCGGGGTGGTGCGCGAAGGCGACATGGTCGTGTGCCTGGGGGCGGGTGACATCACGAAATGGGCGGCGGGTCTGGCGCCGGCGATTGCGGCTGCGCGGGGGGATGCGTGAGCCAGAACGCCGTTTCTTTTCTTAAGCCCCTCCTCCTGGGAGGAGGGGTTTGGGGGTGGAGGGATGCCAGACCAGAGGTTGGTCTCGGTGAGACACTGCCCCACCCCAACCCCTCCCCTGAAGGGGAGGGGCTATGAATTTGCCTGAGACGCGCGGCAAACTCACGCCGAACGCCCCGCTTGCGCCGCTCGTATGGTTCAAGAGCGGCGGCGCGGCGGAGTGGCTGTTCGAGCCGGCCGATGCCGACGACCTCGCATCCTTCCTCGCCGCGCTCGACCCCGCCACCCCGGTGATGGGCCTCGGCCTCGGCTCGAACATGATAGTCCGCGACGGCGGGGTACCGGGCGTGGTGATCCGCCTCGGCAAGGCGTTCGCCGCCGTCGAGCAACTGGACGAAACCACCCTGCGCTGCGGCGGCGGCGCCTCGGGCATCCTCGTCTCGTCCAAGGCGCGCGACTGGGGCATCGGCGGCATCGAGTTCCTGCGCTCGATCCCGGGCACGGTCGGCGGTTTCGTGCGGATGAACGGCGGCGCCTATGGCCGCGAGACCTGCGATATCCTGGTTGAGTGCGACATCGTGCTCCGCTCGGGCGAGCGGCGCGTGCTGGCCAATGCCGATCTCGGCTACACCTATCGCCACAGCAGCCTGCCCGAAGGCGCGATCGTGGTCAGCGCCACCTTCCGCGGCTTCGCCAAGCCTTCGGACGAGATCCAGGCCGAGATGGACCGCATCGCCGCCGCACGCGAGGAATCGCAGCCGCTGCGCTCGAAGACCGGCGGCTCGACCTTCAAGAACCCGGAGGGACACAAGGCCTGGGTGCTGGTCGACGCCGCCGGCTGCCGGGGCCTGCGCCGCGGCGACGCGCAGGTCAGCGAGAAGCATTGCAACTTCCTCCTCAACTTGGGGGAAGCGACCAGCGCCGACATCGAGGCGCTGGGCGAGGACGTCCGCGCGCGGGTGAAGGCGCAGTCGGGCGTGGAACTGGAATGGGAGATTCAGCGCGTGGGAGTGGCGAAGTGAGTGTGGTGTATCAATCCTCCCCCGCCAGGGGGAGGTGGCACGCGCAGCGTGACGGAGGGGGAGGAACTCCCGCCGCCCGTCGTGCGTCCGCCCCCTCCGTCGCCTTCGGCGCCACCTCCCCCTGGCGGGGGAGGATCGCATGAGCCTCCACATCGCCGTGCTGATGGGCGGCTGGTCGGCCGAGCGCGAGGTGTCGCTGATGTCGGGCAATGGCGTCGCGGATGCGCTGGAAGGCCTGGGCCACCGCGTCACCCGGATCGACCTGGATCGCGACGTCGCCGCCAAGCTCGCCGAAGCCAAGCCGGACGTGGTGTTCAACGCTCTCCACGGCACGCCGGGCGAGGATGGCAGCGTGCAGGGCATGCTCGACCTGATGGGTATCCGCTATACCCACTCGGGTATGGTGACCTCGGTGATCGCGATCGACAAGCAGCTGACCAAGCAGGCGCTGGTGCCGCAAGGCATCCCGATGCCCGGCGGGCGGATGGTGTCGCGCGAGGAACTGTATCGGCAGGACCCGCTGCCGCGTCCCTATGTGCTGAAGCCAGTCAACGAGGGCTCGTCGGTGGGCGTGGCGATCGTCACCGCCGAGAGCAATGTCGGCAACCCGATCCACCCGGACGCGCGCGGCCCCTGGCAGGAATTCGACGAGCTGCTCGCGGAGCCGTTCATCCGCGGGCGGGAACTGACCACGGCGGTGCTGGGCGACCAGGCGCTGGGCGTCACCGAATTGAAGCCCAAGAGCGGCTTCTACGACTATGAGTCCAAATACACCGATGGGCTGACCGAGCACGTCTTCCCGGCACAGATCCCGGACGACGTGGCCGAGGCGTGCAAGCGGATCGCGCTCGATGCGCACCGGCTGCTCGGCTGCAAGGGCGCCTCGCGCGCCGATTTCCGCTGGGACGACAATCAGGGCGTGGAAGGTCTGTTCCTGCTCGAGGTCAACACCCAGCCCGGCATGACCCCGCTCAGCCTGGTGCCCGAACAGGCGCGCCATCTGGGCATCGACTATGCTAGCCTGGTCCAACGGATCGTCGAGGAGGCATTGTGAGCCGCAGGCCCGCCCAAGCGCAGCGCGCGACCACGCGGCGCGGCGACAAGCCGAAGCCGCGCAGCACCGCGCGTCGGCCGCAGCGGGCGGGTGTGCTCGACCAGGCGATCGCCGGCCTGCCGGTAAGCCCGGAGACGCTGCACAAGCTGGTGACCTGGAGCATCGTCGGCGCGGTCGGCGCGGTGGTGCTGACGATCGGCATCCTTGCCGGGGTGCCGCAGATGATCGGCATCGGGTTCGCGCAGGCGGTGGGCGATGCGGGCCTGAAGGTCGACGAGATCCAGATCGACGGCTTGAAGCGGATGGATCGCGAGACGGTCTATGATCAGGTGCTCGACCAGAATTCCCGTGCGATGCCGCTGGTCAACCTGGCGGATGTGCGTGCGCGGCTGCTGCAATTCCCCTGGGTGAAGGACGCGCGCGTCTCGCGCCGGCTGCCGTCCACGCTGCACATCGCGATCGAGGAGCGCATACCTGCCGCCGTCTGGCAGAACCATGGCCAGCTGATGCTGATCGATCCGTCGGGCGTGCCGCTGGAGGCGGTGTCGCCGGAGGCCATGCCCGATCTGCCGCTGCTGATCGGCGAGGGCGCGAACACCCAGGAAGCGGCGCGCAAGCACCTGCTGGAGACGCAGCCGGGCCTGAAGCCGCTGGTGAAGGCGACGAGCTGGGTGGGCAATCGCCGTTGGGACATCTTCTTCACCTCGGGCGAGAAGTTGCAGCTGCCCGAGGGCGAGGACGAAGCGATCGCGGCACTGAAGAAGTTCGTGCAGATCGACGGAACGCAGCGGCTGCTGGGCCGCGGCTATCTCGGATTTGACATGCGCGACGCAAACAAGTTGGTTGTGCGTCGGCAGGGCGTAATCGAGCCGCCGCAGCCGACGCCGAGCGCGCCGACGGTGGCCCCGATCGCTCCAACGACGACAACAACGCCGCCGGCGGGCACCGGCAAGGGGGAAGGCTGATGGCGAAGGTAGCACCCGAAGGGTTGATCACCGCGCTGGACGTGGGATCGTCAAAGGTCTCGGCGCTGATCGCCCAGCGGACCGACGAAGGCAATCTGATCGTGCTCGGCACCGGCCAGCGCGAAAGCCGGGGCGTGAAGCGCGGCTATGTCGCCGATATGCATGCCACCGAAATCGCGATCCGCGAGGCGGTCGAGCAGGCGGAGCGGATCGCCGGGTTCAACATCGAGGATGTGTGGGTGAGCTTCTCGGCGGGCGGGTTGGTCTCCAGCGTCGTCAAGGTCGAGGCGGATCTGGGCGGCCATCGGGTCGAGCAGGCCGATATTGACGATCTGCTCAAGGCCGGGCGCGGGGCGATCGATCCGCAAGGGCGGATGGTGCTGCATGCGCAGCCGACACGCTACACGGTGGACGGGCTCGGCGGCGTCAAGCGGCCGCTGGGGTTGCATGCCGATCGGCTCGGCGTCGACGTGCATGTCGTCACCACCGACGGCTCACCGGTCCGCAACCTCGACCTGTGTGTGCGCTCGGCGCATCTCGAGGTGCGCTCGATCATCGCCGCGCCGGTCGCGACCGGCCTTGCCTGCCTGACCGAGGAAGAGCGCGAGCTGGGCGTCGCACTGGTCGAGATCGGGGCGGGGGTGACCAACGTCTCGGTGTTCGCGCAGGGCGTGCTGGCGGGGCTGGCATCGATCCCGATGGGGTCGGCAGACATCACCGACGACATCGCCGCCGCCTTCGGTACCGCGCGTGCCTGGGCGGAGCGGACCAAATGCTTCCACGGCTCGGCCAATCTTTCCCCGCGTGACAATCGCGAGACGATCGACGTCGCACCCGCCACGGCCGACGAGGGCATCGAGGGGCCGCGCATCACCAAGGCGGCGCTCAACACGGTCATTCGCCAGCGCCTGGAGCGCATCGTCGCGGAAATCCAGAAGGAGCTGAAGAAGCTCAATTTTCAGGAGCCGGTGGGGCGGCAGATCGTGCTCACGGGGGGCGGTGCGGAGCTGGCCGGGATCGCCGATTACGCGCAGCAGGCGTTGGGCAATGCGGTACGCGTGGGGCGACCGCGCGGGTTGCTTGCCATGCCGAACGCGCATGCGGGACCGGCCTTCTCGACGCTGGCCGGCCTCACCCAGTTCGCGGCAGCCGACCCGATCGACCTGCGCACGCTGGAGCCAAGCCGGCACCAGCTCGTCACCCGGGCGAGCCCGGGCGCGCTGTTCCAGCGGTTGATCGCGGCGTTCCGCGCGAATTATTAAGGAAAAGCGTCCGCCGGGGTGCTAGTGGTGACTAGAGTCGACGCTTCGGTTCGTGCATCAGAGAATATCAGGTTGCGCAGCGCGCGCGAGGCGCTGCCACGGGAGACCATAGAATGAGTATCGATTTCCTTCCGCCCGACGTGGACGAACTGACGCCGAAGATCGCGGTGATCGGGGTTGGCGGCGCTGGCGGTAACGCCATCGCCAACATGATCCGCGCCGAGGTGCAGGGCGTCGAGTTCCTGGTCGCCAACACCGACGCGCAGGCACTCAAGCAGTCGGTCGCCCCGCAGCGTATCCAGCTGGGCGCGAAGATCACGCAAGGCCTCGGCGCGGGCTCGCGGCCCGAGATCGGCCGTGCGGCGGCGGAAGAGACGATCGAGCAGGTCCAGCAGTCGCTCGAAGGCGCGCATATGTGCTTCATCGCCGCCGGCATGGGCGGCGGCACCGGGACCGGTGCGGCCCCGGTGATCGCCAAGGCGGCGCGCGAGATGGGCATCCTGACCGTCGGCGTCGTGACCAAGCCGTTCGCGTTCGAAGGCAAGCGCCGCGCGCAATCGGCCGAGGCGGGCATCGAGGAACTGCAGAAGTACGTCGATACGCTGATCGTCATTCCGAACCAGAACCTGTTCCTGATCGCCAATGCGAACACGACCTTCAAGGAAGCGTTCGAGATGGCCGACGAGGTGCTGCAGCAGGGCGTGCGCGGCATCACCGACCTGATGGTGATGCCCGGCCTGATCAACCTCGACTTCGCCGACGTCCGTTCGGTGATGCAGGAGATGGGCAAGGCCATGATGGGCACCGGCGAAGCGGACGGCGACGACCGCGCGCTGATCGCCGCCCAGAAGGCGATCGCCAATCCGCTGCTCGACGGCGTGTCGATGAACGGCGCCAAGGGCGTGATCGTCTCGATCACCGGCGGCGAGGACATGCGCCTGCTCGAGGTGGACGAAGCCGCGAACCACATCCGCGAGCTCGTCGATCCGGACGCGAACATCATCTGGGGTTCGGCGTTCAATCCGGAGCTGGAAGGCCGCATCCGCGTCTCGGTGGTCGCCACCGGTATCGACGCGAATGTCGAAAATCGTCCCGCGGCCCCGGCGGAACAGCCGCGTGTCTTCTCCTTCTCGACTCCGCGTCGCACCACCGCTGCCACGGCAGCGCCCGAGCCGGTAGCGGCGCCAGCGCCGGTTGCTGCGGCGCCTGAGCCGGTCGCGCCTGCACCGGTCGTCGAGGAAGCGCCGGCCCCCGCGCCGATCGCGCCGGAGCCCGTGGCTGCCGCACCGGCTCCTGAGCCGACCCCGCCGGCCCCCGCTTCGGACGAGTTGCTGCTCGGCGCCGAGGCGATGGTGCCGTCGCCCGCGCCTGCTCCCGCTCCGACGGCTGCACCTGCACCGGAGGCGCCGGCAGGGCGTCGCCGCTGGCTGACCGGTGGCGATGACGATACCGATACGCGGGCGCGTCCCAAGACCGGCGGCACGCTGTTCGAACGCATGGCCTCCGCGTCGCGCGGCACCAAGGCCGCCGAGGAAGAGGACAAGGATCCGCTGGATATCCCGCGGTTCCTGCGCAGCCAGAACAACCAGTAAGGCGCATGGGTGGCACGGTTCGCCGGGCCACCCATTCCCTGTCAGCGGCGGTTCAGCGCCGCTGCACTAGCGGTTAGCTTACCATGATCAGCAAGAAACATCTCGGCATCGGCGCGTTCGCGTCGGCGCTGCTCCTTGGCGTGCAGCCGGCGCTCGCACAAAGCGAAGTAGTGCAGGCGCACAATCCTGATGCCGATGCGCTCGCCACGCAGATGCGCGTGCTTGCCGAGAACCCGCGGGACATCGAGGCGCTGCTGGCCGCAGCACGATTGAGCACGCGGCTGGGAGACCTGTCCGGCGCGCTTGCGCTGTTGCAGCGAGCCGAAAGCATCGAGCTGACCAATCCGCGCATCGCAAGCAACCGCGCGGCGGTGCTCGTGCGACAGGAACGGCCCGGCGAGGCATTGAAGCTGTTCCAGCAGGCCGAATCGCGCGGCGTGGATCCGCGCGAGTTCGCCGCCGATCGCGGTTTCGCTTATGATCTGCTCGGCCAGCCGCTGCTCGCCCAGCGGGACTATAGGCTGGCCTTGGCAACCAAGCGTGAGAACGACGTGGTACGGCGCTATGCGCTGTCCCTCGGCATCAGCGGCAATCGGGCAGAGGCGGAGCGCGAGCTCGATTCGCTGCTGCGTGCCCAGGATCGCGCCGCGTGGCGCGACCGCGCGTTCATCCTGGCAATGAACGGGGACGTGCCGGGCGCCGAGAAAATCGCGGCCACGGTGCTGCCGGGTGCAGCGGGGAAGAACCTGTTGCCCTTCTTCCGGCGGATCGCCGCGCTGGGTCCGGCGGACCGCGCCTTCGCGGTGCATTTCGGCGCGCTTTCGCCCACGCCGGCTCGGCTGGCAGATGCGCGGATGGCGCCGTCGCTCCCGGCCTATACCGGGCCCGCCCCTGTGCAGATCGCCCAGGCACAGCCGGTGACGCCCGCCGCGCCCCCGCAGCGTATCGACACGCAGAGACGCCGGAGCGCGTCCACGCCGAAGCCGGCGCCCGTCCAGATGGCGCGGGCCGAGGTGGCACCGGTCGCCCGCACGGTGCCGAGCCAGGCTGCGCCACAGGCTATGACCACGGCGCCGCAGCCGCCGATGTCGCAGCAGCCGGCACTACCGCAACCAGCACCGATCACCCGCAGCTACACGCCGTCGACGCCGGTCCCGCAACCGAGTCCCGCGCCGCGGCCGATCGTCCAGCCTACGACCACGCCACAGCCCGAGGTTCGTCGTGTCGGCGCCGAGGATTCGGCGTTGGCGTCCATCATCGCCCATATCGATGTGCCCGCCAGCGAGCGTGCGCCCGCGACGCGCCCGGTCATTGCCGCGCCGGCACCCAAGCCCGTCGTGGCGGCCAAGCCGGTCGTCACCGTGCGGCCCAAGCCGGAGCCGAAACGTGCGTCGGTGGTCGAGGAGGAAGACGCCAAGCCCGCCCGACCTGTCGCGCGGAAAGGCGCGAAGGTCGAGGAGGAGGCCGATACCAAGCCGGTGAAGCCCGGCACGCGCAAGGGCGCGAAGGCGGAGGACGAGGCGGACGCCAAGCCCATCAAGCCGGGCGCCAGAAAAGGTGCGAAGCCCGCGGACGACGAGGACGCAAAGCCGGTAAAGGGCAAGAAGCCCGAGCCCAAGAAGCCGGATCCGAAAAAGACTGATCCGGAGCGCGTCTGGGTGCAGGTGGCGAGCGGCGCCAACGAATCGACCGTCGATCGCGCCTGGAAGGGCGTCGCGGCCAAGTCTCCCAAGCTGCTCAAGGCGCGCGGCGGCTGGTGGATGCCGTTCAAGGCGACCAACCGCATCGTCACCGGCCCGTTCAAGACCAGCGGCGAGGCTCAGGCCTTCGTCAACAAGCTGGCGGGGGAGGGGGTTTCCGCCTTCGTCGTTACCAGCGAGGCGGGGCAGAAGGTGACCAAGATCGCGCCTTGACCCTTCGCAAGGCCTTTCGGCTGGGCTAGGGCGCGGCGGTGAAACAGCTTTCCTCCTGGGCCTGTATGCCCGGCCAGACCCGCGGGCGCCTGCATCCCGAAGCCGGTGGGGGCGCCCGCGGACCGCGCGACGCGTTCCAGCGGGACCGCGACCGGATCATCCATTCGATCAGCTTCCGCCGATTGCGGCACAAGACACAGGTGTTTCTGGCGCCGGACGGCGATCACTTCCGGGTGCGGCTGACGCACAGCCTCGAAGTGGCGCAGATCGGCCGCGCCATCGCCCGCGCGCTCGGCCTGAACGAGGATCTGACCGAAGCCTTGTGCCTCGCGCATGACATCGGCCACCCGCCGTTCGGCCATGCCGGCGAGGATGCGTTGGAGTCGGCGCTGTCTGGCAAGGGCGGGTTCGATCACAACGGCCACACGCTGCGCACGCTGACCCGGCTCGACAGCCCCTATCCCTTGTGGAACGGGCTGAACCTGACCTGGGACACGCTGGAGGGACTCGCCAAGCACAATGGTCCGATTCACGAGCCGCAATGGGCGCTGGCGGCCGCGGACGCCGAGTTCCCACTGGAGCTCGACAGCTGGCCCTCGCTGGAAGCGCAGGTCGCTGCGATTGCCGACGACATCGCGTATGATAATCACGACATCGACGATGGCCTCCGCGCGGGGCTGTTGACGCTGGATCAGATCATGGACGTGCCGATGGTCGCCGCGGCCTGGGACGACGTTCAGGCGCGCTTTCCAGGGGTGAGCGCCAAGCGGCTTACCGGCGAACTGATTCGCTCGCAGATCGGGCGGATGGTCAATGACTTCATCACCGAGACCAGGGCGCGGATTGCGGATTCGGGCGTGGAGACGGTGGAGGATGTGCGGCACGCAGGGCGGTGCCTGGCCGGTTTTTCGCCGACGATGCGCGATGCCGAGCGCGGGCTGAAGCGGTTCATGTACGCCAACCTCTATCATCACCCGAGCCAGCTGGCGGCGGCGGCGTCGGCACGGCAGGTCGTGGCCGGCCTGTTCGCGGGCTATGTCGCGGATCCGGCGCTGATGCCGGCGGAATGGCGCGAGGCGCTGCCGGCGGAGGAGCCATGGCGCAGCCGCCACATCGGCGATTTCATCGCCGGAATGACCGACCGCTATGCCATCGCGCGGTACCGGGAGGTCTGCGGCACCATCGATCTGCCGGACGGATTCTAGAAGGTCCCCCCCAAGGCTGCCGCGGGCAGGACGCTCAGCGAGCCCCCTGCAGATAGCCGGCAATCTGCGCCTGGAAGCGCCGCGCGGCGCCCGCGGCAGGATCCTGGCCCCGCGCCAGCGCCGCGAGCGACCCGCGAGCGGCGGAGCCGTGGCGTTTGCTGGCAAACAGCGCCAGGCCGTTCTCTGCGATGGTAGGGTCGTATCCGGTCGCGCCTGCGACGCAGACGAGATAGCGCACCACATTGTCGAGCGCCGCTGGATCAAGTGCGACGGCCTCGACGCTGTCGCTGCTCGCCAACGCTTTGGGATAACGCGTGTAGAAGGCGTCCACCAGCGCGCTGCCCACTTCCCCGTCGGCCTGCAGGTCTTCGCAGCTGGGCAGGGGCAGGCCCTGACCAGGCGAAGTGCCCGCCGTTGCGGCCTGCACGACCTGCGGAGATACCAGTGCCGGAAGCAACGCGTCGTAGCGTTCGGCGCAGTGCTGCACCGGATGCTCCAGACAGCTGATGGCGCGGCTTTCAGCCCAAGCGGCGGTAATGCTGGCGGGCGCCGCAGTCGTCGGCATGCCCCGAGCGTCACCGGACAAGAGCGCCGCTCGTTGCTGCGCCACGTGCACCGCGGCGTGGGCGAAGGTCACGCGCGCCGCCTCGCCGCCGAACTGTATTGTTTGGTCGCCAAGTTGCCGGAGCGCGGCGCGAAACGCGGTGGCAGCTTCGCGAGAGTCGATGGCCTGTCCTGCAGCTGCGACGGCGGCATCGGCACAGGCAATCAGCCCCGCCGCAGCCCCGGCGGCGCGGTCTCTGCATGCGGCATAGGCGTCGTCGGAGCCTTTGCGCGCCGGAGCGGCGGTTGCTTGCCGCGCCGCATTGTTGGCGGTCGGCTCGGCCGCGGGGTTTCCGCAGCCGGCAAGCGCTAGGGCGAGGACGAGAGCGGGGCCGGAAAGGCGCATGCCGCCGATCTACCGGTTGCGCGATCCGCGGTAAAGCGTGCCGGGCTTTGTCATCGTGGCGGGACTCTCCCGGCCAAGGGAGAGTCCCGTCGCGTCTCAGAATGCCGCGCTGACCGAGAACACCACTTGGCTACCGGCGATCGTCGAGCCGTCCTTGGTGCTCGAGAAGTTCGGCAGCAGATAGGCGCTGTCGCGCTTGGTGATGCTGGTATCCACATAGGCGACGCCGAGGACCACCTTGCCGAGCGCGAGATCTGCGCCGATCAGCCAATCGGCATAGCTGCCGGTCGGGGCGACGCTGGTCCCGTTGGGGCCAAGGCCGGGGTTGCCGTCCGAATAGCCGAGATGCGCCTTGAGGGTGATCGGGGTCTTCGGCACCGCGGTGCTGACATCGCCCCAGAGATAGAGATTATGCTCCTTGTCGCCCGCCTTGCTCTCGGGGGTGTTGCTCCAGTTGCCGAGGGCCTGCTGTGGCGGGGCGTAGGCGACGCCGGCAAGGGCGGAGACGGGGCCGATGCTGCCGCTAAGCTTTGCATAGGGCTCGGCGAAGTCGGTCTTGGAGGCGCCGCCCGGATACATGTACCAGGTGACGCCCACGTCGAGCGCGGCACCGCCGCCGATCGGCAATTTGTAGCCGCCCACGACATCCAGTTCCATATTGGCACCGCCGAACGTGCCCCAGCCGGACAGGTTCGACCCCCAGAGCGAGGCGTAGAGGCCGCTTTCGTGGGAAACGGTAAGGCCGCCCTGAACGGCCATTTGCTTGTCGGTCTGTGAGACGCCGCGGAAGCGATAGTCCGAGACGAGCGCGACGCTCCCGGAAACGGTGACGGGCTTGGGCGGCTCGCTCTCCTGCGCGTAGGCTGGAGCGGAAAGGCCGAGCAGGGCTGCGGCGGCAAGACGAATCTTCATGGAACATTCCCCCTCGGGTGAGTGAAAGTTCCAGCCTGCGTCGGCGCGGTGCCCCATTCTCAAGGACGGGACTATCGTGCCTGACACGCATCTTCGCGCTGCAGCATTGCCGCTTCTTGGCGCGATTGTAAGAAAGTGTTTCGCTTCGCGCGGTGCGGTGGGAGAAACTTTTCGTTACAGCCGCGCAAGTGTGAGGCAATGGCGAAGGCGTAGATCATGGCGGCAGGAGAGATGCCCAAACCATGAGGAACGCCACCGTGAAGCTCGCAACCATCGCACTGATCTCTGCGACCCTGGTCGCCGCACCGGCGGCTGCCCAGTCGCTCCACGAAACCCATGAGCGGGTGTGGATGCCCGCAGGCAAGAGCCACATCGTTACGTGGCGGATGAAGGACCATAAGCCTGCGGCCGTGCAGGCCCATCATCAGGCCGGCAAGCACCAGTACCTGCCGACCCGCAAGGCGCCCGTCGAGGAAGCTAGCCGCCCGCAGGCCAGCGGTACCGTCGGCGCCAGCGACTAACGATTTCCGTCCCCCCAGAACGGAAAGCCCCGCGATCCTCCCTCGGGATCGCGGGGCAATTCGTATTGGGAGCCAGGGAAAGGCCGTCGCTTAGCGCGAAGCGACCTGCACCTTGCTCACCTTCGGTACGCGGAACGACACGCGGGTGCCGGCTGCGTTGCCGTCGACCCAGCCGTTGCGCACAACGAGGCGGAAGCTCTGGTTGCCCGGCTTGGCAACCCCTTCGAGAACCTGCGCGCCACCCTTGGTGGTGGTGGAGGTGTAGACATAGGTCACGCCGTCACGGGTGAAGCTGCGCGAGTCGGCGTTGTTCGCTGCGAAAGCGGGAGCGGCGGCGAACAGGGTAGCGGCGAGTGCGATGGTGAAACGGGTCACGATCTTTCTCCTTCGTGGGTCCAAAAGAGCCAGATCGGCATCCTTCTTGTGTTCTTGATAGACAAAATGTTGCGCTGCAGCAGATTCTACAATCGCAAAGCGCGGGGGTCTTGGTTGCATCCCGCGCAATCGTGCATTGCCGGGACGAACGGTTGCCCGATGCGACGAGCCGTTTGTGACTGGCAAATTTCTGCGACAATCGGCGGGTAAACGATGCATCGGTCAGCGGAGTGTTGCCGATGGCGAGTATGAGTATCGCGTTGAATCGCTTCGGCCTGGGCGCGCGTCCGGGCGAGGACCCAGGTGGCGATCCCCGCGCCTGGCTGGAGCAGCAACTGGCACGCTATGCGATCGCGCCGCCACCGCTGGCGGGGCAGCCGGCAAGCGGCACGCTGGTCGCACAATTCGCCGACTATCGCGAGCAGATCGGACGATTGCGCAAGGCGGCGGGGCCCTCCCCGGCACCAGCTTCCGGAACACCCTTGCTATCGCCCAAGCCGGCGGGCGCGATGGCGCCGCTCGTCGCGCCGCCACCGGTCGTGCAGGCGGGCGATGATCCCGCCGAGGCGCTTCGCAAGCAATTCGGCCAGCAGAGCCGCGACTTGTATAATGGCGCGGTTACCGCGCGTGCGCTCGCGGCCATCCAGGCGCCGGCACCGTTTGCCGAACGGCTGGTGCATTTCTGGGCCAATCACTTCGCCATCTCCGGCGACAAGATGGAGGTAACCAATCTTGCGGGCGCCTTCGAGTTCGAGGCGATCCGGCCGCACCTGATGGGCAGCTTCCGCGACATGCTGTTCGCGGTGGAACGGCACCCGGCAATGCTCCTTTTTCTCGATCAGGCGGTCTCGGTCGGGCCAAACAGCCCGCTGGCGGTGCGCGCGGGCAACCGGCTTAATGTGCGCCGTAATCTCGGCCTGAACGAAAATCTTGCGCGCGAGATCATGGAACTGCACACCCTCGGGGTCCGCACCGGCTATAGCCAGGCGGACGTGACCGAGTTCGCCCGAGCGCTGACCGGCTGGACGGTCGCCGGTTTCGGCCGCGGACCGGTCGCGAAGTTCACCGGCGCCACCGGTCGTCCGGGCGACTTCGTCTTCGCCGATGCGATGCATGAACCGGGCACCCGTACCATCCTCGGCCAGCAATGGCCGCAGGCGGGCGAGGCGCAGGCGACGGCGGTGCTCGACCATCTCGCCACGCATCCGGCGACCGCCCGGCATATCGCGACTAAGCTCGCCCGTCATTTCGCCGGCGACGATCCGCCGCCCAGGCTGGTCGCGCGGCTCGGGGCGAACTTCGTCAAGACCGGCGGCAACCTGCCGAGCCTCTATCGCACGCTGATCGCCTCGCCCGAATGCTGGGCGCCGGGGACGGTGAAGTTCAAGTCGCCCTGGGAATGGTCGATCTCGGCGATGCGCGCGGTCGGCACCCAGCAGCTTCAGCCCAATGCGGTGCCGGGGCTGATGTATCAGCTCGGCCAGCCGGTGTGGAAGCCGGGCTCGCCGGCGGGGTGGGACGATGTCGCCGGGGCCTGGGCCGGGCCGGATGCGGTGCTGCGCCGGGTGGAGGCCGCCGAACGCATGGCGCAGCGGACCCGCGACCAGATCGATCCGCGCGCCCGCGCCGCCGCGATGTTCCCGGCGGCGCTCAGCCCCGCCACCGCCCAGGCGATCGCGCGGGCGGAAAGCAACAGCCAGGGGGTCGCGCTCATGCTGGTCGCGCCCGAGTTCCTGCGGAGATAGCGTCATGATGCTCCACCGTCGCCAATTGCTCGCTGCCGGCGCCACCGCGCTGCTGGTCTCCCCCTTGGGCGCGCGCATGGCCTTCGCCGCCGCGCCTACCGAGCGCCGCTTCGTTTTCCTCATCCAGCGCGGCGCGGCCGACGGACTGGGCATCGTCGCGCCGGTGGGCGACCCGGCCTATGCCGGCGCGCGCGGCGACCTCGCCGCCGACTTCGCCAGCGCGCCCAGGCTCGATGGCATGTTCGCGCTGCACCCGGCGATGCCGAACACGCTGGGGCTCTACCAAGCCAAGCAGGCGCTGTTCGTCCATGCGGTGGCCTCGCCGTACCGCGACCGCTCGCATTTCGACGGGCAGAACGTGCTCGAGACCGGCGGCGTCTCGGCCTATCAGCTCAAGGACGGCTGGATGAACCGGCTGCTCCGCCTGCTGCCCGAAGGCGACAAGGCGATCGCGCTCGCCGCCGCGGTGCCGATGGCGCTGCGCGGCCCGGTGGAGGTGGCCAGCTACGCGCCGTCCTCGCTGCCCCAGGCCTCGGACGACCTGCTCGTGCGGGTGACGGCGATGTACGAAGGCGACCGGCAGCTCCATCCGCTGTGGCAGGAGGCGATGGCGACGCGGATGCTCACCGGCGACCTCGGCAGCGATGGGGGCAGACGCGCGGCGGACACCGGCACGCTGGCGGCCAAGCTGCTCTCGGCCCCCGGCGGCGCGCGGATCGCGATGATCGAGACCGGCGGCTGGGACACGCATTCGGGCCAGCGCGGACGGCTGGGCGGGCAGCTCAAGGGCCTCGACGCGATGGTCGCGGCGCTCAAGGCCGGGCTGGGGCCGCACTGGGACAATACGCTGGTGGTGGTGGCGACCGAGTTCGGCCGGACGGTGAAGGCCAACGGCACCGGCGGCACCGATCACGGCACCGGCTCGGTCGCGATGCTGCTCGGCGGCGCGGTGCAGGGCGGCCGGGTGCAGGCCGACTGGCCGGGACTGGGCGACGCGGCGCTGTACGAGGGGCGGGATCTCAAGCCCACCACCGCGCTCGACGTGCTGATCGCGAGCGCGGTGTCGCGGCATTTCGTGCTGGCGCCGGCGCAGACGGCGAAGGCGCTGTTCCCGGCGATGACGACGGCGGCGGGGATGGAGGGGTTGGTGCGGGGGTAGGGTGTTGGATTACTCCGGAATGGGGGAGCAACTCCCTGCGAGATCGTTACGCTACCTTGACAAAGTTCCCGTTTTGTTCTAGCTGTCCCTCAGCGGCAGACGCGGGGGAATGCGCATGCAGACAGCAACGGAGCAACGACGAGCTTTTGCAATTTGGCTGCGGACGGGACGACACGTGCGCCGCGATGAAGGCGACGTCATCGAGGTCAAGTTCAACCCATGGCATGATCCGTCTGATGGTCGTTTCACCTTTGCAGGCACCGGTAGTACCGCGAAGGGAGGGGCGGGCGTCGCCGGGCAGGGGAAGCGGAAGCGTGTTCCGCGGTATGGAGACGATCCGAAGCTCAAGCCCATCGCGTCGCTTGAAGAGGCAGACGCATGGAGGGCCACCGAATTGGCCAAACATCCGGGGGATCCGGACTGGCGAGAAGCGATCGAAACTCGATACCGATACTATCAAAATCATTTCCGTCCCCTTCCTCCTCCACCGTCACCTCCTCCGCCCTCCTTACCTCCTTCGCATAAGGGAGGGAGCTTCGGTGGCGGAGGATCTAGCAGTGGCTGGGAAGGACCGCCGATCGCGAAGGATACGAGCCTAGGAGGTTTAGGCGGAGGTGGAAGCTTCGGCGGTGGAGGAGCTAGCGGGAGTTGGGAGGCGCCCTCTGTCGATAAACGCTCCGCCGATACCCACAGAGATCGCGCCGTCACCGACCTCGGCAACCAATCCGATCAGTCAACGTGGCGGCACGTGTTTCGCAACGGTTATGACTATGAGATCGACGAGCGCGAGCGAACTCGTCGAGTTTCTGGTGTCTTGGTTCTTGCGCCACCGCAGGCTCGATCGAGACGTCTTCAACGCAGTGCCGGTGGTCCCGATCGCCTGCCGAAGGACGATGGCGGGCATTACCTCGCACCGCGCTTCAACGGTCCGAAGGAAGCGTTTAATCACTTCGCTCAGGACGCCAGCGTCAATCGGGGCAGGTATCGGATGATGGAGGACGAGTGGGCGCGGGAGAAGCGGGCCGGACATCAGGTTACGGTGACGATCGTGCCGCATTTTCGCGCAACCTCGCAGCGGCCGAAAACAATCGATGTCATTTTTACGGTCGATGGAGACGTACGCAGCGTGAAGTTGCCCAATGAGCGATGGGGGAGCCATCATGCAAGGTAGGACAACGGAGCAGATTCTGGCGGAGATTGGCCAGATGCTTGCCGCCGATCCTGAGTATCCCGTCGAGAATAGCCTCCTTCAGGCGGAGGTGGACCCTGAGATGATATCGCCCTCGGTGTACAAGGACGCAGGCGACCACATCATGTATCGATCGCCGGACCTCGACCGATGGAGCGACATTCTTCTTGAGCTTTGGTACGCTCAGAGCGGAAAATCGCGTTGGTCGGAGATCGAGTATTTCATTCGGGATGGCAGGTTCGAGGTTGCCTATATCTATCCTGATGATGTTGATCGCAGCGACAGCATGAAGGAGCGGCGTGAACAAGCGCTGCGTCGTTACTATGGTGACAAGCCGGTCCGTTATCCATCCTGGGATGGCGGTGGTTACCCGAAATATGACTTGTGAAAGTCCCGAGGATCCGGGAGGCGCTCGGGCCGGATACATCTTTGCCGATCAGGAGACGGAGCGTCTGCTGGCGCAGATCGGGCAGATGCTGGCGGCGGACCCCCTTTATCCGATTGAAAACAGCCTGCTTCAGGCCGAAGTCGATCCAGGGATGATTTCGCCCTCGATCTACAAGGATGGTGGCGATCACGTCATGTATCGGTGGCCGGATCTGGATCGCTGGAGCGACGTTCTGCTGGAACTTTGGCACGCGCAAGAGGGGCCTGCGCGATGGTCGGAAATCGAATACTTCGTCCGCGACGGGCGGTTCGAGGTTGCCTACGTCTATCCGGATGATCCGGGCCGGAGCGAGGACATGATGGAGCGGCGCGAGCAGGCGCTACGTCGTTATTATGACGACAAGCCGGTACGGTATCCACCTTGGGACGATGATGCGCCGTCCTATACGCTCTGAGCATCCAGAGTTGATGCACGCGCGCCCGGTCCTCCCCTGCAAGGGGAGGTGGCGCGAGGAGCGTGACGGAGGGGTGTCGAGGCTGGTGTGACGGGGCCCTGCCTCGACCGGTGACACCCCTCCGTCAGGCCTCCGGCCTGCCACCTCCCCTTGCAGGGGAGGATCGGCACTCCCAATAGGGATGACGGCGCCTCGCCACTGCGCTACAGCCGCCGCTCCCATTCCCCATTGGATTGCTCAATGACGCTCTATGCTCGTTTCGCCGCGCATCTGAATCTGGCCCTGGATGCGCTCGTCCTCGCCGGCGATCTGCCTGCGGGGCTGGAGCGACGCGCGATCACGGTCGAGCCGCCGCGCGATCCGAGCCATGGCGATCTCGCCACCAATGCCGCGATGGTGCTCGCCAAGCCCGCCGGCACCAATCCGCGCGCGCTCGCGGAAAAGCTGGTCGGCGAGCTGGAGAAGCTGGACGAGGTCGCGGCCGTGTCGGTCGCCGGCCCCGGCTTCATCAACCTGACGCTCCAGGAGGACAGCTGGCGCGGCGAAGTCGCCGCGATCCTGCAGGCCGGCGCCGATTATGGCCGCTCGTCGCTGGGCGCGGGGACGACCGTCAACGTCGAGTACGTCTCGGCCAACCCGACGGGCCCGATGCACATGGGCCATTGCCGCGGCGCGGTGGTGGGCGATGCGCTGGCGAGCCTGCTGGAGTATGTCGGCCACAAGGTCATCCGCGAGTATTATGTCAACGACGCGGGCGGCCAGGTCGACGTGCTCGCGCGCTCGGCGCACCTGCGCTACCGCGAGGCGCTGGGCGAAACGATCGAGATCCCCGAGGGCCTCTATCCGGGCGACTATCTCAAGCCGGTCGGCCAGCAGCTCGCCGCAGATTATGGCGACAAATATGTCGACGCGCCCGAGAGCGAATGGCTGGCGCTGTTCCGCAAGACCGCAGTCGCGGCCATGCTCGTCATGATCAAGGACGATCTGGCGCTGCTCGGCATCCATCACGACCTGTTTTCGTCCGAGGCCGAGCTGCAGGCTGCCGGCAAGCCCGAACAGGCCGAGGCGTGGCTGCGCGAACGCGGGCTCGTCTATGACGGCGTGCTCGAGGCCCCCAAGGGCGAGACGCCCGAAGACTGGGAGCCGGTGGAGCTGCCGCTGTTCCGCTCGACCCAGTTCGGCGACGACCAGGACCGCCCGATCAAGAAGTCGAACGGCCAGTGGACCTATTTCGGTGCCGATCTCGCCTATCACTTCCAGAAGGCGCAGTCGGCCGACCAGCTGATCGACATCTGGGGCGCCGACCATGCCGGCACGGTCAAGCGGATCGTAGCAGCCGTGCAGGCGCTGACCGGCGGCGAAACGCGCTTCGACGTCAAGCTCGTCCAGATGGTCCGCCTGCTGCGCGCCGGCGAGCCGGTGAAGATGTCCAAGCGCGCGGGCAATTTCGTCACGCTGGCGGACGTCGTGCGCGAAGTGGGCAAGGACGTGGTGCGCTTCACCATGCTCACCCGCAAAGCCGATGCCCAGATGGACTTCGACTTCGCCAAGGTGCTGGAGACGTCCAAGGAAAACCCCGTCTTCTACGTGCAATATGCCCATGCGCGCGTGGCATCGGTGCATCGCCGCGCGGCCGAGGCCGGGATCAGCCTGGCCGAGGACGCCGACCTGTCGCTGCTCGACGGCCGCGAGCTGGCCGTGGCCAAGCTCGCCGCGCAGTTCCCGCGCGTCGTGGAAGCGGCGGCGAGCGCGCGCGAGCCGCATCGCATCGCCTTCTACCTCTATGATCTGGCGGCGGAATTCCACGCGCTCTACAATATGGGCAACGACTCTGCCGATCGACGTTTCCTGATGGTCGAACAGCCGGCGCTGACCCGCGCGCGGCTGTTCCTCGGCCGCTCGATCCAGCAGGTCATCCGCAACGGCCTCGCGCTGATGGGCGTGGAGGCGGTCGAGGAGATGTGACGGCGATGCGCGGCCGGTATGACGACAGCGAACGGCTCCCCTGGCTGGAGACGGTGGAGGAGGCCTATGAGGAGCCGCGGCGGGGCCGCGTGTTCGTCACGGTGCTGCTCGCGCTGCTCGTGCTGGGGGCGGCGGGCGGCGTCTATTATTGGCTCAAGCACCGGGCGTCGCGCGACGGCAATGGCGCGTTGATCGCGGCACCGGCCGAACCGTACAAGGTACGGCCGGACCAGCCGGGCGGGATGCGCGTGGACGGGGAGGGCGACATCGTCTTCCGCACCAGCCAGGGCGGGCCGAGCGAGGCCGGCATCAATGTCGGCGCGATCCCCGAGGCGCCGGTGGAGGGTCAGAAGCCACGCCAGACTGCAACCAATGGTCCGAAGGCGAGCAGCAGCGCCACGATCGCGCTGCCCGCGCCCACGCTGATCCGGTCGACGCCCAAGCCGAAGGTCGCAACGGCGAGCGGATCGGGCGAGGGATCGGGTGCGCTGGTACAGCTGGGGGCGTTCCCCAGCGAAGGCGCGGCGAACATTGCCTGGACGCGGATGTCCAAGCGATTTGCATATCTCGCGCCCCTGGGCAAGCTGGTGGTGCCGTTCGCTCTGCCCGAAGGGAAGACCGTGTACCGCCTGCGGGTGAATGCCGGCAGCAATGGCCAGGCGCGTGAGATCTGCGGCAAGCTGAAGGTCGCCGGCGAGAACTGCTTCGTCGCGAGTTGAAGGGGGTTGCGGGGCCAGCCGGATCGGTTAGGCCTGCCCCGCATGAAGCCCGTGATCTTCGGCCTTTCCGGCCTTTCGCTCACCGATGACGAACGCGCCTTTTTCCGCGAGGCGGAACCGCTCGGCTACATCCTGTTCAAGCGCAATTGCGAGAGCCCCGAGCAGATGCGCGCACTGACCGACGATCTCCGCGCGCTGCACGGGCGCGACGACCTGCCGATCACCATCGACCAGGAGGGCGGCCGCGTCGCGCGAATGCAGCCGCCGGTCTGGCCGGCTTTCCCGACCGGGGCGGCGTTCGATACGCTGTACGAACGCGCGCCGATTTCAGCGATCGAGGCGGCGCGGGCCAACGGCCAGGCGCTGGCGCATATTCTGCGCGAGGCCGGTGTGAACGTGAACCTAGCGCCGATGCTTGACGTGGCGGTGGAGGGCGGCACCCCGGCGATCGGCGACCGTGCGTTCGGGCGCGATCCGTTGCGGGTGGCGGCGCTTGGCCGGGCGCTGCTCGATGGACTGCATCGGGGCGGCGTTATCGGCGTAATCAAGCACATGCCAGGGCATGGCCGGGCGATGGTCGACAGCCATCTGGAATTGCCGCGGGTCAAGGCGTCGGCGGCGGAACTGGAGGCGGATTTGCTGCCGTTCCAGCGGCTGGCCTCCGCGCCCATCGGGATGACCGCGCATATCGTGTTCGAGGCCTGGGACACCGAACTGCCGGCAACATTGTCGCCGACGGTGATTCGCGAGGTCATCCGGGGGCGGATCGGCTTCGACGGGCTGTTGTTCACCGACGATATCGACATGAAGGCGCTCTCCGGAACCGCGGGCGAGAAAGCGGAACGGGCACTGGCAGCGGGCTGCGACGTGGTGCTCGATTGCTGGGCACGGATGCCGGAGATGGTGGAGATCGTATCCCGAATCCCGGATGCACCGGCGATGTGCCTCGAGCGGCTCGCGCGGGCGATGGGCTCCGTAGGCGAGGCGGAGGATGTGCCGCTCGCCGAGCTGCTGGCCAAGCGGGATGCGCTGCTGGGGGTGCGCTGACACCACTTAAGCCCCTCCTTGGAGGAGGGGGTGGGGGTGGAGGGATTCCAGAACGCGGGTTGGTTTCTGCGAGACACTGCCCCACCCCAACCCCTCCCCTGAAGGGGAGGGGCTTATTGTTGCCCGGTCCGCTCCCCCCTCCTATGACCACCCGGTGGACGGGGGCGACGACATCCTGAAGATCGAGATCGAGGGCTGGGAAGGGCCACTCGACTTGCTGCTGGCGCTTTCGCGCACGCAGAAGGTGGATCTGCGCCAGATCTCGATCCTCGAACTGGTCGAGCAATATCTCGCCTATGTCCATGCCGCGCGCGAACTGCGGCTGGAGCTGGCGGCAGATTATCTCGTTATGGCGGCGTGGCTGGCCTATCTGAAATCCGCGCTGCTGCTGCCGCGCAACCCCGCCGAGAGTCCCAGCCCGGAGGAGCTGGCGCTGCGCCTGCAGCTGCGCCTTGAGCGCCTGAGCGCGATGCGGGAGGCGGGCGCGCGGCTGGTCGCGCGCGACCGGATGGGGCGCGACGTGTTCCCGCGCGGTGCCCCCGAAGGGCTGCGCCTCCGTCGCCAGGCAAAGTGGGAAGTCGAGATCTACGACCTGATCGCCGCTTATGGCCGGATCAGCGCCCGCGCGCTGCCGGTCATGCATGTCGTCGCCCACCGGGACGTGATGACGCTGGAAGCCGCGCTGGAGCGGCTCTCTACCCAGCTCGACACCCGGATCGACTGGAGCGTGATCGAAAGCTTTCTGCCAGGAGGTGCCAGCGACCTCTATCGGCGCTCGGCGCTGGCCTCGTCCTTCGTCGCGGCCTTGGAACTCGCACGGCAGGGACGGCTGGAGCTTCGCCAGGAGGCGCCCTTCGCGCCGCTTTACCTCAAGGCGATCCCGCAATGATCGATGCGAGGGATCCGGTGCGGGCGGTGGAAGCGGTGCTGTTCGCCTCCGAGGTGCCGCTCGGCGTGGACGAGATCCGCGCCTATGTCGGCGCGAAGGTCGATGTGCGGGCGGCGCTGGCCGCGCTCGGCGACTTCTACGCGGGGCGTGGTATCGAGCTGGTCCGCCGCGGTGATCGCTGGCATTTCCAGACCGCCGCCGACCTTGCGCACCTGCTCCGCCGCGACCGCGAGGACAGCCGCAAGCTCAGCCGTGCCGGCATCGAGACGCTGGCGATCATCGCCTATCACGAACCGGTGACACGCGCCGAGATCGAGGCCATCCGCGGCGTGCAGATTTCGAAGGGTACCATCGATGTGCTGATGGAGGCGGGCTGGATACGTCCCGCAGGTCGGCGCGAAGTGCCGGGACGGCCGCTGATGTATGCGACAACGGCGGGGTTTCTCAGCCATTTCGGGCTGGCCAGCCGCCGCGATCTGCCGGGGATCGAGGACTTGAAGGCGGCGGGCCTGCTCGACCCGGTCGACCTTGCCTTGGAACAGCTAGATGCGGCGGAGGCGGCGGCCGAAAGCGAAACTGTCACGGACGAGGAATAGGCGGATCATCTTCGATTCGGCCGGTGCAACCATCGTACAGGGTTATCAACCGTTGCCGTGGGGGTCCGTGGGCCCTAGATAGGTCACGATATCAAGGAGAATTCTCATGGGTAGCTTCAGCCTGATGCACTGGCTGGTCGTCGGCATCATCGCCATCCTGCTGCTGGGCGGCGGCCGTTTCTCCAACATGATGGGCGACGTTGCCAAGGGCATCAAGAGCTTCAAGAAGGGTATGGCGGAAGACGATACCACGCCGGCGCCGCCGACCCGCATCGAGGGCAAGGCCGCGCCGGAGCCGGGCTATACCCCGGAAGCCGAGCGCGCTCGCGAAGAGCATCGCTGAGCCCCGTCCGGGACGCGCGCTTGGCGGGCGGCCCGGGACTTTGAACGCAGCGCGCCGGTTGGACCGGCGCATGCCGTGCGAGTGGATACGCCGAAAGAATGTTCGATATCGCGCCCAGCGAGTTTCTGCTCGTGGCCATCGTAGCCTTGGTGTTCATCGGCCCGAAAGACTTGCCGCGGGCGATGCATTTCGTCGGCAAATGGGTGGGACGCGCGCGCGGTGTCGCCCGTCAATTTCGCTCCGGCCTCGATTCGATGGTGCGCGAGGCTGAACTCGCCGAACTGGAAAAGCAGTGGGCGGCCGAGAATGAGCGGATCATGCGGCAATATCCGCCGCAGCCGCTCGCTGCGCCCGAGGCGCATGTTGGGCCGGCGGCAATCGAACATGTGCCCCATGATCCTTCTACCCATGACCATGGGCATCCGGAGGGGGATGCGCCGGTAATGACGCCGCAGCCCCATATCCATTCAGATCCGCTGCCGGTGGAAGTTTCGGCGCCCAAGCCAGCCGCCGCGACCGAGGTGAAGCCTGTTCCTCCCGCCAGTGAAGTGCAGCCGTGAGCGAGATCGACGACACCCAGGCCCCATTGCTCGACCATCTGATCGAGCTGCGCCGTCGGCTGATCTGGTCGATCCTGGCGCTTCTCGCAGCGTTCGGCGGGTGCCTCTACTTCGCCCGCGGAATCCTCTCGTTCCTGGTGGCGCCCTTGAAGGCTGCCGGACAGGCGAGGATCATCAACACCGATATTTTCGGCGGCTTCCTCGTCGAAGTGAAGGTCGCATTCTTTGCCGGCCTGATGATCGCATTTCCGATCATCGCGAATCAGCTCTGGCAATTCGTGGCGCCGGGCCTCTATCGCCGTGAGAAGCAGGCGCTTCTGCCCTTCCTCCTCGCGACTCCGGTGCTGTTCATCGCAGGCGCGGCGATGGCCTATTTCGTCGCCATCCCGGTAGCGCTGAAGTTTCTGCTTGGCTTTCAGGGCAATCTGGGCGGCGTGGAGCAGCAGGCGCTGCCCGACGTGAACAGCTATCTGAAGTTCGTCATGCAGTTCATTTTCGGCTTCGGGATCTCGTTCCTGCTGCCGGTGCTCCTGATGCTGCTCGAACATGCCGGTATCGTCACCTTCGAACAGCTGAAGGGCGCGTGGCGCTATGCCATCGTAGCTTCGGTGGCGATCGCGGCAGTGCTCACGCCGCCGGACATCGGATCGCAGCTGCTGTTGGCGGGTCCGCTGGTGGGCCTGTATTTCCTGTCGCTGGTGGCGATCTACTTCACCCGGCGGCGGCGCGAGCGTACGGCGGCCAACGAGGCGGAAGCGGAAACGCAGACCGCCGAATGAGCGAAGCCCCCGCCGCGGGGCCGCGGCGGGGGCTTGCTTCGATATACGGGTAGAGCTTCCATCGCCTCGACCCTGCCGTGCGCGCGGGCGAAGGTTGACGGAAGCGGCGCCGCTTACTTCGACTTTTCAGCGGCGTTCGCGACGGTGTCGCCCGCCGATGCGACGTCCTTGCCGGCGCCTTCGACGGTGTTGCAGGCGGCGATCAGCAGGGTGCCAGCAAGCGCGGCGGCGGTGATGAGTTTACGCATCGAAAATCTCCTTCATTCCCCGTGTGCCGGGACGACGTTTCAATGCTGCGCGCGTGGAAACGTTCCTACGGCAGGCCGCACCAGCCGCGCTCTGGTTCAATATCACGATGTGTGGATGGAAGTAGGCCCGGAAGCGCCACCGGGGGGGGGAGGGTAGACGCTTCCGGGCCCATGTCGTGGATAGCGAGAGCGGGGGGGCAAAAGGTCACTATCCGAACATCAGAACGCGATGCTCGTAGGTCGGTTCCCCGCCATTTCTGATTTTTTAGGGGCGGCCGTTGATCGCGATGGTGGTCTCGTAGGCGCCGACCAGCGGATCGTGATGCAATTGGGTGCGGAGCTGCCGCGCGAGGCCCATCAGTACGCGACCGTAACGCTTTTCGACCAGCGCCTCGAATTCAGGGCTGCTGACCAGCGCCGGCGAAGAGACACGCAAGACTGCGCGCTCGGCGCCTTCCGGGGCCTTGATCGATAGCCGGATCTGCGCCGCCTCGTTGCAGGTAATCGCCAGCTCGACAATCTCGGTGAGCAGGAAGGCGACGGCGATCGCAACGTCCTGGGTAACAAGCAGCGATTCGATTTCGAGCGTGATTCCGATGCCGCGGGCCTGCTCTGGTGCGGTGGCCCGCAGATTGGCCGCCAACTCGCCGATGACCGAGCGCAGCTCCAGGCCGCGATTTTCCTCCATCTCGGCATAATGGTGGCGGTGCACCACGGCGAGCGCGTCGACGCGGCGCTGGATCGAGGCATAGGCGTCCGCCGCCTCGCGGCCCTTGGCGGCGCGCGCGTGGAAGTTGATCAGGCTGGAGATGACCTGAAGGTTGTTCTTCACCCGATGGTGCACTTCGCGGGTGAGGCGGGTCTGCTGGACAAGGCCCTTGGCGAGATCGGCCTCGTGCGCCTGCACGGTGCGGCTGATGTCGCTGAACGTATCGCCCAGTTCGCGGATTTCCTGCGCGGGAATGGGGCCCAGCCGCGCCGTGTCGATCACGTCGCCGGGCTGGTAGTTGGCCACGCTGCTGCGCAGGCTGCGCAGCGGGCGGATCAGCAGGATGTCGACGACCAGCCAACCGATACCGGCAGCGGCGATCCACATAAGCACCAGCAGGACCGTGGCGATCACCAGCGGGGAGGTGATCGGCGCGCCGGGCATGGTCGTTTCGAGCGCGAGATCGTCGACGCCCAGGTTGCTGCGCAGGCTCTTGCCGCGATCGAGGGGACCATTGTCCTTGAGCGCGCGGAGTGTCAGCCGGTCGCCATGGCCAATGAGAGCTGCGCCATATTCGGGCACGAAGCCGCTCGGACGCGCGAGCCCGGCAAGCAGATCGCGCGGATAATAGGCTGTCGCCGAGGCGCCTGCGCCGCCGCTCACTCGAAGGACCAGCCCGCCAGGCACGATCCGGGCGGCGACATCACCGCGCGGCGAATTGATCATGCGCGCCTGGTCGAAGGGGCGGCCGCACAGCGCGCGCCCTTGCCCGTCCTGCACGACGAAGTGCGCTTGGGCCTGGCCCGCATAGGTACCCGCGAGCCGGGTGCAGCTGGGCGCGTCGTCCGGATTGCGTTCAAGCGCCGCAAGCGCTTCGCCAAGCTGGGCGACGTGATTCGCCAGCAGGTTTTCGAGATTGCCGGCGCTCTCCTGCGCGGTGACGCTCAGTCGCTCGCGCGCCTCGTCGTCGGCACTGCGCGTTGTCTGTAACGTGGTAAACAGGGCGATGAGCGCCAACGGCAGCAGCGCACCGACCAGAATCAGGAAAACCTTGGCGCCAGTGGGCAGACGCCCGAGCGCCGCCGAGAGACCCCGGCTGCGGGCCAACGAATCCAAGCCGTTCATGGGCGGATTCGTTTAATCGAGCTTCTTCAGCAGGTCGAGCAGATCATCCGGCACGGATTCGTTCAGCGTTTCGTCATATGCGCGGCGCAATACATCTCCAACGTCGGCATTGGGACGCGGCTTCTTGTCGCCTCCCTGTGCCGGCTGCGGTTGCTTGCCCTGATCATCTTTAGCGGAATGCACCAATTCCCCCCTAAGGGCCCGGAAATGTCCGGACACCCGGACGAATGAACGATGTGACCGGTAACGCGAATAGTGCCAACCACGCCGAGTGCAAGCACCCGGTGCGGCGGCGGCCATTCCCACGGTCTGGTCGATGAAACCAAAGAGCGCCTCGATTGTTCCACTGTCGATGCGAAATCCGGGGAGGGGCTTCTTCGGGTGACGGAATCGATTGAATTCAAGCTCGCCGGGGGCGACAACGGCTCCCGCACTCGATGGAGAAACAACTGCTCATGTCGCTTGGTCAGCAACTCGCGCCGCACCTTCCGCTCCTGCGGCGCTATGCCCGTGCGCTTACCGGCAACCAGGCCGAGGGCGATCGCTATGTCCGCGCCGCCCTGGAGGCGATCGTCGAAGCCCCGGATCAGTTCCCGCGCGACGTTGATGCCCGTCTCGGTCTGTATCGCACTTTTCAGGTCATCTGGCAGTCAAGCCAGTGGGACGACAGCATCGATGCGGTCGAGCAGGGCACCGATGCGGAGGCGATCGCACGCAAGCGGCTGGCGCGACTGACGCCGCTGTCCCGCCAGGCGCTGCTGCTGACGACAGTGGAGGGATTTCCGCCAGAAGACGCGGCCTATTTGATCGGCGAAGAGCCCGCGCGGGTTTCCGAACTGGTCGCCGAGGCGGTGAGCGAAATCGAGCGGCAGACGCGGACGCGCGTGATGATCATCGAGGACGAGCCGCTGATCGCGATGGACCTTGAGCAGATCGTCCGCGATCTGGGCCACGATGTGACCGGCGTTGCCGTCACCCGCGACGAGGCCGTCGCGCTGGCAATGGAAGACCGTCCTGGCCTGGTGCTTGCGGACATCCAGCTCGCGGACGACAGCTCGGGCATCGACGCTGTGAAGGACATCCTCGCCGAGTTTGCTGTGCCGGTGATTTTCATCACTGCCTTCCCGGAGCGTCTGCTAACCGGCGAGCGGCCCGAGCCGACCTTCCTGATCACCAAGCCGTTCCAGCGTGAAACGGTGAAGGCGACGATTAGCCAGGCGCTGTTCTTCGACGAAGCGACCGTGCCTGCCTGAAGGGAAATTGAGGCGGGTTCCACCCGGTACGGACCCTAAACGGTTTTCATGTGTTTAGCATGTATGGCTGAGCAAGATGAACCCGCCTCCATCTCCACGGATCGTGCCCGCGCGGGGACGACCCCGGGAGTGACGCGCTATGTGCTGATCATCGGCACGCTGCTGGTCATAGTGATATTTGCTGTTATCTTGTTGGTTTGACGAGAAATGCTCGGAAGCATGTCGCTTGTAATCGAGCGGTCAGACCCCAGCTTGACAACGAACCGCGACGCCCTGCGCGCTAACGATCGGGATTGCATGACGGACGCTACCCACACGGATCACGACGAACCGGACGCACCTGCGGCCCCGGTGGAACATGTTTCGCTGTCGGACCCCGAGTTCAAGACGCAGCTGGCACAGGTGATTCCGCACCTGCGTGCATTCGGCCGTTCGTTGTCGGGCAGCAGGGATCTCGCTGATGATCTGGTGCAGGAGACGTTGCTGAAGGCATGGGCCGCACGCAAGCGGTTTCAGGCTGGCACCAACATGCGCGCCTGGACCTTCATCATCCTTCGCAACCTCTATCTCAGCCAGATGCGTCGCGCCCGCTTCAAGGGCGAATGGGACGATCTGGTCGCCGATCGCCTGCTTGCGGCACCTGCGAGCCAGGATCGGCACGTCGAGCTGGCTGATATGCAGCGTGCGTTGCTCCATCTTCCGCAGCCGCAGCGCGAAGCGCTCATCCTGGTGGGCGCGGGTGGCTTTGCCTATGAAGAGGCAGCGGAGATCTGCCAGGTCGCCGTCGGCACCATCAAGAGCCGCGTCGCCCGTGGCCGTGTCGCACTCGAAGCGTTGATGTCGGAAGGCCAGCTTCCCTCGCGCCGCTCGACCTCGCTTAACGAAGACGGGCGCACCGCGCTCGACACTATCATGGGCGAAGTCGAGGATCTCAGCCGCGAGCGCTGATCCGGTAGCCCGGAATTGTGGTAAACCGGTAAGGAAGCCTACGGATTTTCATAAGAGCCTCCGCGTGACAATTTGATGTCACACGGAGGCTTTTATGCGACTCGACCGCTTCGATGATCACCAGACCGGGTTCGGCCCTTGCGTTGCGACCATGATCGCGCTGGCGGGACTGGGCGCACTTGTCGGGGGCGTTCTCGCCCGTTTTGCGGAGTTGCTGCGCTAAGGCGTCAAAACAACGCCCAAGTTGCTTGTAGCGACGCAAGGCTCTTGCCACCTGCTGCGGCTTCGCCCATATGCGCCGCGGGAGTCGGGCGGACGGGATCGTCGCCAACCCGGTCAGGTCCGGAAGGAAGCAGCCGTAACGATTTCGTCCCGGGTCGTTCCGGCTCCCACCCATCTCACATCGCTATCCACAGCCGCTCGCGTCTCGCGCTTCGACAAATCGTCTGCGGATGCCTAGATAGGCAGCGATGTCCGATTCCCTGCTTGGCCTCGAAGAACCGCCCCAGCCTGCGAAGGCCGAAGCCTATCGCGTGCTGGCCCGCAAATACCGGCCGCAGACGTTCAGCGCGCTGATCGGGCAGGATGCGATGGTCACCACGCTGGGCAACGCGATCCGCCGCGACCGGCTGGCGCACGCCTTTCTGCTGACCGGCGTGCGCGGCGTGGGCAAGACCTCCACCGCCCGCCTGATCGCCAAGGCGCTCAACTGCATCGGCCCGGACGGGCAGGGCGGCCCGACGATCGACCCGTGCGGCGTCTGCGAACCCTGCCGCGCGATCGCGGAAGGGCGCCATATCGACGTCATCGAGATGGACGCCGCCAGCCACACGGGCGTCGACGACGTGCGCGAGATCATCGAGGCATCGCGCTACGCCGCGGTCTCGGCGCGCTACAAGATCTACATCATCGACGAAGTCCACATGCTGTCGAAGAACGCGTTTAACGCGCTCTTGAAGACGCTGGAGGAGCCGCCCGGACATGTGAAGTTCCTGTTCGCCACCACGGAGGTGAACAAGGTGCCCGTGACGGTGCTGTCGCGCTGTCAGCGCTTCGACCTGCGCCGCATCCCGGCTGAACTGCTCGCCGAGCATTTCGCGAAGGTGTGCGCGGCCGAACAGGTGGAGGCGGAGCCAGAGGCGCTGGCCCTGGTCGCGCGGGCGGCGGAAGGCTCGGCGCGCGACGGGCTGTCGATCCTTGACCAGGCGATCGCGCATGCGGGCCTGGAAGGCGAGGGGGTGAAGGCGGAAGCCGTGCGCCAGATGCTTGGCCTGTCCGATCGCGGCGCCAATCGCGCGCTGTTCGGCACGCTGGTCGAAGGTCAGGCGCAACAGGCGCTCGCGGGGCTGCGGGCGCAATATGATCTCGGCGTAGATCCGCTGGCGGTGCTGCGGGCGCTGCTGGAGACCGTCCACGGCGTGACTCTGGTCAAGTTGGGTACGCATCGGCTATCCGGCCAGTCGACCGAGGAGCGCGAGGCGATGGAGGGCTGGGCGAGCCGGCTGTCCTTCCCGGCGCTCCACCGGCTGTGGCAGCTGCTGCTGCGCGGGCATGACGAAGTCGCCAAGGCGGCGCTGCCGATCGAGGCGACCGAGATGGCGCTGCTGCGGGTGATCCACGCCGCACAGCTCCCCGATCCGGGCGATCTGGCGAGGCAGATCCTGAGCGGCAGCATCGCGGTGCCTTCGGGGGCGCCCGCCGCAGTTGCTGCGGCGCCGACCGCGCCGGCGCCCGCCACCGTGCAGGAAACCGGGCCGGTGCTGCCGACCAACCTCACCGAGCTCGCCGAGCATCTGGAGGAGCATCGCCGGCTCCAGCTCGCGATGTTCGTCCGCGATTACATGCGGCCGGTGCGGTTCGAGGGCAGCGAGATCGATTTCGGGGCGGCGCGTCCGCTGCCGCAGGATTTCGTGCGCGAGCTGGGCGGCGCGCTCAAGGACAGCACCGGTGTGCATTGGAAGATTACCCTCGTCGAGGGCGCCACCGCGATGACGCTGCGCGAGGAACAGGCGGCCAAGGAAGCAGCCGAGCGCGAGGCGGTACTCGCCTCGCCGATCGTCGCGGCTGCGATACAAGCTTTTCCAGATGCCGAGTTGATCGGCTGGACCAAGACCGGGAGTGATGGATGAAGAGTCTCGAAGAAATCATGGCCATGGCGCAGAACGTCCAGGCTGAACTGACCAAGGCGCAGGCCAATCTCGACACGGTCGAGGTCGAGGGCGTTTCCGGCGGCGGGCTGGTCAAGGTGACCGCCAGCGCCAAGGGCCGGATCATCGGCATCGCGATCGACGATTCGCTGGTCAACGTCGCCGAGAAGGCGATGCTCGAGGACCTGCTGGTCGCGGCGTTCAACGATGCGCGGGTCAAGGCCGATGCGGCCTCATCTGAGGCGATGAGCAAGATGACCAGCGGCCTGCCGCTGCCGCCGGGCTTCAAGCTCCCTTTCTGAGACAATAGGTTAGGGAACCAGACGCTCGTCCCCTCGGTTGCTCACGCCAGTGTAACCGAGGAGAGACGATCATGGCGGAACGTATCGTTGAAGACGGCGTGGCGACTGAACGCGCTACCCATACGACGGTGATCGAGCGCCGCAGCGGCGGCGGTGCCGGCATGACGCTGATCGGGCTGGCGGTGCTGATCGCAGTGGTGATCGGCGCCTTCTACCTGTTCAACCAGAATGCCCGCGAGAACCGCAAGACCGATGCGGTGACGAGCGTCGCGAAGGACGTCGGATCGGCGGCGAAGGACGTAGGCGACGCGGCGAAAGACGCTACGAAGTAAGGCCCAGTCGGTCGAACAAGGGCAGGACATGCGTTCGCACGAGCGGCGCGAGGGGCAGTCGCTCTGCCTGACGCATGTCCACCCACCGCGCTTCGGCGATCTCCGCGGCAGGCCGGGGTGTGAACGGACGGGTAATGTGGAACAGCGCCGCAGCGACGGTGTGTCCGGGTTCATTCGCCGCCTCCGCCTCAAATCGCCCGAGCGGCACGGCAGCGACGGGTGGTAGCAGGCCGATCTCTTCTTCAAGTTCGCGGGCCAGCGCGTCGAGGGCCGTCTCCGATTGCTCGATTTTGCCGCCGGGCAGCATGAAGCTGGTCGTTTCAGCTTTTCGGACGAGCAGGATTCTGCCCGCGCCGTTGTCGATAAGCGCGGCTGCTACTTGGATCGCCATCACTTCAGGCAACGATCGAGCCCGTTGCCCGCCACAACATTGATCCGCGCATTGATCTTGTTGCCGTACTTCCGCGTGAACCCGCGGGGGTCGATCGCCGCGCGCTTCTTGGGCAGCGGCAGCACCGCGGCGATCAGCGCGGCCTCGCGGTCCGAGAGGTGCGACGCATCGTGGTGGAAGTAGCGCATCGCCCCGGCGTTGACTCCGTAGGTGCCGATGCCGGTCTCGGCGACGTTGAGGTACACCTCCATGATCCGCCGCTTGCCCCAGATATTCTCGATCAGCACCGTGAAATAGGCTTCCAGGCCCTTTCGGAAATAGCCGCCGCCCTGCCACAGGAATACGTTCTTGGCGGTCTGCTGGCTGATCGTCGAGCCGCCGCGAATCTTGTGATTCCCCTGCGCGTTGCGCTGATAGGCCTTTTCGATCGCCGCGAAGTCGAAGCCGTTGTGCTGGCAGAAGCGCGAATCCTCCGCAGCGATCACCGCACGGGCCATGCTCGGGTCGATCTCACGGAGCGGCATCCAGTCCTTGGTCGCGCCATGCCCGGCAAGCACATCCCCGATCATCGTCCAGGTGATGGGAGGGGGCACGAAGCGGTACACCGTCACCATCAGCAGCGACAGCAGAAGGAAGCCGAGAACGACTTGGACCCCCAGCACGATCAACCGGCGCCACCAAGGCTTGCGCGGCTTGGCGGAGGAGCGGCGGGGGGCGGAGGCGCGGGCGCGATTCTTCGTCACGCGCCCGCCATGCCCCAGCCGGGGCGGTTCCTGCAATCACCCGGCAGGAACCGCGTGCCCGATCAGTGCGCGGCGAGCAGGTGACGATCACCCGCGAGGCGCATCATCGCCTTCTGCAGCTTCTCGAACGCGCGTACCTCGATCTGTCGGACGCGCTCACGCGACACGCCATAGACCTGGCTCAACTCCTCGAGCGTCTTGGGGTCGTCGGTCAGGCGACGCTCGGTGAGGATATGCTTCTCGCGCTCATTCAGGTCTTCCATCGCGGAGACGAGCATGTCGTGGCGAACGTCCGCTTCTTGCGCTTCGGCGACCGATTCGTCCTGAAGCGGGCCTTCATCGGCCAGCCAGTCCTGCCACTGGCTCTCGCCGTCCTCGCGCATCGGCACGTTGAGCGAGGTATCCCCGCCCATCGCCATGCGGCGGTTCATCGAGGTAACCTCTTCCTCCGTCACGCCCAGATCGGTGGCGATCTTGGCGAGATTCTCCGGAGAGAGGTCACCATCCTCGAACGCGTCAAGCTTGGCCTTCATCCGGCGCAGGTTGAAGAACAGCTTCTTCTGCGCGGCGGTGGTGCCCATCTTCACGAGCGACCAGCTGCGCAGGATGAATTCCTGGATCGAGGCGCGGATCCACCACATCGCATAGGTGGCGAGGCGGAAGCCGCGATCGGGCTCGAACTTCTTCACGCCCTGCATCAGGCCGATATTGCCCTCGGAGATCAGCTCCGACACCGGCAGGCCGTAGCCGCGATAGCCCATGGCGATCTTCGCCACGAGGCGAAGGTGCGAGGTGACGAGCTGCGCGGCCGCATCGGTGTCGCCATGTTCCTGGAACCGCTTGGCGAGCATATATTCCTGCTCGGGGCTCAGGATCGGAAATTTCTTGATCTCGGCCAGATAGCGATTGAGGCTCGCCTCGCCGCCGAGCGCGGGGATCGTCGCGGGGACGTTGCTGCCGCTAGCCATGATCGTTTCTCCCTTTCCATCCGGCGCCGGTCCATCGACGGACTCAGGCGCCGCAAACCTCATACGAGAAGCTGGTTGAACAGTTCCTGCATGTCTGCAGGCATTTCGCTATCGAACGCCAAAGCGTTGCTATTGATCGGGTGGATGAACCCGAGACGTGCCGCATGCAAGGCCTGACGCTGGAAGCCCAGACTTGCCAGAAGTCCGCGATGCGTGGAACGCATACTTCCATATAGAGGATCACCCACCAGCGGGTGGCCGATCGACGCCATGTGTACCCGCACCTGATGGGTGCGTCCGGTTTCGAGCCTGCATTCGATCAACGACGCATCGCGAAGCTGGTTCAATCTTGTCCAGTGGGTGATCGCATGCTTGCCATGACCCGGCGCACAGACCGCAATCTTCTTGCGGTTGCTCGGCGACCGGGCGAGCGGTGCGTTGACCGTTCCGGTAGCCGCCAGCACGCGGCCGCTCGCAATCGCCTTGTAGCGCCGGTCGATGCTATGTGCCTTGAACTGCGCAGCCAGGCCGACATGGGCGCGATCCGTCTTGGCCGCGACCATCAGACCCGACGTGTCCTTGTCGATTCGATGGACGATACCTGGCCGCGCGACGCCGCCGATGCCCGAAAGCTGGCCGGCGCAATGGTGAAGGAGCGCGTTGACCAACGTCCCGTCGAGATTGCCGGCTGCCGGGTGGACAACGAGTCCGGCCGGCTTGTCGATCACGATGAGATGCTCATCCTCGAACACCACGGTGAGCGGAATATCCTGTGCTTCGTTATGCGGGGGCGCCGGATCCGGCACGACGACCTGGAAAACCGCACCGCCAACCGCCTTGCGGGCGGGATCCCGGGCAAGGTTGCCATCGGGGCCTTTGACGGCGCCGGAGGAGATCAGCGCCTTCACGCGCTCTCGGGAGAGCGTCGGCAGCGCTTCGGTCAAGGCACGATCGAGCCGCCAGCCATGCGCCTCGTCCGCGATCCGCGCTTCTAAGATGGAAACCCCCTGATTCATGTTTTACCGGAAATGGGCATGGGCGTTACGATTTCAAGATCTATACTGGCCGGTATGAAAAAAGCTTCGGCGGCGGCTGCCCCGCTGGAGGCATGCGGGCTTTTGCTGGGCGCGAGAGGCGTGGTCGAGCAGTTCACGGAGTGTGCAAACGTTTCTGACATGCCGGAGATCCGGTTTGAGATCGATCCGACGGCTCTGTTCGCGGCGCTGCGGGACGAGCGGGCAGGCGGCCCCCTGGTGCTTGGATACTGGCATTCGCACCCGAGCGGCGATGCCACCCCCTCGCGCACGGATGCGGCAATGGCCGCGCCGGACGGCAAATTGTGGGTGATTCTGGGAGGCGACTCCGTAACGTGCTGGCGAACTCACGAAACGGGATTGTGGGATCGGTTCGAGTCCGAAGCCTTGCTGATCGTCTAGCGCGGGTGGATTTGCCTCAGGCGGGTGCGAGAATAGGGTAAGCCTCCAGGGTGTCATTCTTGCCCAGAAGGCTTGCTTGCTCCGCTCGAATGATCCGACCGCATTCCACCAGCTCGGCAAGCTGGGCGGCATAATGATAGCGAATGGACGGAAATCCCTCCGGATGCAGCGCCCGCCGGCTCGGCCCGAGATGTACAAGGAATCGGTTCGCCTCGGCGCGCTTTAGAAGGCGGCGGACATGGGGTTGGGAAACGCCAAAGCGCTCCGCCAGCCAGGCGAGCGGCAAATGTGCGGATTCGATCGGCGTGAACGTCGCGTCGGTGCACGCCAGCGTCAGCGTATGCAGGATGGAGCATCCAGCGAGAGGGTGGAGGAACGATGCACGCAGGTTCGGGAAAGGGTCGACGGTGCGTGCGAGGCTGTAGAGCCGATTAACCTGCGTGCCGAGGAACGCGTGATACACCTGTGGTGCTTCGAGCGCAGTGCGAACCTCTGCGAGCGTGGGGTCCAGCACTTCCGCCGCTGCAAGCGCGGATTGCAGGTGCTGGCGCCAGGACTGCTGGAAGCCGGCCGTGATGCGATACCCATTTCCCTCACCGTGCCGAAGCACGCCGATGTGCAGCATGAAGTCGATAAGGGCTGCGGCGCGATTGGCGGTAAGCAAGCCCGTGGACGCGCAGACTTGGCGGAGCAGCGTCGGCGTGAGGCCGCCGCGCGTATCCAAATAGGCCGCAGACATGGCGGTGATGTAGTGTCCCGCGTCTTTGAACACAGCCGCCAGCGTCCGGTCCGCATCGGAAAGGGCGAGGATATTGGTAGCGAGACGTCTCGCCGCGGCGCCAAAAGCGGGGTGTTCCGCGATCGCAATCCAACTGGGAGGCAGGGCCCCCGGATCCATTGTTGAAGCCTGAAGCACCCGGTCCTCGATCCTGTACGGCCGACGCGCATAGCATGGCAATCACAGCGGGAACAGTTCGCTTCCGAAACGGAATTCGATCTACGCGGCGTCTTGCGCGGCGATCCGGCGCAGCGCCTGCTCGAAGATTTCCGCGGGCTGCCCGCCTGAGATGAGATAGCGTTGGTCGATCACGATGGCCGGAACCGACTGGATGCCGCGCGACTGCCAGGCGGCTTCCTCCGCGCGCACTTCTTCCGCATAGAGGCCGTCGTTGAGCACCTTGGCTGCGTCTGCGACGTTGAGCCCGGCCTGCTCCGCTGCAGCGAGCAACACAGTGCGATCGCCGGGATTCTTGCCATCGCTGAAATAAGCCGTGAACAGCGCCATCTTGAGCGCCCGCTGGTCTCCCACCAGGCCCGCCCAATGCAGCAGCCGATGCGCATCGAATGTGTTGTAGATGCGGCTCTCGTCGCCCATCGCCATGGTAAAACCGAGCGCGGCGGCGCGCTCCCGAATCATCGCGCGCGTTGCGCCTGACTGTTCGGGCGTGGCACCGTATTTGCGGCCGATATGCTCCACGATGTTTTCGCCTTCCGGTGCCATGGCAGGGTTGAGTTCGAATGGATGGAAGCGAATCTCTGCTGTTACGGCGTCGCCCGCGCGGGCCAGGGCTTCTTCCAAGCCTTTCAGTCCGATGACACACCAGGGGCAGACAATGTCGGACACGAAATCAATCGTCAGCGGACGCGGCATCGGGAACTCCTTGCAGGCGGGGCTGGTCGCTAGCGCAGCCCGAAGCATCTGAAAAGTCGCGACGCGTCCTGCGTGTCCGGAACGTTCCGGCCTGCCCTGTCGTTGACCGGACCAACTTTCAGGGAGTGACGCAATGCTTTGGACACTGGTCGTAATTCTGGTCATCCTGTGGCTGCTGGGCTTTTCGTTCCACATCGCCGGCGGGATCATCCACATTCTGCTCGTGATCGCGCTGGTGATCGGTCTGATCCAGCTTTTCACTGGCCGCAGAGTTTGAATCGGGCGTCCGGCGGGTCTGAATGAGGCCCGTCGGACGCTGCCATGACGCGAGCGCGGCGATGTTGTCGTGCAGGGATGAGACATTATCTCGCGAAGTTTTCTGCCCCTCCAGCAAACGCAGCTATTTGGCGCCGTCTGTTACGGGCGCCGCCCCCGCCGCCGGAACATCCGGCCCGAGCTTTGGCGCTTGCGGGGATGCTGTTACGATGCTTGCAGCTTTGTGTCCGCTGCGCCAAAGGGGATCCACAGCTGGAGCCGAACATCTTGAATATCAGCCCTACCGAATTCGCGAGTCTTCTATGTTCGCGCCTGTGCCATGATTTGCTGAGCCCCGTCGGCGCGCTCAACAATGGCCTGGAACTGCTTGCCGACGAACATGATCCTGAAATGCGCGCGCGTTGCCTGGAACTGCTTGCGGAAAGCGCGCGGGCCAGCGCCAACAAGCTCAAGTTCTTCCGCTTGGCATTCGGGGCCGCTGGTGGGTTCGGCGAGACGGTGGATACGCGTGAGGCCCAGGCTGCGCTGGAAGGGCTTTTCGGTGATAACCATCGAGTCAAGATCGGCTGGATGGTGGAGGAGCCGGTGATGGCCAAGCAGGCTATCAAGGTGTTGCTCAACCTGGCGCTGATCGGCGGGGATGCGCTGATCCGCGGCGGACAGCTGGATATCGGCGCGGAAACCACGGACGGGACGATCGAAATCGTCATCCGCGCCGACGGTCCGCGCATCGTGCTCGACCCCGAGCTGCGCGGCGCGCTGGCCGGCGGCCGCGAGGAAGTGCCGATCACCCCGCGCGCGGCGGCGGCGTTCCTCGCCCACGAACTGGTCGTCCAGCATGGCGGCCAGCTGCAGGTGAGCCCGCCGGAATCCGAAGTACTGCTGTTCGGGGCATCCTTCCCGGTCGGCTGAGCGGCCGACACGCTCCATAACCGGGTATTAACCCTCGGTCGCCATGGTGGTCGCTGGAAATTTCCACCGGGGCCCCATGGACGACCTGCTGCAGGACTTCATCGCCGAGACGCGCGAAACGCTCGAGGCGCTTTCTGGCGAGATCGTCGCCTGGGAGTCGCAGCCCGACGACCGGGCGCGGCTCGACGCCATTTTCCGTTTCGTGCACACCGTGAAGGGAAGCTGCGGCTTTCTCGACCTGCCGCGCCTGGAGCGGCTGGCCCACGCCGCCGAGGACGTGCTGGCGCAAGTGCGCGACGGGGCGCGGGTGCCGGATCGGGCGCTGGTCAACGCAGTGCTGGCGATCGTCGACCGGATCGGCGAGATCGTCGAGGCGATCGACGCCGGCGCGGCGCTGGACGACAGCGGCGAGGAACTGCTGATCGCGGCGCTGGCCGAAGGCTCCGAAGAGATCGTGCTGCCGAGCCCGGTGGCGCAGCGCGCTCCCTCGCGCAGCGTTCGGCTGGGCGTCGAGCTGCTCGATCGCATGATGAGCGGCATGTCCGAGATGGTGCTGGCGCGCAACGAGCTCGCCCGCCGGCTGCGGATGGGCGAACTCGACCCTTCCATCGAGGCGGCACTGGAGCGGCTGTCGCTCACCGTCGGCGAGATGCGCGACACCGTCACCCGTACCCGCATGCAAAAGATCGACGCGCTCTTCTCCCCGTTGCCGCGGATGGTGCGCGATACCGCGGCGGGGCTGGGCAAGTCGGTTGCGCTCCAGGTCGACGGATCCGATGTCGAGCTCGATCGCGAGATGATCGAGGTGATGCGCGATCCGCTGGTGCACATCATCCGCAACGCGATCGACCATGGCATCGAGACCCCCGCGGAGCGCCGCGCAGCGGGCAAGCGCGACGTGGGCCGGCTGTGCGTTTCGGCGCGGCAATCGGGCAACCAGATCATCATCGACATCGCCGATGACGGGCGGGGCGTGAACGTCGACCGTCTGATCCAGAAGCTCGCGGTGATCGGCGTGCGCTCCGAACGCGAACTGCGCGCGCTGCCCGAGGCGGCCAAGCTGGAGCTGATGTTCCACCCCGGCCTGTCCAGCAAGGACGTGGTTTCCGAGATCAGCGGCCGCGGCGTCGGCATGGATGTGGTGAAGGCCAGCATCGACCAGATCGGCGGTCGGGTGGAACTGGACAATGCGCCCGGCAAGGGTCTGCGGATCGCCATCCATGTGCCGCTGACGCTTTCGATCATCTCCGCGATCATCGTCGGGACGGGCCGGCAGCGCTTCGCAATTCCGCGCCAGTCGATCGAGGAGATCGTGAGCGTGCGGGGCGAAGCGATCCGCATCGACACGCTGGGCGGCACCCCGATCGCCACCGTGCGCGAGCGCCGGATGCCGCTGCTGGATATGGGCAAGCTGCTCGACCTCCGTCCGGATCGGGCGATGGATGCCCCGCCGATGCTGGTCATCGTGGGGGCGGGGGCGGGCAGCTATGCCCTCGCCGTCGATACCGTGCTCGACAATGAGGAACTGGTGATCAAGCCGGCTTCCCCGGCGGTGATGGCGACGGGCATCTATGCCGGCCAGACGCTGCCCGATTCCGGGCTGCCGATGCTGCTGCTCGACTGTGCCGGGATGGCGCGGGTGGGCGGGCTCGATTTCAGCCGCGATCTGAACGCAGCGTTTGGCGGCGATGGCGAGGACGAGGCCGCGCCGGGCCTGCCCGCGCTGCTGTTCGACGATCTGGACGGTGTCCGTCGCGCGGTACCGCTGGCGGCGGTGGACCGGGTCGAGAAGGTCGCCGCAGCCCAGGTCCAGCTTGCGGCCGGAAGTCACCGGCTGGCGATCGACGGCCGCATCGTGCCCCTCGCGATGCAGGGATCGCTGGATGGTCGCGAGCGCCTGAGCGTGCTGCGGCTGAAGGACGAGGACGCCGAGGTCGCCTATGCCATCGACGAGGCAATCGAGATCGTGACCTTGCCGGCCCACATCGCACCGGCCCGCTCCCCTGGGCCGGCCGCGGGCGTGGCGCTGCTCGACGGCGCGCAGATCGAGGTCCTCGACGTGCTCTGGGTGTTCGATATGCATGTCGATCGCATCGCCGCTGCCGATGCGCCGCTGTGCCTGCTGGCAGGCGATCGCGACGGCTGGCTGGCGACGTTCGTGCGGCCGCTGCTGGAAACGGCCGGCTATCGCGTATCTGCGAGCCTTTCCCCCGGCGAGGTTCCTGCGGTGGTCCTTGCCGCCGATGCGGCCGAGCCGCCGACACCCTCGGCGCCGGTGGTCCGCCTGCGCCGCAAGCGCCAGGCCGAGCCGGGCGACGACAGCGTATATCGCTATGACCGGGCAGGGTTGCTGTTCGCACTCGAGGCGCGCGTCGGTGCGCGAGGATCCCGCTGATGGCACAGCAGCTCTATCTGATCGCCGAAGTGGCGGGGCGGACGGTCGCGATCGATTCCGACCAGGTCGAATCGGTGGTCGACATCGGCGAAGTGACCGCGGTACCGCGTGCCGCCAAGGCGGTTCGCGGTCTGGCGGCCCTGCGCAGCCGGGTGGTGACCGTCGTCGATACCGAGGCTGCCCTGGGACTGGAAGGGTGCACGCTCGCACGGCGGGCGGTCATCACGCAGATCGACGGGCATCATTATGCGATGCTGGTCGACACGCTGGATGACGTGGCGCCTTTCGAACTGCGGCCGCTCGCCAGCGGCATCGCGCTGGAAGGAAACTGGCGCAACGCCGCGCGCGGCCTGGTGGAGCGCGACGGCGAGCCGATCCTGGTCGTCGATCTCGCGGCGTTGGTGCCGGCATCGGCACTGCTTTCATGAACAGCAATTAACGCGAAGCTTACACCTTGCAGGTAAAGTGGAAATTCAAAGACACCTGCCAGGGGAACAGGGACCCATGAAGACGTGCCTCGTCGTGGACGATTCGAAAGTGATCCGGAAAGTCGCCCGGCACATCCTCGAAACCCTCGACTTCGAAGTTCGGGAGGCCAGTGATGGCCGCGAGGCGCTGGATGCGTGCCTGGCGACGCCGCCCGACGTTGTGCTGCTCGACTGGAACATGCCGGTAATGAGCGGAATGGACTTCCTGCGCGCACTGAAGAATTCGGGTCTGGAGCAGCGTCCCAAGGTGGTGTTCTGCACCACCGAGAACGGCATGGCCTATATCCGCGCCGCCATCGAGGCGGGTGCCGACGAATATGTGATGAAGCCGTTTGATCGCGAGACGCTGGAAAGCAAGTTGCAGATCGTCGGCGTCGCCTGACCCTATCCCGCCGGAGCGCACCCGCGTGACGAGCCTGCCATCCCCGCAACCGCACGAGCCGGCCGGCGCGCCTCTCCAGGGACGCGTACTGATCGTCGACGATTCGGTCGTCGCGCGGTCGGTGCTGAGCCGCATGATCGAGGGTACGCGGCGGTTCCGGGTGACGGCGGCGCTGAGCGACGCGCGTGCCGCCCTGGACTTCCTCCGCCGCGAGACGGTGGATATCGTCCTGCTCGACATCGCGATGCCCGGTATCGACGGGCTCACCGCACTGCCCGACGTGGTCGCTGCGGGCAGAGGCGCCAAGGTGCTGATCGTTTCCTCCTCGGCCGACGAAGGCGCCGCCACCACGCTGCAGGCGCTTGCGCTGGGTGCGGCCGACACGCTGGTGAAACCCGGCGTCGGGGCGTTCGGGGGGCGGTTCGCCGAAGTGCTGGAGGAGCGGCTCGCCAAGCTGTTCGACATGCCGGGCGAGCCGGTGACGGTCTGCCCGGTGACGGCACCGCCGCCGCCGCGCCCTGCCGCCGCCGCGGTGCAGCTCGACCCGTTCCAGATCGTCGCGATCGGCGCCTCCACCGGGGGCATCCACGCGCTGAGCCAGCTGTTCCGGCAAATTCCGGCAGGCTTCCAGCATCCCATCCTGGTGACGCAGCATCTGCCGCCCAGCTTCATGAGCTATTTCGCGACCCAGCTCGCGGTGCTCGGCAGCCGCCCCTGCGAGGTGGCGACGGACCGGCTGCGGATCCGGCCCGGCCGGATCATCATCGCGCCCGGCGAGGCACATATCCGCGTGGTGCGTACGTCCGACGGCGCGGCGATCCGGCTGAGCACCGAATGGGTGCGCAGCGGCTGCATGCCCTCGGTCGACCCGATGTTCGACAGCGTCGCGGAGGTCTTCGGCAATCGCGCGCTTGGCGTGGTGCTGAGCGGCATGGGGCGCGACGGGTGCGAGGGTGCCGGCCGGATGGTCGAGATGGGTGCCAAGGTGCTGGTGCAGGACCAGGCGACGTCCGTGGTGTGGGGCATGCCCGGTGCGGTGGCGACGGCGGGGCGGGCTAGCGCCGTGCTGCCGCCGGAAGAGATTGGCCGACTGATCGGCAGGGGAGGCGCGCGATGATCGAGAATATGGCGCCTAGCGGTGGAGCGATGCAACTGATCGGATCGCTGCTGGAGCAGCGGACCGGCCAGCAGATCGCGGCCAATCGGGCATGGCGGATCGAAACGGCGCTGAAGCCGGTGCTGCGCGAGCGGGGGCTGCCCAGCCTCGACGCGCTGGTGGGGCAGCTGCTTGGGGCGCGTTCCGGCGCGTTGGCCGACCAGGTGGTGGACGTGCTGCTGAACCAGGAGACCAGCTTTTTTCGCGACGTGGCGGTGCTGGAGCAGGTGGCCGCGGCGGCGACGGCGATCCAGGCGGAGATCGGCAATCGCCGGCTGCGGCTCTGGTCCGCGGGCTGCTCCACGGGGCAGGAGCCGCTGTCGCTGGCGATGCTGTTCGCGGAAAAGGCGGCCGCCTTTCCGATGCCGCCGGAGATCGTCGCTACCGACGTATCGGCAGCGGCGCTCGGCCGGGCGCGGGCAGGGCGCTATTCGCAGTTCGAGATCCAGCGCGGCCTGCCGGTGCGCCGGATGGTCGAATGGTTCGAGTGCGACGGCGGTGAATGGGTGGCCAAGCAGGATCTGGTGCGCCGGGTCCAGTTCCGCCAGCAGAACCTGACCGCCGACGCGCCGCCGCCGGGCAAGTTCGACATCATTCTGTGCCGCAACGTGATGCTCTATTTCTCGCTGCCGCTGCGCCGCCAGGTGTTCGACCGGCTGGCGACCGCGATCCAGCCGGGCGGATTGCTGATCCTGGGTGCGGGCGAGACGGTGATCGGGCTGACCGAGCATTTTACGCCGAGCGAGGCGTTTCGCGGCTTCTATCGCACGGCCGAGGTGCAGTCGGCGCCGCTGGCAGCGGCGAACTGACGGACGGATTGTCAGCGCCGTTGCGCGCAGTAGAAGAATGCATGACCAGCGGCCTTGAAATTCTTGACGCACCGTCGCCGAACTTCGGCGCACGCCTCTCTCCCGTCTCGATGATCGTCCTCCATTACACGGGCATGGAGAGCGGGGAGGCGGCGCTGGCGCGGCTGCGCGATCCGGAGGCGCAGGTCTCGGCGCATTATCTGATCGAGGAGGATGGCCGCATCTTCCGCCTGGTGGAGGAGGACAAGCGTGCCTGGCACGCGGGGCGCGCCCATTGGCGGGGCATCGACGATGTGAACTCAGCGTCGATCGGGATCGAGATCGTCAATCCCGGCCATGAACTCGGCTACCGGCCGTTCACGAGCGCGCAGATGAGCTCGCTGATCCCGCTCGTCGCCGACATCAAGGCACGGCACGGCATCACCCGCGGCAACGTGGTCGGCCATTCGGATGTGGCGCCGGCGCGCAAGCAGGATCCGGGCGAGCTGTTCAACTGGCATGCGCTGGCGCGGCTGCGGCTGGCGCTGCCGCGACCGACGCGCAACCTGGTCGATCCGGGCTGGCCGGAGGGCGGTTTCATGCTGGCGCTGGAGCGGTTCGGCTATGACGTGACCGATCCCGTCGCGGCGGTCACCGCCTTCCAGCGTCGGTTCCGGCCGGAGCTGATCGACGGCGAGATCGACATGGAATGCCGCTGCATCCTGCTCGCGCTGCTGCTTCCCCGTCCACAAGGCGACGACTAAGGGAATCGCCTGCGGTAACCATGATTGGTTACGGATTTCTAAGCGCATTCTGTTGGGGTGGACACCGGAGGTACTGACGGTGACCATGTCGATTCGACCTGCCATGACCCCGATGGGGCCTGTACATGTTCGCATGAGCTCTGTCGTTCGGGGCGACGACAAGGGGCCCGGCGTGGGTATCGTCAACGCACCCACCGCGGCGGAGGCCACGGCGGAGCTGCACCGCGTCGCGCGCGTCTCGGGCGCGGAGAATGTCGTGAGCGTCGCCGCCGATTATCGCCGCGCGGCGATCGCGGGCGGCACGGCCAGCACCCAGTGGCGGATCGAGGTCCAGGCCTGGGGCACCGCGATGGGCCATCCGAAGATCTCGCCTGCCGAACGCGAGGCCGGGGAGGCCGATGCCGAGAAGGCGCGCGAGGCGGAGGACGCCAAGAAGGCGCAGGCCGAACAGGCGGAGCGCGCCAGGCCGGAAAACGATCAGGGTGGCAAGGAAACCGCCGAGGTGAAGGCCAAGGCTGCTGCGCCCGCTCCCGCGCCGGCACCTGCGCCGATCGCGCCGCCGGAGCCCACGCCCGCACCGGTCAAGGCGTCCGATGTCGGCCCCGCGCCGGTCACGCGATCCGCACCGCCGCCGCCCGCCGCGCACTGAACCGCTTGCACCGCCGCGCCGAGTCGCTAGAGCGGTCCGCGCCAGAGGGCCGGGCGGCCGCCGCCTGCTTGCAAAAGCAGGGGGAGGAAAGTCCGGGCTCCACGGAACGACGGTGGCGGGTAATGCCCGCCGGGGGCGACCCCAGGGAAAGTGCCACAGAGAGCAGACCGCCCACTGCCTCGGTTCGCCGAGGTAAGGGCAAGGGTGAAAGGGTGCGGCAAGAGCGCACCGCGCGACCGGTAACGGAAGCGGCTTGGTAAACCCCACCGGGAGCAAGACCGAATAGGGACGGCACATGCGCCTCGTTCCGGCGCGTCGTCCGGGTTGGTTGCTGGAGCGGCGGAGCAATCCGTCGCCTAGAGGAATGGTCGCCTATCCCCTTACGGGGTGGACAGAACCCGGCTTACAGGCCCTCTGGCATTATACTTGTGCGCGCGTGGCTCTGGCCTTTGGCCGGCGCCGCGCCTATCTGGGCCGGCTATGGCGCGACATACGCGATCGATGGACTGGGGTTTCCCCCGCTGGCGCGAGTACGGCTCCGAACGCGAGGCCGCGCGCGTGCGGCTGTGCGACCGCGACGGCTGCGACAAGCCCGGAGACCGGCCGGCGCCCAAGTCCCCGAACAATCCGGACCGCTGGTATTTCTGCGAGGAACACGCCGCGGAGTATAATCGCAACTGGGACTATTTCGCCGGCCTGACCGCGGAAGAGGCGGCGAAGCGCGAAGCGAACGAACGCCGCACCGCGAACGGCTATGCGCATTCGGCCACGAACAGCTGGGCCGGGCCCGGCGACGGCAGCCGCTCGCGCGACGAGATGAAAGCGCTGGAAGTGCTGGAGCTGGACGTGGACGCCACGTTCGAGGCGGTGCGCGGCGCTTGGCGCCGACTTGCCAAGGAGTATCACCCGGACGTGCGGCCGAACGACGCCGCTGCCGCCAGGCAGTTCCAGGCGATCCAGGCCGCGTACGACGTGCTCAAGACCGCCGAGGATCGGCGCCAGTGGAAGCCGCAATGAGCCAGCTGGTCGCGTCCAACTGGGGCAATGCAGTGTTGGTCTGCGGGAAGTGCTCGAAGAAGCTCGGCGGCGGCTTCGGTCCCAAGGGAAAATCCTCGCTCGCCAAGGCGCTGCGCAAGGAATTCGGACTCGGCAAGGGGCGCAAGGCCGATGTCGGGGTGGTCGAGACCAAATGCCTGGGGGTATGCCCCGGCGGCGCGGTGACGGTGGTCAACGGCGCCCAGGCGCGCGAATGGCTGATCGTGAAGAAGGGCGCGGATCTCGAGGAGGTCGGCAGGGAACTGGGACTTTCCTGAGGCCTTCCCTTTCCCGGTCGACCTAGCGGCAGGGGCGCTGTCCTTTTTCCGCGTCACCCAGGCGGAGGCCGGGATGACGGTTTCAGGGCGTGGCGCTCCTTGCGCCGGATCAGGCGTATCGTCCCGCGGTTTCGCGGATCAGCGCGATCATGTTGGGTATGCCCTGGGTCCGGTTCGAGCTGAGCTGGTTCTTCAGGTCGAACGGTGCCAGCCCGCCTTCGATGTCCGTCGCCTGGATCTCGGCCGGGCTGCGATCCTGCACCGTCAGCAGTACAAGGGCGATGATGCCCTTGGTGATCGCGGCGTTGGAATCCGCCAGGAAATGGAGCCGGCCATCCTCCGTCCGGGTCGGGTAGACCCAGACCGATGCCGAACAGCCGCGTACCAGCGTCGCATCGGTCTTGAGCGGGTCGGGCATCGGCTCAAGTGCCTTGCCGAGATCGATCAGCAAGCGATAGCGATCGTCGGCATCGAGAAACCCGTATTCTTCCTGGAGATCTGCAAGGCTGGTCATGGATACCGCGCTAGCCGCGCGCCACGGCTTTTTCCAGCCTCGCGGTTACTTGTCCGAAGACGCGCCGTAGCGCAGGCCGAGCCGGGGGCGGGGTGCCCGCTCCGGCGCCGGCGCGGGCTTGGCCTCTGCCACCGGCGGGTTCGTCTGGCTCACAGATCCACCCCGGCGGCGATCGCTTCCAGCTTGCGGATGCGTTCCTTGAGGTCGGCCAGCTCGATCCGCGAGGCGGGGCTGGGCATCGTCGCGGCGGTCGGCTCGGGCCGGCGGAGTTCGACCAGTTCGCGGTGCTTCAGCGCGAGCCAGCCGCGCCAGCCGGACAGCGCTGCGGCGGTGATCATGCCCAGCCCGGCCAGGCCGGAGACGGCGAGGGTGAGAGTGGTCTGTGGGTCGACGGTCATGGGGTTCGCTCCCAGAAACATGGCTCAGATCCGGTTCTTGTCGCGCAGCTTCTCGATCTCATGATCGAGCCGCAGGCTGTTTTCATTGTCGGTGATGACGCGCTCGAGCACCTGGACGCGCTCCTTGAGGGCGCGGATCTCGTCGCGAAGGCGCTCGGCTTCGAGCTTCTCGGCCGGGTCTCGGCTCGCAAGCCCTTCCAGCCTGCCGTCCCGGCCCTTCACGACGCCGTAGCGCGCCTGCAGGACCTTGCCGATCGTGATCACGACGATGATGGCCACGACCATTTCGAACGGGTTCATTGCACCTTACTCCCCTAGTCGGCGCACGTGGCGCCTCAATTTGCGGCTTGCGATGCCTCGGCGGCGCGGAGGGCGCGGCGGCGGGGTCGATCGCGGCTTTCGGCGAGGGCAATAGCTCCCCCGCACAGTGCGGCAAGCACTGCGAGCATGATAATCATCGAAATATCCTTGCTTAGAAGAAGGTGGAAGCGTTTCTTCAGTTCAGCGGCGCGTCGCGCAGCTTCTCGATTTCTTCGGCCAGACCCATGCCCCGGTCGGTGATGATCCGTTCGAGGACCTGGACCCGCTGCTCCAGCCGTTCGGTCCGGGCGGCGTATTGGGCGGCCTTTTCCGCAGTCATCTGGGCCTCGATCTCCATCCGTCGCTCCTGCAGCCGCAGGAAGGGCTTGATGAACACGCCGCCAATGATCGCCAGCAGGCCGCAGCTGATGCCGAGGACGGGGATGATGAGCGCGGGGTCCATGGGCCGGGTACCCTTCAGTTCGAGCGATTGCGGAGCGCGTCGATCTCGCGATCGAGCTGGTGTGCCCCGTCGGTGACGATGCGCTCGACATTGGCGAGACGGTCCTTCACCGCGCTGAGCTCGGCGCGCAGCTGGCCATTCTCCTGGCTGAGCAGCTTGACCCGCTCGACCGTCTCGTCATTGCGCTGCGGGTAGACCGACTTGCCCCAGGCATTTTCCAGCGGATAGCCGTGCTTGATGCGGAGCCAGTGGCTGAAGATCCCCGCGGCGATCCCGAAGAACCCCAGCGAAATGCCCGAAAGAATGATCCAGGGCAGGAACGGTGCGAGCGCTACTTCGATCATCGGTATTCTCCTCCGTCTCAGCGTAGCGCGTCGATGGCGCGGGCGGTGCGCTCGGCGGGATCGGTGGCGATCCGTTCGAGCACCGAAATCCGGTCTTCCAGCCGGCCGATCTGACCTGCGAGCCGTTCATTGTCGGCTGCGAGCAGGTCGATCTTGCGGGCGGCGTCGGGATCGGTCTTGTGGATATTCTCGCCATGGTCGTCGCTGATCGAATATCCGTGCTTGGCGCGGATCCAGTTGTTGGCCAGCCACCCGAAGGTGGAAAGCGCCATCAGCGCGATCACGAATTCAGGACCACCCCAGTTCATCGTGCGTCTCCCTGTTGACAGCCTGCGCCTTAGCGCAGGCTCTCGATCTCGTCGGCGAGCCGGGTGTTGCGGCTCGTATAGAACATCTCGATGTCGGCGAGCCGGCGATCGATGTCGCGAAACTTCGAGCGAACCTCGGCGGTCGAACGCTTGGGGCTCGACCGGACGCCCTGCCAGAAGCGTTCGTCCTCGGGCGTGTCGTAGAGGCCCGCCGGCTTGGGGTTCGCGATCCAGGCGATCACGAAATACCCCAAGGCTACCCAGCCGGTGGCGACGGTGAGCAGCACGGTGGCCACTCGCACCCAGGTCACGTCGATCCCGGTGTAATCCGCCAGGCCGGCGCAGACGCCCATGAACTTGCCGTTCTGCTTGTCGAGGTAGAATTTGGTGCGAGCGGACATCTCAGTTCCTCCGTGAAGGATCATATTGGCCCGGTTCAGGGCGCTGGGCCGAGAGCGGGCGATAGTCGGGGTTGTCGGCGGCGATGATGCGTTCGACCGTCATCAGCCGGTCTTCGAGCATGCGCGCCGTGCGGTAGAGGTCGTCGAGAAGGTTCTCGTCTTCCCGGGTCATCGTTCCTGCCTGCTTCCACTTCGTGACGTAGTGGAAGACGATCCAGGGAAGACCGAGGAAGAGTATCGCGCAGACGAAGACCGGAATGATGATTTCGTCCACAGATTATGCTCCCTTGTTCAGCCGTGCCTTCAGCGCCTCGAGTTCGGCATCGACCTTTTCCGACGAGCGGAGTTCGGCGATTTCCTCTTCGAGCGTTTTCGGGTTGCCACCCAGGCCCATCGCATCGGCGCGGCCTTCGGCCAGATCGACGCGGCGTTCCAGAATGTCGAAGCGCGAGAAGGCGTCCTGCATCTTCGACCCGTTGGTCATTTCCCGCAAGCGGGCGCGGTTGTTGGCGCTTTCCAGGCGGGCGACGATCGAGTTCTGCCGGGTGCGGGCCTCGCGCAGCTTGTTCTGCAGCTTGTTGATGTCCTCTTCCGAGGCGCGGAGCGCGTCGTCGAGCACGGCAATTTCCTGCTGCAGCTGGTCGCACATGTCGGCGGCCTTCTGCCGTTCGACCAGGGCGGCCTTGGCAAGGTCCTCGCGGTCCTTCGACAGGGCCAGCTCGGCCTTCTCGGTCCAGCTTTCCTGGAGCTTTTCGAGCTTCGCGATGTGGCGGCGCATTTCCTTCTGATCGGCGATCGTCCGGGCGGCGCTGGCGCGAACCTCGACCAACGTTTCCTCCATCTCGAGGATGATCATGCGGATCATCTTCGCCGGATCTTCGGCCTTATCGAGCAGGTCGGTAACGTTGGCGGCGATGATGTCGCGGGTTCGCGAGAAGATACCCATGATATTGCGCTCCTTCGTATGTTCTTTGGGGGTGCCGCCGGAAGGGATGGGGGCCCTTCCGGCGGCCCCGGCACCTCCGAGGGAAGGCGGTGCCGGGGAGACCTCGTCTGCCCGTCAGGCGATCGCCGGGGCCACCGCGCCGGCGGTGAGAACCACGCTGGCGAGGAAGGCGAAGGAAACCGCCACGAAGGCGTTGCGGAGGGTGGTGATCTGGTTGGTCATGATCGTGTTCCTGAACCTTGGTAGGTTGAAGTTGGTGCCCGTCATCGGGCTTGCTTCCATCTTTGCAGGAGGCGTGCCAGTTTTCGAAAATGGCGGAAAACCGCCATTTCCGGTTTGACTACAAGTGTAGTTTGCTAAATTGTGCTTGCTAACAGTTGGGAAAATTCGCCAAGCTTGGGGAATGGAGCGGATCACCCAGGTCATCGGCCAGTCCTCGGCCTTTCTCGACGCGCTGGAACAGGCGAGCCGGGCGGCCGCCCTCGATCGCCCGGTGTTGGTGATCGGCGAGCGCGGCACCGGCAAGGAACTGGTCGCCGAGCGTCTTCACCGCCTGAGCCCGCGTTGGGACCAACCGCTGGTCACGATGAACTGCGCCGCGCTGCCCGAGACGCTGATCGAGGCCGAATTGTTCGGGCATGAGGCGGGTGCCTTCACCGGTGCGACCAAGGCGCGCACCGGGCGCTTCGAGGAAGCGGATGGGGGCACGCTTTTCCTGGACGAGCTGGGGACGCTTTCGATGGGGGCGCAGGAGCGGCTGCTGCGCGCGGTGGAATATGGCGAGATCACGCGGATCGGTTCGTCGCGGCCGGTGCGGGTGGATGTGCGCATCGTCGCCGCGACCAACGAGCATCTGCCGGGCCGGGTGGACAAGGGCACTTTCCGCGCCGACCTGCTCGACCGGCTCAGCTTCGAGGTGGTGACCCTGCCGCCGTTGCGACACCGCGGCGGCGATGTGGAGGTGCTGGCGGAGTTCTACGGCCGGCGCATGGCCTCCGAACTGGGCTGGCAGGACTGGCCGGGCTGGGGGCCGCACGCGCTGGATGCGCTGCTCTCCTATGACTGGCCGGGCAATGTCCGCGAGCTGCGCAACGTGGTGGAGCGTGCGGTATATCGTTGGGACCGGGGCGGGCCGATCGACCGGATCGAAATCGACCCCTTCGCCTCGCCCTATCGGCCGCGGCCGATGGCCTCGTCGATGAGTCCGGTGGAGAAGCCCGCCGAGAGTTCCACGCCGGCCCCGGCCGCCCCGGTGGCGGCAGCGCCGCCGGAACCGGCCGAACTGGGCGGCGACTTCAAGACCCGCGTGTCCCGCTTCGAGCGGCAGCTGCTGTCGCAGGCGCTGGCCGAGCATCGCTTCAACCAGCGCGCGACGGCGGAGGCGCTGGGGCTTACCTATGACCAGCTGCGCCATGCCTTGCGGCGGCACGATCTTCTCGGCGCGGGCGGGTAGTTGTTGCGAACGATTTGCGGATATTTCTGCGAATGCGTAGCAATACCAGGCTAGTGAGGCTGTTCGCTACTCTGTAAAGGCCTGCGCGGCGATGAAGTCTGCCACCTGCTTCCCCTGTGGGGTTTCGGGCGTGATGATGTTGAAATGGTTCGCGCCGCCGGGGGCGAGCTTAACCACCGTGTCGCCGGAGGCGAGCGCGGCCTGGACATAGGGCGTCGTCATCGCCTCGAGCGCGCCGAGGACAATCAGTTGGTGGACGCCGAGCGGCAGATGGTCCTGCGGGCTGGCCAGTGCATAGGCGGCCGGCTTTTCCGCCGGGGTGCCGCCCATGAACGGTACGATCGCGGGTGCGCCGCAGATTTCGGCGTCGATCCCGACAAAGGAGGCCAGCGTGCCCGGGCCGTCGATCGCGACCACCGTGACCGGCTTCACCGTCATGGCGCCGGCGATCGGGTCGTTCAGCTTCGGGCGAGACGCGACCCACAGGGCGAGATGCGCGCCCGAGCTGTGACCGACGACTGCGACGCGGCGCAGGTCCAGCGGCTGGGTTCTGGCCAGCGTGGCGAGATAGTCCGTCGCGGCGGCGATGTCCTCGAACGTGCCTGGATAGCCGCCCCCGGTATCGCCCGTGCGGCGATATTCGATGTTCCAGGTGGCGATGCCGCGCGCCGTCAGCGCATCGGCGAGCGGGGCGGTGCCTTGCCAGTCCTCCATCCTCGAATCCCAGCAGCCGCCATGGATCACCACGGCGACCGGGAAGGGGCCCTTGCCCTTGGGCAGGCGGAGTTCGCCCTTGTGCAGCGGGTCAATGCCATAGCGGGCGACGAGGCTGGGCGCGGAGACATGCGTCTTCGCGGCGTTCAGTACGGCGCGCGCGCCGGTCTGCGCGCCGGCGGGCAACGCAGCGGCCAACAGCGCGAGCGAAACTATAGAGCGCAGCATATCGCTTCCCATTCCTGCGCCTTGCGCGGCGCGCACCATAGGTTCTGTAGCGCATTTCCTCGCTGCTCACGAGCGCGGCGACGCCCTTCGCTTTCCACTTCGCGACCGCAGCGAAGCATGTTATTCTCCCTGCCAGGTCGCATAAGCGTCGAGCGGTTGCCGAGCAGCAGCCGAGGCGCGAATGGTCGGGGTCACCGGGGGGTGAATATGCGAGCCTTTTCCATTCTGCTGTCGATGCTTGCGTGGTGCTGGGCATCGGTTGTCACCGCGCAGGAACTTCCTGCCGTAGGGGCGGATCCGGCCAAAGTCTCCGTATCGGGACTTTCCTCCGGAGCCTTCATGGCGGTGCAATATTCGGTCGCCTGGTCAAGCGAAGTGATGGGCGTGGGCGTCGTCGCCGGCGGCCCGTACAACTGCGCGCCGCCGAACGGCCTCGGTTTCATCAACGTTTGCATGCGCGGGAGCCCGCCTGCCGAGCGCAGCTGGAGAGCGGCGCAGGATTTCGCGCGCGACGGCGTGATCGATCCGGTCGCCGGCATCGCCCGGCAGCGCGTCTATCTGTTCAGCGGCACCAAGGATTCGGTGGTCCTGCCCAGCGTGATGGCTGCGGTCCATGACTTTTACGGCAAGGCCAAGGTGGCGCCGGATGCGCTCGCCTTCGTCCGGACGATGCCTGCGGGCCACGCCTTCGTATCGGCGGAAATCGGCGAGTCGTGCGGCGAAAACGGCGGCATTTTCGTGGTGGAATGCCCCCTGGGCACCGCATTGTACGATCAGCCGGGGGCCATCCTCAATCATATCTACGGGCTGAAATTCAAGCCGGCGGCCAGCTTGTCGACGACGCCGATCGCCTTCGACCAAGCGCGCTATGGCGGCGGTTCGGCGCTGATGGCCGGCAAGGGCTATGCCTATGTGCCGACCGCGTGCCGCGTCGCCGCTGCGCGCTGCGCGGTCCATGTGGTGTTCCACGGCTGCAAGCAGAGCGCCGATACGATCGGCAGCGATGCCATCTATGCCAAGCTCGGGTACAACCGCTGGGCCGAGAGCAACGGCATCGTCATGCTCTATCCGCAGGTGAATGCGAGCGCGATGAACCCGATGGGCTGCTGGGACTGGTGGGGCTATTCCGGGCTAAACTTCCAGCTACGCCACGGACCGCAGATCGACGCAGTTCACCAGATGGTGAAAAGGCTGTTGCAGGGATCCTGACCGGCCAGATCCGGTAGGGGGAGAGGGGGTCGGCGCGTTTCCGCCCGGTGCGGCAGCGCGTCGACTTCTTTCCCGGCCTTCCATTGCCATCGCGCGGAAATGTCCTAGCGGTCCTGCCGGCGTTCATCGAAGGCTGCGCGCGCCGCATCGATCCGCTCCAGATTCGCCGCAGCCCAGAGCCATACCCCGCAAAATGCCTCTGCGAGACTGCCGCCGAGATCCGTCAGGCGGTAGTCGACGCGCGGCGGGACCACGGCATGCACCGTGCGGGTCAACAGACCGTCCCGTTCCATTTGGCGCAGCGTCTGGGTGAGCATCTTCTGGCTGATCCCGGGCACCGCCTTGCCGATCTGCGTGAAGCGCAGCTCGCCCCGCTCGATCAGCGTTTCGAGGATCAGCATCGTCCATTTGTCGGCGACGCGGCCGATCACCTCGGTGACCAGTGCTTCGACGCGCGGGTCGAGATCGGGATAATCGGCATGGGATGCGGCGGCGGGCAAGGGCATGAAGTCACTCTCTTTTGGGTGCGTATAAATCTTTCCGGTGCCTTCTTTCGTTGGAAAAGTAGCGGCGTACATCGCCGCCAGCAATCAGCACTGGAGGCTAGGATGAAGACCAGCGGCAACACGATCCTTATCACCGGCGGCGGCTCGGGTATCGGCGCGGCGCTCGCGCACCGGTTTCACGATGCGGGCAATAGCGTGATCGTGGCGGGGCGTCGGCTGGAGGCGCTTGAGGCGGCCTGCGAGGGCCGGACCAACATGCACGCGATGACGCTCGACGTGGAAAGCGCCGAGGGCGTGGCGGACTTCGCCGAGCGGCTGCTCGCGGCGCATCCCGGCGTCAACGTGCTGATCAACAATGCAGGGATCATGCGCTTCGAGGCGCTCGATGCGAAGCGCGACCTGGCCGATGCCCAGGCGACCATCGCGACCAATTTGCTCGGCCCGATCCGGCTGATCGACGCGCTGGTCGAGCATCTCGCGGCAACGCCCGACGCGGCGATCGTCAACGTCACCTCGGGGCTTGCCTTCGTGCCGCTGGTGACGACGCCGACCTACAACGCCACCAAGGCAGCGATGCACAGCTACACGGTGTCGCTGCGCGCGGTGCTGGAGGGCAAGGTCGAGGTGATCGAGCTCGCGCCGCCCGCGGTGCAGACCGAGCTCACCCCGGGGCAGAGCCAGCGGCCTGGGTATCAGCCGCTCGAGGCGTTTGCCGACGAGGTGATTGCGCTGTTCGGACTTACGCCGACGCCGAGCGAGGTGCTGGTCGAGCGCGTGAAGTTCCTCCGCGACGCCGAGCGCGAGGGGCGGTTCGAGGAAACCCTGGCGCAACTGACCGCGATGGCGAAGGCGGCGCGGGAAGCGGTGGACGCCTCGTAAGCCCCTCCTCCTGGGAGGAGGGGGAGGGGGTGGAGGGATGCCAGAACGTCGGTTGGTCTCGGTGAGACACTGCCCCACCCCAACCCCTCCCCTGAAGGGGAGGGGCTAGGAAGTGCGAACGCCGTTCGCATTCTTTTACAGCGACAACAGCAAAACGGCCGGGGATCGCTCCCCGGCCGTTTCGTTTTTCCGGATGGGCCGTCGCGGGAGTTAATCCCGCGACGTCCGACGCGGCAGGGCCGCGCCGGCCGGCCTTCTCCGTCTCGGGACGAGCATGGCTCGCCCCGTGCGGCTCAGGCTCAGGCGAACAGCTTCGCCCAGCCGCGCTTGGCGCGGTCCTTCCAGTAGCCACGGTGGTAGGCGTCGGACGCCAGCAGCGGCATCACCGAACCGGCTTCCGCGAACACCATCTGCTCGATGCCGGTGTTCACCTTGCCCCAGCTGGCGGCTTCCTGCAGCGTCGAGGACGAGCAGGCGCCGTCGCGAACGTCGGCGACGGTGATCTGCACTGCATACTTGTGCACTTCCACATCCTCATGGCCGAGGATTTCGGCGCAGACGACGGTGTCCTGGATGAAGTTCTTCGGCACGCCGCCGCCGATCATCAGCAGGCCGGTGGTGCCCGCCTGGATCTTGATCTCGGTCAGCTCGCGGAAGTCCGCGACCGCGTCGATCATCAGGTACGGCTTGCCGGCCTTCATCTGGTCGACCTGGTGCTTGACGAGGCCGAAGCCGGCCGAGCTGTCGACGAACGCCGGGCAGAAGATCGGCACGTCATGCTCATAGGCGAGCTTGACCAGGCTGTTTTCCTTCTTGCCGTGCTCCGAGAGGTACTTGCCCATCTCACGGATGAAGGCGCGGCTCGAATAGGCGCGCGGCTCCAGCTCGTTCGCGATCTTGTTGATCGTGAAGTCGCAGTCCTGGAGCTGCTCCTCGTCGATGTACGTGTCGTAGATGCGGTCGATGTAGAGCGAACGCAGCGTGTCGTCGTCGGGGATCTCGAGCGCCTGATAGTGCTTGTGGCCCAGGCCCTCGAAGAAATCCATGTCGACGATGGTGGCGCCGGTAGCGACGATCACGTCGACCATGTTGTTGCGCACCAGGTCCGCATAGAGGTCCATGCAGCCGCCGGCCGAGGTCGAGCCCGCGATCACGAGGCAGACCGTGCAGTCCTTGTCGGCCAGCATGTCGTTGTAGATCTTGGTCGCGCGGCCGAGGTCGCGGCTGGTGAAGCTCATGTCGCTCATCGCGTCGACGATCGGACGTGCGTCGAAGCTCTTGATGTCGATGTGCTTGACCTGCTTCGAAAGCAGCTCTGCCTTGCGGTTGTCGTTGATCGGGGCGTTGGCCGCCGCGGTCTTGGTGAGGCTGTCGGTCATGGGAACTCCCATTTTCACATGGCCGCCGTCATTCAAAGGGGACGCGGAAACCCATATATCCCCTCCCGCTTGCGGGAGGGGTCAGGGGAGGGGCTGTTCAGCCGCTCCCGATCGGGAACACGCCATGCCCTCCCCCGACCCCTCCCGCAAGCGGGAGGGGAGCGAGGTCGGATAAGACGTGCTGATTACAGCTTGACGACGTTCGACGGGGTGGCGGCCGCCGCCTCGTCTTCGCCGGTGTAGAGCGAGACCATCGGCTCGTCGTCGACGATCACCGTATCGCCGGCGGTGAAGCCGTTGAAACCGGTACGCATCGCCGCACCATAGGCGCCGAGCATGCCGATCTCGATATAGTCGCCCGCCTGGATGTCGGCCGGCAGCTCGAACGGGCCCGCCATGCGATCCATGTCGTCACAGGTGGGGCCGTAAAAGCTGAAGCCCATGTCCTTGGCGTTCGAATCCGGCTCGCGGAGGAGACGGACCGGGAAGCGCCAGCCGATATGCGCCGCATCGAACAGCGCGCCGTACGCGCCGTCGTTGATGTACAGCTCGTCGCCGCGACGACGCTCGACGCGCACGATCAGCGAGCTGTATTCGGCGCACAGCGCGCGGCCCGGCTCGGCCCACAGCTCCGCCGAGTAGGAAATCGGCAGGCTTTCAAAGGCGCGGTGGATCGTCGCGAAATAGCGCTCGAGCGGCGGCGGCTCCATGCCGGGATAGCTGGACGGGAACCCGCCGCCGACATCCACGACGTCCACGGTGACGCCCGCCTCGACGATGGCGGCGCGGGCGCGCTCCATCGCATTGGCATAGGCTTCCGGCGACATCGCCTGGCTGCCGACATGGAAGCAGATGCCCAGGGCATCCGCCACCTGGCGAACCGCGATCAGCAGTTCCTTGCTCTCGCCCGGGCCGACGCCGAACTTCGACGCCAGGCTGAGCTTCGAGTGATCCGACGAAACGCGGAGGCGTACGCACAGCGTGAGATCCGTGGCGCCCTTGGTGGCGCGAACGATCTTGTCCAGCTCTTCCATGCTGTCCAGGCTGAAGACGCGAACACCATACTCGAAATACGCCTCGGCAATGGCTTCTTCAGCCTTTACCGGGTGCATGAAGCACAGGGTTGCTTCCGGCGCGACACCGGCGACGAGGCGAACCTCGGCGATCGATGCGACGTCGAAATGCGTGATTCCGCTCTCCCACAGGATCTTGATTAGATCCGGCGAGGGATTGGCCTTCACGGCATACATCGAGCGACCCGGGAACTTCTCTGCGAAGAACCGGGCCGCACGCGATGCGGCGTGCGGGCGGACGAGCGTTACCGGCTGGACCGGACGAAGCTTAGCGATGTCGGCAACGCGGTTGCCGATACGGGTGGTCGCTAACCCCAGCGCGCGATGATGCTTGTGCAACTCAAGGGACCTCCAAATGCCGTGAGGCAAACATTGACGAAAAGCTGCCTTGCGGTTGGAAGTCCCATGGGGCAGCGGAGGAGCGCACATATGCGCGTCGGACCCCCGTGTAAAGTGATTCTGGGGTCCGTTTTTCTACGGCGAGGGATGCTCTGTGACGATTTTGCGACAGCCCACCCGCGCGGGGGTCCGCGATGCCGCGGCGAAGGTGGCGGCGATCCTCCCGCCGACGCCTCTTTTGGTGCAGGACGTGCGCGGCGTGACCGTCGCGTTCAAGGCGGAAAGCCTGCAGCCGATCGGCGCGTTCAAGATCCGCGGCGCGTGGCACCGGCTGACCGCGCTGGACGAACGGGTGCGCGACAAGGGCGTTGTCGCCTTCTCCTCGGGCAACCATGCGCAGGGCGTCGCCTGGGCGGCCAAGCGGCTCGGCATCCCGGCGGTGATCGTGATGCCCGCCGATGCGCCGAAGGTGAAGCTGGATGCGACGCTCGCGCTGGGTGCGGAAGTCGTCCGCTACGACCGTCGCAGCGAAAGCCGCGAGAAGATCGCTGAGCAGCTTGCCCATGCTCGCGGTGCCGCGCTGGTGCCCAGCTTCGACGACCCCTGGATCATCGAGGGGCAGGGCAGTGCCGGCATCGAAGCCCTGAAGCAGATGACCGAGGCGGGACTGGAAGCCCCCGCGCGGGTGCTGGTGCCGTGCGGCGGCGGCGGGCTGTCCGCCGGAATCGCGCTGGCACTGCCCGAGTCGGGCGTATTTCCCGTCGAGCCCGAAGGTTGGGACGACATGCGCCGCAGCCTGGACGCCGGCTGGATCGAGCCGGTGGGGGACAATCCTCCGGCGACGGCGTGCGATTCGCTACAGACGCAGCGCGTTTCCTCGCTTACCTTCGACGTGCTCTCTCGTCGCGGCGCCACCGGCATCGCGGTCAGCGAGGCGGAGATCCGGACGGCGCAGCGCTGGGCGGCCGCGAAGCTGCGGCTGGTGGTGGAGCCGGGCGGCGCTGCGGGAATCGCTGCGCTGCTGGCAGGCAAGGTCGCGGCGGAACCGGGAACGCTCGTGATCGTTTCGGGCGGCAACGTCGACCAGGAGGACTATGCGCGCGCGCTCGGGGGCACGGAATGATCTCGGCAATCCGATCGGCGGCATCATTGCCCGCATCGCCAGCATCGGCACGCTCGCGCTGGGGCACGTCCTCTGGTTCGTCCTGCGCATCGCTTATCGCGGCGAACCGCGGCTGGCGGCGGCTGCGGCATGCGCCTGCGTCTGCCTGGTCACGGGCGTGACGTTATGGGTGGTGGTAACCTGAGCGGCCTCTCCGGCCTGTACCCGCTGATGATGAGCATCGCCGTGCTGGCGGTGCTGGCGCTTGCCTGGGGCGGCGTTACCGTGGTGCGGCGGGGGGATCGTCAGCGCGGCGTGTTGATGCTCGTCTGCGCGCTGGTCATATTGGGCAATGTTCTGATCTGGGCGGTCTAACCCGGCGCGACCGCTGCCGCGCCGGGCCAAACGCATCAGCGGATCGGGCAGTTGGGGTCGAGCCGCATGTCGAGATAGCGGTCGACCGAGCCCATCAGCTGGTCCATCTCGTGCTCGAAGAAATGGTTCGCGCCCGGGATGGTGTCGTGGTGGATGGTGATGTGCTTCTGGGTGCGCAGCTTGTCGACCAGCTTCTGCACCGCGCCGGGCGTGACCACCTCGTCCTGCTCGCCCTGGATGATGATGCCCGAGCTGGGGCAGGGCGCGAGGAAGGTGAAGTCGAACATGTTCGCCGGCGGCGCGACCGAGATGAAGCCGCGAATTTCCGGTCGGCGCATCAGCAGCTGCATGCCGATCCAGGCGCCGAAGCCGAAGCCAGCGACCCAGGTGGACGAAGCCTCGGGATGGAAGCTCTGCACCCAATCGAGCGCGCTCGCCGCGTCGGAAAGCTCACCGATGCCGTTGTCGAAGGTGCCCTGGCTCTTGCCGACGCCGCGGAAATTGAAGCGCAGCGTGGCGAAACCCCGGCGCTGGAAGGTCTTGTAGAGATCCTGCACGATGCGGTTGTTCATCGTGCCGCCCGCATTCGGATGCGGGTGGAGGATCATCGCGACCGGCGCGCGCGGGCGCGGAGCGGGGGCAAAGCGGCCCTCGAGGCGGCCTTCGGGTCCGGGGAAAATGACTTCGGGCAAGGCTGATCCTGTTCAATAGGGAGATGCGCGGTGGAGCGCAGGAACATCGCCGCTATATAGGCAGCCGGTCCCTTCACGCAATTGGAACGCCATTGGCCGCTCGACTCTATCTGGATCATGCTGCGACGACGCCGATGCTGCCACAGGCGGTGGCGGCGGTGATGGAAGGCATGCAACGCTGGGCCAACCCTTCGTCGCCCCATGGCGACGGGCGGGCGGCGCGGGCGGCGCTGGAGGATGCGCGGCGGCGGATCGCAGCGGCCTATGGCTGGCCGTACGAGCTGCTGCTGACCAGCGGGGCGAGCGAATCGCTGGCGATCGCAATGGGGCGCTGCGTGGCCGACCGGCGCCTCATCACGGCAGTGGAGCATGACGCGGTGTTGCGCCTGGGCGAGGGGGCCGCCGTGCTGCCGGTGACGACGGGCGGGGTGCTCGGTCTCGATGCGCTCGCGGCTGCGCTGGCCGGCGGGGGGCGGACGCTGGTGTGCGTGCAATGGGCAAACAGCGAAACCGGCGTGCGCCAGCCGATCGCGACGATCGCGGCGGTGGTGCACGGCGCTGGCGGGGTGCTGCTCGTCGATGCCGCGCAGATGCCCGCGCATGCCGATTCCGACGTGCTGCGACATGCGGACCTGGTGGCGGTATCGGCGCACAAGCGTGGTGGGCCACCCGGCGTCGGCGCATTGCTGGTGCGCGACCTCGGCATATTGCTGCCGACCGGCGGCCAGGAAAAGGGCTATCGCCCGGGAACGGAGAATCTGCCCGGCGCGCTCGGCTATGCGGCGGCCTTGGATACGCCGGAGGATCTGGCGGCGATGGCCCTATTGCGGTCACGGCTGGAGGCGACGATCGTGGACATCGGCGGCGAGGTTGTCGCAGCCGAGAGCCCGCGCAGTCCGCTGATCGGGGCGTACCGAATGCCGGGCGTATCGTCGGCGGCGCAACTGATCCGCTTCGATCTGGCGGGCGTGGCGGTGTCGGCGGGAAGTGCCTGTTCCTCGGGAAGCATGCGGCCAAGCCATGTGTTGACCGCCATGGGCTGGGCCGAGCCAGCCCTGCGCGAAGTCGTTCGCGTGAGTTTCGGTCGCAGCACCACCGAGGCGGAGGTTGATCGTTTCGCCGAGCTGTGGCGGACCACTTTCGTTGACGCACGGGCGCGGGCCGCGTGATCTACCTCGACTATCAGGCGACCACGCCGCTTGCCCCCGAGGCGCTGGCCGCGATGCTGCCCTGGCTGGAATCGCAGCACGCCAATCCGCACGCGCCGCATGCGCCGGGCAGGGCGGCGAAGGCGGCCGTGGAGGTGGCGCGCGGGCAGGTGGGTGCGCTGCTGCCGCCCGGCGGCACACTGGCCTTTACCAGCGGTGCGACCGAGGCGCTCAACTGGGCGATCAAGGGTACGCACGGCCCGATCGTGACCCTGGCTACCGAGCATGCGGCGGTGCTGGACAGCGCTGCGGCAAGCGGTCGCGCCGTGACGGTGCTGCCGGTCGGCGAGGATGGCGTTGTCGATCTGGAGGCTGCGCGGGCGGCAATCGTGCCGGGTACAGGTCTTGTTGCAGCGATGCTGGTGAATAACGAGATCGGGGTGATTCAGCCGATCGCCGACCTGGCGGAAATCGCCCATGGGGCTGGCGCGCTGTTCCTGTGCGACGCGGTGCAGGGGTATGGCCGCGTCCCGATCCCCGCGACATGCGACCTGGTGGCCATCTCCGCGCACAAGATCTACGGGCCCAAGGGCGTCGGCGCGCTTTGGGCGCGCGACGGCGTGTCGCTTGCGCCGCTGCTGCATGGCGGGGGGCAGGAAGGACTCGGCCGATCCGGGACGCTGTCGCCAGCGCTCTGCGCCGGGTTCGGTGCGGCGGCGAAAGCGGCCGCGACCTATGCCGAGGCGGATGCGGCGCATGTGGCGCGGTTGTTCCAGCGGGGCCGTGCCCGTTTGGGGCAGGATTGGAATCTGAACGGCATCGCGACGCGGCGCTACCATGGCAATCTCAATGTCCGGCGCGCGGGGCTCGACGTCGCTCGCCTCATGGCAGACCTCCGCGACATCGCGTTTTCCGCGGGTTCGGCCTGTGCCAGCGGATCCGGGAGACCCAGCCACGTACTGCGCGCGCTGGGCCTTTCCGATGCCGATGCGCGTTCCAGTATTCGTATCGGCTTCGGCCGCATGACCACCGAGGAGGAACTGATGACCGCACTCGACCGAATCAGCGCTGCCGCGAACGCCCAGCGAGTGGCGGCATGATCCGGGTACGATTTGAAGGTGCGGGTAGTGGGCCGGTGCAGGAAGTGCAGGCCGCGCCCGGCAGCCGGCTGCTCGAAGTGGCGCAGAATGCCGGCCAGCCGCTGGAAGGGACGTGCGAAGGGCAGATGGCCTGCTCGACCTGCCATGTGATCGTCGCACCCTCCGATTTCGATCGCCTGCCTGCCGCCAGCGAGGACGAGGAGGACATGCTGGATCTGGCGATCGGTGCGGTGCGGACCAGCCGGCTCGCCTGTCAGATCGTGCTTACGGACGCGCTGGACGGCCTGACGGTCCGCATGCCCAGCACGCACCGGGACATGCAGGGCCGGTGAGGCCTACCAGTAGCAGCGCGGATCGCGGTCGTTCAGCTTGGCGAGCAACGTCGCCATGTCCTGCGGCAGGCCCAGGTCGCGCTCATAGGCATTTGCCAGCGCGCGACCGATGCCGTCGCCTGCACGCGGCGCCTCGATGCGATAAGGTGTCGCCACGCTTGCCTCTTGGGCCTTGGAGGATGCCGTATGAACCACGGTCTCAAAACGGTCATCTATTGCATTCGTTGCCTGCAAAAGATGCGATTCATCGCAACTGTACGGTTTTTGGACGATAGATTGGCGGTCTGATGGAACCTTCGTTTGACGCTGCCTTGCTGCGCATTTCCCAATATTCTCCATTCCTTACGCTTGTTTCGGGGCGCGAGCCCGATGTGACGGACGACCCGGCAGCGGCACTCGCCGACCCTATCGGGGTGGCAAGCGCCCCTACGAAGGAGATGCCGGAACCGAAGGCGCTGCGCATTCAGCGGCGGCGGCTGGCCCTGATCGCTGCGCTGGGCGACCTGTCTGGCACCTATGATTTTGGCCGCATCACGCGGCTGCTCAGCGATTTCGCCGACATGGCGCTGGACCGCGCCATTCGCGCCGCGATCCGCGAGCGTACCCCCGACGCGGAGCCGCAGGGGTTCGCGGCGATCGCGCTGGGCAAGCAGGGCAGCCGCGAGCTCAACTATTCGTCCGACATCGATCCGATCCTGATCTTCGATCCCGCAACGCTGCCCTGCCGTCCCCGCGAGGTGCCGGAGGAGGCGGCGGTGCGGATCGGCCGACGCGTGCTGGAGATCCTCCAGGCGCGCGACGGCGACGGCTATGTGCTGCGGGTCGATCTGCGGTTGCGGCCCTCGCCCGAAGTCACGCCGATCGCGCTGCCGGTGGAAGCGGCGATCAGCTATTATGAAAGCCAGGCGCTGCCATGGGAGCGCGCGGCGTTCATTCGCGCGCGCGCGGTTGGCGGCGATCTTGGCCTTGGGCAGCGGTTCCTCGATGCGATCCGCCCCTTCGTCTGGCGGCGCGCGCTCGACTATGGGACGATCCGCGAGATCCAGGAAATCTCCAGGCGGATCCGCGATCATCACCACAAGGGGCAGCGCTTCGGCCCCGGCTATGATCTGAAGCGCGGGCGCGGCGGAATCCGCGAGGTGGAGTTCTTCGCGCAGATCCACCAGCTGATTCACGGCGGTCGCGATCCGGCGCTGCGCGTGCCGGCCACCCGCGACGCGCTGGCGGCGCTGGCGGCGGCTGGCCGGATCGATGCGGGCGAGGCGGCGGCGCTGGACGAAGCCTATGTTCTGCTGCGGACGATCGAGCATCGCCTGCAGATGATCGACGATCGTCAGACCCACACGCTGCCCAGCGATGCCGCTGCGCTCGACAATGTCGCGCGGCTGCATGGTCTGGAGGATGGTGCGGCGTTGATCGCGCTGCTCCAGCCCCATGTCGAGCGGGTGGGGCGCATCTACGACGCGCTGGCGGAGGCGGGGGGCAGTGGCCTGCCCACCGATCCGGACCTGCTGGGCGAGCGGCTGGGGGAGGCCGGCTTCCCCGATGCCGAGGTCGCCCGCCGCGTGGTGGAGGGATGGCGCGGCGCGACCTATCCGGCGCTGCGCAGCCCGGCCGCGCAGAGTGCGCTGGAGGCCGTGCTGCCGACGCTGATGGCCGGCTTTGGCGGTGCGCCCGACCCACAGCATGCGATCACCCGCTTCGACGCGATGCTCAAGCGGCTGCCGAGCGCGGTCAACATCTTCCGGTTGCTGGAGGCGCAGCCGGCGCTCACCCGCCTGCTGAGCGCGATCCTCAGCCATGCGCCGACGCTCGCGGAGCAGCTGGGGCGCCGTGCCGAACTGCTCGACGGCCTGATCGATGCCAGCGCCCTGGCCCCCGTGGGGGACGTGTCCGAGCTGATGGCGACGATGGCGGCGGCCGAGCGCGGCGCTGACTATCAGTGGCTGCTCGAACATGTCCGCCGCATCGTCAACGAGAAGCGGTTCGCGCTTGGCGCACAGATCGTCGCGGGGGCGAGCGATCCGCTCGACGTGTCGGCCGGCTATGCGCGGGTCGCAGCAGCGGCGATCGAGGTGCTGGCGGCTGCCACGGTCGAGGAGTTCGCCGGCCAGCATGGACGGGTGCCGGGCAGCGAGCTGGTGATTCTGGCGCTGGGTCGGATGGGGGGCGGGGCACTGACCCATGCGTCCGACCTGGACCTGATCTATCTGTTCACGGGCGACTATGCGGCGGAGTCCGATGGGCGGCGACCGCTGGGTGCGGTCACCTATTACAATCGGCTGGCGCAGCGCGTGACCGCGGCGCTCTCCGTCCCGACGGCGGCCGGCCCACTCTACGAAGTGGACACCCGACTGCGCCCCTCCGGAACGCAAGGGCCGTTGTCGGTCTCGCTCCAAGGCTTCGCGAGCTACCAGGAGAAGGATGCGTGGACCTGGGAGCATATGGCGCTCACCCGCGCGCGGCCGGTGTTCGGCTCGCCCGACGCCCGGGCGCAGGTGCAGAACATCATCACCCGCGTCCTCCACGGCGCAAGGCCGGAGCGCGACATCCTTGCCGACGCGGCCAAGATGCGGGCCGACATGGCCGCGCACAAGCCGCCGGCGGGGCCGCTCGACGCCAAGCTGCTCGACGGCGGTCTGGTCGACCTGGAGTTCGCGGTACACGTCCAGCAGCTCTCCCACCGCACCGGCTTCGAGCCGCAGCTGGGCAAGGCGATCGACGCGCTGGCGGCGAAGGGCATCGTGCCGGCGGCGCTGCGACCGGCGCACGATTTCCTCACCCGGCTGCTGGTGACGTTGCGGCTGGTCGCACCCGATGCGCAGCCGCCCGGGGAGCGCACCCGCGCGCTGATTGCCCGTGCCCTGGGCCTGTCCGATTGGAAAGCGGTGGTTGCGACGCTCGACGCGACGCGGCAGGAGGTGCGCCAATGCTGGGCCGATATGCAGGCCGGCGAGGTGACGGAGACCGGGCAATGAGCATCGAGCAAGGCGACGCGCTTCCCAAGGGCGCGCTGGTGGCGGCGGACGGCAGTGCGATCGCGCTGCCGGAATGGGGCGCGGGCGCGCCGTTTGTCCTTTATTTCTATCCCAAGGACGACACCACGGGCTGCACCCGGGAGGCACAGGACTTCACCGCGCTGATGCCGGAATTCGCAGCGCTGGGCGTGCAGCTTCTCGGCATCTCGAAGGACCCGCCCGCCAAGCACCAGAAGTTCACCGCCAAATACGATTTGACCGTGCCGCTCGCCACTGACGAGGACGGCGCGCTGATGGAAACGCTCGGCGTGTGGGTCGAGAAGTCGATGTACGGGAAGAAATATATGGGCATCGAACGCTCGACCTTCCTGTTCGACGCTTCGGCCAAGCTGGTTCGCGCCTGGCGCAAGGTGAAGGTGCCCGGCCATGCCGCCGAGGTGCTCGACGCCGCAAAGGCGCTCGGGTGAGCGAAGCACGCAGCGTGGCGGCGGCGGTTCGGGCGGTGCTCGACGCCGCCGAGCCGACCGACAAGGTGATGAAGGCTCGCGCCGCCGCGCGCGACTGGCGTCTGGGGCGGCTCGACTTCCGCTTCGACGTCGCCATGCCCGAGCGTCCCGCGCGCCCGTGTGCGCCGGTGTTGCTGCCGCCCAACCGCATGCCCAAGCGCGGCCGCGGCGGTTCCGAGCGGGGGCGGATCGCGCTGATCCATGCGCTCGCCCATATCGAATTCGTCGCGATCGACCTCGCATTTGATCTGATCGGGCGGTTCGGCGCGCAGTTCCCGACCGGCTTCACTGACGACTGGATGCGCGTCGGTGCGGACGAGGCGATGCATTTCGCGTTGCTCGACCGGCGCCTGCGCAGTCTCGGCAGCGAATATGGCGCGCTGCCCGCGCATGACGGCCTTTGGGATGCGGCGACCGAAACCGCCTATGATGCCAAGGCCCGGCTGGCCATCGTTCCCATGGTGCTGGAAGCGCGCGGGCTCGACGTCACGCCTGCCACGATCGAGCGATTCGACGCGGCCGGGGACAGCGTCACCGCGAAGATTTTGACGCGCATCGTGAAAGATGAAGTACGCCATGTAAGGGCTGGTACGGAGTGGTTTGAGTCGGCCTGCAAGGCCGCTGGTTGCACGCCCGAAACGACGTGGCAGGCGCTGGTCCGCACCCACTTTCGAGGCGCCGTTAAGCCTCCGTTCAACGACTCGGCGCGCGAGTCAGCCGGTTTGACGCGGGATTACTACCAAGCGCTTGTCGCCGGCTGATTATCCTCCAAAAGAGTCCCCAAGCGGGACGGCGAGGTCAGGGGCTGCCCAATCCGTCCGCTTCATCCTGAACTGAAGTGCCGGGGTTTCCCTGATCGCTTCCACGAATGTGCCGGGGACTCATGGCTGTACCGTCTGAACGCAAGAACGACGAAATCGCACGCAAGTTCCGGGACTTCTTCACCACCCGCGATGTGATCCTCCACGAAGGCGGCAAGCTGCGCCGGTTCAGTGTCGGCGGCCGTTCGCAGGCACTGTTCGCCACCGCCGCGACGCTCACCGTGCTCTTTTCCGGCTATGGCATGTCGCAGGCGATGGCCGGCGCGATCGCCTACACCGCGCCGGTAGCGGGATCGCCGGAGGCGCAAGTCGCGGCGATGCGCGCCGAGGTTGCCCGCATGCGCGCCGAAGTCGCCGCTGCGAAGGAAGCCGCCAAGCTGCAGGCCGCCAAGATCGAGCAGCGCCAGGCGGTGCTGAACGCCGTCGTCTCGGGCAAGGCCGATCGTTCGGTGCTCGAGGCGGATCTCAAGGCCGTCCCGCAGCAGACCAGCGCGCTGACGGAGGAGATCGCCGCGCCGCTGCGCAAGGTGGAGGCGCGCCAGATCGCGCTCGCCGCGCAGGCCCAGAAGGTCGGCGAGGCGCGGGTGCGTCAAGCGTCCGCCCGTATCCAGCATCTCGGCCTCGCGCCGAACCGCTTCGTGAAGGTCAATGTCGCGATGGGCGGTCCCTACGAGCCGGTCAGCGACGAAGACGCAGCGGCGGCGACCGGTGCGGATGCCGATGCGCAGTTCCGTTCGCTGTTCGAGACGTGGAAGAAGCTCGACTCGATCGAATCGAGCACCATCTCGATCCCGTCGATGCAGCCGGTGCAGCATGTCAGCTTCACCTCGCATTATGGCGTCCGCTCGGATCCGTTCCGCGGCACTGCCGCGATGCACGCCGGTGTCGACATTCCGGGCGAAATGGGCACGCCGATCTATGCGACGGCGGATGGTATCGTCTCGCACGCCGGTCGCCAGGGCGGCTATGGCAACCTGGTCGAGATCAACCACGGCCATGGCATGGAGACCCGCTACGGCCACCTCTCCAAAATCCTCGTCGCCGACAACACCCGCGTCCATCGCGGCCAGATCATTGGCCTGATGGGTTCGACCGGTCGATCGACCGGCACGCACCTGCACTATGAGGTTCGCCTCGATGGTCGCGCGATCAATCCGATCCCTTTCATCCAGTCGGGCGAATATATCGCGCAGGCCCCGGTGAGCGCCGGCGGGGTGGGCGGTCCGCGCGGCCAGCGCTGACCGCATTGCCGGACGGGCGTCGGCGCATTATCTGACGCCCATGACGACGACCCTGGAACAGCCCGCCATCGCGCTTACCCCCGCCGCTGCGGCACGCGTGGCCGTGATCGCCACCAAGCAGTCCAAGCCCGCGATCCTGCGGCTCTCGGTGGAAGGCGGCGGCTGTTCGGGCTTCCAGTATCGCTTCGGCTTGGCCGATAGCGTGGAAGCGGGTGACAGCGTCGCCGAAGTCGACGGCGTGCGGCTGGTGGTCGATCCCATAAGCTTGGATCTGGTGAGTGGCGCGCAGGTGGATTTCATCGACAATCTGGGCGGCGCGCATTTTGCGGTGACCAATCCCAATGCGGCATCCGGTTGCGGATGCGGCACCAGCTTCTCGATCTGAGCGCGGCCGTTGAAAATCGTCAGCTACAACGTCAACGGCATCAAGGCGCGTATCGATCGCCTGGTCGAATATCTCACCGAGCAGCAGCCGGACATCGTCTGCCTGCAGGAATTGAAGAGTTCCGACGACACGCTTCCCGTCGCGGCGATCGAGGCGGCTGGGTACGGTGCGGTGTGGCACGGCCAGAAGGGTTTCAACGGCGTCGCGATCCTCGCCAAGGGCCAGCAGCCGATCGAACGGCAGCGCGGCTTGGCGGGCGATCCCGAGGATGTGCATAGCCGCTATATCGAGGCGGAAGTCGGCGACCTGATCATCGGCGGTCTGTATCTGCCCAACGGCAACCCGCAGCCGGGCCCCAAGTTCGACTACAAGCTGCGTTGGATGGAGCGGCTCTACGATCGCGCGGCGCAGCTGCTCGCGGAGGAGCGCCCGACGATTCTGGCGGGAGATTTCAACGTCATTCCCAATGACGACGACACCTTCTCCGTCCGCGCCATGGCGGAGGACGCGCTGATGCAGCCGGAATCGCGCGAGCGGTACCGGATGCTGCTCGCGCAGGGCTGGACCGACGCCTTGCGCACGCGCTTTCCCAAAGGCGGGGTCTGGACCTTTTGGGACTACCAGGCCGGGGCCTGGCAGCGCGACGCGGGCTTCCGCATCGATCATCTCCTGCTCAGCCCGCAAGCGGCGGATCGCTTTACCGGCGCCGGCGTCGACAAGGAATATCGCGGTCGGGAAAAGGCCAGCGATCACGCGCCGACCTGGGTAACGCTGCGCTGACTCGGCGCAGCCCGTTACCTTCTCTAACGTAGCAAGCGAAGTGGTGTCATGCGCCAAGCTTTGGCGTAACTTGCTGTGTTGTGGCGTTATTACACTTCAATGAAATTTGCTAAGTATTTGATTTTGCAATTTAAGTGAAACTGGCACGCGTCCTGCAAAGACTTGGATACCGGCGGAAACGAAGGAGCGTCGGATCCCAAAGTCCACAGGAGCCTGACATGACCACGTATCGCACGCGCAAATTTCTAGGCTTGATCCCTGTCGCTGCGGTGCTCGCGACGACGCTGGTCGCGGCTGCCCCTGCCCAAGCGGCGGCCGACCCGGAAGCTACGCCGACCCCCGCCGCGAAGAAGGATTTCCGGTCGCTCGACCGTAGGGCGCGCGGCTTGATCTGGTGCATCGAGCGCAAGGCGGAAGACGGTACCGACAAGAAGACCAAGCAGTGCAAAACCCGCGAAGCCTGGATCCGCGAGGGCAACGATCCCCTCCGCGAATACTGATCGCCCACAACCACCTCTGACATTTCACCAAGCCTGCCAACCCCCGCATCGCGTGCGGCGGAACGATCCCGCACGCCTTTTTCAGGAGAAGAGACATGACCAAGTTCGCTCGTACCGCTCGTATCGGCGCCACCCTGTTCGGCGCTTGCGCCCTGGTCGCTGTCGCCGCCGTGCCGGCCAGCGCCGCTTCGGACAAGGAAAAGCGCGTTGAAAGCGCCGCCAAGATGGAATCCGGGTCGGTCCGGGTGTGCGTTCAGTCCGAGGCCCCGACCGGCAGCCGCATCGCACCGCCGCGCAAGTGCAAGACCCGCGATCAGTGGATCAAGGAAACCGGCGTCGATCCGCTGGCAACCCGCTGAAGACACGGCCGGCAGCGGGCGGAACGGCCGCCCGCTGCCCTGGCCTGGATCACAGCGACTTCTGGTAGATCAGATATTCGCGGTTGATCTTGCTTTCGATCGCATCGGCGATGGCGATCATCCCCTGGTTATCGTCCAGAATCCAGCCGATCTCTCCCCGGCTCGCGCCGTAGTTGGCGACCGACGCGCGGCGGATATATTCGATCATCATGAAGGCTAGCTGGCTCGCCATGCGCGAGCTTTGCAGGCGCTTCACCACGCCCATCAACGGCACCCGCATCGTGCGCGCCTTCGGGCGTCGCAGCCAGAGCAGCAGCTTCGCCCAGCCGAACGGCAGCAGCGATCCCTTGAGCGGCTTCAGCGGCTCGTTGAGGTCGGGCAGGGTGACCATGAAGGCCACCGGCTCGCCATCATATTCCGCGATGCGGATCAGGTCGTTGAACACCAACGGCTTCAGCTTCTTGCCGACATCGTCGATCTCGGGCTGGGTGAGTGGCACGAAGCCCCAGTTGTCGCCCCAGGCATCGTTGAGGATGGCGAGGATGATCGCCGCTTCCTCAGCGAACTTTGCCTTGTTCACCTCGCGGACGCGGATGCGGGCGTTCTTCTCGCCGGCGGCGACGATGCGCTGCACGATCGGCGGGAACTCCTTGCTGATGTCCAGCTCATAAGTGACGATCTTCTTTGCCGGGCCATAGCCCTGTGCCTCGATCCAGCCCTGGTAGCGCGCCGGATGATGGCCCATCAGAACGGTCGGCGAATGGTCATGGCCCTTCACCAGCAGGCCTGGCTCTTCCCAGATCGACAGGCTCACCGGCCCCAGCGCCTTGGTCATGCCCTTGGCGCGCAGCCAGTCCTCGGCCTGGGCGATCACGGCGGCGGCGACGTCCTGGTCCTCGGCCTCGAACAGTCCCCAGAAGCCGGTGCCGGGGCCGAAGCCCTGCTCGGGCGGCATCTGCAGCGCAAGCGTGTCGATATGCGCCGAGATGCGGCCGACGACCTTGCCGCCGCGTTCCGCGAGGAACAGCTGACCCTCCGCATGGCTGAACCAGCCATTCTTCTTCGGGCTGATCGTCGCCGCCACTTCCTCGCGGAGCGGCGCGACCCAGTGCGGATCATCGCCGTTCAGGCGGTAGGCGAGTTCAATGAAAGCCTTGGTATCCGCCTTGCCCGAAACGGGCCGGACCCTGAGATCGGCGCTTGCCACGTGCAGTATCCCCAGAAAAACTTGATGTGGCGCAATGCAGTCTTGCGTCGGGAGGCGCCTGTCAAGCTATACGCGGCAGTGCAGCGACGTGCCCTTTCCGGGCCCTGTAATGCCACCTTGTAGCCACTATCTAAGGCCAATGGCACTACCCATGACCCAATCGCTAGCCTTCGATCATCCGGACGCGCCGGACGCCGAAATCTCGGCGACGATCGCGCGCATCCGGCTCTCGGGCGTTCCCGACGACCGGGCGATGCTGCGCGCCGCCGCGGAACTGACCCGCGACCTCCACACGCCGAACAAGGCGCTTTACTGGGCAGACTGCTTCCTCTCGGCGGCAATCGGCTATGCCGGCATGGCGACGGCGATGTTCGCGGCGTCGCCCTGGGTGGCGGTGATCGGCGGCGTAATCGCGGTGCTCGCGCTGTATCGTGCGGAGCTTTTCATCCACGAGATCACCCATCTCAAGCATTCGCTGCTGCCCGGCTTCCGCACGGCGTGGAATGCCTTCGTCGGGGTGCCGCTGCTGCTGCCCTCGTTCATGTACGAAGGCATCCACACGATCCATCACGCCCGCACCCGCTACGGCACCGATCAGGATCCCGAGTATCTGCCGCTCGCGCTGATGAAGCCGTGGACGCTGCCGCTCTTCCTGCTCGTCTCGGTGCTGATGCCGATCGGCTTGCTGCTCCGCTTCGCGGTGCTCACCCCGCTGTCGCTCTTTTCCGCGAAGCTGCGGCGGCTGGTGGTCGCGCGCTATTCGGGCCTGCAGATCAACCCGTCGTTCGAGCGTCGCATGCCCGAAGGCGAGTTTCGCCGGCAGTGGTTCTGGCAGGAACTGGGCGCCAGCCTGTTTGCCATCACGCTGATCGGCATCACGGTCGCGGGGATCCTCCCGCTGCGTGCCTTCCTCGCCTATGTTGCGATCGTCGCCTGCTCGGCGGTGATCAACCAGGTCCGTACCCTGGTCGCGCACCTGTGGGAGAATGAGGGCGAGCCGCTGACCGTGACGGCGCAGTATCTCGACAGCGTCAATGTCCCGGAGCCGGGCTTCCTACCCTATCTGTGGGCGCCGGTCGGCCTGCGCTATCACGCGCTGCACCACCTGCTGCCGGCAGTGCCCTACCATTCGCTGGGCGAGGCGCATCGCCGCCTGCTAGCCGCGCTCTCCGCGGACTCGGTGTATCACAAGGCCAATTACCCGACCTTGTCGGGGCTGGTGGTGAAGCTGGCGCAGGGCACGATGCGCCAGCGCTGATCGCACTCGACGCGGATAGAATGGGGCCGGGCACCAGGGTTGCGCCGGCCCTTTTCTTTTGCGCGCCTTGCGCAGTGTCGCGACGCCGTTAGGCTCTCCGGCCAAGCGGCGGGAGAGGAAGATGCGGGCGATTTTTGGCATGGCTGCGCTGGCCGGTCTGTTTATGGCGGTGTGTCCGGCGGCGGCGCAGACGCGGTGGCCGAATGGAGCCAAGGCGGCGGTGGTCCTCACCTATGACGATGCCCTGGCCTCCCAGCTGGACCACGTCGTTCCCGAGCTGGATGCAGCCGGGCTGAAGGGCACCTTCTTCCTGGCCAATGTCCATGCGGAGCATGTCGAACGCTGGCGCGCCGTCGCAAAGCAAGGGCATGAACTGGCGAACCACACCATCTTCCATCCCTGCACCAAGGCCAGCTTTCCTGCCGATCCGCGCTATGTGAGCGAAGCCTATACGTCGGCGAGCATGATCCGGGAGATCGCCCAGCAGGAGGTGCTGCTGCGTTCGCTGGACGGCAAGCAGCGTCACGGTTTCGCGACGCCCTGCGGACAGAGTCTGGCGGGTGGGCAGGACTATCTGGAGGATCTGCGCAAGGCGGGGATCGTGACCTATGTCCGCGGCGTCGTCGACACGCCTGCGGACGCGCGTGCCAATGTCGCGCAGGCGGATCCCATGCATATTCCTTCCCGCGGCTTCGGGGAGGGGGCCACCGCGGCGAAGATGATCGCCTATGTTCGGGAGGCGGAGCAAGGTGGCGGCTGGGCCGTCTTCCTGTTCCACGGCGTCGGCGGCGACTATCTGACGGTGCCGGACGCGGAGCACCGCGCATTCGTCCGCTGGCTGGCGGAGCATCGCAAGGACGTGTGGGTAACGACGCTGCAGGGCGCGCTCGACTGGGCCAAGGCGCATCCGTGATCGGCGCTAGGGCCGCTCGCCCGGTTTCAGGCCAAGCGCCGACCAGGGGATGACCGCCCAGTCGGGCGCGTCGCAGGCGCGCTGTACGCGGGCGAAATAGGCGCCGAGCCAGAGGCCCTTCTCGGACAGCGCCCACCCGGGGAAGTCCCACACGTCCGGGTCGGAATAATCGCAGCCGTCGTCATCTCCCTCGGCCGGCTTCAGCATCTCCTGGGGATGATAGCGCTTCAACAGCGCTACCACGCCGGGCGCGAAGCGCTTGCCGCGATAGCTGTACCAGGCGTCGCTCTCTTCCGCCGGGACCGGCCCGGTGCCGAAACGCAGCAGATCGTCGAGCTTGAGGATGCGGCCGGTTCGCATGTCGAAGCTGTAGCCGGTCGTGCCGAAGTCCGGATGCGCCGCGCCGGCGCAGCTCCAGCTTGCATTCCAAACATAGCTGACATGGCGCGTGCCCAGCCAGGGCCGCTTGGCCTCCGCGGTGTCGGTACCGGGGCCGCCTTCATAGCCCGTGCAGGCGAACCAAGCCGACACGTCCTGCCACTGGTTGCGGGCGAGCGCATGGTTCACCGCGGTCAGCGCCGGCGCGGGATACCCGCTTTCGATCCGGAACAGGCGGATGCCGGACAGGGGCTCGCGGTACCAGCGGATCGTCTTGCCGTTGATCGTCTCCGTCTGCTGCGCGGTGAACTGGAGGCCGGCAAGGTGCCAGCGCTCATAGACGCTCAGCTTGGGCGGCAGGTCCGCCGGAAGTTTCTCGGGCGCGCCGGCCGGGCGCAGGCTGACCGGCAGGCGCTGCGCCTTGGCCGTGGTCAGCGTGCCGCTGAGCGTCGCGCCGCTGCGGGTAAGATGCAGCTTGTCCCCGGTTACCCGGGACTCGAGGTCGAGCGTCTGTCCACGGATTCTGCCGGAGAGATCGATGTCTAGCCGCGAGCGCAGGTAGAAATACTGGCCCGATGCGTCGGCCTTGTCCACGGCAAGCGTCATCACGACGCGCGCCGTGCCGACGATGCCCTCGTAAAGCTGCTCCGGGGCTGCACGCGCACTCGAAGGAGCCAAGGCCAGGGCGGTGGCGGCAAGGAGGCGGGCGCTGGATGGGTGCATCAAGAGTGGCCTCAGGCGGTTGTCGCTGCCTGGATAGCCTATTCTTCGGTCCGCAGCAGCACCGCTTCGCCGATCATCAGGAACAGCAGGAACGGCGCCCAGGCGGCGAGGAAGGGCGGGTAGGCGCCCAGATTGCCCATCGCCAGCGCGAAATTGTCCGCCACAAAGTAGAGGAAGCCTAACGCCATCCCGATCACGACGCGGACGAACAGCTTGCCGGAGCGGGCGAGGCCGAACGCCGAAACCGCGCCCAGCAGCGGCATCAGGAACGCGGACAGCGGGCCGGACAGCTTGTGCCACAGCGAGCCTTCCAGTGCCTTGGTCGGGCGCCCTGCGGCCTTCAGTTCCCCGATCGCGACGCTCAGGTCCGCGAAGGAATTGGAGTCGGGATCGACATGGGCGAGGGTGAACTGGTCCGGCCGCACACCCTGGGCGATGACGGTGTCGCCGATCGGGGACAGGGTGCCGCTGGCAATGTCGAAGCGCTTCACTCCATCGACCCGCCAGGCGTCCCCGGCGCGCACGCCGTGCTTGGCGCTCAGGATCGCGGTCAGCGAACCCTTTTCGCGCTGGTAGACGGTGATGTCATAGAGCTGGGCGGCCTCGCCCTTGCCCTTGATCTGCTGGACGTTGATAAGGTTGCCGTTCGCCTGCACCCACACATTGGCGCGATCGCCTCGGTCGATGGGCAGGGGCGCGAACTCCACCTTCTTCCACTGTTCCAGCGTTGCCGTCGCGCGGCTGACGATCCGGTCGTTGAATGTGAAGGACAGGCCCGCGACGACGAGGCCGGAAAGCATCAGGGGCGCCAGCACCTGGTGCGCGGAAAGCCCGCCGGATTTCAGCGCGATGATTTCGCTGTTCTGGTTCAGCTGCGCGAGCGTGAAGATCGCGCCGCCCAGCACCGAATAGGGCAGGAAGGTGGAAATGATCTGCGGCACGCGCAGCGTCACGTAGCGCAGGATTTCCGCATTGCCGTTTCCGGGATGGGCGAGAATCGCCGCGCTCTCGGTCAGCAGGTCCAGCGAGGTGAGCACCAGCACCAAGGCGCCGAGCAGCGCGAAGGTGCGCAGCACGAACAGCCGCGCCATGTAGAGCGAGATGGTGGGCGAGGGGAACAGTCCGCGCAGGCTCATCGTGCGGCCTCCGCTGCACGGCGGCGGCGCCGGCGGCTACCCGGCATCAGGCGCCCGATCAGCTTGCCGATCTTGGCGAAGACGCGTTCCAGCGCGCCGATCGGCTGCCCGCCGGGCACATAGGCGACGGTGTAGTACATCCAGAAGGTCAGCCCCGCGAAGATCGAGAAGGGCACCCATAGCGCGATGATCGGGTCGATCAGCCCCAGGCTGCCCACGCCCTGCGCATATTCGTTGATCTTGTGATAGGTCACGATCATCAGGATCGACAGGAACACGCCGAGCATCGAGGTGGAGCGCTTGGGCGGAATCGCCAGGGCGACGGCCAGCATCGGCAGCAGGAACATCGTCGTCACTTCCGCCATGCGATAGTGGAAGGCCGATCGGCTCGTCTCGCGGTCGATCTCGGGCGCCGAGCGGTTGCGGCCGATCACCGCCAGCTCGGGCAGCGTCCGCTCGATGTTGCTGTCGCCGCGCTTGCGGAACTGCTCGTACTTGGGGAGCGGGATCGGCAGGTTGTGCGAGGTGAACGTCAGCACGCGCGGCACCGGCGAACTCTTGTCCTTGTGGACCAGCGTGCCGTTCGACAGGCGGAAGATGATCGTGTCCGGATCGTCCGACCGGAGGAACTGGCCCTTCTGTGCGGTAACGGCCAACGGGGTGCCGTCGGCCGATTTCATCTCCACGAAGATCCCGCGCAGGTCGCGCCCTTCGTCCTGGCTCGATTCGATGCGCAGCGTCATCTTCGAGCCGAAATTGGTAAACTCGCCGACCTTGATCGAAGCGCCCAGCGCCCCCGAGCGCAGTTCGAAGCGGAGCTGCTCATAATTGTAGCGCGAGGTTGGCTGCACGAATCCGACGATCGCGAAGTTCACCGCCGCGAGCACGATCGCATACATATACGGCACCCGCAGCAACCGGGTGTAGCTGACGCCGACGGCGCGCAGCACGTCAAGCTCCGACGTGGTCGCGAGGCGGCGGAATGCGAGCAGCACGCCCAGCATCAGGCCGATGGGAATGCCCAGGCCCAGATATTCGGGCAGCAGGTTGGCGAGCATGCGCCAGACCACGCTCACAGGACCGCCTTCGGTCGCGACGAACTCGAACAGCCGCAGCATGCGATCGAGCACCAGCAGCATCGCGGAGATGATCAGGGTCGAGATCAGCGGCACCGCGATCAGCCGCGCCATGTAGCGATCGATCGAATTCATGCTGTCGCTGAACGTCCTTAGAGCTTTGATCCTTGCGCCTACGAAACGGTAAACGGGCGGAAACGATCCGGTCGCGTATAGCCGTGCTGAACGCCGATGCCACCCGGAAAGTGTCATCCGGGTAACGGCTTTTCTGGCAAGGACACCGCCGGGGGTGACGGAATCGCGGCGAACGTATATGGCCCCGCGATGCATTTCCTCGATCAAGCCAAGATTTTCGTCCGCTCCGGCGCGGGCGGACCCGGTGCCGTCAGCTTCCGGCGCGAAAAGTTCATCGAATATGGCGGTCCCGACGGCGGCAACGGCGGCAAGGGCGGCGATATCATCTTCGAGGCGGTCGCGGGCCTGAATACGCTGATCGACTTCCGCTACACCCAGCATTTCCGCGCCCCGCGCGGCAGCGGCGGGTCGGGCTCGAACCGTACCGGCGCAGGCGGCGAAGACCTGGTGATCAAGGTGCCGATCGGCACCCAGATCCTGGCCGACGACGACGAGCGCACGCTGCTGGCCGACCTCACCAAGGAAGGCCAGCGCGTCGTCTTCCTGCGTGGCGGCGACGGCGGCCGTGGGAATGCAACCTACAAGACCTCGACCAACCGCGCGCCCCGCCAGCACGGCACCGGCTGGCCGAGCGAGGAAGCCTGGGTATGGCTGCGGCTGAAGCTGCTTGCCGATGCGGGCCTGGTCGGGCTGCCCAATGCCGGCAAGTCGACCTTTATCAATGCGGTGACCAACGCCCAGGCCAAGGTGGGCGAGTATGCCTTCACCACCACGCGACCGCAGCTGGGCGTGGTGCGCCACAAGCAGCGCGAGTTCGTGATCGCCGACATCCCCGGCCTGATCGAAGGCGCGGCCGATGGTGCCGGCATCGGCGATCGCTTTCTCGGCCATATCGAGCGCTGCCGCGTGCTGCTCCACCTGATCGACGCGAACGACGAAGACGTCGCGACCAGTTATCGCATCGTGCGCGACGAATTGGAGGCCTATGGCGGGGGCCTTTCGGAGAAGCCGGTCGTGATCGCGCTCAACAAGATCGACACGCTTGACGATGAATTGATCGCTGCGTTGTCGGCCGAGCTGGAAGAAGCGAGCGGGGCGCAAGTCATTCCGTTGTCCGGTGCCGCGGGCACCGGTGTTGACTGGGTGCTCGACCAGTTGCTTGAGGTCATCGGCCCGAATGAGAACCGTGCGGCCGAAGAAACCTTCGAAGATGGTGAAGAACCGGTGGAATGGTCGCCGGTCTGACGCATTTCTAGGGCATCGATCCGCCTCTGATTTCTTTCGGGAGAGATGCGGATGGGTGCCTTCGGTTGGTTGCGTGGGCTGTTTGGTGCGAAGACGCAGGCGGTTAGCACCGCCGCCCCGCCCCGAATCACCACGCTTGCCGAGCGTTCCGCCGAAGCGCGTGCGAGCTTCTGGTCGGCGCTGGGACCGGCCAGCGATCGAATCCTGTCCTCCGCGCCGGCCGGATCGCTCTGGCCAGGCGGGCACGAGGCCTATCGGCTGATCCACCGGGGCAACGCGATCCTGCTGGCCACCGACGGTCTTTCCGACCCCCTCGATGAAAGCGCGAGCACCAACGGCTTCGAGATAGAACTGTTCGTCGAGGGGCCGGGCGAAGGCGCGCCTGCGCAGGTGGCGGGTGATGGCTGGATGCTGGAGGTGCTGCGGCGAGTCGCGGTCATCGTCGCGGAAGAGCAGGGCATCCTGCGCCCACTCGATCGCCATGGCCCGATCCCGCTGGAGTTGACCAATGTCTCGAGCTCGGCCGCGATCGCGGCGCGGCTGCCCTCCCATTTCCTCACGGCGGACGATGTTCTGGGGGTGATGATCGGCGGGCCGGAGCCGGACTTTGCGACGCGGATCGAGGACATGCCGCTCTCTCCGGTACGCGTGGTACCGGTGGTGCTGCTCACCGCTGCGGAACTGGGCGAGATCCGCGCTGGGGACAGCGACACGCGCGACGCGGTGATCGCGCGGCTGCAGGCGACGGGCGTCGGCCATTGCAGCGACCTGCAGCGCGAATCGATCGTCTGATCTGCTTGGCATATGCCGAACCGCACCGCTAAGAGCGCCGGCATGACTGCGCTCGCACGCTCTGCCGACGCCATCGGTTTCAGCCCCTCGACCTGCGGCCGGCTGGTCGTGAAGGTGGGATCGTCGCTGCTTGTCGACCCGGAAGGGCAGATCCGCCGCGACTGGCTGGCCGCGCTCGCCGCCGATCTCGGATCCCGTGCACGCGAGGGGCAGCAGCTTGTCATCGTATCATCGGGCGCGATCGCGCTCGGCGCGCGACGGCTGAAGCTACCCAAGGGCGGCCGCGCGAGCCTGGAGGATGCCCAGGCAGCCGCTGCTACCGGCCAGATCGCGCTTTCCAGCATCTGGGCGGAGCTGCTCCACGACCAGGGCATGACCGCGGCGCAGATGCTGGTGACACTCGACGATCTCGAGGACCGCCGGCGCTATCTTAACGTCTCGGCGACGCTTGATCGGCTACTGCGTCTGGGCGTGGTGCCGGTGATCAACGAGAATGACTCCGTTGCCACCGAGGAGATCCGGTTCGGTGACAATGATCGCCTTGCCGCCCGGGTGGCAAGCGCCGCCAATGCCGACGGCGTGGTGCTGCTGTCGGACGTGGACGGCCTCTACACCGCCAATCCCAACACCAATCCCGATGCACAGCTGATCCAAACCGTCGACATCATCGACGAGCGAATCGAGGCCATGGCCGATCGTGGATCGACTTCGGGCATGGGTTCGGGCGGCATGGTCTCGAAGATCGAGGCAGCGCGGATCGCGACCAGTGCAGGCGCGCATCTCGCCATCGCCGATGGCCGCGTGGAGCATCCGCTGGCGCGTCTGGCGGCGACGCGGCGGGGCACGTTGTTCTTCGGCCAGAAGGGTGGGGCGGCACGCAAGGCATGGCTGCGTGGTGGACTGACCGCCAAGGGTGCGATTCATATCGACGAAGGGGCGGCACAGGCCCTGCGCGAGGGGCGCAGTCTGCTCGCGGCAGGTGCGATTCGCGTCGAGGGCCGGTTCGCACGTGGCGACCTGGTCGTCGTGGTGGGACCCGAGGGCAAGCATCTGGCGCGCGGATTGGCGGAATATGGCCATGTCGACGCCTCGCGCATCGTCGGGCGGCGGAGCGAGGAGCTGGTCGAGATCCTCGGTTATGCTCCCCGTTCGGCGCTCGTCCACCGTAGCCACATGGCGCTGCTGTGAGTGTGTTCGCCGTTACCGGCGGCACGGGCTTCGTAGGGTCGCGGCTGATCGATCTGGCGTTGGAAGCGGGGCATCAGGTTCGCGCACTTACCCGGCGCGAGCAACCGCCGCGCGACGGCGTAACCTGGATCCGCGGTGACCTCGACGCGACCGCCGCGCTGGAGGCGCTTTGCACGGGTGCAGACGCGGTGATCCACGTCGCCGGCGTGGTGAACGCCCCCGACCGGGACGGATTTGCGCAGGGCAACATCGCCGGCACGTCCAACATGCTCGCCGCGACCAAGCATGCCGGCGTGCGCCGATATGTTCATGTCTCCTCGCTCGCGAGCCGGGAGCCGGAGCTTTCGGCCTATGGTTGGTCGAAGGGGGAGGCGGACAAGCTGGTCCGTGCTTCCGAGCTCGATTGGACGATCGTGCGGCCGCCGGCGATCTACGGGCCGGGCGACATGGAGATGCTGGAGCTGTTCCGCGTCGCGCGATTCGGCCTGGCATTGCTGCCGCCGGGCGGTCGGATCTCGGTCATCGAAGTGAGCGACCTCGGCCGGCTGCTGCTCGCACTCGCGGCGGCGGACCGGTTCCCCGGCGAGATCGATCCCGACGATGGTCGTGCCGGCGGCTGGAGCCATCCCGAGTTCGCGCACGCGATCGGGCTGGCGGTCGGCCGCCGGGTGCTGGCGCTGTCGCTGCCCAAGGCGGTGCTGATGGCCGGTGCGCGGGTCGACCGGCTGTTGCGCGGCAAGCGGGCCAAGCTGACGCCCGACCGCGTATCCTATTTCTGTCACCCGGACTGGGTGAGCGACCCGGCGTACCGTGCACCCGCCAATTTGTGGAGGTCGCAAGTGGACACCGAGGCGGGGCTGGCCGAAACCGCGCGGTGGTACCGGTCCAAGGGGGTGCTCTAGCTGCGGACAGAGACTTCCCTTTCGGGCACTGCCCCGCGATGGGCCCGGTTTCGCCGCATTCGCTTGGCACCTGCGACCGATCACACTAAGGACCGGCCGCATGACTGACCGTGCAGAAATCTTCGACATCGTCGCCGCGCAGATCGAACCCTTCAACAAGAAGGGCGTCGCGCTTTCGGACACCACCACCTTCGCCGGCGATCTCGAATGGGACAGCCTGACGGTGATGGATTTCGTCGCCGCGATCGAGGACGAGTTCGACATCGTCATCACCATGAACATGCAGGCCGAGATCGAGAATGTCGGCCAGCTGGTCGACGCCGTGCAGAAGCTCAAGGGCTGACCGCCATGACCGACCTGATGAGCAAGTTCGACGGCCTGATCGCCGAGCGGCAGGCGCTGCTCGACAGCGGCGTGATCGATCCGTTCGCGATCGTGATGGAGCAGGTCAAGTCGCCGACCGAGGCGGTGATCAAGGGCAAGGACACCATCCTGCTCGGCACCTACAACTACATGGGCATGACGTTCGATCCGGACGTGATCCAGGCCGGCAAGGATGCGCTCGACCAGTTCGGTTCGGGCACCAATGGCAGCCGCATGCTCAACGGGACCTTCCGCGACCATATGGAAGTCGAGCAGGCGCTGCGCGACTTCTACGGCGTGTCCGGCGCGATCGTGTTCTCCACCGGCTACATGGCCAATCTGGGCATGATCTCGACGCTGGCGGGCAAGGGCGAGTACATCATCCTCGACGCCGACAGCCACGCCTCGATCTATGACGGCTGCAAGCAGGGCAATGCGGAGATCGTCCGGTTCCGCCACAATGACGTCGCCGATCTCGACAAGCGCCTGGGCCGCTTGCCGGCCGAGGCCGGCAAGCTGGTGGTGCTGGAGGGCGTCTATTCGATGCTCGGCGACATCGCCCCGCTCAAGGAAATGGTCGCCGTCGCCAAGAAGCACGGCGCGATGGTGCTGGTCGACGAAGCGCATTCGATGGGCTTTTTCGGCCCCAACGGCCGCGGCGTGTACGAGGACCAGGGGCTGGAGGCGGACGTCGATTTCGTTGTCGGCACCTTCTCCAAGTCGGTCGGCACGGTCGGCGGCTTCTGCATCTCGAACCACCCGAAGTTCGAGGCGATCCGGCTCGCCTGCCGCGCCTATATCTTCACCGCGTCGCTGCCGCCCAGCGTGGTGGCGACCGCGGCCACCTCGATCCGCAAGCTGGCGACCGCGCACGCGAAGCGTGCCCGGCTGTGGGAGAACGCCCGCGCATTGCACGGCGGCCTCACCGAGATGGGCTTCAAGCTCGGAACCTCGACGCCGGAAAGCGCGATCGTCGCCGTGATCCTGGAGGACCAGGAGCAGGCGGTGGTGATGTGGCAGGCGCTGCTGGAGAACGGCCTGTACGTCAACATGGCACGGCCGCCGGCGACTCCGGCGGGCACCTTCCTGCTGCGCTGCTCGCTCTGCGCGGAGCATCGCCCCGAGCAGATCGAGCGGGTGCTGGGTATGTTCCGCGCGGCCGGCCAGGCTGTCGGGGTGATCGCCTAACCGGTCTTTCCACTTTCGTTCCAAACGCCTAGAGTCGGGCCCGGATGAGCGAAGCGATCCCGTCTCTGGAGCGTTCGGTTCACGCGAAGAACTGGCGCCTGCTGTTGCTGGGCGCGCTGGCGGTGGCCGGCGTGCTTGTGCTCGGCGCGCTGATCCTGATCCAGCAGCGGACCGATCTGGAGCGCGATCGCGCCATCGCGCTTCGCCAGCACAGCTTCGACGTGATCTTGCGCGCCAACCAGGTCTCCGGCCGTATCGCCGCAGCGGAGGCCGCGCTTGGCCGCTATGTGGTGAGCGCGGACCGCAATCTTGGCCAGCAATATGCCGAGCAATGGCGGCAGGCGGGCGAGCAGCTGCAGAAGCTGCGCCAGCTCACCGCCGACAATCGCGAGCAACGAGGCGAGATTCGCAGCCTGCTGCAGGCCTTCGCGCAACGCGGCCGAGAACTGGACGAAACCGCGCTCTACACCACCTACAAGCGCGACCGTGACGCCTGGGGCGCCTATTATCAGGTACGCGAGAGCGGTGCGCGCAAGCAGCTGGAAGCGATTCTGGAAAGGATCGTCGAGCAGGAGCGCGGTCTTCTCGAGGACCGCACCAGCGCCGCAGCCCAGTTGATCGAAAACAGCAGCTACGCCTCGCGCGTGCTGAGCGGATTCGGTCTGGTCATTGCGCTGGGCGCGGTGGTGCTGGGCTGGCTGGCGATCGAGGCGCAGGGCGACCGCGCGCTCGCCGATGCGGACGCAGCCTGGGAGCGGGAGCGCGCCGGGCAGCTGCGTGAGGCCGTTGCCGCCGCCACCGCCCAGCTGCGCGAGGAAGCCCGCGAGCGCGAAGGCGCGGAAGCCAAGCTGCGTCAGGCGCAGAAAATGGATGCGGTTGGTCAGCTTACCGGCGGTATCGCGCATGATTTCAACAATATGCTGGCGGTTGTTCTGGGTGGTGTCGAACTAGCCCGGCGCCAGATCGATAGCGATCCGAAGGAGGCCGCGCGGCACCTCGACAATGCGATGGAGGGTGCCCATCGCGCCGCCGCACTCACCCGTCAGCTGCTGGCCTTCTCCCGCTCCGAGTCGCTCGCGCCCGAGCCGGTGGACGCCGGTACGCTGATCCGCGGCATGCGCGACCTGCTCGATCGCACGCTGGGCGACGCCATTCGCGTAGAGGCGCAGGATCGCGGCATGGGCTGGCGGATCTGGGTGGATCGGCACCAGCTGGAAAATGCGGTCCTCAATCTGGCGGTGAATGCGCGCGATGCGATGAACGGGCGTGGCACGCTGGTCATTACCACCGGCGAGTCGCGCCTCTCCGCCAATGAGGTGGGGCATTGTGCGGCGGGCGATTACGTGTCGGTCGCGGTGCGCGATACCGGCTGCGGCATGACGCCCGAGGTGCTGGAACGCGTGTTCGAGCCCTTCTTCACCACCAAGCCGGTGGGCAAGGGGACGGGCCTTGGCCTGAGCCAGATCTTCGGCTTCGTGCGCCAGTCGGGCGGCGGCATCGCGATCGAGACGGCTCCCGATGCCGGGACGACGGTGACGCTGTACCTGCCGCGCTATCGCGGCGCGATGGTCGGCGCATCGACTGCGCCGGTGACGGTCGAAGCGACCGAGGAGAAGGCGGGCGAGACCTACGACATCCTCGTCGTGGAGGACGATCCGCGCGTGCTGGCGGCCACGCTTGCCGCACTGCAGGAACTTGGGCACCGCGCCGTGGGCTGTGCCGATCCGCTCGCGGCACCCGCCGCGATCGATGCGATGGCGGCGCTCGACCTGATCATGACCGATGTCCTGATGCCCGGGCAGACGGGACCGGAGATGATCGCCGCCGTCGAAGCCCAGTTGCGTGGTGCCGCGGTATTGTTCGTGACGGGCTTTACCGGCGAGGCAAGCCCTGAGAAGCTTCGCGATCGACCGGTACTGCGCAAGCCCTTCACCGTAGCGGCGCTTTCCCGTGCGGTGCGCGAGGCGGTGACGAGCGGGTCGCGTCGGGTGGCGCAGGCAGCGGAATAGGGCAGCCGGTTGCGCGATTGGCGCGTTCCCGCTAAGCCGCAGCCATTCGCAAGGACCCGGTGAAATTCCGGGTGGCTATTCCGGCCGCCGATCCGCCGGACAACAACACGCACTGTCCCTCATGCGCCGCTTGGGCGCCACGTGCCTTGTTGTGGATTTTCAATGATCTTCGATTTTTCTGCTTACCTTCGCCAATGGCGTACGGACGGCACCGCCGCGCATCGCGACGTGCTCGCCGGTATCGTTGTGGCGCTCGCCCTTATCCCGGAAGCGATCGGCTTTTCTGTCATCGCCGGCGTGGATCCGCGGGTGGGGCTCTATGCTTCGGTCGCCATCGCCATGACGATCGCGCTCATCGGCGGGCGGCCCGGCATGATCTCTGCCGCCACCGCCGCAGTCGCGGTGCTGATCGGCCCGCTGGTGCGGGAACATGGCGTGCAATATCTCTTCGCCGCGACAATCCTGATGGGCCTGATTCAGATCCTGGCCGGCCTGTTGCGCGTGCATCTGGTGATGCAGTTCGTCTCGCGCTCGGTTATCACCGGCTTCGTCAATGCCCTCGCCATCCTCATCTTCCTGGCGCAGCTGCCGCAGCTGCTCCATGTCGGCTGGCAGACCTATGCCATGGTCGTCGGCGGGCTGGCGGTCATCTACGGCTTTCCCCGGCTGACCAGGGCTATCCCGTCACCGCTGGTCGCGATCCTGGTGCTGAGTGCGATCAGCATCGGCATGGGCCTGCCGGTCCACACCGTGGGGGACATGGGGAAGCTGCCCGAAGGCTTGCCCAGCCTCGCCCTGCCGCAGGTCCCGCTGACGCTGGAGACGCTGCGGATCATTCTCCCGTACGCCCTTACCATGGCCGCGGTCGGTCTGCTCGAATCGCTCCTGACGGCCCAGATCGTCGATGACATGACCGATACGGAGAGCGACAAGCGCCAGGAATGCGCGGGGCAGGGCGGGGCGAACATCGTCGCTGCGCTGTTCGGCGGCATGGGCGGCTGCGCGATGATCGGCCAGTCGGTGATCAACGTCACCTCGGGTGGCCGCAGCCGGCTGTCCACTTTCGTCGCCGGAGCCTTTCTGCTGTTCCTGCTTGCGGTGCTCGGCCCCTGGGTCGGCCGAGTGCCCATGCCCGCGCTGGTGGCGGTGATGATCATGGTGTCGATCGGCACGTTCAGCTGGAACTCCATCGCCAATCTGCGCCGGCACCCGCCGGCCTCTTCACTGGTGATGCTCACCACCGTCGCCGTCGTCGTCGCGACCCGCGACCTCTCCATGGGCGTGCTGGCGGGGGTGCTGCTCTCCGGCATCTTTTTCGCCGGCAAGGTGCAGCGGATGTTCGCGGTGGAACGGATCGACGGGACGGACGGAACTTCAGCCACCTATCGGGTGCGCGGCGAGATCTTCTTCGCCTCGGTCGAGCGGTTTACGGCGGCGTTCCAGGCCGAACGCAGCGCCCGGCACATCCGCATCGACGTTACCGCCGCGCACTTCTGGGATATTTCCGGCGTCGCTGCGCTCGACAAGATCGTCGCCCGATTGCGTCGGGAGGGCCGGAGCGTCGACGTCGTTGGGGCCAATCATGCCAGTGCCGACCTGATCGATCGCTTCGCCCTGCACGACAAGACCGGCGTCGAGCTGGGTGTGGTGCCGCACTAGACGCGCGTGCAGGGGCGGGCGCTCAGCCGCTCGCCTCGATCCGCTCGCGCAGCATCGCCGCTGCAAGCTCCCGCGCCTTGTCCCGTGGGAGCCCCAGCGCACGGGCCATGGGGGCACCCAGCAGGGCATCGCCCAGTGCCATCAACGTCAGCTGCAGTGTTTCCTCGCGCAGGGGCGTTCGTGCGTCCTGCCCTTCGCTGATCCGGTCGACCAGACGGTGGATCGCTTCCAGAATCGGGTCCAGGGCATCCTGGTTGCCGGTGAGGATCATCCAGCTGGCCAGCGCGCCGGCGCCTTCGCGCCCGAACGCGTCGAACGTCATGTCGACGACTTCGCGCAGATTATGGTCGCCGCTGCGCGCGCGCAGCACGGCCTCGCCCACCTTCGCCGTCACGGAGTCGGCGATGCTGGCTGCGAGTGCCTTCTGCAGCCCGGCCGCCGATCCGAAATGGTGCAGGAGATTGGCGTGGGTACGCCCGATGCGCGCGGCGACCGCCTTCAGGGTCACCGCTTGGGGACCGTCTTCGATCAGCAGCGCGCGCGCGGCCTCCAGGGCGGCGTCGCGCGATTCTTCCGGGGAGAGGCGCCGGCGCACCACCTTGCTCGTCAACGGTTGGGCCTTGTGTCCATTCGATGACGGCTTAGTCGAGCTTTCGGGCGGGGGGAAGCGGCCTCCCCGGGGGCAGTCCCGAGGAGGCACGAAGACCGATCACGCCGCCAAGCGCGGTTCCGATCCGGGATTGCAGTCGTCGGCGTCCAGCTCCCGCTCGAAGCGGGCGCAGGCGACTTCGCAGTTGCGGCCCTTGGACCACATCGGCTCGACGCGGCCGGTGGATCGGAAGCCGAGCTTACGCAGCACGCGGCCGGAGGCGGGATTGTCGACGAAGTGGCCGGAGGTCACGCGGCGGATGCCGGCCGCGCGTGCTGCCGCCAGCACGCCGCGCCCTGCTTCGGTCGCATAGCCCTTGCCCCAGGCTGCGGGCGTGAACCAGTAGCCGAGCTCATGCGCTTCGTCCCCGGCCGGATCGATCCCGATGCAGCCGACCAGTGCCACGGCGCCCGCCTGATGCTCGAACGCCAGGAAGCGTGTCTCGGTCCAATGCGAGAGGAAGGTTTCGGCCGCTTCGATCGAATAGGGCCAGGGCGCGCGCGACAGGTTGCGCACGACGGCCTCATGGTCGATCGCCCGGGCAAGGGCAGGGGCGTCCTCGGGCCAGCCGGGACGTAACGTCAATCTCTGGGTCCGCACGAACATGACCACTCTCCTCGGTCCTGCGGCTTCTCTGCGCATGCCGATATGGCATCGCTGTTTCGCCGCGGTGTCAGGGGAGCAATAAAAAAGGGAGACCGGGGCGACCCGTCTCCCTTTTCGCGTTGGTTCATCCGAACCCGGGTCGCCCTGGTGGGCAACCCGTACGGTCGCCCGATGTTACTCGGCCGCCTCGGCAATCATGTCTACGGAGCAGAACTTGCGACCAAGCTTGCCTTCCTTGAACGACACGCGGCCTTCGACGAGCGCGAAAAGGGTATGGTCCTTGCCCATGCCCACGTTCACACCCGGGTAAAATTTGGTGCCGCGCTGACGCACGAGGATGTTGCCGGCGAGAACCGTCTCGCCGCCGAACTTCTTCACGCCAAGACGGCGGCCAGCAGAGTCGCGACCGTTGCGGGACGAGCCGCCTGCCTTCTTATGTGCCATTGTCTATACTCCTCGTGTCTCGTCAGTCGCTTACTTGGCCGCGCCGATAGCAGTGATCTTGAGGATCGTATGCTGCTGGCGATGGCCGTTCTTGCGGCGATAGTTGTGACGACGACGCTTCTTGAAGACGATGACCTTCTCGCCCTTCGCCTGCGCGACGATTTCGGCAGAAACGGTCAGGCCGTCGGTAGCCTTCAGCTCGCCGCCTTCGCCGGCCAGCAGGACGTCGCCCAGCGTCACCGACGAACCGGCTTCGCCGTCGAGCTTCTCGACGACGATCTTGTCTCCTGCGGCAACGCGATACTGCTTGCCGCCCGTGCGCACGATAGCGAACATCGGTCTCTTCTCTGGTTCAAATGCATGTGCCCGCCAAGGTTGCACCTCGGCAGGAGGAAGGGCGCAGCTATGCGATGGGGGCGGGATTGTCAACCGTTCGGCAAGACGAAACTGCGATTTTCCGAGTCACCGCGCCTTAATGGCGATGATTCGGTTTCAGCCGATACCGTCCCGCGTCGAAGCTGTCGAAAAGCCCGCTGATTCCGGGATGGTCGACCGGCTCGTCGCTATCGTCCGCCACCAGATTCTGCTGGCTTACATAGGCGATATAGGTCGAATCGGCGTTCTCGGCGAGCAGATGGTAGAAGGGTTGATCCTTGGCCGGCCGCATGTCGACCGGGATCGAATCATACCATTCGTCGGTGTTCGCGAAGACCGGGTCGACGTCGAAGATCACGCCCCGAAAATCGAGGAGGCGGTGCCGCACAACGTCACCGATGGCGAAGCGCGCGCTGGCGATCGGGGGCATCGGGGTGCCGGAGTCGATGGAAAGAAGCGAACCACTGGTTTCTGACATGCGAACCAATCTAGGGTCGCGCAGGTGCCACGGCAACGGTGGAGGTGGTACGCGTTCCCGTTCCGGGAAGCATCGGTGGGCGCTGCGGCGGCTCCCGTGTAGCCAAAAAACTTGGAAAAGCCTGCTTGCGGCCCTCAAAACTTTGCGCTAGTGGCCGCGCCTCACAGCGACCGGTACGCAGACAGGGGCTTCCCCAAAGGTGCGTATCCTCCCATGCGGAGAGGTGCCGGAGTGGTCGATCGGGGCGGTCTCGAAAACCGTTGTGCGGGTAACCGTACCGAGGGTTCGAATCCCTCCCTCTCCGCCATTGGGCGTTCCTGACGGATCAGGACAGGCCGCGCGGCGGCGTTCCAGGACATCGAGATAAGGAGCATCGGCGGGGCCGCGGCTCCCCCGCGCCGAGCGCCGTTTCCAGTGGCGCGGCCGGGGCATCGACATGGTTACCCGGCGCCAGCCTTGGCGCGTGCCCGGAAGGCGTGGAGCAGCGGTTCGGTGTAGCCGCTCGGCTGGGAAACCCCCTCGAACACCAGCGCCCGGGCCGCCTGAAGAGCGAGGCTGCCCTTCGGATCGGTTGCCATCGGCCGATATAGCGGATCGCCGTCATTCTGCGCGTCGACCTTCGCGGCCATGCGCAGCAGCGCCGCATCTACCTGCGCCGGATCGACCACACCATGCAGCAGCCAGTTGGCGAGGTGCTGGCTGGAGATTCGCAGTGTAGCGCGGTCCTCCATCAGGCCGACATCGTGAATGTCGGGAACCTTCGAGCAGCCGACACCCTGATCGACCCAGCGCACAACATAGCCAAGAATGCCCTGGGCATTGTTGTCGATCTCCTCGCGGATCGCATCTTCCGACCAGTTCTGGCCTTGGGCCAGCGGAATAGTCAGCAAGGCGTCCAGCGATGCGATCGGTTCGCGTGCGCGCTCGGCCTGGCGGGCGAACACGTCGACCTGATGGTAATGGGTGGCGTGCAGCGTCGCCGCGGTGGGGGAGGGCACCCACGCCGTGGTTGCGCCGGATTGAGGATGGCCGATCTTCTGGGCGAGCATGTCGGCCATGCGATCGGGCATCGCCCACATCCCCTTGCCGATCTGCGCCTTGCCCGAAAGCCCGCAGGCGAGCCCGATCTGGACGTTGCGATTCTCATAGGCCTGGATCCAGGCGCTGGTCTTCATGTCGCCCTTGCGGAGCATGGCGCCGGCCTGCATCGACGTGTGGATCTCGTCGCCGGTACGATCCAGGAAGCCGGTGTTGATGAAGACGATGCGATCCTTCACCGCCGCGATGCAGGCCGCCAGATTGGCGCTGGTGCGGCGTTCCTCGTCCATCACGCCGATCTTGAGCGTGTGGCGGCTAAGGCCCAGCATGTCTTCGATCGCGTCGAACAGCTCGTTTGCGAACGCCGCCTCGTCCGGCCCATGCATCTTCGGCTTGACGATGTAGATGGAGCCCGTCCTGCTGTTGCGCAGCGGTCCGGTGCCCTTCAGGTCGTGCAGCGCGATCGCGGCGGAGACGATGCCGTCCAGAATGCCTTCCGGCGCCGGTGTCCCATCGGCCAGCAATACCGCAGGCGTCGTCATCAGATGGCCGACATTGCGGACCAGCAGCAGCGACCGCCCAGGCAGCGTGAAGCGCGTGCCGTCGGGTGCGACATAGGCGCGATCGGGCGCGAGCCGCCGAGTCTGCGAAGCGCCGCCCTTGTCGAACGTCGCTTCCAGGTCGCCGCGCATCAGCCCCAGCCAATTGGCGTACGCCTCCACCTTGTCTTGGGCGTCGACCGCCGCGACCGAGTCCTCGAAGTCACAGATGGTCGAAAGCGCGGATTCGAGCAGGACATCGGCGATGCCGGCGGGGTCCGACCGGCCGATCGGGTGCGTCGGGTCTATCACCACTTCGATGTGCAGCCCGTTGTGGACGAACAGCAAATTGTCCCCGGCATGGCCCACCAGCTGTGCCGGATCTGCGAGCGCCAGCGCGATTCCGTCCCAATCGGCCCAGCGCCCCATGGCGAGCGGAACCGCCTGGTCGAGAAAGGCCTTTGCCCAGCCGATCACCCGCGCGCCGCGTGCGGGGTCATAGCCGGGGCTCGCCGCTTTCCCTGGAATCGCATCCGTGCCGTACAGGGCGTCGTACAGACTGCCCCAGCGTGCATTGGCCGCGTTTAGCAGGAAACGGGCGTTCAGCACCGGCACGACCAGCTGCGGACCTGCCATGGTCGCAAGCTCCGCATCGACATTGCCGGGGGCGACGTGGAAGGCGCCAGGCTCCGGTGCGAGATAGCCGACCTCGCGCAGGAACGCCGCATAGGCCATGGAATCATGCGGCTGGCCGGCGCGCGCGCGGTGCCAGTCGTCAATCGCCACCTGGAGCGCATCGCGCCGATCCAGCAGCGCCCGGTTGCGCGGGGCGAGCCGCCCGAACACATCGGCCATCCCCGTCCAGAAGACCTCGGCGCCGAGGCCTGTGCCGGGCAGTACCCGATCCTCGACGAAGGTCGCGAGGCTCGCTGCAACCTGAAGGCCTGCCTTTTCGCGATAGTCGACCATGGCGCATCCTCTTCGCTACGTCGGTCTGGAGTCCGGGGGATAGTAGCGCATCGACGTGCATGCCGGTAGAAGGAAACAATTCACAACACCTGTTCCGCAGGGTTTAAAATGTTTGATCCCGACTATGATCTGTTCCTCGATATTGTCGGCGCGGAGTCGATATCCGCCGCGGCGCGCCAGCGCGGACTCTCGCCGCCCGCATTGTCGAAGCGTCTGGCGCGGCTGGAGCAGCGGCTGGGGACGCGGCTGCTCCAGCGGACCACCCGCCGGCTGGTGTTGACGTCGGCCGGTCGGGAACTGCTCGAGACGCTGTCACCGATCCGCTTCGCGCTTGCGGCCGCCGAAGGGCGGATCGCCGGCCGTCACGCGCTGGTCCGCGGACCCTTGCGCGTGACGGCGCCGACGTCGTTCGGGCGCATGCACGTAGTGCCTACCCTCCCCACGTTTCTGGCAGCGTACCCGGACGTCGACCTGTCAATCGACCTGTCGGACAGTTTCGTGGATCTGCTGGGCGGCGGCTATGACGTGGCGATCCGCATCGCGGCAAATGCGGGGGCCGGGCTGGTCGGCCATCGCCTTGGCACCAGCCGGCGCGTTCTGTGCGCTTCCCCTGCCTATCTTGTGGCGCATGGCGAACCGCGAACCCTGGCGGAGCTGGCGCAGCACCGGCTTCTCGCCACCGACAGCCAGTTGCCCTGGCAGCTGGACGGACCGGACGGACCGGTCAGCCACCAGGGGCAGCGAGTCGTCGGGACCAATTCGAGCGAAGTGGTGCGCGAACTCGCCATCGCGGGCTGCGGGATCGCACTGCGGTCGCTCTGGGACGTATCGCAGGCACTCGCGGACGGTGTGTTGCGGCGGGTGCTGCCCGATTATGCAGGCTCGGAAGGGATCGGTGTCTTTGCGGTCCACGCGCCGGATCCTCCCGCACGCGTGTCGGCGCTGGTGGAGCATCTGCGGCGCACGATCATGCTGCCGCCGTGAGGCATCGGCTTTTTACGATCGGGGAGGAGATGGTGGACACACTTGGGCTCGAACCAAGGACCCGCTGATTAAGAGTCAGCTGCTCTACCAACTGAGCTATGTGTCCATACCGGAAGGCGTTTCGGCAGAAGGAAGGTGGTGGACACACTTGGGCTCGAACCAAGGACCCGCTGATTAAGAGTCAGCTGCTCTACCAACTGAGCTATGTGTCCATCCGGCTTCTGCATGGCGCCCTTGGTGGGGCACCGCCGCTTCGGAGGCGCGCCTTTAGCGTCGCATCTCGCGGCTTGTAAACCCCAAAAATGAAAAAATCACCAGCGCGTCTTGGTGCGGCTGTCGCGGTCGATCGACAGCAGAATGCCCAGGCACAGCATGAAGGTCATCACCGCGGTGCCGCCGAAGCTGATCAGCGGCAGCGGCACGCCCACCACCGGCGCGAGGCCGATGACCATCGCCATGTTGATCGAGCAGTAGAGGAACATCGTGCCGGAGAGCCCAGCCGCTGTCAGCCGGCCGAAACGCGTCTTGGCGCGCATGCCCACGCCGATGCCCCAAGCGATCAGCGCACCGAACGCGACGATCAGGAACACGCCGCCGGCCAGGCCCCATTCCTCCATCATCGTGGCCAGCGCGAAGTCGGTCTGGCCCTCGGGGAGATAGTCGAGATGGCTCTGCGTGCCCTGTAGGAAGCCCTTGCCGAAGATGCCGCCGGAGCCGATCGCGATCTTCGACTGAGTGATGTGATAGCCGGTGCCCAGCGGATCCCGCTCGGGATCGAGGAAGATCAGTACGCGGTTGCGCTGATAATCGTGGAGCACGAAGTTGAAGGCGAGGGGGGCGGCCACCGCCACCGCCAGCGCCCCGGCGATGAACAGCCGCAGCGGCACGCCCGCCAGGAACACCACCATGACGCCGCAACCGGTAATCATCAGCCCGGTGCCGAGATCGGGCTGCATGATGACGAGCAGCGCCGGCACCCCGATCAGCACGCAGGCGGGCCAGATCGCGACGAACTTGCGCGTCTCGCTGGCGGGCAGCATCTCGTAGAAGCGGGCGAGTGCGAGCACGATCATCGGCTTCATCAGCTCGGAAGGCTGGAACTGGAAGCCGCCCAGGCTGATCCAGCGCTGGCTGCCGCCGGCCACCTTGCCCAGCGCCTCCACGCCCAGCAGCGCGACCACCAGTGCGCCGTAGATGGGGAGCGACCATTGCGACCAGAATCGCACCGGCACGCGTGACATGCCGATCGCTACCGCCAGGAACAGCAGGAAACGCGTGCCTTGGTTGATCGCCCAGGGCCGGATGCTGCCGCCGGCTGCGGAATAAAGCACGACCAGCCCGAACCCGCCGATCGCGATGACGAGGAACAGCACCTTCCAGGGAAGCTGCGCGACCTGGGTGGGGACGATGCCGTCGCCGGGACGGGCCATCAGTCGCCCTCCACGCTGCCGGTGGGTGCGACGTCGCGCTTGGTCGAATCCGCGGTGCTGTTCGCCGCGGCATCGGCAAGGCTGCTTGCCGCTTCCTCGGTGTCTTCGGGCGTCGGCGGCGCCGGGATGTTCTGCGCGGCGCGGAAAGCGGCGGACTGGGCGGCCATCCGCGTCGTATAGTCGCCGCCCCAGGTGGGCTCCACTTCGGCCAGCGTCTTCATCGCGAGGTCGCGGTCGAACAGATAGGTCATGATGTCCCGGCCGATCAGCGGCGCGTCAAGGTTGCGGACGGTGTGGCCGTTATGCTCGAGCACGATCGCCGCGGCATATTTCGGATTGTCATGGGGCGCGAAGCACACCAGCAGCGCGTGGTCGCGCATCTTGAACGGCAGCGAGCCGTTCTTGAGCACGCCGGTGCGGCGCTCCGCCATGGTGATGCGGCGCACCTGCGCGGTGCCGGTCTTCGCCGCAAGCGCGACGCCCGGCACGTACATGCGCGCCGCGCCGCCGGTGCCGCCGCCATTGACCACGCCGTACATCGCGTCGCGCACGATCGCGAGATCCTCCTGGCTCACCGGCAGCGGCTGGGCCCCCGAGGGGCCGTTGGCGAGCAGGCGCGGCAGCAGGATCTTGCCCGACCCGAGGCGGCTGGCCATCACCGCAAGCTGCAGCGGGTTCGCCAGCACATAGCCCTGGCCGATCGAGGCGTTGAGCGAATCCGCCACCGTCCAGGGATGATGGTATTTCTTCAGCTTCCAGGCGCTGTCCGGGACAGTGCCGTAGCGCTGGGTGGTGAAGGGCATGTCGAATTTCTGGCCGAGACCCAGCATCCGGGCCATCGGCGCGATCGCGTCATAGCCGACGCGGCGCACCATTTCGTAGAAATAGATGTCGCAGCTCTGCATGATCGCGTTCTTGAGATCGAGCGGCCCATGCCCGCCCTTCTTGTGGCAGTGGAACACGCCATTGCCGACGCGCAGCGCGCCCGAGCAAACCACCCGGTCATGCGCGCTCACGCCCGCCGCCATCAGCGCGAGACCGTTCATCGGCTTCACCGTGGAGCCCGGCGGATACAAACCCTGCAGCACCTTGTTCATCAAGGGCACATGGTCGTCTTCGGACAGCATCTTCCATTCGGTTTGGCTGATGCCGTCGGAAAAGCTGTTCGGATCGTATGCGGGCATCGACGCCATGGCGAGGATATCGCCGGACGCCACGTCGATGACGATCGCAGAGCCCGAATTGGTGCCCAGCCGCCGCGCGACATATTCCTGAAGGCCCGCATCGATGGTGAGCTTGATGCTTTCACCCGGCGTATCCGCGCGCGTCTCGAGCTCGCGGACCGGGCGGCCATGGGCGGTCACCTCGACGCGCTTGGCGCCCGGTTTGCCGCGCAGGCGCTTGTCGAGCGTCTTCTCCAGCCCGTCCTTGCCCAGCTTGAAGCCGGGAGTGACGAGCAGCGGATCCTTGTCCGCCTTGAACTGCTCGGCGGACGCGGTGCCGACATAGCCAATCAAGTGGCCGACGCCGGCGCCGAGCGGATAATGGCGGGCATAGCCCCGCGTCGGCGCGACGCCGGGCAGCTCGGGTTGCCGGACCAGCACCGCGGCGAAGCGGTCCCAGTCGAGATTCTCCGCCACCTGGACCGGGCGGAAGCCGCCGGCGCGCTTCAGGTCGGTCTCGATGCGGGCGAGATCCTCGGGGGCAAGGTTGAGCAGCCGGGTCAGCTCGGCCAGCAGCTTGTCCTTGTCGACGATGCGATCGGGGATCAGGTCGACACGGAAGTCGGTGCGGTTGCTGGCGAGCGGCTTGCCGCTGCGATCCAGCAGCCAGCCGCGCCGCGGCGGGATCAGCGTGTTGTTGACGCGGTTGCTCTCGGCCTTGAGCTTGTACTGTTCATTTTCGACCACGGAGAGCCACGCCATCCGGCCGGCGAGCACCATGCCCACGGCGCCCTGCGCCGCACCCAGCACCACAGCGCGGCGCGAGAAGCTGTACGTCTGTGCTGCCTCGGTAATGCGCACCATGGCTCAGGCCTTCACCACGTCGCGGTCGAGCCACGCGCACAGCCGCGACGCCAGCGGAAATAGCATTGACGAAGCACCGGCCTGCACCAGCAGTGCCGCATCCACCTTCGCCGAGATAGGCGAGGCGATGAAACGCCCCGCGATCAGCACGAAACCCGTCGCGCCCGCTGCAATCAGCCAGTCCTGCCAGAAATTACGCCACACGATGCGCGTCTCTAGCACATCGATGATCAACATGCATGCCATCCAGAGGAACATTGCGGAGCCGAAAGGCTGTCCGCTCACCAGGTCGTCGAACAGTCCGAGCGGGGCAGCGACCCAGACCCGCAACGCGTCCGGGCGCAAGAGGCGCCAGCCGAGCAGCATCAGCAGCCCGAACGGCGGCAGGAACGGCACCGTCGCAACCACCGGCAATATCGTGATCAGCGAAGCAAGCGCAATCGACAGCGGCGCGAGCCAGCGCGCCCGGGGGCGCGGCGGCTGCACACCCAGTGGCTGCAGGTCGAGCGCCATCACTTGCCCTTGGGCTTGGGCGTGGCGGTGGGGAAGGGCTGGGGAGGCGGCGCCGGTTCCGGCAGGAACACGCGCAGCACCATCACAAAATCGGCCATGTCCGGATTGCTGGCGGGCGCGGCGGTAGCGCTGTCGCGGCCGGTCTGGGTGATGCGGCCCAAGGGGATGTTTGGCGGGAATACGCCGCCGGTACCCGATGTAACCAGCAGGTCACCGGCGCGGAACGGATTGGCGGCGGCGTTGGCGGCGCGGACGTCGAGCGTACCGTCGCCCTTCCCGGTGACGATCGCCGGCAGCCCGTCGCTCGCGCGGCGGACGGGGATAGTGCTGTCCGGATCGGTGACGAGCAGCACACGCGACGCGTTGGGCCCGGCCTCGACAACCTGTCCGATCAGCCCGGCACCGTCCCGCACCGGCTGCCCCTGCGCCACGCGCTGCCAACTGCCTGCATTGAGCGTGGCGTAGCGGCGCGTGCTCGAAGCCGACGAATTGACCAGCCGGGCGACGACGATCGTCTCCGGCGTGGCGTCACGCGCCTTCAGGAGCAGCCGCAGCCGCTGGTTCTCGCGTTCCAGGCCAAGCGCGCGTTGTAGCGCGGCATGATCTGCCTCGATCTGACGCTTGAGGCGCGCATTCTCGCTCCGCACGCCGAAATAGCTGCCGATTGCTTCCGGCACGCTGCCCACGCCGCGGCGCACCGTGTCGAGCCCTGCCGAGACCGGCGTGGTCACCTCCGCAAGCGCGCTGCGCAGCGGACCGAACAGATGCGGGTTATAGCGCGAGACCAGCACCAGCCCGCCGCCGATCAGCAACAGGCCGATCGCCGCCACATAGCTGAAGAACAGCCCATATTGCGCCCGTCGCGAAAACCCCGGGCGCCGATTCCGTGGCGGCGCCATCGCCGTTGGCCTTTCGTCAGACCTGGAGGAGAACGCCGCGGAACATCGGATCCTCGAGCGCACGGCCGGTGCCCAGCGCCACGCAGGTCAGCGGATCGTCGGCGACGGTGACGGGCAGGCCGGTCTCGTCGCGCAGCACTTCGTCCAGCCCGTGCAGCAGCGCGCCGCCGCCGGTAAGGACGATGCCCTGGTCGACGATGTCGGCGGCCAGTTCCGGTGCGGTGTTTTCCAGCGCGATGCGGACGCCTTCGACGATGGTGTTGACCGGTTCGGACAGCGCCTCCGCGATCTGGCCCTGGTTGATCTGGATCTCCTTGGGCACGCCGTTGACGAGATCGCGACCCTTGATGTGGATCGTCTTGCCGATGCCGTCGACCGGCGGCTTGGCGACGCCGACTTCCTGCTTGATCCGCTCGGCGGTAGCTTCGCCGATCAGCAGGTTATGGTTGCGGCGGACGTACGAGACGATCGCTTCGTCCATCTTGTCGCCACCGACGCGTACGCTGGTGGAATAGGCGAGGCCGCGCAGGCTGAGCACCGCAACTTCGGTGGTGCCGCCGCCGATATCGACGACCATCGATCCGATCGGCTCGGTGACGGGCATGTCGGCGCCGATCGCGGCGGCCATCGGCTCCTCGATCAGCCAGACCTGGCTGGCGCCCGCGTTCGACGCGGCGTCGCGGATCGCGCGGCGTTCGACCGAGGTGGAGCCCGACGGCACGCAGATCACGATCTCCGGCCAGCGCATGAAGCGGCGCTGCCCGTGCACCTTGCGGATGAAGTGCTTGATCATCTCTTCGGCGACATCAATGTCGGCGATGACACCATCGCGCAGCGGGCGAATCGCCTCGATCGAGCCCGGAGTCTTGCCCATCATCAGCTTGGCGTCGTCACCGACGGCCTTGACCTTCTTCACGCCGTTCAGCGTCTCGACCGCCACGACGGACGGCTCGTTCAGCACGATGCCGCGTCCGCGCAGATATACGACGGTATTCGCAGTACCCAGATCGATCGCCATGTCGTGCGACATGAATTTGAAAATGCGGGAGAAAGCCATCTATTGATCCGTCCTGCCGGTTGGGCGCCCCCCGTCCGGCTGCTCGCACAAAGTGTTTTGCCCGAACCCTTTCCGGGACGGAGTTAAATCCGGCCTGGAGCCATGCGGATGCGGGTCGCGGGAGGCCGTCGCTTGGGCTACAGCGAATGCCATGTCAATACGCCGCCTGCCCGAACATCTTGTCAATCGTATTGCAGCCGGAGAGGTGGTCGAACGCCCCGGCAGCGCGCTCAAGGAACTGGTCGAAAACGCAATCGACGCAGGCGCTACACGGATTGCCGTGAAGCTGGCCGGCGGCGGCATTGAATTGATCGAGGTGATCGACGACGGCTGCGGCATGACGCCGGCCGAAATGGCGCTCGCGTTGGAACGGCACGCCACTTCCAAGCTGCCGACCGACGATATCGAGCACGTCGCGACGTTGGGTTTTCGCGGCGAGGCGCTGCCCTCGATCGCGAGCGTCGCGCTGCTGACGCTCGAAAGCCGGGTACGGGGCGCCGAAGGCTGGTCCCTGACCGTAGACAATGGTGTTCGGGCCGCCGAGGGGCCGGCGGCCCTGCCGCCCGGCACGCGGGTCCGGGTGGAGGCGCTGTTCGGACGGGTACCGGCGCGGCGCAAGTTCCTCCGTTCGACCCGCGCCGAATATGCCGCCTGCCTTGACGGGATGAAGCGGCTGGCCATGGCGCGCCCGGACATCGCCTTCTCGGTCGAGCATGACGGCCGGCGGGTGCTGAGCGTGCAGGGCGGTGAGAGCCGGCCCGCGCGGGTGGCGGCTCTCACCGATCGCGCGCTGCAGGAGAACAGCGTCGCGATCGATTTCGAGCGCGAAGGGCTGGTGCTCGGCGGCGTTGCGAGTATCCCAACCTTCAATCGCGGCGTGGCGGATCACCAATATCTGTTCGTCAACGGCCGGCCGGTGAAGGACCGGCTGCTAGTCGGCGCGGTGCGTGGTGCCTATGCGGAGATGCTCGCGCGCGATCGTCACCCGGTGGTGGCATTGTTCCTCGACGTGCCGCCCGAGGTGGTGGACGTGAACGTCCATCCTGCCAAGACCGAAGTGCGCTTCCGCGACCCGGCACTGGCGCGCGGCCTGATCGTCAGCGGATTGCGCCGCGCACTGGATGCGGCAGGGCACCGCAGCGTCCAGCGGCCCAGCGAAGCGGCGCTGGGGCTGTGGCAGCCGGGGGGCGGGGGGGCAAGTCTAAGCCCCTCCTCCTTGGAGGAGGGGGTGGGGTGGAGGGATTCCAGACCATTTGTTGGTCTCGGTGAGACACAGCCCCACCCCAACCCCTCCCCTGAAGGGGAGGGGCTTAGAAGCTATTCCGGCGCCGTGCGCGATTCCGGCACCTTCTTCGCCCCGCCGCCCTTGGCCCGCGCCGAGCCCGCCCGGCACGAAGCCCCGCTCGCAACCGACTTCCCCCTCGGCGTCGCCCGTGGGCAGGTCGCCAAGACCTATATCGTCGCGGAAGCGCAGGACGGCCTCGTCCTGGTCGACCAGCATGCCGCCCATGAGCGGCTGGTGCTGGAGCGGATGCGCCGCGCCATGGCCGGCGGCACCGTGCCGAGCCAGGCGCTCTTGCTCGCCGAGGTGGTCGAGCTCGATGAACCCGGCTGCGACCGCCTCGAAGCCCGGATCGAGGAACTGCGCGCCTTCGGGCTCGAACTCGAACGCTTCGGCCCGCGTGCGATGCTGGTGCGGGCGGTGCCGGCGGCGCTCGGCACGGGCGATGTCCACGGCCTCGTCACGGATCTGGCCGACGAACTCGCCAGTTTCGACGAGGCGCTGAGTCTGAAGGAAAGGCTGGACCATGTCGCCGCGACCATGGCGTGCCACGGCTCGGTTCGGGCGGGACGTATCCTGTCGGTCGCCGAGATGAACGCACTGCTGCGCGAGATGGAGGTCACGCCCCATTCGGGCCAGTGCAACCATGGCCGCCCCACCTGGGTGAAGCTGGCGCATGGCGATATCGAGAAGCTCTTCGGCCGGAAGTAGCGGCGTCAGCGGCGATCGGCGAAACGCGGGCTTTCCCACCGACCGTCCGCCGTGCTTGCGATGTCCACCACGCAGATATGGGCGAGCGCGCGGTGGCGGGCGCAGCCCACGCCCGCGAAGCGGAAGCCGGGATCGAACAGCAGCGCGCGGTGCCCGCGATTGGAGACGCCATCGTCGACGATCAGTTGCCGCACCACGGCATCCGGATCGGCATAGCCGTACGCAATGCCTTCGCCGACATGGATCCCGCCGCCATGCCGACGCACCCGTTCGCCCGGAGACGTTCCGTCCCACCCGACATGGCCGCGCGCGCCGCGATTGCCTTGGTCCTGCGCATAGTCGCCGGCAGCGCGGCCGAGAACCTCTCCCCGGCCAAGCGGCGCGAGCGGCACCTGATGCTCCAGGAAGGCGATGGCTTCGTCGACCGCCGACACGCCTTCGAAGGTTTCGGTGCCCACAGGGTCGCCGGGCGCATGGACGACATAGCCGTCAAACTGAAGGCGATAGTCGCGCAGGCGTTGCGCATATAGCTGCGGATGCTGCCGCGCGAAGTTGATGCGTTCCAGCACCGCATCCTCGAGCGTCTGTGCCTTGGCGGCACCCATGGTAAGCGACAACGCGAACAACGCGCAGAACCAGCGACGCATCGAACTCCAACCTCGACCCGCGCTTCGTTTCCGTTGCGCAACGGCAAGGTACAAGCGAAATCCTTACGATACGGTAACGTGGGCGACGAGCCGTTCAGTCGGTGCGTTGGACCGGACGGATCAGCCCCTCCTGGGTGACGCTCGCCACCAGCCGGCCGTCGCGCGCGAAGATGCTGCCGCGATTGAACCCTCGGCTGTGCCCGGCCCAGGGGCTGTCCGTCGCATAGAGCAGCCAGTCGTCGAAGCGAAACGGTTCGTGCAGCCACAGCGCATGGTCGAGGCTGGCAGTCTGTATCTGCCCGCTCATCCAGCTGACGCCGTGCGGCAACATGCAGGTGCCGAGCAACGTCATGTCGCTGGCATAGGCGAGCATCGCGCGGTGGAGGGCGGGCTCGTCGGGCAGGGGGGCGACGACGCGGAACCAGCTCGCCTGGCGTGGCTCGCGAGCTACGGGCTTGAACCAGTTGCGCGGGTTGACCGGGCGGATCTCGATCGGCCGGGCGCGCAGGAAAAAACGCTTGAACTTTTCGGGGATATGGTCGCGGATTTCCTCACGCAGTTCGGCCTCGGAGCGGAGATCCTCCGGCGCCGGTACGTCGGGCATCGCATCCTGGTGGTGCAGCCCTTCTTCGGGCAGGTGGAAGGAGGCGGCCATGTTGAGGATCGGCCTGCCCTTCTGCATCGCGATCACGCGGCGATTGGCAAAGCTGCGCCCCTCGAAATCGCGCACCACGCGGTAGAGGATGGGGTAGTCCTCGTCCCCCGGCCGCATGAAATAGGCGTGGAGCGAATGGGCGACCTTTCCGTCCTCGACCGAGCGCTGCGCCGCCTGCAGCGCCTGCGCGATCACCTGGCCGCCAAAGACCCGGCCGACGCCGCCGGGCTGGCGGGCGCCGCGATACAGATCGGTGTCGAGTGTCTCGACGTCGAGCAGCGCGGTAAGGCCGGCAACCAGATCTTCGGGGGATGTCGGTTCGATCATCAGTAGCCGGCTGCCTCCGCAAGCACGTTTGCATGGTAGTTGGAATCGCCGAACATCTCGGCGAGTACCCGGGCGCGCTTCATATAAAAGCCGATGTCATATTCGTCGGTCATGCCGATGCCGCCGTGCATCTGGATACCCTCCTGCACCGCGAGCGTCGTGGCAAGCCCGGTCATCGCCTTGGCGATCGCGACCGCCTCGTCGGCGGGTTCGCCTGCGTCGAGCAATTGCTGGGCCTTGAGCGTGGCGGCGCGGGCGACTTCCATCTCGCTGTAGAGATGCGCGGCGCGATGCTGGAGCGCCTGGAAGCTGCCAATCAGCGTGCCGAACTGCTTGCGCTCCTTGAGGTACCCAAGCGTCATGTCGCTCGCGCCCGCACCGACGCCGAGCAGCTCGGCCGAGGCACCGGCTCCCGCGGCACGCAGCAGCCGGCCGAGCGGGTCGGCGCCCGCATCGATCTCGCCGACGACCGCATCGGCGGTGACTTCGACGCCGTCGAAGCCGGCATGCGCGGCGAGGCTGGAATCGGCGAGGCGTTCGGGGCGGAGATCCAGCCCGGTGGCCTTGGGGTCGATTGCGAACAGGGTGATGCCTGCTGCGTCGGTGTCGCTGCCGGCGGTGCGTGCGGTGACGAGGATCAGGTCGGCGGCATGGGCGTGGTGGGCGAAGCGTTTGGTGCCGGTCAGCCGGAAGCCGTTGCCGGCGCGCTCGGCCTTGAGCGCCACGGCGCGGCCGAACTTGGGCTTCTCGTCATGCGCGATCGCGATCACCGCCTCGCCGGCGGCGATGCCGGGGAACCAGCGATCGGCATGGGCGGTGCCCTTCAGCGCCTCGACTGCGGCGACGGCGGTGGAGAGGAAGGGGGAGGGGGTGAGGTTGCGGCCGATCTCCTCCAGCACCACGCCGGCCTCGACATGGCCGAGGCCGAGGCCGCCCGATGCTTCGGGGATCAGGATGCCGGTGAGGCCCATCTCGGCGAACTGCTTCCACAGGTCGCGGCTGAAGCCGGTGGGATCCTTGGCGTCGCGAAGTGCGCGCAGGTGGCGAACCGGGGCATGTTCGGCGACGAACGCGCGGGCGGTATCGCGGAGCATCGTCTGTTCGTCGTTGAGGTAGAGCGGCATCGATCTTCCCTTCAGAAGCTCCCTCTCCCGCTTGCGGGAGAGGGCCGGGGTGAGGGTGAGTAGGGCGAAGGGCGGGGCCATCCGTCGCCCCACACTCTCACCCTTCCGCCGCCAGTCGGCGGCTCCCTCCCTCTCCCGCAGGCGGGAGAGGGAATGCCCAGCCTCAGCCCGGCAGTTCGAGGATCCGTTTGGCGATGATGTTGAGCTGGATTTCGCTCGTCCCGCCCTCGATCGAATTGGCCTTGGTGCGCAGCCAGGCGCGGGGCCTGGCGCCCTTGGCCGAGGCTTCGCTCTCCCATTCCAGCGCATCCGAGCCGCCGGCGGCCATGATCAGCTCGTGGCGCTGCTTGTTCAGCTCGGTGCCGACATATTTCATCATGCTCGGCTGGGCAGGGTGGGCGCGGCCGGCCTTGAGCTCGTCGAGGAAGCTTTCGGACATCGCCGAGAAGGCGCGCATCCGCACCTCGAACAGCGCGATCTGCGCGCGGAGGATCGGATCGGCGAGCCGGCCCTGGTCGTCGAGCCCGATCGTCGCGATCGCGCCTTCGATCAGCGGATTGCTGCCTGCCCGATCGAGGCCCATGCCCGAGATCATCTCGCGCTCATGGCCGAGCAGATATTTGGCGACGTCCCAGCCCTTGTTCTCCTCGTGCACGCGCTGGGATTTCGGCACGCGCACATTGTCGAAGAAGGTCTCGCAGAACGGCGAATAGCCCGAGATCAGCAGGATCGGTTTGGTCGAGACGCCGGGCGAGGCCATGTCGAACAGCACGAAGCTGATCCCGCCCTGCTTGGCCTCCTTGGAGGTGCGCACCAGGCAGAAGATCCAGTCGGCCTTGTCGGCATAGCTGGTCCACACCTTCTGGCCGCTGACGACATAATGATCGCCGGCATCCTCGGCCCAGGTCTGGAGGCCTGCGAGGTCGGAGCCGGCATTGGGTTCGGAATAGCCCTGGCACCAGCGGATCTCGCCGCGGGCGATCTTGGGCAGGTGTTCGAGTTTCTGTTCCTCGGTACCGTATTTGAGCAGCGCCGGTCCGAGCATCGAGATGCCGAAGCTGTTGAGCGGCGTGCGCGCGCCCATCCGCTTCATTTCCTCGCGCAGGATCTTGGTCTCGGCCGGGGAAAGCCCGCCGCCGCCATATTGGGTCGGCCAGTCGGGCACGGTCCAGCCGCGCTCGGCCATGCGATCCATCCAGAGCTTCTGATCCGGATGCGCCCAGTCGGGGTTGCGCCCGCCCCAGACGATATCCTTCTCGGACCGGATCGGTTCGCGCATGGAGGCCGGGCAGTTCGCCTCCAGCCAGGCGCGGGTTTCGCTACGGAAGGTATCGAGGTCCTGCGTCATCATCCTCTCCTCTCGATCCTCTCCTTTGCGGAGAGGGCGGGCGGGGCGACGGTTTGCCCGCCTGGTTCCCGCCCGCGCCCGACGGCGCTGTTTAGCGGTTGAACTTCTCGCCCTTCTCCGCCTTCTCGCGGAGCAAGGGTGCGACTTCGAAGCCGTACTTATCCAGGCCCTCGACGATCTTCTTGAGGCCCTCGGTGTCCGCCCAGAACATCGGTCCGCCCCGATACGGGGGCCAGCCATAGCCATAGACCCACACCACATCGATATCGCTCGCCCGCTGCGCCATGCCTTCTGCCAGGATCAGCGCGCCTTCGTTGACCATGGTGTAGAGCGTGCGGACGACGATCTCCTCCTCGGTGATCTCATGGCTCGGCACGTTCAGCTTGCCGCGCCATTCCTCGATCAGCTCGGCGACGCGCGGGCTGTTCGAGGGCTGCCGCTTCTCGTCATAGTCGTAGAAGCCGGCGCCCTTTTTCTGGCCCCAGCGACCCTCGGCGGCGAGCGCGTCGCGGATATTCTCGATGCGGTTGGAATCGCGGTGCCAGCCGATGTCGACGCCGGCGAGGTCGGCCATCTGGAACGGTCCCATCGGCATGCCGAAAGCGACATGGACCTTGTCGATCTGCTCGGGCGTGGCACCTTCGAGCAGCATCTTGGTGGCTTCCACCTGGCGCGGCATCAGCATGCGGTTGCCGATGAAGCCGTAGCAGACGCCTGCGATCACCGCGACCTTCTTGATCTTCTTCGAGAGCGCCATCGCGGTCGCCAGCACATCGTCGGCGGTCTTGGCGCCGCGGACGATCTCGAGCAGCTTCATGACATTGGCGGGCGAGAAGAAGTGCAGCCCCACCACGTCCTGCGGGCGGCTGGTGGCGGCCGCGATCTCGTCGATGTTGAGATAGCTGGTATTGGAAGCGAGAATCGCGCCCGGCTTGGCGATTGTGTCGAGCCGGCCGAACACGTCCTTCTTCACGTCCATGCTCTCATAGACGGCCTCGATGATCAGGTCGCACTCGGCGAGATCGTCGAAGTTGAGCGTGGGCTTGAGCAGGCCCATCGCCTTCTCGACCTGTTCGGCGGTCATCCGGCCCTTGGCGGAGGTCGCCTCGTAGTTCTTGCGCATGACGCCCGTGCCGCGATCGAGCGCGTCCTGCGCCATCTCGACGATGGTCACCGGCACGCCCGCCGAGAGGAAGTTCATGCTGATCCCGCCGCCCATCGTGCCGGCGCCGATCACGCCCACGCGCTTGATGTCGCGCAGCTGGATGTCGTCGGCGATGCCGTCGATCTTGGCGGCCTTGCGCTCGGCGAAGAAGATGTGGCGGAGCGCTGCCGACTGCTGGCCCATGATCAGCTTCATGAAGCCCATGCGCTCGGCCTGGACGCCTTCGGCATAGGGCTTGCCGGCGGTCTGCTCGATGATGTCGATGATCGTGTTCGGCGCGTCGAGCCCGCGGAAGCGCCTGGCGTTGGCGGCGCGGAACTTGGCGAAGGTCTCCGCTTCGACGGTGACCGGCCGCTCGCTGGAGCGCGAGACCGGCTTGCCGATCACCTCGTTCGCGAAGGCGACGGCATCGGCGAGCAGGCTGTCCTCGCCGGCGAGGCGGTCGACGAGGCCGGCTTCCTTGGCCTGGGTGGCGGAGATCGGATCGCCCTTGGTCGCCATTTCCAGCGCCACTTCGACGCCGGCGACGCGCGGCATCCGCTGGGTGCCGCCCGCGCCGGGGAGGATGCCCAGCTTCACTTCGGGCAGGCCGAACTTCGCCGAGGGCACGGCGATGCGATAGTGCGACGCCAGCGCCACCTCGCACCCGCCGCCGAGCGCGGTGCCGTGGACCGCGGCGATCACCGGCTTGTCGAGCGCCTCGATCTGGTCGACCAGCACCGGCAGCGACGGCTCGGCCATCGCCTTGCCGAACTCGGTGATGTCGGCCCCTGCGAAGAAGGTCTTGCCGGCGCAGAGGATGACGACCGCCTGGATGCTGTCGTCTCCCTTGGCTTCTTCGATGCCGGCCTGCAGCCCCTGCCGCACCGCCGCGCCGAGCGCGTTGACCGGCGGATTGTCGGAGGTCAGGACCAGGACATCGCCCTGACGGCTGGTGGTAATCACGGACATGCGTTCGAACTCCTAGTTCGCAGTTCCGGCCGGGGCCGGGAGGGGGTGAGGGGCACTCATCGGGTGAGCGCCGAATAGATCAGCGTCTTCAGCTCACGCCGGATCGGATAGAGCATCGAAGGCGAGAATTGCGTCATGAACACCATCGAGATGCGCTCGACGGGATCGACGAAGAAGGCGGTCGAGAACATGCCGCCCCAGTAAAATTCGCCGGCCGAGCCGGGGATCATCGTTTTGGCGACGTCCATGGTGATGGCGAAGCCCAGGCCGAATCCGACGCCGGCATTGGTCGTCTCGTTAAACAGCCCGCGCGACAGGTTGGCGAGGTCGCGGCCGCCCGGCAGGTGATTCATTGTCATCAGCTGCACGGTCTTGGGCGAGACCAGCCGCACCCCGTCCAGCACGCCGCCGTTCAGCATCAGCGTGTTGAAGCGGTGATAGTCGAGCGCCGTCGACACCAGTCCGCCGCCGCCCGAGAGCAGCCGGGGAAAGCGCGACCAGGCCGATGCCTCGCCGCGATCGTACAGCACCCTGCCTGTGCCTTCCTGCATCGTCCAGCAGTCGGCAAGGCGGTGGACCTTGTCGGCGGGCACCTGAAAGAAGGTGTCGTGCATGCCCAGCGGTGCGAAGATCCGCTCGGCGAAGAAGCGATCGAGCGTCTTGCCTGAGAGTCGCTCGATCACCGCGCCCAGCACGTCGGTAGCGACCGAATAGGTCCAGGCCTCGCCCGGCGAGAACTCCAGCGGCAATGTACCGAGTGCTGCGACAAACGAGTCGAGTGTCAGATTTCCATGCCAGCTTTCGATCCGCCCGGTGCGATAGGCGGCGTCCACCGGAGTGCGCTCCTGGAAGCCATAGGTGAAGCCGGCGGTGTGGCGCAGCAGGTCCACCATGCGCATCGGTTGCGCTGCCGGGGAGGTGACGAACGGATCGCCATCGCCGCCGGCCGCATAGACGCCAAGGCCCTTGAGTTCGGGCAGGATGTGGTGGACGGGCGTATCCAGTGCGACCAGCCCTTCCTCCAGCAGCAGCATGAAGGCGAGGCTGGTGATCGGCTTGGTCATCGAGGCGATGCGGAACAGCGTCGACTCGTTCACAGGCGCGCCGCCCTCGCGGGCCGCACCCTGATGCGAGAAATGGATGACGTGCCCGTCGCGGGCGAGCAGGAGCTGGGCATGGGGCAGCTTGCCGGAATCGAGATAGCGCGCGTTCACAAAGGCATCGATCCGCGCCAGCCGCGCGGCATCGAATCCATGGGCGATCGGGTCCTCGACTTGCATTGCTGGCAGCATACCTCTCGTTCGAATCCGGTTCAATGCGCCTTCTGGCGGGCGCCTGCTTTCTATTGCCTTGAGCGCGTAGCAAATCAACACTAACGTGGAGTTCGGTTGGCGCGCGCGCCAAACCCAAAGTTCAGAATTCGATGGAGAGAGCTGCCTTGACCCTCGAAGCGATCGTGCCCTTGCCCCCAGACTGGCCCAAAGCTCCGCTTGCTGCCGTGGATGCGATGCTCACCGCACCCGGCGCGAAGTTTGAAATGGAAACCGTGGAGATCCGCGGCGTGCCGACGCGCGTGTGGAAGAATGCGCCGCCCACGGCCGCCATCCTCGCGCGGCTGGCGCGCGGCTATGGCGATCGGCCGTTCACCATCTATCAGGACGAGCGGGTCAGCTACGAGGCCAATTATCGTGCGACCTGCCACCTGGCATCCTGGATGCAGGCCAAGGGCGTGGCCAAGGGCGACCGCGTCGCGCTGGCGATGCGCAACCTGCCCGAATGGCCGACAATCTTCTTCGCCGCGGTGAGCATCGGTGCGATCCTGGTGCCGCTCAACGCGTGGTGGACGGGTGCCGAGCTCGAATACGGCATGCAGGATTCGGGCGCCAAGCTGCTGTTCGTCGATGGCGAGCGGCACGAGCGGCTGAAGAACTGCTATCATGTGCTGTCCGATCTGGAGCAGGTCGTGGTGAGCCGTGCCTGCTCGCCGCTGGAGGGCGATGCGGTCGCGCTGGAGTCGATCCTGGGGCCCTGCAACAGCTGGGCGGCGCTGCCCGACATCGCCTTCCCGGAAGTGGGCATAGCGCCCGACGACGACGTCACGCTCTTCTATACCAGCGGCACCACGGGCAATCCGAAGGGCGCGGTGGGCACGCACCGCAATTTGATGACCAACATTCTCACCGCCGGCTATTCGGTGGCGCGATCGATGCTGCGGCGGGGCGAGGTGCCGCCAACCGCGCCGCCCTACAAGGTAGGGCTATTGGTGATCCCGCTGTTCCACGTCACCGCCTGCAGCGCCGGACTGATGGCGCTGATCGCGGCGGGCGGCACGGTGGTGTTCATGCGCCGCTGGGAGCCGATCGAGGCGATGGAGATCATCCAGCGCGAGAAGGTCAACCAGACCGGCGGCGTGCCCACGATCGCCTGGCAGTTGCTCGAGCATCCCGAGCGGAAGAAGTACGACCTGTCGAGCCTGGAGAGCATCTCCTATGGCGGTGCGCCTTCCGCACCGGAATTGGTGAAGCGTATCTTTCAAGAGTTCGGCGCGCTCCCCGGCAACGGCTGGGGCATGACCGAGACGATGGCGACCGTTACCCATCATATTGGCGAGGACTATCTCGCCCGCCCGACCAGCGCCGGTCCGCCGGTGCCGGTGGCCGAGCTCAAGATCATGGATCTCGAAGGCACGCGCGAACTACCGCTGGGCGAGGTCGGCGAGCTCTGGGCGAAGGGACCGATGATCGTGAAGGGCTATTGGAACAAGCCCGAGGCGACGGCGGAAACTTTCCGCGACGGCTGGGTGCGCACCGGCGACCTCGCGCGGCTGGACGAGGAAGGCTTTCTTTACATTGTCGACCGGGCCAAGGACATCATCATCCGCGGCGGCGAAAACATCTACTCGTCCGAGGTGGAGGATGTCCTCTATGCCCATCCCGCGGTCACCGATGCTGCGCTGATCGGCATTCCGCATCGTACGCTGGGCGAGGAGCCGGTCGCGGTGGTTCACCTGGCACCGGGGACGAGTGTCACCGAAGCGGAGCTGCAGGCCTTTGTTCGCGAGCGGATCGCGGCATTCAAGGTGCCCGTGGCAATCCGCTTCTCGGCGGAGACGCTGCCTCGCAACGCCAACGGCAAGATCCTGAAGAAGGATCTGAAGGCGCTGTTCCTAACCCACCAGGCGGCGTGAGAAATCTCCTATCCTCCCCCGGCGGGGGAGGATTGGTCCTTTCTTTTCCTGTTCAGCTTCCAGTCCCCCTATTGCAAGCGGAAGGGGCGCGCATTGCAGGTGAAACTGACGCGAAGTCAGTCCACGAGGTGGATCGCCGTCCCCGCCGCCGCAGCCGCTGCCGCGATGTCTTCCGGCGGAGCCCGATCGGTCACCAGATCCTGCACATCGCCGAACTGGGCTACGTGGACAAAGCCCGGCTTGTTGAACTTGGTGGCGTCGCATAGCACCGCCACGCGCCGCGCCCGGGGCAGCAGGCTGCGCTTGAACGTCGCCTCGCCGGCGTCGAAATCGAGGAAGCCCCGCGCCGCGTCCACCGCGCCCATCGACAGCACCGTAAGGTCCGGGGCGAACTGACGGCAATAGTCGATCGGCTCGCTGCCGAAAGCGGCATGATAGTCGAGGTCGACCGCGCCGCCTGCGACGAACAGCCGCTGGCCGGGATGGCCGAGTACCTGCGCGGCGATCTCGATGCTGTTGGTGATCACGGTGAGGTCGCGCATCTGGCCCAGTGCACGCGCCAGCCATAACGTTGTCGTGCCCGAATCGAGCATGAGCGTCATGCCGGGCTGCACCAGTGCTACTGCCCGCTCGGCGATGCGCTGCTTTGCGTCGGCTTGGTCGCGCAGGCGCTGCCGATAGGGAGGCTCGAGCACGCCACCGGGCAGGCACACGCCGCCATGGATCTTCCGTACCCGGCCGGTCTGCTCCAGCTGGCGCACGTCGCGGCGAATGGTCTCCTCGGATACCTCGAAGCGGTCGGCCAGCTCGCCGATCGACCAATGGCCGCGCTGCCCGAGCAATTCGAGCATCGCCGTCAAGCGCGCATTCTGTGTCGCGCGGCCATTCGGGACTCTGGTCGCAATATCCGGCTTTTCCATGATGGGGCCTGTGTATCAGCGGGGTTGGGCGGTGAAAACCCACAGGTGAACGTTCAAAACCACACGAAACAACATCGAATGTCACAACGCCGTCATCAACCCCGCCTAGGCGCCGCTCCGGGGCAGCCGGGGCAGGCGCGCCCACATCTCAAGGGAGGGCAAAATGGGATTCACCTACCGCGCGGCGCTTGCCGCGCTGGCCGTTGGCGCAAGCTGCATCTCGATGGCCGCCGCTGCGCAAGACGCGCCGGCACAGGACCAGGATGGCGGCGAGATCGTTGTGAACGGTTACATTGCCTCGCTCGCCAAGGCTCGCGAGTTGAAGCGTCAGTCGAACATCATGAAGGACGTGATCGTCGCCGAGGACATGGCGAAGTTCCCGGAACTCAACCTCGCCGAGTCGATCCAGCGCCTCCCGGGCGTCGCGATCAACCGCGAGGCCGGGGAGGGCCGCCGCATCACGCTGCGCGGCCTCGGTCCCGATTTCACCCGCGTCCAGCTGAACGGGATGGAAGTGCTGGGCAATGTCGATTCCGCGATGGACAGTCGCGGCCAGCGTTCGCGCGACCGCGCCTTCGACTTCAATATCTTCGCCTCCGAGCTGTTTTCGCGCGTCGAAGTGGAGAAGAGCTACCAGGCGTCGCAAGCCGAAGGCGGCATGGCCGGCACCGTCGGTCTGTTCACCGCCAAGCCGCTCGAGCAGAAGCAGGGCCTGACCGGCGCGATCTCAGCCAAGCTCGGCACCAACAGCTTCACGAAGGACGCCCAGCCGCGCGTCGCCGCGATGCTCGGCCAGAATTGGGGCGATCGCTTCGGCATCCTCGTCTCGGTCGCCTATTCCAAGCGCAAGACCGAGGAGCAGGGCTACAACACCTATTCGCCGAGCCAGTTGAGCGCGAGCAAGATCGCCGGCTATCTGGGCAAGGGGCTCGACATCTCGGCGCTCTCCGCCGAGCAGCAGGCCAAGTTCAAGTCCGGCGACCTCGTGTTTGCGTCGGGCAATCGCCTCTCCGTCTGGGACGCCAGGCAGGAGCGTCTGGGCCTGACGCTCGCCACCCAGTGGCGGCCGGCCGACAATCTGCTGTTCACCCTGGACGGCCTGCATGGCGAGTTCACCACGCGCCGCGATGAATATCACCTCGCGACGCGGCCCGATAACACCTCGGGCTCGGTGATCTTCGACACCGGATCGAAGATCAATTCGATCCATTGGGACCGCACGAACTTCGTCGATGCGATCAGCGTCGACAACGCCACCTATGCCAGCGAGCACCGTCGTTCGCTCAACAAGAACAAGTTCAACCAGATTGCGCTGACCGGCAAATGGGAGGCCAGCGACAGCCTCACGTTCGACGGCCATGTCGGCTATGAGGATTCGAAGTACACCACGCCGTACGACGACAAGCTGTACCTGCGCGCGCAGGGCGGCATGACCACCACCTACGACGCCGATGGTGCCGGGGCCACCAACACCTATCGCTGGAACACCACGGATCCTTCCAAATACACGTTCAAGGAATTCTATTTCCGTGAATTCTGGAACAAGACCAGCCTGAAGGAAGCCGTTGGCAACGCGGCGCTGAAGCTGGACGACATATTCACGCTGCGCGCTGGCGGCAGCCATCGCCGGTACGAAACCTCCGGCTCGGAAGTGTATAACGACGGCCAGTTCCATGCGGTTACCGGCACGCCGGTGACACCCTATGCGGTGGTGTTCAGCCAGAACAAGGCGGCGAGCTGGGTCACCGGCGACTATGCCAAGGCGTTCGCGACCTACAACGCCGCCCACACCGTTGCCGGTGCCACCGACATCGAGAACACCTACAAGGTGACCGAGTCCACCGCAGCAGGCTATGGCCAGCTCGAGTGGAACGCCCCGCTGGGCGGCATGCGCCTGCGCGGCAATCTGGGGCTTCGCGCCTATTTCACCAATCTGGACAGCAACGGTCTGATCACCAACAGCAATGACACGCCGATCGGCGGCAACGTCACCAGCTCGCATTATTCAGGCGTGCTGCCGACGCTCAACGCCACGCTGGAAGTGACGCCGAGCTTCCTGATCCGCGTCGCGGCGGCGAAGAACATCAACCGTCCGGGCCTCAGCTCTGTCGCGGCGGCGGGCAGCGCCAATGCGGACAGCGGCAAGATCACCGCGAGCGTCGGCAATCCCTATCTGAAGCCGTATAAGGACAACGCGATCGAGGCGTCGGCTGAATGGTATTTCGGCAAGGTCGGCTTCGTCTCGGTGGGCGTGTTCCACAAGGACATCCGCAACCTTGTCATCTCGCAGACGCTGAAGAACGTGCCGTTCAGCACCACGGGTCTGCCGCTCTCGACGCTGCCGGGCGTGACGGCGACCACCAATGTCGATGAGTTTACGCGGCCGGTGAACCAGGCCAAGGCCTATGTCACGGGCGTCGAGCTCGCCGCGCAGGGCAACTTCACCTTTCTGCCCGCGCCGTTCGACAAGCTGGGCATGGCGGCGAACCTGACGCTGCTCGATTCGAACGCTCCGAACAACGGCGTCGATAATCCGATCCCCGGTCTGTCGAACACCAATGCCAATGCGACCCTCTATTACGAGACCGGCCGCTGGGGCATCCGCGGCTCGATGAACTATCGGTCCTCCTATCTGCGCACCGCCTATGACGGCAAGGATCCGACCAGCAAGGATGGGTTCGACGGCACGATCTATGTCGATGCGGCGGCGTTCTTCAACGTGACCGATCGCGTGCGGCTGACGCTCGACGCGATCAACCTTACCAACGAGACCGAGGTACAGTTCAACAGCATCTACCACCGTCTCCACAACGAGACGCGCAGCGGCACCACCGTGTTTGCGGGCATCGGCGTGAAGTTCTGAGTTTCCTCTCCCCGAGGATCCACCTGACCGGCCCGGGCTTTGCCCCGGGCCGGTTTTTTTGCAGGCGCGCTTGCCGCACACGGATCTGAACCGCAGGCGTTCGGTCGGATGATCGGCAACTTCAAGGAGTGGTTCACACCCGCCTTCCGGGCCGGTCGCGTGCAGCCTGGCCGGCGCGGCATGGGCCGGGAGACATGGCCGCAGCCGAACGCTATGAGCCCCGCATGTCCCGGCTGCTTCTGTTCAACAAACCCTTCGGGGTCCTGTCCCAATTCACCGACCGCGGATCACCGACCCTCCGGTCGACATTGTCGGACTTCATCGATGTGAAGGGCGTCTATCCCGCGGGGCGGCTCGATCGGGACAGCGAGGGTCTGCTGCTGCTGTGCGATGACGGGCGGCTGCAGGCACGCATCGCCGATCCACGTTTCAAGATGCCCAAGACCTATTTCGTGCAGGTTGAAGGGGATCCGCAAGAGCGGGACCTGGATGGGCTGCGGCGGGGCGTCCGGCTCAAGGACGGCATGACCCTGCCTGCCGAGGTTGTGCGTATCGACGCGCCGGAGCTCTGGCTGCGCGATCCGCCGATACGCCAGCGCAAGTTCATCCCCGACAGCTGGCTGAAAATCACTATTCGCGAAGGGCGCAACCGGCAGGTGCGGCGGATGACGGCGGCGGTCGGGTTGCCCACCCTGAGGCTGGTCCGGTGGTCGATCGGCGCCTGGTCGGTCGCCGGCATCGCGCCGGGCCGGTTCGAAGAGGTTTCCAGCCCGGGCGTGGGGAAGGGCGGCACAACGGGCCAGTGATGCAGCGCGGCGAGGGTGCTGGAAACCGGCTGGGATTGCGAAGCACCGCGACGCTGCAGGCGGTTGCCGCCGAGCGCGAAAGCTGATTTGAGGCATTGCAGCGGGACCAGGACGGCCTACGCCCGGCGCTTGCAAGGGCTGGATGGGGTGCTTCCAGTGTCTCGCGATCGAGCTGCTTGCCCCTCACGCGGACAAGGCCAATCGGCAGGGTTTTGGATTCAATGAATTATCGTCACGCCTTCCATGCCGGCAACAGCGCCGATGTCGTGAAGCACAGCTTGCTGATCGCCCTTGTCCGGGCCTTGCAGCAGAAACCGGGCGCGTTGACCCTGATCGACACCCATGCCGGATGCGGGCTCTACGACCTTGGCAGCGACGAGGCCCAGCGCACCGGCGAAGCCGCACACGGCGTGTTACGGGCCTTTGCAGACGCGAACCCCTTGCTGGACGAGTATCGCGCTGCCGTACGGGCGGTGAATGTCGGGTCCGAGCCGCAGCTTTACCCAGGCTCGCCGCAGTTTTTGGCGCAGCTCCTGCGCCCGCAGGATCTGCTCATCCTCAATGAAAAGCATCCCGAAGACGCGCAGGCCCTGCGCGGCGCAATGCGCGGCATGCCTGCTGCCATCCACGAGCGTGATGCCTATGAGCTGTGGCTGGCGATGCTGCCGACGCGCACGGCGCGTGGCGTGGTGGTTGTGGATCCACCCTATGAGCAGACCGACGAGCGCGCCCGCATCACCGCCACGCTCGCCGCGGCGCACCGCAAATGGGCGCATGGCGTGACGGTGATGTGGTATCCGCTGAAAGATCGTGCGACTCACCAGCAGTGGAAGAGCAAGTTGCGCAGGCTCGGCATCCCAAAATTCCTGTCGGTGGAGCATTGGTTGTATGATGCCGATCAGCCCGGCATCTATAACGGCGCGGGTCTTTTCATCGTCAATCCGCCTTACGCTTTCATACAGGCGCTGTCTCCAGTGCTGGAAGCTCTCCGGGCCGCACTGGCGCCGGAAGGACATAGAAGCGAGATCACGGCGGATTGGTTGAACGATTGACCGCGCGGCTTGTCGCGGTTCTGTCCCTCCGGACTAAATGGTATCGTTGGTCCGCTTTCAGAGGATCGGCTTGCATCGCGAGATTCATCGTATGGCGGGCAATGTTCGCCATTCAGGTCTGCTTGGCCGAGCTTCAGGAGTGGACGTTCGTTTGGTGTTAGCTGACGCGCATTCCGGGCGGGACCAGGGCGGAACACTTGTCTGCAAACTCCTGCCGAAGCGCGGCGGGTGCGATGGGGAAATCATATGATGTTCGGTTGTACGTTGCAACGAGCGGAGCCCCCTCCCTCAAAGCGGCTAGCACGGGATCACTGATCGAAAATTTGAACTCGAAAGCCGTTTGATTCCCGATCCCGAGTAGATCGGGATTGCCAGAACGTACGACAGTGCCGAATCTCACCGAAAGTGAAGGCTGCGGCCACTTCTGAACCGCCGTCCACCCTCTCACCTGGACGGTAGTTTCAGTGCCGCTACAGGTCATCACCAAGCGCGGTTTGAACCGCACCGGGTCTGCCGGAGGCCTTGGGTTGTGAGTCACACTGCCATATCGAGGTTTCTTGCGGCAGCATAATATTGCTCTTCGGCTTCGGCAGGCGGGATGTTGCCAATCGGCTCCAGCAGCCGACGATGGTTGAACCAGTCGACCCATTCGAGCGTGGCATATTCGACGGCTTCGAAACTGCGCCACGGTCCACGCCTGTGGATCACCTCGGCCTTGTAGAGACCGTTGATGGTCTCGGCTAAAGCGTTGTCGTAACTGTCTCCGACGCTGCCAACCGATGGCTCGATACCGGCTTCGGCGAGGCGCTCGGTGTACTTGATGGACACGTATTGCGACCCGCGGTCGCTATGATGGATGAGGCCGCCTCGATGGGCCGGCCGGCGGTCATGAAGTGCCTGCTCAAGCGCATCGAGAACGAAGCTGGCATGCGCCGTCCTGCTTGCTCGCCAGCCAACGATCCGCCTGGCGTAGGTATCGATGACGAACGCGACATAGACGAACCCCGCCCAGGTCGCGACGTAGGTGAAATCCGACACCCACAGCATGTTCGGCGCTGGCGCGTAGAACCGGCGGTTGACGTGATCGAGCGGGCACGGCGCAGCCTTGTCGCTGACCGTCGTGCGAACAGGCTTGCCCCGGATCACGCCCGCCAAACCCATCTCCCGCATCAGTCGTTGCACGGTGCAGCGCGCTATCGGGAAGCCCTCCCGCATCATCTGCCGCCAGACCTTGCGCACGCCGTAGACCGCGAAATTCTCGGCAAACACGCGTGCGATCTCAGGCTTCAGGGCGACATCCTGCTGCGTCCGTGTCGACAGACGTGTCATGTCCCGTCGCTGCGCGACGCGCTCGTGATAGGTGGATGGGGCGATCGGCAGGACGCGGCAGATCGGCTCGACCCCATAAGCATCGCGGTGATCATCGATAAACGCGATCATCGCCGGAACGGGCGGTCGAGCTCCGCCTGGGCAAAATATGCCGACGCCTTGCGGAGAATCTCGTTGGCCTGCCGCAGCTCGCGGACTTCGCGCTCCAGCGCCTTCACCTTGTCGGCGACCTCGGTCGGGACACCGGCACGCCTACCGCTATCGACCTCGGCCTTCTTCACCCACTCAAACAACGTCTGCGGAACGCAGCCGATCTTCTCCGAGATCGAAACGATAGCAGCCCAGCGTGACGGATGATCGGCCTCGTGATCCAGCACCATACGCACCGCGCGCTCGCGGACCTCGGGCGCAAATTTGTTCGTCGTCTTGCTCATACTGGCTCCACCTTCTCAGGAGTTGGAGCCTCCGGCAAACCCGGCGCGGTTCAGTTTACCTTGCTCGTAATAGCTGATTGCAGGTCGGCTCGGGGTCATTCCTGCAATATCCCAATGCGGATAATCTTCGAGAGGTATGATAGGAAACAATAGATTCGTGAGGACCGTTATCATAGGGATGTCCTTCGAAAAGATGCGCTGGGGCAGATGTTACCACGGAATTTCACTTAGCCAACGGTTATCAACCGATGATGCCTGCCATTATCTGGAGATAGAAGGATCCGCCGATGAAAAAGATTGATACGTTGGAGGTGCTAATTCAACATATTGTCGTCTGAGGTGGAGCCTAAAGCACACTGTCCGATCCTCACATATTCTCGGCCGTTCGATGCAACGGGGTAGTCGAAGCTCCCCCTTCGTTCGGGAAGAGCGGTGCCAGCCTGCTTCCGGCCGCGCCAGCGGACAACTACGCACGCGCCGCGCCATCCAGGGCTTGAACCGCATGCGCGAGGATGCTGCCAGCAGACACATCCTCTTGCGCCTGATTGCGCAGCCACCCGAAATCGCATTTGAGCATGACACGGGTCGCATCCGGCGCGAAGACGACGAGATCACGCCAAGCCAACAGCGCGCTTACGGTCAAATCTCCCGGGTAGAGGTCGCATTCAGCCTGCGGGTACCTTGCGGCGAAGGTCGCTACAGGAAGCGCTAGCCACCGCAATCCGAGGCGTTGTCCTACAAGCATACGGCATTGCCCGCAGCTTAGGTCCCTTGCGGGGCCGACCCAAGCTTCGGCTACGCGACGTGACAACCCCGACCAAGAGGCGCCAATCCCGCCCTTGCTTGTATCGCCGGTGAGGTCGGAGAGCGAAACGGGGGGCAGCGCGACGTCAGGCAAGAAATCGAGCAGACGGGCAGTGCCATGATAGGTATCGATCATTGGGGATTGGTACCCGCTATCCGCAACCAGCCCATGAACGTCTGCCGACAAGCGCAACCTTCCCGCGTACCTTGAAACGTCGTTTGTTCTTCTTTGGGGTTTGCCAGCAAGCGCAAACCGTCACGTCCTTGCCGCTTGCGCCGTTGCCAAGTCCGCGATGATGCCGCCCTCCTCCCATTCCGGCATGCGGGCAACGACGTCGCCGCTCGGTGATACGATGGCGGTACATCCATAGCTTCGGTGGTCCGCGACCGTTCCGGTCACATCGGCGGACGCGACCCAGCACCCGGTCTGCCGCGCGCGGGCAACGAGATTCGCCAGGCTCTTTTCCCGCCAGCGATCGGCGGTCTGCGATCGGAGCAGGTTGTTTAGCGGATACAGGAGGAGTGCCGCGCCTTGCTCGGCCAGCCGCGCCGCGGCGTCCGGATGGTTGGCGTCATTGCAGATGTTGATCCCGTAGCGCATGCCGGCTGTGGAAAACACGGGGAAGGCGGTGCCGGGCGTGATGGACGGTTCGTTGGGATGCGCCTTGGCATAGCGCCCGATGATCTGCCCGCGCTCGATCACCAGGGCATGGTTGAACAGGCGGCGGCCCACGCTTTCGAACGCGCCGATCACCAACGTGGGGCGTAGATCCCGCACCTGGGCACGCAGAAGGGCCAAGGCGCGCGGTGCTTCCAAAGCCCGCGCCCGGATCACCGCGGCGTCATAGGAATGTCCGAGCAGCCAGGCTTCGGGGAACAGCACCAGCCCGACTCCCTCTGCCGCAGCCCAGCGCAGCCGATCGACGATGGTGGCGATCGCGCGTTCGGCATCGTCGAACAGCGGGGGGCATTGGACGGCAGCGATGCGCATGAGCCGAGCGTTCAGTCGCCGGCAACCACGCGTCGGATCGCATCGTGCCAGCTCGCGAGGCGCGCGGTCCGCACCTCCGCTTCCATCTGCGGTTCGAAGGTGCGTGTGGTGCCGCGCATCATCACCGCATCGTCCAGGCTGTTGAACATGCCGCAGCCCAAGCCTGCGAGCATCGCCGCGCCCAGCGCCGTCGTTTCGGCGAAATCCGGGCGGTCGACAGGGAGGGCGAGCACGTCGGCAAGGTCTTGCGCGATCCAGTCGTTGGCCACCATGCCGCCGTCGATCCGCAACCGAGCCCATTGCGCGCCGTCCGCGGCGAAGGCGGTCTCGAGATCATGGCTCTGATGCGCCATCGCTTCCAGCGCCGCGCGCACGATATGCGCCCGTCCGACCGAGAAGCTGAGACCGGAGATTGCGGCGCGCGCCTCCGGCTCCCACCAGGGCGCACCCAAGCCGGTCAGTGCCGGCACGCAATAGACGCCGCCATTGTCCGGCACCGAGCGCGCCAGCGTCTCGGTCTCGGGGGCGCTGGCGATCAGCTGCAGCGAATCGCGCAGCCACTGCACCAGGCTGCCGGCAACGAAGACCGATCCTTCCAGCGCATAGGTCCGCCGTCCGCCGAGCTGCCATAGCACGGTGGCCAGCAGCCGATGCCGCGAGCGCGGTTGCAGCGTGCCGGCGTTGGTCAGCACGAAGGCACCCGTGCCGAAGGTCGCCTTCGTGTCGCCCGGGGTAAAGCAGGCCTGGCCGATCGTCGCCGATTGCTGGTCGCCCGCCAGGCCGCAGATCGGGATCGCGCCGCCGAATATGCGCGTCATCCCGAAACGCCCGGCGCAATCGACGATTTCCGGCAGCGCGGCGCGCGGCGCTTCAAACTGGTCGACAAGGCCGTCGCTCCAGCCGCCGCTGCCCAATCCCATCAGCAGCGTGCGGGAGGCGTTGGTGGCATCGGTGATGTGCAGTCCGTCGGTGAGCTTCCACACCAGCCAGCTCTCCACCGTGCCGATCGCCAGACGGTCACCCGCGGCCTTGAGCTGTGGCCAGTTCTCCATCGCCCAGGCGATCTTGGTGCCGGAAAAATAGGGATCGAGCAGCAGGCCGGTACGCGCCTGGATGCCGGGTTCCTCGCCCGCTTCGCGCAGCTTCAGGCACAAGGGGGCCGTACGGCGATCCTGCCAGCTGATCGCGGGGGCCAATGGTTCGCCGGTCGCCTTGTCCCAGAATACCACCGTCTCGCGCTGGTTGGTGATGCCGATCGCCGCGATTCGCTTGGGGCCGCCCGCCAGATTGACCATCGCCGCAGCGCAGGCATGGCTCTGCCGCCAGATCTCGCCTGCATCATGCTCGACCAGGCCGGGTCCCGGATAGTGCCGGGTCAGTTCTGCAGATCTGCTTGCAACGCATTGGCCGGATGGCGTGAAGAGCATCGCTCGGGTCGAGGTGGTTCCCTCGTCGATCACCAGAAGCAATTCGGCCATGAGAATGAGGCTAGCTGGCAACAGATGTCGCCGCAATTGCGCCGTGTTAGGGCCGCGCATTGCCGCGACATGCTCGCGTCTCTACACTGTACCAGAAAGGGATTTCGCGTGGACCAGCGTACGGGCTTGATGGGCGGTGATAGAGATGGGGATGGGGACCTTCCCGACCCGCTGCTGGCCGGCGATCTGCCCGAGCAATGGGAGGGCGAAGAACCGGAACCCAGCCTGCGCCGCGATCGGCTGATGGCCGCGATGGTGCTGATTGCCGGCATGGGACTGGTGCTTGCGCTGCCTTTCGCGCTGCAGGCGGGCGCCCGCTTTTTCCTGCCGGTGACCGCATCGCTCGTCATCGCGATCGCGCTGGTGCCGCTGCTCGAATGGCTGGAGCGGCACCGGTTGCCCGCGCCGATCGCGGCGTTCATCTGCGTGCTGCTGTTCCTCACCGCGGCGAACGTCGCGCTTGCTTCGATCGTCGTGCCGGCCTGGCAGTGGATCCGGCGGTTGCCGGAGAGCATTCCCAAGATTCAGCATAATCTGGAACCGCTGATCCGCTTCTATTCGAACCTCGAACGGTTCGTGAACAAGACGCTGAACAACTTCGCCTCGGCGCCCGTGCGCCAGCCGGTTGTGCAAGCCGCCCAGCCGCCGACGTCGCTGATGGACCTGTTCACCACCTCAGCTCCTTCGGCGCTCATCGAGATGTTTTTCGCGATTCTCGTCATCTACTTCTTCCTTTCCGGCTGGACCCGGCTGCGCCGCCGCGCGATCACCAGCCGCTCCAGCTTCGGCGGGGCAATGGCGACGGCGCGGGTGATCCAGGACGTGGTGGACGATACTTCCGCCTATCTGGGCACGATCACGCTGATCAACTTCACCCTCGGCCTGATCGTCGCGGGCGCATTGTGGCTGATGGGCATGCCGACGCCGCTGATGTGGGGCGGCCTCGTCGCGCTGCTCAACTATATCCCGTATATCGGCCCGGTGATCGCCGCGCTGTTGCTCGCGGTCGGTGGGCTGATGTCCTATGCCGATATCGGCACGGCGATGGTGCCGCCGGCGATCATGATCGCTGCCCACCTCGTCGAGGCGAACGTCGTTACCCCGCTGATCGTCGGCCACCGGCTCACCATCAACCCGATCATGATCCTGATTTCGCTCAGCTTCTGGGGCTGGGTCTGGGGTACCACCGGCGCGCTGCTGGCGGTGCCGCTGCTGATCATCATCCAGACCGTGCTTAACGCCGCCGGCAAGCCGGACATCGCCGGATTCCTGTTCGAGCAGGGGACGTTGGTGCGCGATCCGACGGACAATCGTTCGCGTCGTCGCGCGAACCTCGATCAATCCGGTTGACAGCCCGAAAACACGCGGCTAGGTCCCGCCTCCTCGCTTGGCTCAAGCGGGTGTAGCTCAGTTGGTTAGAGCGCCGGCCTGTCACGCCGGAGGTCGCGGGTTCGAGCCCCGTCACTCGCGCCACTCGCCTTGCGGGACTCCAGATGGAATCCGGCGGCGATTGGCCGTCCAAGATTTCCTCGCTTGGTTTCAAGCGGGTGTAGCTCAGTTGGTTAGAGCGCCGGCCTGTCACGCCGGAGGTCGCGGGTTCGAGCCCCGTCACTCGCGCCACGCGGTGCATGTCCCCGAAACGAGGGAATGCCCGCTGGCCTTGGCCTTTGCAGCCTCACCAATATTTGCGCTAAGCCGCTGCGATGATCCGCACTTCTGCTCGCGCGCTCGCGCTTTCCGCACTTCTCCTCGCCACCACCGCCTTTCCCGCCTCGGCCCAGATCGCTGCCGACCCGGCGCGAATCGAGCAGACCGTTCGCACGCTCGCCTCCGATTCGTTCGAGGGCCGCGCGCCCGGCACCCGCGGGGAGGACCGCACGCTCGGCTATCTGGTCGCGCGCTTCGAGGCGCTGGGGCTGGAGCCTGCCGGTCCGGACGGCCAGTGGCTTCAGAAGGTCCCGCTGCTGCACACCCGCCTTGGTATGCCGCAGACCCTGCAGTTTGACGGCCCGAAAGGCGCGATCCCGGTCGAGCAGTCCAAGGATCTTTACGTGTCCACGATTCGCCCCGACGCTGCGGCGCGAATCACCAACGCGCCGGTGGTGTTTGTCGGCTATGGCGTCACAGCACCTGAGCGGCAGTGGGACGATTTCAAGGGGCTGGACCTGAAGGGCAAGGTCGCGGTGTTCCTCGTCAACGATCCGGATTTCGCGGCAGCAAAGGGTGAGGCCGTCGCCGGCAGGTTCGGCGGCCGGACGATGACCTATTATGGGCGATGGACCTACAAGTTCGAAGAAGCGGCGCGGCGCGGCGCCGTAGGCGCGCTGATCGTCCATGATACGCCCGGTGCCGGCTATGGCTGGAACGTCGTGGTGAGCAGCGGCGGCGAGAATTACGACATCGTCCGCAAGCCCGAGGACCTGACGAGCGTGGCGCTGCAGGGCTGGCTGGAGGGCGGGGCTGCCACGCGGCTGTTCGCCGCCGCCGGACTCAATCTGGCCAAGCTGCGGATCGAAGCGCGCAAGGCAAGCTTCCGGCCGGTGCCGCTCGAAGGCGTCCGCTTCACCGCCGACGTTCCGGTGACGGCCGAGCAGGTCGACAGCTACAATGTCCTCGCCAAGATCCCCGGCAGCGAACGGCCCGACGAAGCGGTGATGTTCGGCGCGCACTGGGACGCGTACGGCGTCGGGAAGCCCGATGCGAAGGGGCGCATCTACCGTGCGGGCGCCAATGACGATGCGCTCGGCATCGCCGGCCTGCTGGAGATCGCCCGCGCGCTGAAGGCTGCCCCGCCGCCCAAGCGCAGCATCGTCTTCGCGGCCTGGACGGCCGAGGAACGCGGATTGCTGGGCTCGCTTTATTATACCCAGCATCCGGTGGTACCGATGGCCAAGACGGTCGTGAACCTCACCATCGATATCCTGCAGACGGCGGGCCTCGCCAACGACGTGGTGCTAGTCGGCAAGGGCCAGAACACGCTGGAGGACGACATGGGGCGCGTCGCCGCGACGCAGGGCCGTCGGGTAACGCCGGAGGGGCTGCCCGAGCGCGGCCTGTTCTACCGCGCGGACCATTTCTCCTTTGCCAAGCAGGGCGTGCCGACGCTGCTGCTGATGGGCATCGCGGGTGCGTCGGACCTGAAGCAGGGCGGCGTCGCGGCCGGACAGGCTTGGATCGATGCCTATACCGGCCAGTGCTATCATCAGGCGTGCGACGCCTGGGGGCCGGACTGGAACCTCGCCGGCGCGGTGCAGGATATCGATCTGATCGGCACGATCGGTGCGGAACTGGCGAATGAGTCGGCCTGGCCGACGTGGAAGGCGGGATCCGAGTTCAAGGCGATTCGGGAGCGAAACGGGGCGGCAAGGTGATTCGCTTGAGCGCCATTAGTGCAATCAACCACCAGTCAGAATGTCGTCGTTCTCATTCAGCTGCAAAGTGCGTGGGCAGTGGATGTCGTACCAGAACGTGATCAGTCGATCATCGTTGGAGCCATTCATCCAGCAAGCGCTTTAGAAGGTTAAGAAATACCTCTTTTTATTCGGAGAAAGGCGCGCTGGCTCATCGGCGCCAGCGCCCCGTCTCCATCCAGCGCAGCAGCGGCTTGAGCGGCAGGATCCACACGATCCCCAGCGCCAGATACACCAAGGTTTGCACCAGGATCGGCAGGCGCCCGATCTGCCCCGAAAAGCTTGCGACCAGCACCACCCACACCAGGATCAGCGCGACGATCGCCAGCGCGCCGGCAGGCTTGCGCCAGCTCGGGCTCATGGTTCGGCGTGCCAGCGCATGCCCTGCTCGGTCACGATCGCGTGGAGCGGCACGTCCCAGATGTCGGCGGGGAGGGCGGGCACTTCCTGCGCGGACCACGCCACGCCCACCCGCCATGCAGCCTCGAAGCGGGCAAAGGCGCGGTCGTAATGGCCGGCGCCTTGGCCGAGCCGGTTGAACCGCGGATCGAAGCCGATCAGCGGCGTCAGGATCACGTCAGGTGCGATTTCCGGGCTGGACGGGTCCGGCTGCCGCAATCCGAACGGCCCGGCAACCAGCGGGGCGCCCATTTGCCAGGCGAGGAAGCGGATCGGCGTCGCGCGGTCGATCACATGGGGCAGGGCCAGCGCACAGCCGCGTTCGGCAGCGGCGGCGGCGAGCTGGGTCGGGTCCGCCTCGCTCCCCACGGGGCAATAGGTCGCCACGATCATCCCGGGTGTCAGCCGTTCGACGAACGCTTCCGGCGCGCGGATCGCGGTGCTCGATTGCGAGGCGAACAGATCGCGCTCTGCACGCAGTCTGGCGCGGAGGGCGGGCTTTTCATTCAGCATCGGGTTGGCAGCATCGGTGTGACGGGAACCACCATGGGCCGTTGGCCTGAATATCCACCGACGCACAGAACGTCAGGTGGGAACCATGTGTTGCAGACCAGGATCTGCACAGGGACAGCTCCCATGGATGAAGATTATAGCCTCAGGGATAATTGCTAAGGCTCGCACCGGGCAGTTCCCGTCACGCCTCTATTTAGGATGGTTCGCTGCGTTCCTCAAGGGCTGCCGCAACGGCTTCCAGCCGATCGGCGACCCGCACGAGCAATTCGTCGGAAACGGCAGGCGCGGCCACGGGGGCCGGAGCGGGCGGCGGCGGCGCGCGCTCGGCCTCGTCCAGCGCATCGGCCAGGATCAGCGCGAGGTAGAGCAGGGTGCGTTCGCCGCCCTGGCTGCCACCGGCGCGCATCGCGGCATCGGCATGGCTTGCGATCCGCGCTTCCAGTTCGCGAAGGTGCGGCATGTCTTCTTCGCGCGCGGAGACCGTGTAGCTGCGCCCGGCCACCTGCAGCGTAATGTCGGCCATCAGGCTTCGTCCTCTTCGTCCCCGGTCGGCTCCGGCTCGTGCTCGGCATCGCGCTCCTGCGCGATCAGGGCGTCCAGCTCGAAGATCGCCGACTCGATTCGGCTTCGCAACAATGCGTTTCGCTCCTCGAGCCGGTTATGCGCGTGGGCCTGGGTCGCCGCGGCGACTTCGATACGCTTCAGAGCCCGTTCGATACGATCTGCTACTAGGTCGGACATCGTCTCGTCGGATAGCATGGATCGCCGCAGCGGCAAGGCCGACGCGGTATAATGCATCGCAGGAACCGGGCAGCCGGACGGTTGACGTGGCGGCCCGGCGCTTCCAAAGGCGTGCGCGACCAAACGGGGAATATCACGTGACAGCATCCTTCGCCGATTGCGCCAACGCCATCCGCGCGCTTTCCATGGACGCGGTCGAGGCCGCCAATTCGGGTCACCCCGGCATGCCGATGGGCATGGCCGATGTCGCGACCGTCCTCTTCCAGCGCTATCTGAAGTTCGATCCCGCCGATCCCGCCTGGCCTGATCGGGACCGTTTCGTGCTGTCGGCCGGCCATGGCTCGATGCTGCTCTACTCGTTGCTGCATCTGACCGGCTATGCCCGCCCGACGCTGGAGGACATCAAGAACTTCCGCCAGATCGGCAGCCCCTGCGCCGGCCACCCGGAGAATTTCGAGCTGGCGGGCGTCGAGTGCACCACCGGCCCGCTGGGCCAGGGCCTCGCGATGGCGGTGGGCATGGCGATCGCCGAGCGGCACCTCAACGCGGTGTTCGGCGACGATTTGGTCAACCACAAGACCTGGGTGATCGCCGGCGACGGCTGCCTGATGGAAGGCATCAACCACGAAGCGATCGGCATCGCGGGTCACCTGAAGCTGAACCGCCTGATCGTGCTGTGGGACGACAACAAGATCACGATCGACGGCGCGGTGTCGCTCTCCTCAGTCGAGGACATCCCGGCGCGCTACCGGGCGACCGGCTGGCATGTCGTCGAATGCGACGGCCATGACGAGGCGGACATCGTCCGGGCGCTCGACGAGGCGGTCGCCAGCGACAAGCCGGTGCTGGTCAAGTGCCGCACCGTGATCGGCCGGGGCGCGCCCAACAAGCAGGGCACGTCCAAGGTCCACGGCTCGCCGCTCGGCAAGGACGAAGTCGCCGCCGCGCGCGCCGCGCTCGGCTGGAATCACCCGGCGTTCGAGATCCCGCAGGACATCCGCGACGCCTGGCTCGCCGCCGGTGCCCGTGGCGCCGCGCCGCACGCCGCCTGGGCCGAGCGCCTCGCAGCCCACCCGGATCGTCTCGGCTGGGAACGCCGCGGCGACGTGCAGCCGAACCTGCTCGAGCCGCATGTCCAGAGCCTGCTCGCCAACCCGCAGAAGGTCGCCACCCGCAAGGCGTCCGAGCTGGCGCTGGAGGCGGTCAACGCGATCCTCGACGAGACGATCGGCGGCTCGGCCGATCTCACCGGCTCGAACAACACGCTGACCAAGGGGCTGCAGCGGCTCGACGCCGACAATTACGGCGGCCGCTACCTCAATTACGGTATCCGCGAATTCGGCATGGCCGCGGCGATGAACGGCATGGCGCTGCACGGCGGCGTGATCCCCTACGGGGGCACCTTCCTGGTCTTCGCCGACTACGCCCGCGCCGCGATCCGCCTCTCCGCGCTCCAGCATGCTCGCGTCGTCTATGTGATGACGCATGATTCCATCGGTCTCGGCGAAGATGGCCCCACGCACCAGCCGGTCGAGCATCTGATGAGCCTGCGTGTCATCCCCAATCTCGATGTGTGGCGCCCGTGCGACGTCGTCGAAACGGCCGAGGCCTGGGAAGCCGCGCTCGCCAAGACCGACGGCCCCGCACTGATCGCGCTCAGCCGCCAGAACCTGCCGCAGTTGCGCACCGAAGCGGCCGAGAACCGTTCGGCGCGTGGTGCCTATGCGCTGCTGGAGGCGGAAGCGCCCCGCAAGGTGGTGCTGTATGCCACTGGCTCGGAAGTCGAGATCGCGGTTGCCGTGCGTGAGGCCTTGGAAGCCCAGGGCATCGGCGCCGACGTCGTCTCAGTACCGTGTTTCGAGCGTTTCGATGCGCAGGATGCCAGCTACAAGCGCGACATCCTCCCGACGGATGCGCTCAAGGTGTCGATCGAGGCGGGCACCACCTTCGGGTGGGAGCGCTATACCGGAAACGATGGTTTGCGCTTCGGTGTCGATAGCTTCGGCGCCTCGGGCCCCTATCTAAAGCTCTACGAACATTTCGGACTCACTGCGGACGCCATCGTTCCGCAGATCCTCGCTAAGCTGAACGGAGAACAGGCATGACGAAGGTTGCGATCAACGGTTTCGGACGTATCGGCCGTCTGGTGGCACGTGCGATCCTCGAGCGCCCGGAAAGCGGCCTTGAGCTGGTCACGATCAACGACCTCTCGGACGCCAAGTCGAACGCTTGGCTGTTCTCGCGTGACAGCGTCCACGGCAAGTATCCGGGCACGGTCGAAGCGGACGGCAACGACATCGTCGTCGACGGCAAGCGCATCAAGGTGACCGCCGAGCGCGACCCGGCCAACCTGCCGCATGCCGAGAACGGCGTCGACATCGTGCTGGAGTGCACCGGCTTCTTCACCGATCGCGCATCGGCCCAGAAGCACATCGACGCCGGCGCCAAGAAGGTGCTGATTTCGGCGCCGGGCAAGAATGTCGACCTTACCGTCGTCTACGGCGTGAATCACGACAAGCTGACCGCCGAGCACACGATCGTCTCCAACGCATCGTGCACAACCAACTGCCTGGCGCCGGTCGCCAAGGTCCTCAACGACGCGATCGGCATCGAGCGCGGCCTGATGACCACGGTCCACGCCTATACCAACGACCAGAAGATCCTCGACCAGATCCACCCGGACCTGCGCCGTGCGCGCGCCGCTGCCATGTCGATCATCCCGACCACGACGGGTGCCGCTCGCGCCGTTGGCGAAGTGCTGCCGGAGCTCAAGGGCAAGCTCGACGGTTCGGCCGTCCGCGTGCCGGTGCCGGACGGCAGCCTCGTCGACCTCACCTTCATGCCGAAGCGGGACACCTCGGTCGAGGAAGTCAACGCGGTGCTGAAGGCTGCGTCGGAGAGTGGTCCGCTCAAGGGCGTGCTGGTCTACACCGCCGATCCGATCGTATCGGCAGACATCGTGCACACCCCGGCCTCGTCGACCGTCGACAGCCTGGAAACCGCGGTGATCGACGGCAAGCTGGTCCGCGTGGTGAGCTGGTACGACAATGAATGGGGCTTCTCCAACCGCATGGTCGACACCGCGACCGTGATGGCGGGGTTCTGATCTAAAGGCCCTTCGCGTAAGCGGAGGGCGCTTCTAAATATCCCTCCCGCTAGCGGGAGGGATTAGGGGAGGGGAGGACGGCTGCACGGGCGATCGGCCCGAGGATCAGCGCCTCCCCCGACCCCTCCCGCTAGCGGGAGGGGGGCGCAGGTTGCGAGCGCTCTGCCATCAGGATGCCGCTCGCGCCGCAATTCAAACGCGAGGGGTTCAGCATGGCGCGCACTTTCAAGACGCTCGACGACATGGGCGATATCACCGGCAAGCGGGTGCTGGTCCGCGAGGACCTCAACGTGCCGATGGCCGACGGCAAGGTGACCGACGATACGCGTCTGCGCGCCGCGATCCAGACGGTTGCCGAACTCGCAGACAAGGGCGCCAAGGTTCTCGTTCTCGCGCATTTCGGTCGGCCCAAGGGCAATCCCAGCGCCGAACTGTCGCTCGCGCAGGTCGTCAAGCCGTTCGAGCAGGTGCTCGGCCGCCCCGTCCGCTATATCGACTGGGAAGGCGATGCTGCGTCGGTCGCGACGCTCAACGACGGCGACATCGCGCTCCTCGAAAACACCCGCTTCTTCGGTGGGGAAGAGAAGAACGATCCCGCCGTGGTCGATCGCTTCGCGTCGCTCGGTGACCTCTATGTCAACGACGCCTTCTCGGCCGCGCACCGAGCGCATGCCTCGACCGAAGGCCTCGCGCACAAGCTTCCCGCTTTCGCCGGTCGCCAGATGGAAGCCGAGCTCGACGCGCTCGAAAAAGCGCTCGGTACGCCCGAGCATCCGGTCGCCGCGGTGGTCGGCGGTGCCAAGGTTTCGACCAAGCTCGACGTGCTCAAGCACCTTGTCGCCAAGGTCGATCACCTGATTATCGGCGGCGGCATGGCCAATACCTTCCTCGCCGCGCGCGGCGTCGATGTCGGCAAGAGCCTGTGCGAGCATGACCTGACCGGCACCGCCGAGGAGATCCTGGACGCCGCTGATGCCGCAGGCTGCACCGTCCACCTGCCGTACGACGTGGTGGTGGCCAAGGAGTTCCGCGCCAACCCGCCGGTCCGCACGGTCAACGTCCATGAAGTCGCCGCGGACGAGATGATCCTCGATGTCGGCCCCGCCGCCACCGAGGCGCTCGCTGATGTGCTAAAGACCTGCAAGACGCTGGTTTGGAACGGTCCGCTTGGCGCGTTCGAGATCCCGCCGTTCGATGCGGCGACCGTCTCGCTCGCCCGCACCGCGGCCGCGCTTACCAAGGAAGGCCAGCTCGTCTCGGTCGCCGGCGGCGGCGACACGGTGGCCGCGCTGAATCAGGCAGGCGTGGGCGGTGAGTTCAGCTTCGTCTCGACCGCCGGCGGCGCCTTCCTCGAATGGATGGAAGGCAAGGAACTACCCGGCGTCGCCGCACTGGCGCGCTGACCAGCCAAATCCTCCCCCGCTTAGGGGGAGGTGTCAGGCGCAGCCTGACGGAGGGGGAGGAGGCACGCCTGCCAGTTGGTCGCCGACCTCCCCCCCCTCCGTCGCCTACGGCGCCACCTCCCCCTGGCGGGGGAGGATCAGATCGCTCTCAAGCCGGTCGCGGTTCCCGCAGCAGCGGCACCAGTTCGCGGTTCAGGTCGTCGAGATCGAACGCCGCGGCCTTGGCGTAGCGCAGCACCCCTGCGCGATCGATCACATAGTTGGAGGGCACCGCGCCATCGATCGCGCCGTACGGCCCCCTGATCTTCTTCGTCGGCTGGATCGTCAGCTTCTCGAACAGCGGCTTCAGTTTATAGAGCGGTACCGAGTCCTCGGTGCTCAGCGCATAGACCCGCATGCCATGTCGGCGGTTGATCGCGTAATAGGTGTCCAACAGCGGTAGTTCGCGGCGGCACGGTGCGCACCACGTCGCCCAGATGTTGAACACCACGACATCGCCGCGCATGTCGGACAGCTTCACCTTGCTCCCGTCGAGCAGCGTCAGCTCGGCTTCGGGCGCGGCTTCGCCCAGCTTCGGGCGCGGACCCGCGAGCGCCGGGCCCGCCGGCAATAGCAGTGCTGCACTCCCCTGCAGCACGCGACGTCTATTCCACACGAGTCGATCCCCCTTATTGCCCCGTCCGCAGGCTACTGCCGCCGCACAGCGCGTCAATCAGGGCCTGCCATCCTACCAATGGGATACCAATCGCTCGGCAGGTAACGGAGCTGTTACGCAGCTGCGGAAATAGTTTTGCTCCGCAGCAACTCGGCAACGTTGTCAGCCTTTTCGTAAGGGAAGGGGCGCGATACGGACCCCTCGGTATCACCATTCAGAGGGACATCATGGGCATCACACCGGCCGTCAAAGCGATCCTCGACAATTACGGCTCCGACAATCCGGGCGTGAAGGCGAACCTCGCGCGCATCCTGATGCAGGGCAAGCTCGGCGGCACCGGCAAGCTGATCATCCTGCCGGTCGATCAGGGTTTCGAACATGGCCCGGCGCGTAGTTTCGCGGTGAACCCTGACGCCTATGATCCGCACTACCATTTCCAGCTTGCGATCGACGCCGGTCTCTCGGCCTATGCCGCACCGCTTGGCATGATCGAAGCGGGTGCCGACACCTTCGCCGGCCAGATCCCGACGATCCTCAAGGTGAACAGCTCGAACAGCTGGGCGACGGGCATCGACCAGGCGGTGACCGGTGGCGTCGACGACGCGCTGCGCCTCGGCTGCTCGGCGATCGGTTTCACCATCTATCCCGGCGCCGACGGCGTGTTCGAGATGATGGAAGAGATCAAGGAAATGCGCGCTCAGGCCGCCTCTGTCGGTATCGCGACGGTGATCTGGTCCTATCCGCGCGGCGGCAAGCTGACCAAGGACGGCGAACTGGCGCTCGACGTCGGTGCCTATGCCGCGCACATGGCGGCGCTGCTCGGCGCGCACATCATCAAGGTGAAGCTGCCCAGCGCCAATATCGAACAGGCCGAGGCCAAGAAGCTCTATGAGGGCACCGACTGGTCGAACCAGGGCGATCGGGTGCGCCATGTCGTGCAGAGCTGCTTCGCCGGCCGCCGCATCGTCGTCTTCTCGGGCGGGGCCGCCAAGGGCGCCGATGCCGTGTACCAGGACGCCCGCGACATTCTCGCCGGCGGGGGGCAAGGTTCAATCATCGGCCGCAACACCTTCCAGCGGCCGCGCGCCGAAGCGCTGGCGATGCTCGACAAGCTGGTCGCGATCTACAAGGGCGAGGAAGCCTGAAACCTGCCCCGGCGGCGCTGGCGGGGTTCGTCCCGCACGGCGCCGCCGTATAACGGCTGCACCCGCTGCTTGACCCCGGAGGACAGGGGGTGGAAGGCCCGCCGGCAAAGGCGGTAGAGTTCCGCCCACATTCAGCAGCGGAGTATTCCATGTCCGACCCCTTCGATGATCTCGAAGACGAAGCGAACCTCGAAGGCTTTGCCGAGAAATTCGTCCGTGACGATCGTCGCCCGCCCTGCCAGCTCTATCTGATCTCGCCGCTCGACGTGACCGGCGGCTTTGCCGATCGCTTGCGCCGCGCTCTGGATGCCGGCCCCGTTGCCGCCTTCCAGTTCCGGGTAAAGGATGTCGACCAGCACCAGGCCGCCAAGCTCGCCGAGCCATTGCAGCGCATCTGCGCGGATGCCGAGGTCGCCTTCCTCGTCAACGACAGCGTCAGTCTCGCCAAGCGTCTCGGTGCGGACGGCGTGCATCTGGGGCAGGGGGATGGCGACGCCCGCGAGGCGCGCGTGATCCTCGGGCCCAACGTCCAGATCGGCGTGACCTGCCACGACAGCCGGCACCTCGCGATGGAAGCCGGGGAAGCGGGGGCCGACTATGTCGCGTTCGGCGCCTTCTATCCGACCAGCACCAAGACGACCGAGCATCGCCCGGAGCCGGTGATCCTGTCCTGGTGGTCGGCGCTGTTCGAGATTCCCTGCGTGGCGATCGGCGGCATCACCCCGGCCAATGCAAGCCCGCTGGTGCAGGCGGGTGCGGACTTCCTTGCGGTCAGCCATGCCGTCTGGGGCAGGGATGAAGCCGAAGCGGTGCGTGCCTTCGCTGCGATTCAGGGGATGCAGGGCTGATTCTGGCGAGATTTGCCGCTGATTCGGCGGGAATGGTCATCAAACGGTCATTCCCGCCGCGGTCCTCTACGATCAAAACCCACGAATTTCCGCCATTTTCCGGGCCGCTGTCACGAAAAAGACAGAAAGTTTCATTTTCTCGTTGACGGGTGGGAAGCTCCCGCATAGAAGCCACTCCACCGACGCGGTGCTCTTCAACGGAACGCAGCGACGGTCACCGA
>NZ_LXVY01000047.1:0-2500 GCF_001650735.1 Sphingomonas sp. TDK1 | reverse complement strand
TCTGAACATGGGGGGACCACCCTCCAAGCCTAAATACTCGTACATGACCGATAGCGAACTAGTACCGTGAGGGAAAGGTGAAAAGCACCCCGATGAGGGGAGTGAAACAGTACCTGAAACCGAATGCCTACAAGCAGTTGGAGGGTCCTTGAGGCCTGACAGCGTACCTCTTGCATAATGGGTCTGTGACTTAATGTATCAAGCAAGCTTAAGCCGATAGGTGTAGGCGTAGCGAAAGCGAGTCTGAATAGGGCGACTTAGTTTGATGCATTAGACCCGAAACCCGGCGATCTATGCATGACCAGGATGAAGGTGCGGTAACACGCACTGGAGGTCCGAACCGATTAACGTTGAAAAGTTACCGGATGAGTTGTGCTTAGGGGTGAAAGGCCAATCAAGCCGGGAAATAGCTGGTTCTCCGCGAAAACTATTGAGGTAGTGCCTCGGATGAACACCCTAGGGGGTAGAGCACTGGATGGATGCGGGGGTCGCGAGATCTACCAACTCTAACCAAACTCCGAATACCTAGGAGTGATATCCGGGAGACAGACGGCGGGTGCTAAGGTCCGTCGTCAAAAGGGAAACAGCCCTGACCTACAGCTAAGGTCCCCAAGTCACGTCTAAGTGGGAAAGCATGTGGGAATCCCAAAACAACCAGGAGGTTGGCTTAGAAGCAGCCATCCTTTAAAGAAAGCGTAACAGCTCACTGGTCTAAACAAGGGTTCCTGCGGCGAAGATGTAACGGGGCTCAAGACGTGCACCGAAGCTTAGGGTGTGTCGCAAGACACGCGGTAGCGGAGCGTTCCGTAAGCCTGTGAAGTGGAAGGGTAACCGACCATGGAGGTATCGGAAGTGCGAATGCAGACATGAGTAGCGATAAAGAGGGTGAGATGCCCTCTCGCCGAAAGACCAAGGGTTCCTGCGCAAGGCTAATCCGCGCAGGGTGAGCCGGCCCCTAAGACGAGCCCGAAGGGGGTAGTCGATGGGAACCACGTTAATATTCGTGGGCCTGGTGGTGTGTGACGGATTGCGTGTGTTGTCAGCTCTTATCGGATTGAGCTGGCTTCGAAGCAGTCCCGGGAAATAGCCCCACCGTATAGACCGTACCCGAAACCGACACAGGTGGTCAGGTAGAGTATACCAAGGCGCTTGAGAGAAGTGTCCTGAAGGAACTCGGCAAATTGCCTCCGTACCTTCGGAAGAAGGAGGCCCTGCATGCGGGCAACCGTTTGCAGGGGGCACAGGCCAGGGGGTAGCGACTGTTTAGCAAAAACACAGGGCTCTGCTAAGTCGGCTTCAAGACGACGTATAGGGCCTGACGCCTGCCCGGTGCCTGAAGGTTAAGTGGAGGAGTGCAAGCTCCGAAATGAAGCCCAGGTAAACGGCGGCCGTAACTATAACGGTCCTAAGGTAGCGAAATTCCTTGTCGGGTAAGTTCCGACCTGCACGAATGGCGTAACGACTTCCCCACTGTCTCCAGGACATGCTCAGCGAAATTGAATTCTCCGTGAAGATGCGGAGTACCCGCGGTTAGACGGAAAGACCCCGTGCACCTTTACTGCAGCTTCAGAGTGGCAGTGGAGAACAACTGTGTAGAATAGGTGGGAGGCTTTGAAGCACCGGCGCCAGCTGGTGTGGAGCCACCAAGTGAAATACCACCCTGTTGTTCTTTACTGTCTAACCTCGTACCGTCATCCGGTACAGGGACCCTCTGTGGCGGGTAGTTTGACTGGGGCGGTCGCCTCCTAAAGAGTAACGGAGGCGCGCGAAGGTTGGCTCAGGCCGGTTGGAAACCGGCTGTTAGAGTGCAATGGCATAAGCCAGCCTGACTGCGAGACTGACAAGTCGAGCAGAGACGAAAGTCGGTCATAGTGATCCGGTGGTCCCTCGTGGAAGGGCCATCGCTCAACGGATAAAAGGTACGCCGGGGATAACAGGCTGATAACCCCCAAGAGCTCATATCGACGGGGTTGTTTGGCACCTCGATGTCGGCTCATCACATCCTGGGGCTGGAGCAGGTCCCAAGGGTTTGGCTGTTCGCCAATTAAAGTGGTACGTGAGCTGGGTTCAGAACGTCGCGAGACAGTTTGGTCCCTATCTGCCGTGGGCGTCGAAATTTGAGAGGAGTTGACCCTAGTACGAGAGGACCGGGTTGAACATACCTCTGGTGTACCAGTCGTTCCGCCAGGAGCGCAGCTGGGTAGCTATGTATGGACGGGATAACCGCTGAAAGCATCTAAGCGGGAAGCCTCCCTCGAGATAAGATTTCATAGAGCGGTCGAAGACCACGACCTTGATAGATCGGATGTGGAAGCGCGGTAACGCGTGGAGCTAACCGATACTAATTGCTCTTTTCGCGCTTGAGAGTTTCACACCCCCATCGACAACCCTGGGTTGTCGCTAACAGGGTGGATGAACTTCCCAGCCTTTGACAGTGCACGATTTGAAAAAAACCTGTTCCCATGCGCGCCACACCGGCTTCATTGCTTGGTGGCCATAG
>NZ_LXVY01000046.1 GCF_001650735.1 Sphingomonas sp. TDK1 | reverse complement strand
GCCGATGACGGCTTGTGGCATGGTATGGCTCCTGTCCATGTCGTGCGGGATCGGTAGTCCCAAGCAACTGTTCAGGGTTGTGACCAACGCGGAAGGGACCCTTGCTCCCTATCGGGCTCCAGACCCTCGGGGGGGACGGGCTCCCTTCCGCAACCTCTTCATACCACCATCCCATCAGACGGGGGGGGGATGAACGGCGGCAATGCCGAGCGATCCGCGATACGATGTCGGCGGCAGTTGAGCAGATGCAGCTTTCCCGCGTCGGACCTTGCAGGCAGCCTCCGCTGCAACGTGGTATCCGTTTGCGGCCCCGCTGCCGGGGGCTACGGCGCCTTGGAGTCCGGCAGGGGCAAGTTCAGCCTGAAAATGGATTGGGTCGCGGTCCGTGCGTATGCGGCATCGCCGCCGTGGGCGCGCGCGATGGCTCGGACAACGGCGAGCCCCAGTCCCGTTCCCTGCGTGTCCCGCGTGTCCCGCGTGTCCCTCGCGAATGGGTCGAACGCCCGATTCTGAAATCCGGAACGAAGGCCGGGACCTCCATCAATCACGCTGATCGCCGCGACGGAATCGATGAAATCGGTCTCGATCCGGAGCACGCACGGATCGGCATGGCGACGCGCGTTTTCGACGAGCGCGAGGATCGCCTGACGCAGCCGGGCTGGATCGGCGCGAACGAACCCGGGCCGCAGGTCCAGCGCCAGGCCGAAGCCCGCAGGCGCGAGCATCGATGCGAGGGCGGGCGCCAGCGCCTCGACTTCCGCCCTGACATCCACCTCCGTAAGCGTCAGCTCCAGCCGCCCACTGTCCGCCAGGCTGACGCTGCGCAGGTCCTCGACGAGGCGGGTGAGGCCGTCGACCTGCTGCAACAGTCCGGCGATCAGTTGCGCGTCGAGCGCGAATACGCCGTCCTGCGCGCCCTGCAACCGCCCGCGAAGGATCGTGAGAGGCGTGCGCAGCTCGTGGGCGATCTGGGCATTCCATGTCGAAACGTCTTCGGACATTCCCCGCAACCGTCCCGCCATCGCGTTGAAATCGGCGATGAGCAGCGCCGTCTCGCCATGGGCCTCCGGCATCGGCTCGATCCTTGTGGCAAGATCGCCCTCAGCGATGCGGCGCGCGGCGTCCCCCAAGGCGCGTAGCGGGCGGACGATCCGTCTGGACACCCACAGCGCGATCGCGAGCGCCAACAGCGCGCCGAAGAGGCAGCCGGTTAGGGTTATGCCGAGATCGAGGCTAGTGAAACCGTCGACCCCAGGTGGCAGCGGGGCGATGACCTGCAACCGTTCCAGCACCGCATACACGATGTAGAAGGTGGCCGAGGTGGCGACGATGGCCATTGTCGCCAGTGCCGCCATTGCGATTGCCAGCTGGCGGGCCAGGCTCATCCGCGTCTTCATGACCGCGACCAGAGCCTATAGCCTACGCCTCGTACGCCTTCCGGCATCTCGGGGGCGCCGGCCTGTTCCAGCTTGCGGCGCAGCTTGCTGACATGGCTGTCCACCGTCCGATCGAGCGCATCCGACCCCGGCAGGCAGGCGTCGAGCAGTTCGCTACGGCTGAACACGCGGGTGGGGGTGCGCGCCATGTGGGTGAGCAGGCGGAACTCGGTTAGCGTCAGTGCCACCTCGCCCCGGTCGGTGCGGACGAGGTGTGCTATCGTGTCGATCTCGACGGGGCCGATCCGCAACACCCCGCCGGACGCGCCCGGCCCGGCGCGGCGCCGCACCGCCTTCACCCGCGCCACGACCTCCACTGGGTTGAACGGCTTGACGACATAGTCGTCGGCGCCGATGCGCAGCGCCTGGAGCTTGTCGATATCCTGGTCGAGCGCGGTGAGCACCAGCACTGGCGTACCACCCCGTCGGCGCACTTCGGAGAGCACCTCCCAGCCGTCGACCAGCGGCATCGTGATGTCGAGCAGCAGCACGTCGGGCTTCAGCGCCAGGTGCAGGTCCAGCGCAGTGCGGCCTTCGCCCGCCTGCACCGTGCGGAAGCCCTCGCGCTCCAGATAGGCGCGGAGGATATCGGCAATGTCCTTGTCGTCTTCGGCGATCAGCGCGAGCGGGTTCATTCGGGGCAGGCTCCGACAGGCATGATGCGATCCCTATCAGCCAAAACGGAAGCGCCGCCAGTGCGTCTCCACAAACTCTCCACACAATGTCGACAGAGACGCAACCGAACGCGCGGATAGGCGCCGGCATGATGGCTCGAACGCTTTACCGAACCCTGCCGGTCGTGCTGGCGGCTGCCGGCGCGCTGGGCGCCTGCGCTGCCGACACCGCACCACTTCCGCCGACGCAGGAGGTGGAGGTGCTTACGCTGCGAATCATGGCGAGGCCCGTGGTGGCGAGCGACGAGCTGCCGGGCCGTGTCGTCGCGTTCCGCACGGCCGAGATCCGGCCGCAGATCGGCGGGATCCTGCAGCGCCGCCTGTTCGAGCAGGGCTCGACGGTGCGGGCGGGACAGGTGCTGTTCGAGATCAGCCCGGCGCCGTTCCGCGCCGATGCCGATATGGCACGCGCAACTGTGCAGAAGGCCACGGCCGCCTATGACCGCGCGCGGACCCAGGCTGAACGGCTGAAGCCGCTGGTCGCTGCCGATGCGATCAGCCGTCAGAGCTATGACGATGCCGTCGCCGCACGGAACCAGGCCGCCGCCGAGTTGGCTGAAGCGCGTGCCACGCTGCGCCGTCGCCAGGTCGACCTCGGCTTCGCCCGGGTGACCGCGCCCATCGCCGGCCGGATAGGCGCTGCCAACCTTACCGAAGGCGCGCTGGCGACTGCGGGAGACGCGACGCCGCTCGCAACGGTGCAGCAGATCGACAGGGTCTATGTCGACGTTCGCCAGACGGCCGAACGCTATGCCGCGCTGCGTGCTGCCGGCGGCGCGGCGGGGCCCGTCGAGATCATACTGGCATCGGGTGCGACGCATCCGATCCGGGGTCGCATCCTGTTTTCCGGTGTTGCCGTCGATCCGGCCACCGGCGATGCGCTGGTCCGGGTCGAGGTCGCCAATCCGGGCGAGCGCCTGCTACCGGGCATGTTTGTCCGCGCCCGCTTGCCGCGCGCGCCCATGCCTGCCGGGCTGACAGTGCCGCAACAGGCCGTCATCCGTGCCGATGACGGAGCGGCGCAGCTGGCGGTGGTGGATTCGCAGGACCGCGTGCATCTGCGGCGCGTGCAGCTGGGGTCGATGGTCGGCGGCCGGTACCTCGTGCTGTCCGGGCTTCGCGCGGGTGAGGTGGTGATCGTCGAGGGGCAGGACCGTGTGCAGCCAAACACCCCGGTGAAGCAGATCCCCTGGCGCGATCGCGGCGCAGGCTGAGGACGGAACCATGCCGCAATTCTTCATCGACCGCCCCGTCTTCGCCTGGGTCATCGCCATCGCGATCGTGCTGGCGGGCGTGCTGGCCATTCCGCAACTGCCGGTCGCGCGTTTCCCCAGCGTCGCACCGCCGACCGTCAGCATCTATGCCAGCTATCCCGGCGCCACCCCGCAGACGCTGAACGACAGCGTCGTCTCGCTGATCCAGCGCGAGCTTTCGAGCGTGAAGAACCTGCTCTATTTCGAGAGCTCCGCCGACAGCTCCGGTTCCGCCACGATCACCGCCACCTTCCGTCCCGGCACCAACCCGGAAATGGCGCAGGTCGACGTCCAGAACCGGCTGAAGGCAATCGAGCCGCGACTGCCGCAAGTGGTTCGGCAGACTGGCGTGACCGTCGAATCCGCGAGTTCCGGCTTCCTGATGATCGTCAGCTTGATGTCCGACGGGCCGCAGGATGAGGTTGCGCTGTCCGACTATATGACGCGCAACATCGTCGACGAGCTCAAGCGCCTGCCCGGCGTTGGCCGCGTCCAGAATTTCTCCGCCGAGCGGGCCATGCGGATCTGGATCGATCCGGCCAAGCTCGCCGGCTTCGGCCTGACGAGCAGCGACGTCACCGCAGCGATCACCGAGCAGAACGTCCAGATCGCGCCCGGTACGCTCGGCGCAGAGCCGACGGCGCAGGGGCAGCGCGTGCTGGTACCGCTTACCGCCGACGGCCAGCTCAAGACCATTGAGGATTTCGCCGGCGTCATCCTGAAGGCGAATATCGACGGATCGAGCGTCACGCTCGACAAGGTCGCCCGGATCGAGCTGGGCGCACAGAGCTTCGGCAACGCCACCCGAGAGAACGGTAAGGTTGCCGCTTCCGCTGCGATTCAGCTCAGCCCCGGCGCCAATGCCGTCGCTACCTCGCAGGCGGTGCGCGCGCGCATGGACGAGCTTGCGCACGCGCTGCCGGCGGGGATGAGCTGGTCGGTAGGTTTCGACACGGCGCCATTCGTACGCATCTCGATCGAGAAGGTGCTGCAGACGCTGGCCGAGGCGATGCTGCTCGTCTTTCTGGTGATGTATCTGTTTCTCCAGAAGGTGCGCTACACGCTGATCCCGGCGATCGTCGCACCGATCGCGCTGCTCGGCACGATCGCGGTGATGCTCGCGACGGGCTTTTCGATCAACGTGCTGACCATGTTCGGCATGGTGCTGGCGATCGGCATCATCGTCGACGACGCGATCGTCGTCGTCGAGAATGTCGAGCGGTTGATGCACGAGGAGCACCTCGGGCCCCGAGAGGCCACGCGAAAGGCAATGCATGAGATCACGCCGGCGGTGATCGGCATCACGCTGGTGCTTTCGGCGGTATTCGTACCCATGGCGTTCGCTGCAGGGTCGGTGGGCACCATCTATCGCCAGTTCTCGATGGCCATGGCGGTATCGATCCTGCTCTCCGCCTTCCTGGCCCTCACGCTGACTCCGGCACTGTGCGCCACGCTGCTCAAGCCGCTGGAGGACGAACCGCGCAAGAACCGCTTCTTCGCCTGGTTCGATCGCCAGTTCGAGTCTGCCACCCGACGCTATCAGGGCTGGGTGCGGGCGCTGCTGAAGCGTTCGCTGCGGATGATGCTGGTGTTCGGCGTGCTTCTCGGCCTGCTCGGTCTGGCCTTCACCCAGCTGCCCTCGTCCTTTCTCCCGGAGGAGGACCAAGGTTATTTCATGACCAGTTTCCAGCTCCCCGCCAATGCCACTGCCGCCCGCACCCGGGAGGCCGTGCAGGCGTTCGAGCGTCACATGGCCGGGCGGCCGGGCGTCGAGCGCACGGAGGCGATCCTGGGCTTCGGTTTCTCAGGGTCAGGTCCCAATGCGGCGATGATCTACACCATCCTCAAGGATTGGGGCCACCGCGGCGGCACCGACGTGCGTACGGAAGCCGCCGCCGCGGATGCGGCGATGCAGAAGACGGTGCATGAAGGCCAGGTAATGAGCATGTTGCCGCCGGCGATCGACGAACTTGGCACCTCGTCGGGTTTCGCGCTGCGGCTGGAGGATCGCGCGGGCAAGGGACGGCAGGCGCTGTTCGCCGCGCGGGATGCGCTGATCGCCGCCGCCGCGCGTAGCGCGAAGCTTGAGGGCGTCTATGCCGAGGGGCTGCCTGCCGGTGCCAGCGTACGGCTCGACATCGACCGCGCCAAGGCGCGCGCGCTGGGTGTGTCGTTCAGCGCGATCACCGACATGATCGGTACCGCGCTCGGTAGCAGCTATGTCAACGATTTCCCTAATAAGGGGCACCTGCAGCAGGTTATCGTGCAAGCCGATGCCAAGGACCGCATGACCGTGGACGACGTGCTGCGGCTGCGCGTGCGCGGTACCGAGGGCAGGACGGTCGCGCTCGCCGAGCTGGTCACGCCGATATGGACCACCAGCCCGCTCCAGCTTGCTACTTATAACGGCTACCCCTCCGTGAGCATCACCGGTACCGCCGCGCCGGGAACCTCGAGCGGCGACGCGATGCGCGAGATGGCGCGGCTGGCAGCGCAGCTGCCGCCCGGCTTCGCGATCGAATGGACCGGCCAGTCGCTTCAAGAGCGTGAGGCGGGTGCGCAGGCGCCGACGCTGATCCTGCTATCGATGCTGGTCGTCTTCCTGGTGCTGGCCGCGCTGTATGAAAGCTGGTCGATACCCATGGCGGTGATGCTGGTGGTGCCACTGGGACTGATCGGCGCGGTTTCCGCGGTGGTGATGCGCGGGCTGACCAACGACATCTTCTTCAAGGTGGGGCTGATCACGATTATCGGGCTGAGCGCCAAGAATGCGATCCTGATCGTCGAATTCGCCAAACAGTATCGCGCGAGCGGCAGCAGCCTCATCGAGGCCGCTATCGCCGCGGCACGAGTGCGCCTGCGGCCGATCGTGATGACGAGCCTGGCCTTCACCCTCGGCGTGCTGCCGCTGATGCTGGCGCACGGGGCTAGTGCCGAAACCCAGCAGGCAATCGGCACCGGCGTGTTCGGCGGCATGATTACAGGCACCGTGCTCGCGCTGTTGTTCGTGCCGGTGTTCTTCGTGGTGGTAGTGGGGCTGGCGGAACGCTGGCAGGGCCGTCGCAAGGATAAGGAGGCATGAGGATGCGCCATCTTTCGCTCGTGCTGCTGCTGGCGACGACCGGCTGCTCGATGACGCCGACGCTCACCTTGCCGACTCCACCCATCGCCGATGCCTATCCGGTGGCCGACGGTACGGAGGCGCTGCCCGAATGGCGGGGCATGTTCGGCGATCCGCGTCTGCAACGGCTGATTGCGCTATCGCTCGAAAGCAACCGCGACCTGCGCATCGCCGCGCTCAGCGCAGAGTCGATCCATGCGCAGCTGCGGGTGCAGCGCGCGCAGGCCCTCCCTGCGGTCAACGTCGACGGAAGCTATACCCGCCAGCGCCAGCCCGCGTCGGTTGCCGGCGCCGGTGTCGGCTTGGCGCCGGGCAGCGGTGCCACTGGGTTTGAATTCGGCCAGATTTCCGCGCAGGCGGCGCTAACCAGCTTCGAAATCGATCTGTTCGGGCGGCTGCACGCGATGAACGCGGCGGCGCTCCAGCGCTGGCTCGCCTCGGTCGAGGCGCGCCGAGCGGTGCGGCTGTCGGTAATCGGTGCGGTGGCCGACGCCTATTGGAACGAGCGGCTAGCCGAGGAGCAATGGGCCTTGGCGCGCGCGACGCTGGAGGACTGGAAGGCATCGCTGGACATTGCGCGTCAGCGCCGGGCGGCGGGGCAGGCGAGCGGCCTCGATATCGCCCAGGCAGAGGGGCTGGTCCGGCAGGCGCAGGCCGATCTCGCCCAGCGCGAGCGCGAACGGGTGCAGTCGACGAACGCGCTGACGCTTGCGGTGGGCGCACCGCTGCCCGCCGATCTGCCGCCCGCGCTGTCGCTCCTCGATCAGCCGGTCCGCACCGGGCTGGCGGCGGGCGCGCCCTCGGACCTGCTGGCACGGCGCCCGGATATTGCCCAGGCGGAGCATGAGCTGCGCGCGGCCAATGCCGATATCGGCGCTGCACGTGCCGCCTTCTTCCCGCGCGTCTCGCTGACGGGTGCGTTCGGATTCGCCAGCCTGGCGTTGGACAACCTGTTCCGCGGCGCCAACCGCAGCTGGTCCTATGCTCCGGCTGTCAGCGTGCCGATCTTCCGCGGGGGCGAACTGCGCGGCAATCTCGACCTTGCGAGGCTGCGAACGTCGAGCGCGGTCGCCAGCTATGAAAAGGCGATCCAGACGGGGTTCCGCGAGGTCGCCGACGGGATGGCCGCGCAGGCTACCTATACGGCGCAGGTTACCGAACAGCGCGCCGCGGTGGCCGCAGCCGAGCGCCGGACCGCGCTGGCCGCCATGGCCTACGCCGCGGGACAGACCAGTCGCCTGGAATTGCTCGATGCGCAGCGGACCTCCTACACGGCGCGACAGGCCGCGCTCCTGGCACGACGAGATCAACTGATCGCCGCCGCGGCGCTCTACCGCGCGCTGGGCGGCGACATTTGAGGAAAGGAACACGATGACGCACGCAAACTCGCGGTATCCGTTGCTGATGCGGCTGCTCCACTGGGCGCGCGCAGCGCTTCTTCTGGCATTGGTCGCGCTGGGCTGGACGATGACCAGCCTCCCCGACACCATGCCTGCGAAGTTCGCGTGGATGTACCCGATCCACAAGGAGTTCGGCGTCCTGGCGTTCGTGGTCGGCACTGTCGCGCTGGTCGTCCGCCTTCGTTCCGCCCTGCCGCCCCATCCTGCGGGGCTTTCTAAATGGGAGAGGGCGCTATCAGGCGGCGTCCATTACGCGTTGCTGGCGCTCGCGATCATCGTCCCTTTGATGGGGTATGCGATGTCCAGCAGTTTCACGCAAAGCGACGGCATACCTTTTTTCGGACACGAGCTGCCCGAAATGCTGCCGAAGAACGATCGTGCTTTTGCGGTGTTCGCGTTGGCGCACAAGACGCTCGCATACACGCTGCTTGCATTGGCTGCCCTCCACATCCTTGGCGTCATCAAGCATCGGTTCTTTGATCGCGGGCGCGAGACCGACGTGCTGCCACGAATGCTCTGACGTTACTCGGTTCTCTTTGGCAGCCCCCGTTCAGCGGCGCGTAACGCGGCTGCGGCTTCGCTGGGGGGCTGGGGCCTGCACGACAGGCATGCACCAAAGGGCATGGCACAAGGAGTCTCGTCGAGCTTTCAGACCCGATGCGCCCATCCATTGCCTTTGTCGGTGCTGGTCCGACGACGATCTACACGTTGCATGCTCTGCTGGAGGCCATGCACGGGGGCGCTGACATAACGATCTACGAGGCCCAGTCGCAGGCGGGTCTCGGCACGCCCTATCGACCTGGCTGGAACGATCCGGCGATGCTCTCGAACATCGCCAGTATCGAGATCCCGCCGATCCGGGAAACGCTGTGCGCGTGGCTCGAACGCCAGCCGAGACGACGTCTCCTGCGCCTGGGCGTTGATCCCGATGCGATTGACCCGCATGCGTTCTATCCGCGCGTGGCGCTCGGCGCATATTTCCAGGAACAGTTTGAATGGCTCGTCGCGACTGCCAGAGGGCGGGGGATGGCGGTGGACGTCGTTACCGGTGTTCGCGTGACGGATATCCGCGCCGACAGCAATCGGATCTGCCTCTCGCTCCTGCCCCGCAGAGGCACCAATTTTGAACGCGCGCACGATGAGGTCGTTCTGGCAACCGGGCACCAATGGCCGGAGGAGCCCGAGGTCAAACCCGGCTATTTCCTCAGTCCGTGGCCGGCCACCGCGCTGCAACGTATCCCGCCGGCCTCGATCGGCATTCTCGGCAGTTCGCTGACCGCTATCGACGCGGCGGTCACGATGGCGACGACGCATGGCGCGTTCGAGCAGGCCGAAGGCGAGGCGCTGCGCTACCGGATAGACCCGGACGCAGATGATTTCGCCATCACGATGATTTCCCGGAAGGGGTTGTTGCCGGAGGCGGATTTCTACCACCCGCTACCTTATGAACCGCTGGCCATATGCACCCCCGAAGCCATTTCGGCCCTGATCGAGCAGGGCGGCGAGGATTTGCTGGATCGGGCGTTCGCGCTGTTCCGCGACGAGCTTGCGGCTGCAGATCCCGTGTATGCCGAGGCTGTCGGTCTCTCTGCCGTGACACTGGAAACCTTCTGCGACCGATATTTCGCCGAGCGTCTGGCCGCGGATCCCTTTGACTGGGCGGCAGCGAACCTGGCCGAAGCACGAAGCCATTTCGAAAGCTGCCATACGGTGCCGTGGCGCTACGCGATCCTGCGGATGCATGAGACATTTGGACTGATTGCTCCGCATCTCGACGAAGAAGCACTGCATCGCTTCAACACTACGCTGAAGCCCGTCTTCGTCGACGATTACGCCACCGTGCCGCATCTCTCGATTGAACGCATGCTGGCGTTGCATCGCGCCGGCCGGCTGGAGGTCGTCGCGCTCGGGCAGGGGGGCAGTATCGATACGAAGTCTGTGCCGGGGGCGGTCGTAACGATTGCGGGCCGGCGCCGACATTTTCCGGCGTTCATCGATGCCACCGGCCAAGCCCCGCTCGGCGCGGAAGACTTTCCCTTCTCGACGCTTCTGAAGCAGGGCGTGGTCAAGGACGCGGCTGAGGCCGACGGCGCAGGCGTCAAAGGCATCGTCGTGGATGCGCAGTTCCATCCGTTGAGCACGCACCCGGCGCGGGCACAGCTTTTCTGCCTCAGCATTCCTTTCCTGCTGCAGCGACACCCCTTCATACAAGGCATCACCAGCTCCCACGAGATCGGGACGATCGTGGGCACGGAACTTGCGGCAGTGGCGGATGCCGCCTCGCTTGAAGCGGCGGCTTGAGGGATGAATGTTTGGGAGGCGGCTCGATGAAGCTGTTCGCGATCTATGTCGGCGGGGAGCATCCCTCTGCCCATATCGAGGTCCATGACATCAGGTTCGTCGTCGCGAACGCGATCCAGGACACATATGACCAGTTGCGCGCCGAATGGTGGGGTACGCCCGGCACACTGCATATCGACTGCTGGGCGGAAATTGATCGGGCCGATGGCCATTCGATCTTGCTGCGTCCCGAGCGGCCTGGCGCGCGGGAGAAACTGTGGTTCGTCAATCTCGGGGGCTATGACGGCGTCGATTTCGCCGAACGTCACAAGAACATGTTCGTGGTCGCCGGGTCGGCGAGAGAAGCAAAGGCTCGGGCACTGGCCGCCGTACCGGGGTGGAAGGATGCCCACCGCGACGATCTGTACGATGCGGACGCCATCTTCTGCCTCGACGGGTTGGCGGGCGACAGGCTGTACATCCATCTAGCACCTGCAGACGATGCAACGGTGCCTCGTTTCACCTGCAGGTATACGCCGCTTAAGTGATGGTCGCCGCGGTGCGTCCCGCTCGGAAATGGGGAACGGAATGCTCGCGACGGGCGACCTATCGAGATCGGGCATTACCCGCGTACGGCGGATCAAGCGCCCTTGGTTTCGATCATCGCGCGGTCAGCCGGCCACCTTGTGCAGGGAATGCTCGATCTCGCCGCCGCAATAGGTGTCGCCGAAATCGGCGGCGCTCTTCTGTCGAAGGGTGGCAAGCTGCGGGGTTTCCTGCATTCGGCCGGCTAGACCCCAGAGGGCAGGGGCCGCCTCCTCGCAGAGCGCCGCTGTCTTCGGCAAGTGATCTGCCATGGTGGTCCACAGAATGGACGTGATGATATCCGCGACGCCCGGCGTCGGCGTACCGAGCAGGAAACCTTTCGCCGCTGTCAGGCCTCTTCGCGCACCCATATCTTCAAAGATGTGCATCCACTTTTGCAATCGCGGTACGAAAGCGTTCCAACGCTCTTGCGTCCACATCTCGCGCCCGCCGTCCAGCGTGAGTTCGTCGATCACGTCATTGGCGTCGTTGGCGATCTTGGCAGTGCGCGCTCGATCTTCCGCCGAGGGAGGCAGCAGGTTCAGCCGCTCGCCCAGGTACATGGCAATTGCCGGCATTTGCGACAGCGCGACATCGCGTTCCCGGTCGACAAGCACCGGCGGCCCCATGAAGGCGACCGGCTGGTCGCTAGCGTCTTGCTCCATCAGCGCCGCGATCTCGTCCGCATCATGTTCGGTCCAGCGCGCCCCCGCAAAAGCAAGGATGGCTCGAAGGAACTGCCCTCGGAACGGCACCGGCCAGTAATACAGGTCGAATTCGCGCATCATGATCTCCGGCATCGGTGTGCCTCAAGAATGGCGGCGGGGCGGGATCGTTCCTGGAGGACGGCGCCGTCTTGTACGGGGCACGCCTTTGCGAGGGGCTTGGTCCCCGCATGGCCGACCGGCGATTCGCCCTTTCGGACTTCCCCTTGGAGCACCGGGTGCGATTTTCCCGATAGCCGTCGTGCTGGTTCGAGCGTTGTCGCGCGACGCGGCGCCTCGCCGTGCAGTTCTGGAGACGTTCCATGCAGACGAACAGAGGCTCTCTCGCGGGCCATGCCGCGATCGTTACCGGTGCGAGCTCCGGGATCGGCCTTGCGGTGGCGGAGGCGGTTGCTGCTGCCGGGGCCGCCGTTGCGGTGAACTATCATTCCCAGGCCGAACCGGCAGAGGCGCTCGTCCGGCGGATTGCCGAACAGGGCGGGAAGGCAATCGCCGTGCAGGCCGACGTGTCGGAGGAGGCGGAGGTCGTCCGCCTGTTCGACGAGGCCGCCGCCGCCTTTGGCCGCATCGACGTGCTGGTCTCCAACTCCGGCGTGCAGAAGGATGCCGCGGTCGCCGATATGTCGCTGGAAGACTGGAACACGGTCATCGGCATCAATCTGACCGGGCAGTTCCTGTGCGCGCGCGAAGCCGTGAAACGCTTCCGTGCGCAGCCGCAGCAGGGACGTCCCGCCCGCGGTGCCGGCGTGATCGTCGCGATGAGTTCGGTCCACGAAATCATCCCTTGGGCTGGGCACGTCAACTATGCGTCCGCCAAGGGCGGGTTGCGCATGTTGACCCGCTCGCTCGCCCAGGAAGTCGCCGCTGACGGCATCCGGGTGAACGCCGTTGCGCCGGGCGCCATCCGAACCCCGATCAACAAGGATGCGTGGGACAGCGAGGAAGCGCTCGCCAAGCTGCTTCGGCTCATTCCCTATGGCCGGATCGGGGAACCGGAAGATGTGGCGCGGGCCGTTGTGTGGCTCGCATCGGATGAAGCCGACTATGTCACCGGTACCACGTTGTTCGTCGATGGCGGTATGTCCCTCTACCCCGAATTCCGCGACAATGGGTAAGTCGCTCCGCACGATCGGCGATCACGGCATCATCGGCAATTTGGAGACCGCGGCTCTGGTCGCCCGCGATGGCACCATCGACTATCTTTGCTGGCCCGCGCTCGACAGCCCTACGATCTTCGCGGACCTCCTGGACGGCGAGCAGGGTGGCGCGTTCGAAATCGCGCCCGATCTCGACGATCCGCGTCCCTTGCAGCTCTATGTGCCCGACACCAACGTGCTGCTCACACGCTGGATCGCCGAGAACGGTAGCGCCGAGGTGGTCGATCTGATGCCGCACCCCGGAACGGGAAAAGGGCCGGACACCGATGCGCGCCGCCTGGTCCGGTTCCTGACGGTCACCAGCGGCAGGGTGACCTTCACCATGCGGTGTGCCCCACGGTTCGACTATGCCCGCGAAATCCCGCAGGTTTCGGCGATCGAGGGCGGGGTGCACTTCTCCGGCGACGATCTGTCGCTCCGTCTCTTCGCCTCGGTTCCCCTCGATCCGCAGCCGGATGGCGTGAGCGCGCGCTTCACCTTGTCCAAAGGCGAAAGTGCCTGGTTCGTTCTCGGCGACAATACCACGCCGCGCCCTGACCAGGGGGCAGTGCGGGGGCTGATCGCGGAAACGACGCGCGCTTGGCGCGACTGGGCGTCCCAATCGACCTACAAGGGGCGCTGGCGCGAACAGGTGCTGCGCTCCGCGCTGACGCTGAAGCTTCTGACGTCGGCTCGACATGGGTCGATCGCCGCCGCCGCTACCTTCTCGCTGCCCGAAACCAAGGGAGGCGAACGCAACTGGGACTATCGCGCGACCTGGATCCGGGATGCATCGTTTACCGTCTATGCCTTCCTGCGCCTGGGCTTTACCGAGGAGGCCGAGCATTTCTACCGATGGGTGAGCGGGCGCGTCGTGACCGCGGGCCGGGAAAGCCCGCTGCGCATTCTGTACGCGCTTGACGGCGGGTTGCCGGGCGAAGAGCGCGAACTCCAGCATCTTTCGGGATATGCCGGGAGCCGCCCGGTGCGGATCGGCAACGCCGCGAGCGAACAGAAGCAGCTCGACATTTTCGGCGACCTTCTCGACAGCGCCTATCTGGTCAACAAATATGGGCCTGCCATTCACCACGAGGGGTGGCAGCACGTTCGCGGCCTGGTCGAGTACGTGATCGAACATTGGCAGGAGGCCGATGCCGGCATTTGGGAGATGCGCTCCGAGCCGCGCCATTTTCTTCATTCGCGCGTGATGTGCTGGGTCGCGCTGGACCGCGCCATCCGGCTTGCCAAGAAGCGTTCGCTCCCGGCGCCGCTGGTCGCGTGGGCCGAGGCCCGCGACGCCATCGTCGACGATGTGTGGACCAATTTCCGGCATCCGGAGCATGGCTATTTCGTCCAGGAGCGCGGCGGGACCGCGCTGGACGCGGCGCTGCTGATGCTGCCGCTCGTGCGGTTCGTCTCGTCGACCGATCCTGTCTGGCTGAAGACGCTGGCCGCCATCGAAGCGGAGCTCTGCGACGACGGGCTGGTGTACCGCTACCGGAGCGGCGACGGCCTGACGGGCAGGGAGGGCGCCTTCACGACCTGCACCTTCTGGTATGCCGAATGCCTGGCGCGGGCCGGACGGCTGGACGACGCGCAGATGATACTGGCCAGGGGAATTGCCTACGCCAACCCGCTAGGCCTGTTCGCAGAGGAGACCGACGATAGGGGACTGCCGCTTGGCAACTATCCGCAGGCATTGACCCACCTGGCCTTCATCAGCGCGGCCTATTTCGTCGATCGACAGCTCGACCCGTCATACCGGCCTAGCTGGCAGCCCTGAGAGCGAAGGGCAGCCGGCTTTCGGTCGCTCGCCGTGTCGGCGAGACATCGCCGGCCCGTTTGCCGCGCGCGTACGGGCCGGTTTCCGCGGTGCCGCGTGGTGGCATTTGGCCGTCAAGGCAGCAGAACCGAGCCAAAGGAATCTGCGGGCAATCGTGTCTCCAGAATCGACCCGCCGATGCCGATGCGCAGGTTCATCTGCGCATTCGTGGGGTTGTGCGCCATGATCGCCAGGCTGCCATCGCGATTGCGGAAGGCCAGCACGTCCTCATAGCCGGTCCAGCTTACCGCTGGAATGCGCGTTGCTCCGGGGCGCACGATGCCCGCCAGATGCTTCAGCAGATAGAATTCGTGATTCCAGCGCCATCCGCGGGTCGCGCGGTTCACGCTGAGCAGCGAGTTCTGCGCCCAGCCCCAGCGGCTGACGCCTCCATCGACCAGCGCGATATTCCAGTAATTGTAGCCGCTGCAGCCGTTCGACAGGTAGCTCTTCATCAAGCTCCACACATAGCGCGCATAGCGCCAGTCGTTCCGACCGTCGCCGCATTCCTGCTCGCTCATGTAGAAGCGAAGCGTCGGATGGTTTCGTGCCAGGAAAGGCAATGCGCCGCGACCGGCCCACTGCACCCCGACGCCGCGGATGACAGCCGCCGCCGCCTTGTCGGCATAGACGGTTTCGAACAGCCGATCATCGGGGCGTTCCATCGTGCCGAAGAAAACGTCCACGTCCCGACGCGTCATTTCCCTTCCGAGGTGCGGGAGAAAGCGGGCGAGGCCGGACGGCGTCCAGCAGCAGCTGGGGAAGGGTTGCGCCGAATTGAACTCGTTCTGCGGCATGACCATGCCGATCCGAATGCCCCGTTTGGCATATTCATCGATGAACCTGCCGAAGTAACGCGCATAGGCATCGAAATAGCGCTCGTCCTGGACGAACATGTCGGTGCCTTCGGTGCCGACCTGATCCGGTCTGAGTCCATTGCTGGGCCAGCCTGTCCTGTTGGGCACCGAGGCATAATGGCCATTGGTCTTCATCCAGCTTGGAGGGCTCCACGGCGAAGCCCAGAGCCGAAGCGCCGGGCGGACATGCTGTGCCCGCTGGATGAAGGGGACGAGCGTCGCATCGTCGCGGGAGAGACGGAAGTCGCGGAGCGCGAAATCGCCCGGCGTCTCGTCATAGGAATACCAGTCACGGGCAAAATCATTGGCGCCGATCGGCATGCGGCACAGGGAAAAACCCAGGCCGGCATCGCCGAACAGCGCTTCAAAGATGGCGTCCTGATCGGCGTGCGGCAACAGGCTGATGGCATCCCACCCCATCTCGTTGAAGCAGGCGCCGAAGCCTTCCATGGTCTGTTGCGGACGATCGAACTGCAGCAGTACGTCGGCGGGATCCGCGCTGACGGAGGGGGTTAGCGCCGCCTTGTCGGCCAGTTGCCACGCGCTGGTTGCGCTCGTGACCACCCATTGCCCAGCGGGAAGCGCATAGTTTTGCCGCACCGAAGCGGCAGAAACTTGGCGTGGCAAGATCGAGGCAAGCCCGCTGGCCGCTGCCAGTGCTACGAAGTTTCGGCGATCTACCTGTGCTACCGTGCCATCTGAACGCATCGTCTTCTCCTGGAAGGGCCTGATAGCCCAAGGATGCAGGCGAACGTCTCTACCGCGCAGCCGGGCCGCTTTCCATCCTCGGCCTCGGATGGAAGGAACGCGCGCGGAAATGCCGCGGGAGAACGGCCAGGCGACCGTTCGCGGCACGTGCCGCCCGCCCCGAACATGATAGTGGCAGCGCCATCTTGCGCCCACCGTCGACCAGCGTCTCCCCGTACTTCGACGATGGAGAGATATGGAGGACCAAGCGCTGGCTGTCGGTCGCCGCGGGAGTTGCTTTCGCCGGCGCGGCATCGGCGCAGCCGGCGGCGCCCGCCCCCTTTGCGGTACAGATCGAGATGGATGCCGCCCGCCTCACGGGACCGTTGAACCGGGGAGGCCGGTTGGCCCGTCATTCTCGCGGTCGGGCAACGCCACGGCGGCAATTGCAGTGCATCACCCCCTGAACCGTCAGACCTGCAGCCGTTCGCGGGGGGGGGGATGCCCGTTCCCGCGGGAAACATCTGAATGCGCGATGCGGTCGAGGCGCGCGTCGCTTTAAGGCTTGCAGCCAGCACGATGGTCGAACACTCTCATGAATATCGTAAGCAAATGTTCTTTTGTGGGGGAATTGGCATGATGCGTGTCGTGGTCATCGCGGCGCTGGGGATCGCCAGCGTCGGGCAAGCTGCCGGCCAGCGCGACGCGGGCGGCGATCCCGCCAGCGACGTGAACCCGTTCATCGGCACGACCAATGGCGGCAACGTGTTTCCCGGCGTGTCGCTGCCGTTCGGCATGGTTGCCTTTAGCCCGGAAGAGACGCCTCTGCCGGGACAGCGCACGGCCTCCGCCGCGCCCGGGGGCTATGAGTGGCGTGCCAACGGCATTCGCGGCTTCAGCCTCACGCACGTGTCGGGCACCGGTTGCACGGGAGCTAGTGGCGATATCCCGATCATGCCTGTCACCGGCGCGGTCGAAATGTCCCCGGCATCGGCGGCCGCCGGCATGCGCTATGCCAGCATGCTCGATCATGCCGAGGAGACCGCGAGCCCCGGGCGCTACGCCGTCAGGCTAGGCAATGGCGTGAAGGTCGACCTCGGCGCGACGGACCGAACGGCCGTGGGGCGCTTCACGTTCCCCGCGGATCGGCCGGCCAATCTGCTGTTTCGCACCTCTGACAGCGAAGTCGGCAGCACCGCCTCGACCATCGCCATCGATCCCGTGACGCGCACCGTCACCGGATCGGTGACCAGCGGCAATTTTTGCGGGTATCTCGCCGCCGACCGGCGCGAGAGTTACTACACGCTGCACTTCGTCGCCGTCTTCGACCAGCCGTTCGAGGTCGGCGGCACGTGGCGCGACGACAAGGTGATGCCGGGCGCGGCGCAGGGCGGCGGCGGAACCAGCTATGGCACCGAAGGCCATCCGCCCGCCGGGAAGGGGGCGGGCGGCTGGATCCGCTTCGATCCGAAGCGCACGCCCGTCGTGACCATGCGGGTGGGTATCTCCTATGTCGATTCAGCTGGCGCCCGCGCGAATCTGGCGCGTGAAAGCCCCGCCGGCACCACCCTGGAGGCTACCCAGGTGGCGGGGCGTGCGATCTGGAACCGGCGCCTCGGCCAGATCGCGATCGAGGGCGGCGCACGCGACGAGCGGACCGTGTTCTACACCGCGCTCTACCACGCATTGCTGACTCCCAATCTCTACAGCGATGCGGATGGGCGCTACCGCGGATTCGACGGCGCCGTGCACCGGCTGTCGCGCGGGCAAGGTGCGCAATATGCCAATTACTCGGGCTGGGATGTGTACCGGTCCCAGTTGCAGCTGGTGACCCTGCTGGATCCACGGCGCGGCGCCGATATCGCCCAGTCGCTGCTCAACCAGGCGGACCAGAATGGCGGGGTGTGGGATCGCTGGACGCACCTTACCGGCGCGACGAGCGTGATGAACGGCGACCCTTCGCCGGCGTCCGTCGCCGCTATTTACGCTTTCGGCGGGCGGAGCTTCGATGCGAAGCGCGCCTACGCCTCGCTGAAGCGCGCGGCGACGGTGCCGACCGAGAAGGATCTGAGCCGCAAGGGCTGTCCGGTGCTCTGCATCGGGCAGCGCCCCGGCCTCGATCAGTGGCTGCGGCTCCATTACATGCCGGTCGGCGCCCCCGGATGGGGTACCGCGTCGGACACGCTGGAGCTGGCGGCCGCCGATTTCGGCCTGAGCGAACTGGCCCGTGCCACGGGGGACCGCGAGGGGGCACGTCTGTTCCGCGCGCGATCCGGCTGGTGGCGCAACCTGTTCAATCCCAAGGCAACCCCGCAAGGCGGGTATATCCAGCCGCGCAACGCCGATGGCAGCTGGCCCCGCTTCGATCCGGCCGGCGAAGACGCGTTCGTCGAGGGCAGCGGTGCGCAATATCTGTGGATGGTGCCATTCGATGCGGGAGGGCTGATCGCTGCGCTCGGCGGCCCCGCGGCTGCGTCCCGGCGGCTCGATGCCTTCTTCCGCAAGCCCGACGGCAGCTGGGCGGTGACCAAGTCGGGCCCGCTGCATGCGGAGATGGACAATGAGCCGTCGATCGCCGCGCCCTGGCTCTATCTGTTCACCGGCGAACCCTGGAAGACGCAGGAGACGGTGCGCGAGGCGATGCGACGCATCTGGACCAATACGCCGGCTGGCATCTCCGGCAACGACGATCTGGGGCAGATGTCGTCCTGGTATGTCTGGTCCGCGCTCGGCGTATATCCGCTCTACCCAGGTCGCGCCGATCTGGTAGTGGGCAGCCCTTCCTTCTCCGGCGTGACGATCCGCCGTCCTGGCGCGCGTATCGTCATCCGGGCGAAGGGCGCCGGGCCCGCGGCCCCCTATGTCCAGTCTCTCAAGGTCGACGGCCAGCGGCGCGAGCAGGCGTGGTTGCCGGCGCGCTTCGTCGAGCGCGGCGGAACGCTGGACTTCACGCTGGCGCCGACACCCGACCGTGCCTGGGGCAAGACGCCGCCGCCTTCCTTTTCTCCCGATTGAGGCCCCCGTCACCGGACGTACCCCGCAGCGTGATGCGAGCGTTGTCCGTCAATCCTACTGAAAGCTATTCATTTTTATGATGCGGTGAGCGCGTAGGCACCTCGCCCCCCCGCGATGCCCCTCCGTCGATTGAATGGACAAGAACGTGATGCCGCACAGAAATGCTCAAATCGACCATGTCGCGGCAGAGCCCGCCGTTGGGCCCGCCCGGGCAAGCTCCGGCCCGGAGGATGCCGTTTATCGGACGCTCCTGGAATCGACCCGCGCAATTCCGTGGAAGATCGACTGGGCGACGATGCGCTTTGCCTATATCGGCCCGCAGATCGCGGCGCTTCTTGGCTGGCCGCAGGACAGCTGGGTGTCGGTGGAGGACTGGGCCTCGCGTATCCATCCCGATGATCGGGAGCATGTGGTCAACTATTGCGTTGCGCAGTCGATCGCGGGCGTCGATCACGAGGCCGATTATCGTGCGCTGACGCAGGACCGCGGCTTTGTCTGGATCCGCGACGTCGTGCACGTGGTGCGCAACGCGGAAGGGGAGGTCGAAAGCCTGATCGGCTTCATGTTCGACATCAGCGAACGCAAGCGGATCGAGCAGGAACTCGCCAAGATGCAGCGCAAGCTGGAGGCCCTGTCGTTCGAGGACGGGCTGACCCGCATCGCCAACCGCCGACGCTTCGACGAGCGCCTCGAAACCTATTGGGAAGCGGCGCGCCGGTCGGGCCGACCCCTTTCGATGATCCTGTTGGATATCGATCACTTCAAGGGTTTCAACGACCGCTACGGCCATCTCCATGGCGACGAGTGCCTCGTGGCAGTGGCTGCGGCTTTGAAGGCGCTTGGGCGCGAGGAGGACGTAATCGCGCGGTTCGGCGGAGAGGAGTTCGTGCTGCTCCTGCCGGACACCGACGAGTCCGTGGCGTTGGAAATCGCACGGCGCTGCTGCCGCGCGGTCGAGGGGCTCGAGATCCCCAACGCCGCTTCGGATTGCAGCCCGTTCGTCACCGCCAGCCTGGGGGTGAGCACGGTGACACCTTTGGAAGGCGCGCTGGCGCGGGACTTTTGCGAGGATGTCGATCGGCTGCTGTACGGCGCCAAGCGAAACGGAAGAAATCAGCTGCTGAGCGCCTGACGAAGGGCGTCCGCGGGGCGTTGGAGCGGGCAGGCCGCCCGCCGCCAGGTCATGCGCCGATCGCTGCGAACCATGCCGCGTAGGGCGTGTTGCGCGCCAAATGTCGGTTATAGTCCGGGGCGCCGTCCTGCCACCAAGGCGGGCCGCGCTCGCCGAGCGCGCGCTTCGCCTGGTCCACGGCGGCATGGGCTGTTGCCTCTGCCGCTTCGTCCTGCGACCGCCGTGCGGCACCAACCGCGCGACGTGCGGCCATCAACGTCGCCACCAGTGTCGCGCGGTCCTTCTCCGCCAGCGCCGGATCGGACATGCGCCACAATCGCCCACGCACGACGAAATAGCGGCCGTCGGGCGTGACCGGATGCGCCGCCGGGTTTCCTCCGCCCAACGCTCACCGCCCGGCGAGATGCGCGGCGGCCGCTTCGCGAACGGCCAGCCATCGCCCTCGTTCGGCTTCCGCGTCGGCGAGCGCGCGGTGGGCGACGGCGCTGCGATCCCGCATCTCGGTGTGGACGAGCAGATCCTCGACGGTCGGCTCCAACAGCTCCGGCGGGAGGTGCGGGGCGAGCATGGCACGCGCCGCGTCGCGATGGGCATCGTCGCTATCGCGGAGCCGCAGGCTATTACGCGGCAGCCCTGCGGCGCGCAGGAGCGTGCTGAGCCACTTGCCGTCCCAGGACGGGGCGCTGGCCCGGAGATCGTGGCCGGCGAGTTGCTCGACCATCCGCTGGGCCACCGCCGCATGCGGCTCGCCGGATTCCAGCAGCGTTGCGCGGGGGATATGGTGGATCGCTTCCGCCGCGGGATCCCAATCCTCCCAATCGGGCGCCGGTCGGATCAGATGGCCTTCGGAGCGACCGTCTTCGAACACCCACGCCACTTCGATCGGATAGCTGCGCTTGCCGAGCGAAGACGCCTCGAAATCGAGAAATGCCAACATGTATGGGTAACGATAGCGACGCGAGTTTGGTTCAGGCAAGCGCGCTGGCCGCTGCGGTCCCTCCTATTCGTACCGGAGCGCCCGGGCGGGTTCGGCACGGGCGACGCGCAGCGACTGGCCCAGCACGGTGAGCACCGCGATGCTCGCCGCCAGCGCCGAGGCAGCCAGGAAATACCAGGGCGTCAGCGCGATCCGGTCGTCGAAGCCGGAGAGCCAGCGCTGCATCGCCACCCAGGCGAGCGGCCAGGCGATCAGGTTGGCGAGCAGCACCGGTCGCAGGAACTTGGCGACCAGCAGCTGGAGCACGTCGCGCGTCGAGGCCCCGAGCGCCTTGCGGATGCCGATTTCCTTGATGCGTCGTTCGGTATCGAAGGCGGCGAGGCCGTAGAGGCCGATGCAGCCGATCAGCACGGCGAGTACGGCACCGGCGGTGAACAGGCGGGCGCGTTCAAGATCCGCCCGGACATAGGTTTCGTAGAGCATCTGGTCGACCGTCTGTACCTTGAGCGGCACGGCGGGCGCGCCGCGGCGCCAGACCTGCTCGACCCGGTCGAGCACCGCGCGACTGTCGGTGCCGGCGTAGCGCAGGCTCAGGACCGGCGCGGTCAGGCCGGTGCCCTGCAGGGCATAGGCTTGCGGCTCCACCGGCTGGACCGGGCCCATCAGGCGCAGGTCGTCGATCACGCCGATTACCGTCTGCGGTGCGGTGCTGCCGGTCAGGACCTTGCCGATCGCGCCCGCCGGCGTGGCGAAGCCGAGGCGGGCGGCCGCGGTGCGGTTGAGCAGCACCGCATGCACCTTGCCTTCGCCTGCATCGTCGCTGGCGAAGCGCCGCGGATCGAACCAGCGGCCGGCGAGCAGTCGCGCGCCGTAGAGCCCGAAAAAGCCGGGACCGATCGATGCCTGGATCACCGATATCTTGTCGCCCCCGCCGCCCTCGCGCTGCATCTCGAGGATGCCGAAACTCCCGCCGCCCGGCGCGATCGAGGACTGGGCGACGCCGGTGACGCCGGGTAGCGCGGCGATTGCGGCGGCCAGATCGCGGCGCTGCGCGGAATCGAGCCCCGCGTCGCCGAACGAGGAGAGCATCGCCAGCCCCTGCCGGTCGAAGCCGAGATCGGCGGTCTGCACATGGCGGACCTGCGCGAGCAGCACGCCGGTGCCGATCATCAGTGCGATCGCGATGGCGAACTGCAGCACCACCAGCGTCGCGCGAAGCCGCCGCCCGCTGCGGCCACCGCCGGTTGCCCCGGCGCTTGCCAATACTGTCGCCGGGCGAAATCGCGACAGGACGAAGGCAGGATGCGCGCCGGCGATCAGCCCGACGATGGCGACCAGCGCGGTCAGCGGGGGCAGGATCGTCTCGCCGCCCCAATACTGCAATTTCAGATCGGTGCCGCCGATGGCGTTGACCAGCGGCAGCGCGATTTCGACCAGCGCGAGGCCGAGCAGCGCGGCGATCGCGGTGGTGGCGAGTGACTCCGCGAGGAACTGGCCGATCAGCGCGCCGCGGGTGGCGCCCAGCGTCTTGCGCATCGCCACCTCGCGGGCGCGCAGGCCGGCGCGTGCGGTGGCCAGGTTCACATAGTTGCCGATCGCGACGAGCAGCGCGAGCAACCCGACCAGTCCCAGCGTCGCCACGACGATACGGTCGCGCGGCGACTGGAGATGCAGCGAACCGAGCGGGACGAGGCGGTTGGTCAGGAGGAAGCGGCTGGCGACGCCGGTCAGGCTGGGATCGGGATGGCGCTGGTCGAACCGCTCGACCAGGCGGGTGGCTACAGGTGCGTCGGCGGGGTCGAGCCGCAGCAGCGTCTGCAGGCCCATGCCCTTGCCGAAAGGCGACGCATTCGGGCTGAGGCGAAGGAAGAGGTCGCCCGCAAGGCTCATCGCCTTGGGCAGGCGCACGACGGCGCCGACGCGGAACTGGCGCTGCTCGCCATCGACGGTCAGTTTGAGCATGCGGCCGATCGGCGCGCCGCCGGGCAGGTGGTTCTGCGCGATCCGTTCGGTGATGACCACGCCGTCGGGGGTGCGCAGCGTCGCGCCCGGATCGCCCGCGACGACGGGAAAAGGAAACAGCGCAAAGTAGTTGGCGTCGACCTGGCCGAGCTTGACGCTGGTGCTGCCGTTGCCGAGCTGCAGCGCCGCATCGTCCAGCTGCAGCCGCGTGCCGGTCAAGCCGGCATGATCCGCTTGGAGCTGGGCCAGCATCTCGCGGCGCGACGGGATGTTGACTTCGTTGGCGCCGGGGAATTGCAGCGTGCGACGCACGACCCACGTCCGGTCCCAGCCCGGCACGCCGTGATCGAACGTCGTCTCGGCGCGGACGAACAGCGCGAGGATCAGGAACACCGCCACGCCCAGCGCCAGCCCGCCGATGTTGACCAGCGTGAACAGCTTGTGCCGGGTGAACGAACGATACAGGGCGAGCCAGGCGAGGCGGTGCATCCAGCGATCCTTATTCGTAGCGCAGCGCGCGGGCGGGTTCGGCGCGGGCGACGCGCCAGGACTGGCCGATCACGGTGGCGACGGCGATCAGCACGGCCAGCCCCGAGGCGAGCAGGAAATAGGCCGGCGACAGGCCGATCCGATCGTCGAAGGTCGACAGCCAGCGCTGCATCGCCACCCAGGCGAGCGGCCAGGCGATCAGGTTGGCGAACAGCACCGGGCGCAGGAACTTCGTGACCAGCAGCTGGAGCACGTTGCGGGTGGAGGCGCCCAGCGCCTTGCGGATGCCGATCTCTTTGATCCGCCGCGTCGTGTCGAACGCCGCGAGGCCGTAGAGACCGATGCAGCCGATCGCGATCGCCAGCACCGCACCCATGGTGAACAGGCGAGTACGCTGCGTGTCCTGCTCGTAATAGCGCTTGTAGAGATTCTCTTCGACGGTGCGACCGCTGAACGGCTCGGCCGGTGCGATGCGCTTCCAAGCTGCTTCGATCGCATCGGCAGTGGTGCGAGGATTGCCGGTATAGCGGATGGTGGCGAAGGCACCCGTGAAAGCCTTGGTGCTGAAACGGTAGACGACTCCGCCCACCTGTTCGCGCGGACCCCGGAAGCGCAGATCCTCAACCACGCCGATCACCGTCATAGCGCCGTTGCCGTCCAGAGGCTTGCCGATCGCTTCCTGCGGACTCCGGAAGCCCAGCTTCGCGGCGGCATCGCGGTTGAGCACCACGCTGTAGGGTGTGTTGCTCCCCTTGGTGCGCAGCGCCAAGTCATCCCCCGGATGTGCCCGCTCGAACACCCGACCGGCGATAATCCGCGCCCCGAAGGTATCGAAATAGTTGTCGCCTACTTGCACATGCATCAGCGACGGCTTGATCGTGGATTCCTTGCCGGGTTGGAACATCGTTGTGTGGTTGGTCATGTTCTGGTCGCCAGGCGCATTCTCGGCCGTGGTCACGCCTGTCACGCCGGGCACGGCCGCGAAGGCGCGTAGCAGCGCCGCTTTCTGGTCCGGCCCCAGCGAATCCGAATAGAAGGAGCGGACGACGTACAGTCCGTCCCGCCGGAAGCCGAGATCGGCGGCCCGGACATGGGCGGTCTGCGCCAGCATCACCGTCGTGCCGATCGCAAAGGCGATGGCGATAGCGAACTGGACGATCACGAGGCCGGCGCGCAGGCGGGCACCGGCAATGCCGCCTCCCGGCGCGCGGGCCGAGGCCAGCACGGCTGCAGGGCGGAAACCGGCCAGTATCGCCGCCGGATAGAGGCCGGCGATCCCGCCGACCGCCACCACGAGCAGCATCAGCGCGGGCACGATGCTGTCCTCGCCCCAATAATGAATCGATAGGTTCAACCCGCCCAGGCTGTTGAGGAAGGGCAGGGCCAGCTCCGCCAGCGCCAGGCCGATCAGCGCGGCCAGGGCAACTGTCGCCACCGCCTCGATCAGGAACTGGCGCATCAGTGCGCGACGGGTGCCGCCCAGCACCTTGCGCACCGCTACCTCGCGGGCGCGCAGCCCGGCGCGGGCCGTGGCCAGGTTGATATAGTTGACGATCGCGATCAGCAGCGTCAACGCGCCAACGGCGCCGAGCGTGGTCACCACCGCGCTGTCCGCACGATCGAAGAGATGGTGCGCCGTCAGCGGCCGCAGCGACTGACTCCATTCGCCTTTCTTGATGTTGTCGCCGAACACCCGGCGCTCGGCGAAGCGGTGCAGCTCCCCCTCGAACGCCCTGGCCGCGGCCGCGTCTGGCAACCGCAACAAGGTTGTAAGCGACGTGCTGCCCCAATGATCGAACCATTCGTTGGCGAACCGGGCGCGGTTCATCGGCACGTAGATTTCGGAGGTCAGGCTCTGGTCCTTGCGGTTGTCCGAGATCACCGCGCCGACGCGGTAGTTGTACGTCTTGTCGCCGATCACGATGGAGAGCGTTCGTCCCAGCGGCGACTGAGTGCCGAAATAGGTGGTCGCGACCCGCTGGGTGATTACCATGGTGTCGGGATCGGCAAGCGCCCTAGTGGGGTCGCCGGCGGTCACCGGCAGCGGCATCAGCTGGAAATAGTTGGGATCGACCGCGGTCAGTTCCTCTGAACTGCTGACGGCACCTTGCCGGACGATGCCGCCCAGCGGCCAGAAGCGGGTCCCGACCAACTGCGGATAATCTGCGCGGAGATGCTCGAGTTCGGCCCCCATGCTGTACGGGCTCGGCCTCTCCGGGTAGCCCGGCATGTGGTAGGTTTCCTGGATGATGTAGAGCTGGTCGGCGCCGGGGATCCAGCGATCGAACCCCGTCTCGAACCGCACGAACAGGCCCAGCACCAGGAATACCGCGATTCCGAGCGCCAGCCCGCCGATGTTGAGGGCGGCGAACAGCTTGTGGCGGGTGAGCGAGCGGTAGAAGCTCGTAAAGGCAGACGTCATGGCGTCACTCCCGGTTCGCGGGTCTTGGAGAGATGGCGTAGCAGGGCGACGGCAAGGAGCAGCAGCACCAGCATCGTCAGCGCACGATCGAGCTTCACGCCGCCCGCCGTACGGCGGACAGAATCCGCCCGTCGAGCATGTGCACCGTGCGCTTGGCGATATCGGCATGGGCGGGGGAGTGGGTCACCATCACGATCGTCGCACCGTCGGCATTGAGCCGGGTGAGAATGTCCATCACCTGCGCGCCGTTCTCGGTATCGAGGTTGCCGGTCGGCTCGTCGGCGAGGATCAGCCTGGGTTCGCCGACGATCGCGCGAGCGATCGCGGCGCGCTGTTGCTGGCCACCGGAGAGCTGATGCGGATGGTGGTTGCGGCGATGCGCGATGCCGACCCGATCCATCGCGGCGTCGACGCGCTCGCGCTTCTCGCGTGCGGGCATCGACCGGTATGCCAGCGCCAGCGCGACATTCTCTGCGATGGTCAGCTCGTCGATCAGGTTGAAGCTCTGGAACACGAAGCCCAGCCGGTCGCGACGGAGCTTCGCCAGCTGCGCCTCAGGCACCTTGGCGATGTCCTCGCCCTCGAACAGATAGGCGCCGCTGGTCGGCCGGTCGATCGTGCCGAGGATATTGAGCAAGGTCGACTTGCCGCAGCCCGAGGGCCCCATGATCGCGAGGAATTCACCCGCCTGTACGGTCAGGTCGATCTCGGCGAGCGCGGTCGTCTCGACGTCGTCGGAGCGATAGGCGCGGTGGATGGCGTTGAGCTGGATCATGGCGGGCTCCTAGTGGATCAGCAGGGTCTGGTAGGGGGCGTAGGTGCCGAGCGGGGTGGTGATGATGCGGTCGCCGGGGGCGAGGCCGCTGGTCACTTCCACCTGATCGGGGTTGCGGCGGCCGGTGGTGATCGCCCGTCGCACGGCGCGGTTGTCGGCGGTCAGCACGAAGGCGGTGGTGCCGCCGGCGTCGAGCCAGCCGCCCGAAGGCGCGACCACGGCGGGGCGATCGGCGCCTAGGGTGAGCCGCACGTCTAGCGTCTGGCCGCGGTTCAGCCCCGCTGGTGCGGCGCCCTTGAAGCCGAGCTCGACACGAAATCGCCCCTCGGTGACTTGCGGCAGCACCTTGATCACGGTGAGCGGCAGGCTGCGCCCGTCGAGATCGGCGACGGCGGTAAGGCCGGTGCGCACGCGGCCCAGATAGAATTGGTCGATATCGGCGGTCAGTTTCCAGGCGCGTTCGGAATCGACCTGTCCCACCGTGTCGCCTGGCTTGATCATCTGGCCGGGCTGGAGGGTGAAGGCGGTCAGCCGCCCGGCGACCGGCGCGCGCACCACCAAGGCAGCGAGGCCGGCGCGAGTCATGGCGAGGCTCTCGCGCAGCTCACCGGCGGTGGCGTCGACGCCGGTGGACTGGTCGGCGAGCATCTTGCCCGCCTCCGCCGCGCTGCGGGTAAGCGCGGTCAGGCGCGCGCGCTGGTACGCCACCTCGTCGCGCAGCGGCGTGACCGCGGCGGCGGTGACGATCTGCTTGTCAAACAGGATCTGCTTCTGGCGGAGCAGCGCCTCGGCCTTGGCGAGTTCATTGCGGGCCGACGCGATGTCGCGTTCGGTCTGCTCGCGGCTTTGCTGGATCGAGAGGCGCTGGCCGCTGATCGAACTGAGCTGCCCGGCGATGTTGGCCGAGCGGCTGGCGACGTCGAGCGCGAGCGTAGGGTTGGCGAGCCGGGCGAGCGGCGCGCCGGCGGCGACCGACTGGCCGTCGCTGGCGATCAGCGCCTCGACCTGACCGCCGCTGATCGCGGTGACGTACACGGTCTGGAGCGGGGCGACCTGCGCGCGCAGCGGCACATAGTCGGCAAAGGCTGCGCGGGTAACGGGCGCGATGCGGATCGTGGCGGCGTCGACGGCGAGGCTGCCCGAGCTCGGCAGGAACCACCACAGCGCGGCCGCCGCGGCGACGACCGCCAGGCCGACGCCGATGCGAACGGCGAGTTTGCGGCGGCGCGCATGGGGGCGCTCGATCCGCCGGTCCATTGCGGCGCCATTGGTATGAAGAGGCGTAACGTCCATGGCGGACAGTGTACGATACGCCGACGTGTGATCCTAAGATGCTGATAATGATGGATAGTTCATAAGGGGCTGGCGCGGCCGGCGAACAATGTCCAAGCTAGTGTCCGATTCCGAACACTCAACTGGAGCGGTCAAGCCTGTGTCATCCGAATCGCCGACCATCCTGGTAATCGACGACGATCCCGACATTGTCCGCGCGGCGACATTGCTGCTCGAACGGAACGGCATGCGCGTTCTTGGCGCGCCCGACCCCAACGCCGCCTGGGTGCGGCTGGCGGAAGGGCCAGTCGACGCGATCCTGCTCGATCTCAATTTCGCGCGGGGACGCACCAGCGGGGAAGAAGGCTTTCGCATGCTGGATCGGCTGATCGCGGCCGATCGCAACGCGGTGGTCGTCGTCGTTACCGGTCATAGCGGTATCGCCGTGGCGGTGCAGGCAATGCGGGGCGGCGCGAGCGACTTTGTGATCAAGCCGTGGAGCAACGAGCGGCTGCTCGCAACCGTGGAGCGCGCGGTGGCGCTGCGCCGGGCGAAGCTGGCGGCGGCCCCGGCGCCGACAGGCGAGGAGGCGCTGCTGTTGCTCGGCGAGGCGCCCGCGATCGAGGCGGCCCGCGGCCTGATCGCGCGGGTGGGGCCGACCGATGCGGCAGTGCTGCTCACCGGCCCGTCGGGCACCGGCAAGACGCTGGCGGCACAGTTGCTGCACTGCGCCTCGGCCCGCGCCGATCGACCGCTGGTTACGCTGGATGCGGCGGTGGCCGATCTGGCGACGATCGAGGCGCGGGTCTCGGCGGCCGACGGCGGAACGCTGTTGATCGAGGCAGTGGACCAGCTTGCGCCGACCTTGCAGCCCGAACTTGCGCGGCGATTGGGCGGACTGCGCGTGCTTTCCACCAGCAGGCGCGATCGTGCCGGTACCCGGGCTGCACTGAGCGACGATCTGCGCTTCCGGTTGAACACCGTCGAAATCGACCTCCCGCCGCTTGCCGCCCGCGGCGACGACCCGCTGTTGCTCGCCCGGCATTTCTGCGCCTTGTACGCGGGGCGGTACGGTCAGCCCCCGCGTCCGCTGGCGGAGGAAGCGGCGCGCGCGATCGCTTCCGACAGCTGGCCCGACGGCGTGCACGGCCTGCGTCAGGCGATCGAGCGCGCGGTGCTGCTCGGGGGTGGCGACGCCATCGATATCCCCGCGTTGGGACTGGCCCTGCCTGAAGACACGCCGGAGCCGCGGGCGATCAAGGCGGATCTCAATCTGGGGCGTAGCGAGGCGACGCTGGTCGCCGCAGCGCTCAAGCGGCATGCCTTCAACGTCAGCCGGGCGGCGGCGGAACTGGGGCTGACCCGTGCTGCGCTCTATCGGCGGATGGCGAAATATGGGTTGTGAGCGAGGTTTTGCCCCTTCCGCAAGCGGCGGGGGGATTTGCAGGGGGTGGCGAGCATGACCATGCGGGGGTGGGCGGCACTGCTGCGCGGCATGTTGCTGCTGGTGGCGGGCGGCGCGTTCGCCGTCGCATGGAGCTCGGAGCTTTACGCCAGCGCGCTGGTTTCGGCGTTGGCGGCGCTGTGGGGGCTGGGGACGGGGATCGTCGAGGCGCAGCGGCCGAAGCTGGTACCGGTGGCCGCGCCGATGCCCGCGCCCGACCCCGCGCATCGCGAGCGGCGACTGACAGCGCTACTCGATCTTTCCCCCGCACCGATCGTGACGCTCGACGGAGAGGGGCGGCTAACCGCGATCAACCGCGCGGCGCGGCGGTTGTTCGGGGCCGCGGACCTCGTCGCCGATCCGCCGGCGCTGCTGGTCGAGGCGATCGGCGATGCCTCGGGCCGGGCGGCCACGGTGGCGATCGGTGGGCGCAGCTATGCGCTCACCACCAGCGACTTCGCGCTCGGCGGCGCACAGAGCCGGCTCGCCGCACTGATCGACATCGATGCCGAACTGAAGGCGGCCGAGGCGGCGACGCTGCGCGACCTGGTGCAGGTGCTGAGCCACGAGATCGTCAACGCGCTCACCCCGATCGCGTCGCTGAGCCGCACCGCCGCGGACATGCTGGAGGAACCAGCGCCGTCGATTCCCGCGCTTCGCGATGCAGTGGGGACGGTAGCGCGGCGTGCAGAGGGGCTGCAGCGGTTCGGCGAAGCGTATCGCTCGCTGGCCCGGTTGCCCGCACCGCGCTTCGCGCCGCTCGACCTCCGCGAGGGAGCGGAAGATCTGGCGCGCCTGTTCGCCACGCGCTGGCCGGCCCTGCCGCTGGCGTACGAGGCGGCAGCGCCGGTGCGTCTGCACGGCGATGCCGACCAATTGAGCGCCGCGCTCTGGGCGCTGCTCCAGAATGCCGCCGAGGCGGTGGGCGAAGGAGACGGTGGGAAGGTGGGCCTGTCACTGTGGCGCGACGAACGTGCCGCCTATTGGCACGTCTGGGATAACGGCCCCGGCGTCGCGGAGCAGGATCGTGCGGCGATCTTCCGCCCGTTCTTCACTACCAAGCCGCAGGGCAGCGGCGTGGGGCTTGCGCTCGCCCGGCAGATTCTGCTCGCCCATGGCGGTGACCTGGCGCTGCTGGGAGGCGAGGGCGGCGCGCGGTTCGAGGCGATGCTGCCGATCGCCCCACTCGGCTGACAACGGACCCGCGCCGCCCCGAGCGGCGGCGCGGGCCAGGCACCGCAATCCTCAGGCCATCAGCACCTTGTCGACGGCGATGCGGAACTTCTCCATGTCCGCCGCCGAGCCAACGGTGACGCGCGACATGGTCGGATAGGCGGTCCAGGAGCGGCCGATCTGCACGTTCTGGGCGAGCAGGGCGGCCATCATCTCCTTCGGCGCCTTCCCCTTCCATTCGACCATGAACATGTTGGCGTGGCTGCCCGGCAGCACCTTCAGCCCACGGTTCTGGAGATGGGCGATGGTCTTTTCGCGCACGGCGATCATCTCGTCCCGCCGCGCCTTGATCTCGGCGGCGAGCGGGATCGAGGCGGTACCGCAGGCGACTGCGGTCATCGGCAGCATGTTGGTCACCTGGAAGCCGTCATAGCGCATCATCTTGTCGTGCAATGCCGGCGACGCGAAGGTCAGGCCGAGGCGCATGCCGGCCATGCCGAACAGCTTGGAGAAGGTGCGCATCACCAGCACGTCGTCGCGGCTCGCCACCAGCTTCGCGGCATTGGGCGCATCGGCGAAGTGGATGTACGCTTCGTCCACGATCAGTACCGCGTCCTTGGGCTTGTTCTCGGCAAGCCAGACGATGTCGGCGATCGGGGTCAGCGTCCCGGTGGGATTGTTGGGCGAGCAGACATAATAGAGCCCGGCATTCGGATCGGCCGCGAGCATCGCCTTGACGTCATGCTGGTACTGGGGCCCGAGCGGCGCCTTGGTGACCTTGGCACCGATCCAGACGGCAGTGCGCCAGATCTGTTCATAGGTGGGATCGGCGGTGACGATGCCGCGCGTCGGGGAAGCGAAGGTGACGGCGGCGCGGTTGAGCGGGTCGCTGGAGCCGGGCCACGCCTTGATGTGGCTGGCCGGCAGGCCCTCGACCGCTGAAACGGCGGCGAACAGCTTCGCATGCTCGTCGTCCGGCTCGTAGCGATTGCCTTCGGTCACGATCTTCATCGCCGCATTCGCGCCGGCGGGCAGCGGCCCGGTCCAGCATTCGTTCGATCCGATGCGCACGGCGCCCACGACGGCTTTGGCCGATTGCTGGGCGAAGGCGGGTGTCGCCCGGCCGATTGCGACGGTGCCGCCGAGCAGGGCAGCGATGCGGGCCATGTCGCGCCGCGAATAGCCGCGACCACGCAGGTCTTCGCTGAGTTCGGGCGTCGTGAGCGTTTCGAGGATGGTCATGTCGAGGTCTCCCTGTTTCCTATGAAGACGCGCGTCAGAACTTGAGCGCATTGTGGAACATCACCAGCGCGATGACGATGAGGTAAATGCCGAATACCCGCTTCAGCATCGCGGGTTGTAATGCATGGGCAGCTGCGACCCCGAGCGGGGCGGTGAGCATCGACATGCTCGCGATGGCGACGGTGGCGGGCAGGTTGACGAAGCCGAGCGAACCCCAGGGAAGCCCCGGTTCGCGCAACCCGATGATCGCGAACCCGATCGCGCTCGGCACCGCGATCAGCGTGCCGATCCCGCTTGCCGTTCCTACTGCGCGATGGATCGAGCGCCCGCACAGCGTCATCACCATGATCGCGATCGTGCCGCCGCCGATGCCGAGCAGCGACGAGAAGGTGCCCAGCCCGCCGGCGATCGCGACGCGGGTGACGCCCCCCGGCATCTGATCGCTGATCACCCGGTTGCCGAGCTTGGGCACCAGGAAGTTGACCGACATCAGCAGCACGCCGGTGGCGAAGACCATGGTCAGCACCCGGCCGTCGACATGGCTCGCGAGCAGCACGCCGATGCCGTCGCCCAGCACTACCCAGGGGGCCCAGGTCTTGAGGATCTCGAAATCGACCGAGCCGCGCTTGTGGTGACTCATCACCGATCGGATCGAGGTGATGATGATCGTCGCCGCGGAGGTGCCTATGGCGACATGGGCGTACTGGCTATGCTCGCCCCCCAGCAGGGGTAGCATCAGCAGCAAGGCAGGGACGACGACAAAGCCGCCGCCAATGCCGAACACGCCGCCGGCGAAGCCTGCGGCGAGCCCCGCGACCAGCAGGCCCAGCAGCGGGATCAGCCAGTCCATGGAAGATGTAAGCAATGCACAGCACTCCCGAGATTTGTTCTTGCGCGCGGAGGACGGGACCGGGAGCGCGCGCACCCGGTCCCTGCGAGTTCAGAATTTCAGGCTGATCCGGCCGTAATAATATCCGCCATTGATCCCGTAGGGCGAGATCGCCGGGTAGACGTTGGAGGAATAGGAACGTGACCCCGCGGCAAGCTGCGCCGCGCGGATATTCTCGAAGGAACGCTTGGTCGGATAATGGTTGAACAGGTTGTTCGCGCCGACCGAGAGCTTGAGGCCACCGGTGATCTTCACCCCGCCTTCCAGATCGATGATGAAGGCGGCGTTGACCGGCACCTGGAGGTCGGCCCCCTTGAGCGGGCTGTTCCCCGGCGTCGATTCCAGCGCGTAGACCTTCGAATAGTAGCTCTCGCGGAAGTTGAGGCTGAACCGCCCCAATTCCCAGAAAGCGCCCAGGGTGGCCCGGAACTTGGGCGTGCTGTTCTCCAGCTCGATGATCGTATAGTTGTTGATCAGGGCCGACAGCGCCGGGTTGGCCTTGTTGACGTACAGCGCCGAGGGCAGGGCGGCGATGCTCTTGACCTTGTTGTCGTTGTAATTGGCCGACAGGGTCCAGTTCACCTCCCCGATCGGGCTCGTCATGTCGTAGCTGGCAACGAAATCCACGCCGCGCGTGCGCATCTTCGCGCCATTGACGAAGGTCTGGATCGAGACGGTGCCGTCGATGTTCCGCTCGCCGTTGACGTCGGTGAGCACATAGCTGGGGATGGTGCCGCCCAACGCGGTGGCGACGGCGTTGTAGACGGACTGCTGGTTGTAGGTGTTGTAGGTGTCGGCATTGTAGGCGACGCAGTTCGCCTTGTTCGAACCGGCATAGCCCTGCGGGCAGTATTTGCCGTTGAACCCGTAGAAGGAGCTGGAGATCAGGATCCGATCGCGGATCTCGATCCAGTAGGCGTCAATCGTCACGTTGAGGTGCGGACTTGGCGTCACGACGAAGCCGGCGCTGAAATTCGTCGACTTCTCCGGCTTCAGGCCCCCGAACCCCAGCGACTTCGCACCCGGCGAATTGGCCGGTAGCACGCCCGAAACGCCGCTTGGGGCGACGTTGATGCCCGAATAGAAGCCTTCGGCCAGTGTCGGCGCGCGGAAGCCTGTCGAGACGGTACCGCGCACCGCGAACGCCTTGGAGATGTCGTAGCGGCTGGTCAGCTTGAAGACGGTGGTATCGCCGAAATCGCTGTAATGTTCGTGCCGAACCGCACCATCGACCAGCCAGGCGTCGACCGGCTTCACGCTGATGTCGAGATATTGCGAGAAATTGGTGCGGCTGTGATTCCCGGCATCGTTCGGGCTGTAGCCGAAGAAGGATTGTGCGCCGCTGCCGTAATAGGAGGCGGGATCGCCGGAGACGATACCATAGGTCTCCCGGCGATATTCGAGGCCGGCTGCAACGTTCAGCGGATCGCCGAGGCCGATATCGAAGGCATGGGTCAGGTCGAGCGTGTTGCTCCACTGGCTGGCCTTGAAGTCGCCATTGTGGAAGTTGGTCGGCGTGAAGCCGGTATCCTTGTAGAGCGCGGCATTACCCGAATTGTCGACATAGACGCCGACGAAATCATCGCCATAGGTGGAGGCGATATCGAAGGTCGTGTCCCCCAGTGTTCCGCGGAATCCGCCGGTTACGGCGTAGTCGGTCTCGCTGATCCGCTCGAGCGGCTGGAAGCCCATCGGGTAGAAGGGTACGCCCGCCTTGCTGGTGATCACGTCCGGCGTGCGCACATTCTCATAGGCGCGGGCATTTTTGTGGCCATAGCTGCCGAAGGTGTAGAATTCGAAGCCGCCGAAGTCATAGCCCGCATTCACCATCACCGATGTCTGGTCGATCTCGGGATCGCCCTCGATGCGGTTGGTATAGGGGTAATAGGGCAGGTTCTTGATCGCCGGATACAGCGTCAGATATTTGGTGGCGTTGGCGCTGTTCCCGAAGACTTGCGGGTTGACGTCGCCCCGGAAGCTGAAGCCCTTGTGCTTCTTCTCGGCGGTAATGTTCACATACGCATTCTCGATCGGCGCAAAGCCGATATTGCTGGAGAAGGCGTAGGTCTTGCCGCCTTCGTCATAATAGCGACCGCCGGTGACGTCGATGATGCCGCCGTGATCGGCCTTTTTCTGGATGATGTTGATCACGCCGGCGATCGCGTCGGTGCCATATTGCGCGGCGGCGCCGTCCTGCAGCACTTCGATATGGTCGATCGAGTCCGGCAGGATGAAGCTGATGTCGGGCGCCGCGCTGCCGCCATAGGGGCCTCCGGCGACGGAAACGTTGGCGGTGCCGTGGCGGCGCTTGCCGTTGAGCAGGATCAGCGTGTGGTTGGGGCTCAGGCCGCGCAGCTTCATCTGCAGGTTATGCGCCTGGAGATCGCTGCCGAACGCCTGGGCCTGCACGCTGGGCAGGTTCTGTGCGAGTGCCTGGACCAGGTCCGGCTGGCCGGTGCGGGAGAGATCGGCGGCCGAGAGCAGCTGGATCGGCGCCGGGCTGTCGGCGGCGCGCAGGCCGGTGACACGGGTGCCGGTGACGATGATGTCGCCGCCCTCCTGCGCCGGTGCGGTGCTGTCTTGGGCAAAGGCAGGCGTGGCGGCGAGCGCCAGCGTGATGGCTAGAACCGTGAACGATGCCGTTTCGCGAAAATGCATTCGATCGTGCCCCCCGAAGGCTGATGGTTGTCGTTCGCTCCTGGATACGGTCTGTTTTTTCTCGTCTTTCTCGTCGCTTGGTGTCGGCTCGCGGTGGGACACGGATGTCCGTTCCCGAAAGCGCAGCGGCGAGCGGGTGGAAGGAGCCGACACAGGGTACGCATGGGCGATCGCGTCGAGACGCGACGGCAGGTCACCGCGCCGCGCGGAATTTCGGGTCGCGGCAATGTCACGCCAGAGCTTGGGTTCATACTGGGCCGAGCGCCGAAGACGCGGGCCGGGCGAGAAAGACGGCAAGCAAATAGCTCCATCTTTCCAATATTCAGAGCATCATGCCACTCCGACCCGGACGTAAAATCCCCGGGCTGCGTGCGACACTATATTATTCGGTTGAAAGCAAACCGCTCCGGCAGCGAATATAGTCCCTGCCTGAGCGCATCCGGATCGCCGCGATAGCGCTTGGTACATGATGTTCGGTCATTTGATCACCCCGTTTTCTGATCAAAGCACCGATTCAAACATCCGACCCCTGGATTTTTTTCTTGCTTGTTATGAGGATGCTATCGGCGGGGCGGGGGATGTCAATGCGCGAATGACGTATGTCGTAACGTTTCTGTCGCATCTATGACACATAGCCCGCTCCATCGCTGGAACGGGCTATTCGTCTTTGTATTAGCTTACGAAAACGTCGGCGGTCAGTGGGCGGCGCTGGTATCGACCTTGCCGCGCGGGCGTGGCGTGAACCAGATGATCCCGGCCGCGAACACGAAGATGATCGCCGACAGCAGGAAGACATGGGTGGTCGCCAGCGTCAGGCTTTCCTGGCTCACCACGCGTTCCACCGCCGCGCGCACCTGGCCGATCGAAAAGCCTTGCGCGGTGAGCGTGTTCATCGTCGGATCGGTGTTCAGCCGCGAGACGATCTCGCTGCGCGCGATGCGTGCGCTGTCGTCCCAGATGCTGGTGGAAATCGAGGTGCCGATCGCGCCCGCCATGGTCCGCAGGAAGCTCATCACGCCTGCCGCCGAGGCGGTTTCCTCCGGCAGCACCGAGCCCAGCGCGAGCGTGGTCAGCGGGATGAAGAAGAAGGGCATGCCGAATCCCTGCAGGAACTGCGGGAAGGCAAAGGTCCAGAACCCCGCCTGGCTGTTCCAGTAGACGCGAAGCAGCGCCGACAGGCCGAGCCAGAGGATGCCGAACGATACCAGCAGGCGCGGGTCCATCTTTTTCGACAGTTTCGCGACGACCGGCGACATGAATACCGCCGCCACGCCGGAGAAGGCGGTGGCATAGCCCGCATAGGTGGCGGTGTAGCCCTGGCTGGACTGAAGCCACTGGGGAATGATGACCGCCGAGGCGAAGAAGGTCGCGAAGGCAAAGGACAAGGATATGACCGATACGGTGAAGCCACGGTGCCGGAAGACCCTGAGATCGACCACCGGATTTTTCGCGGTGATCTCCCACGCAAGGAACACCAGAAAGCCGACTGCCGCGATCACGCCCAGCCAGACGATCATCGCGTCGTTGAACCAGTCATGCTCGCGGCCGAGGTCGAGCATGATCTGCAGCGCGGCGATCCACAGGACGAGCAGGGCAAGACCCCCCTTGTCGATCGGCAGCTTTTCGGTCGCCGTTTCGGCGCGGGTAAGCAGGCGCATCGCGCCGAAGACGCAGATCGCGCAGACGGGAATGTTGATGAAGAAAATCCAGTGCCACGACCAGTTGTCGCTGATCGTGCCGCCGGCAATCGGCCCGAGGATCGGTGCGACGACCGTGGTCATCGCCCACAGCCCCATGGCCTGCGCGTGCTGCTCGGGCTTGAAGATGCGGAGCAGCAGGGTCTGGGTGAGCGGCATCAGCGGACCGCCGCACAGGCCCTGGCCGATGCGGCAGGCCACCAGCATGCCGAGCGTCGTCGACATGCCGCACAATACCGAGAAGACGCCGAAGCCAATCATCCCGATGATGAACACCCGCACCACCCCGAACCGGCCGGCAAGCCAGCCGGTCAGCGGCACGCAGATCGCCTCGGCGACGGCGTAGGAGGTGATGATCCAGGTGCCCTGGCTCGCCGAGATGCCCAGGCTGCCGGCGATGTGCGGCACCGAGACGTTGGCGATGGTGGTGTCCAGCACCACCATGAAATTGGTCAACGCCAGCACCACGCCGGCGAGGATCAGCGAGGGCCCCTCCAGGAAGCCCCCGCGCTGCATCTGGCCGCTCATGGCAGGCAATCCTTACTTGGCCGAGGTATCGATCTCGGCATCCATCGACAGGCCGACCCGCAGCGGGTGCTGCTGCAGTTCCTTCGGATCCAGCGCGACACGCACGGGCAGCCGCTGGACCACCTTGATCCAGTTGCCGGTGGCGTTCTGCGCGGGGATCAGTGCGAAGGACGAGCCGGTGCCGCCCGAAAAGCCGACCACGCGGCCGTGATATTCAACGTCGCCGCCGTACAGATCCGACGTCAGCTTTACCGGCTGGCCCACCTTCACGCGGGTGAGCTGGCCTTCCTTGTAGTTGGCGTCGACATAGAGCTGGTTGAGCGGCACGATCAGCATCAGCTGCGCGCCCGGCGCGACCCGCTGCCCCACCTGCACGGCGCGGCGGGTGACCACGCCGTCGAACGGCGCGCGGATCGTGGTGCGCGTCAGGTCCAGCTTGGCCTGCTCCACCTTGGCGCGGGCTGCGAGTACCTCGGGCGCCGTGTTGGCGTTGGTGCCGCGAACCAGCGCATCGTTCGCCGCCAACTGGCCGCTGGCCGCGACGCGGGTCGAGGTCGCCTGTGCGAGACCGGCCTTGGCGAGTTCGAGATTGGCGCGGGCCGCCTGGAAGGCATTGGTCGCCGAACTCAGCTCTTCGCCGGAAACCGCGCCGTTGGGGGCGAGCTTCTGGCGACGGCCGAGGTCGATCCGGGCCTTTTCGAAATCGGACTCCGCGGCGGTCACCTGCGCGCGGGCGCGGGCGATATCCGCCTCGCGTGCCTGCACCTGCGCCGCGAGCGCTTCGCTGGTCGCCGAGGTCTGGCCGAACTGGCGGGTGGCGCGGGCAAGATCCGCCTCGGCCTGGGCCAGGGCGATGCGGGCGTCACTGTCGTCGATCTGGACGAGCACATCGCCCTTGTGGACGGTCTGCGTGTCCGCCACCGCGACGCGGAGCACCTGCCCCGCCACCATCGGCGTTATGCTGGCGCTGTCCGCCCCGACATAGGCGTTGTCGGTGCTCACATAATGACTGCCCACCGCCATGTAATAGCCACCATAGCCGAGGCCGGCGAGCAGCACGAGGCCGCCCACGCCAAGCATCAGGCGCTTGCGTAGCGACTTGCGATGGCTGTCATCCGCATCGACGGGAGCCGGGGTGGGAGCGGGCTCCTTGCGGTCGGCGGCGTCGCCGCGCGCGGAGTGGATGCCGGGTTCTGCATCAGCCATGGGTCGGTACCTCGGAAGCGGCAACCGCCGCATTGTTGGTGGAAAAGCCGCCGCCGAGCGCGCGGACGAGCTGGACGTCGAGCGCGAACGCGCGCGCTTCCAACCCGGCAACGATCTGGCGGTTCTGCAACACCCTCTCCTCGGCGGTCAGAACATCGAGAAACCGCGACAGCCCGCCTTGATAGCGTTGCTGCGCGATCGCATAGGCCTGTTCGGAATCTGAAAGCGCCTTGCGGCTCAGATCCAGTCGCGTGGCCAGCGCTTTCTGGCTCGTCACCGCATCCGCTACCTCATGATAGGCGGTGGTGACGCTGTTGTCGTATTTGGCGACCGCCTCGTCATAATTGGCGCGGGCGCCGGCATATTGGCCACGCAGTGCGCCACCATGGAAGATCGGCAGGCTGATCGCGGGCCCTGCCTGGAGCACGGAGGCGCCATTGCCTTTGACAAGGTTGTCAAGGCCGAGCGAGCCATAGCCCGCCAGCGCGCTCAAGCGGATGGAGGGGTAGAAGGCAGCGCGCGCGACCTTGATCCGGCTGGCGGCGGCTTCGACCCGTGCGCGGGCGGCGGCGATGTCGGGGCGCCGGCCGATCAGATCGGTCGTCACGTCGCCCGGAATGCCCTGCGCCTCGGTGGGGCCTGCCGGTAGGGCGATGCTGAGCCCGCGATCCGGACCCTGACCCAGCAGCGCGGCGATACGATTGCGGGTGAGGCCGATGTCCTCGTCCGTCGCAGCGAGCTGCGCCTGGGCGGCCGGCACGGCGGATGCTGCCTGCTTTTCCTCGGCGCGGGTCTCGAGGCCATTGGTCACCCGGTCGGTGACCAGCTTCTGCGTCTCGACCCGGACCTGCAAGGCGCGCTCCTGCACGCGGCGATCGGCCGCCAGGCGGGCGAGGTCGGCATAGGCCGCGGCAATGTTGGTGGACAGCGCCAGCCGGGCCTGCTCCAGCTCCAGCCGCGCCGCTTCCGCTTCCGACGTCGCGGCGGCGAACTGGGCGCGGTTCTTACCCCACAGGTCGAGGTCGAAGCCCAGGTTCAGCGTGCCGTAGCCGATGGTCTGCACGTCCGACGGGATCTTGATCGGCAGGCCGTCGCCGGTGTTGATCTTGTTGGCCGCTGCGGAGCCGCTCGCATCGATCGTGGGCAAGCGCGAGGCCCCGGCCTGCACGGCATAGGCCTGGGCAGCGCGCAGGCGGGCGGCAGCCGCAGCGAGATCGGGCGCGCTACGGAAGGCCTCGTCCATCAATGCGTTGAGCTGCGGATCGTTATAGGCGGTCCACCAGTTGGTGACGGGCCACTGGCTTTGCGTATTGCCTGCAAGGGACTGGCTGGCCGCATAGCTGTCCGCCGAACGGATTTCCGGTCGGGCGCCGAGATTGGGGACAGGCGCACAGGCCGCCAGCGCCGAGGCGGCAGCCGCGGACAACAACAAGGGCCTTGTCGGGAAACGACTCATCATGTGCTGAAAAACCGTACTAGTGGGTACGAGTTCCAAATGGGAGGCGCGTTCGCTCTTGTCAATAGAAAATCGTACCCTATAGTACGGTTATGGAGATCGTAACACCTAAGTGTATGGGTAAGCGTGAGGCGCGAAAGCAGGATCGGCGTGCAGCGATCCTCGCGATCGCGAAGCGTCATTTCATGGAGCAGGGCTATGTCGGCGTCTCCATGTCGGCAATCGCTGCGGAACTGGGCGGTTCCAAGGGGACGCTGTGGAGCTATTTCGCGTCGAAGGAAGAGTTGTTCGACGCCTGCGTCGATGAAGTAACGCGCGAGTATCGCGAGCAGGTGATGCAACTGCTCGTGCCGTCGGACAATCTGCAGGCTACGCTGTGTGCGTTCATCCGTAGCCTGTTGCGCAAGGTGACTTCACGTGAGGCGATTCAGCTGCATCGCGTCATCCATGCGGAAGTCGAACGATCGCCGGAAATGGGCGAGATCTTCTTTCGGCGTGGTCCCCAGCGTACCCGTGAAATGTTGGCAGCCTATCTGGAAGATGCGATGCACAAGGGGCAGCTGCGGCGCTCCGATCCTTTGAAGGCGGCCTTTGCGCTGACCAGCCTTTGCATGGGCTCGCAGCAGCGCGCGATGCTCGGCTATCAGTTCAGCGAAGCCGAGATGGAGGAGGAGGCCGACTATATCGTCGATCTGTTCCTGCGGGCATTTGCACCGGAACCACGGGCGGCCTAGCCGCTGCGCGAGGGGAAAAGCATGGCACGCGCAGATCGGACCGACCGGTGTTTTTCGCGTATCGCGTCGGCTGCGGCCGCGCTTCTGCTCGCCGGTTGTCAAAGCGACCCGCCCGTCGCCCCACCGCCCTCGCTTTCCTATGCAGACCTGCCGGTGGCGGGGACGCTCGCGGATGCAAAGCGCGCCGGCTTCGACAACTGTATTCGGATGGATGGCGGACACCTGCGGTGTCGTCGGTCGGGTGTGATGCTGCTTGGCGAGGGGCCGTACGAGGCAGCCCTGGACCTGATCGGCGGCGACGGCAGCGGGGGCTTTCGACAGATCACATTTTGGCACGACCGCGATCAGTCGGCGGTGATGAAGGTTGGCGAGGCGCTGAAAAAGCAGGGCTGGTCCTACAGCTACACCGGCGAGGGCGGACGAGGCGATCAGATGGTCTTCACCCGCGCGGGCGTGCCGGTCCATTTCTCCATCGATCTCAGCTATTGGGGCAAACGGCGGGTGCGGATCCTGCCGGAATAGCAAGCGCCTATATGCAATTCTAATGCTGGAAGCCCGGCTTCGCTCTCGAAGCTTAATGCGCGGCTGCGTAGCTTGATGATGCCGGCGCTGGTTGGGGCCGGTGTTTGTCAGGAGTGCATGCAGCATGGTTGCCCGGTTCGTCACCGCGTCCGCTTTCGGTATCACCCGTCCTTGGATGGGCGAGGGGCGTTTTGCCTTGAGAAAGGCCGGGTCGCGTTTCGCGCGCGCCGGGCGGCACGGATTTCTGGGGGGACCGATTGGAGCCGGGCGCCCGTTGGCCTTGGCCGGTTGCTTCGATCCGGTCCGTGGCCGCGCACGCGCTACCCGGCTGGCGGCGTGAGGCGCGCGGCCATGGAACTTGCCTATCACTATGCGTTGCCCAGCGCCCCCGATCGGGCGCCACTCGCGGCGATCGTCCGGGAGGCGCTGTGCGAAGAAGCCGACCGCTGCGCGATCCAGGATCTGCGCTGGCCGGCCGTACTGGAGCGTCTCGAAACCCTGCGCGAGCAGGGGCGTCGCAGTGTCCGCATCGTGGATGCTGCGTGCGGCAGCGGAAGCCTGCTGCTGGCGGCGGTCCGTCGCGCGCGCGCGCTCGGCTTCCTGGCAATCGAAGCAAGGGGCGTGGAACGCGATGCGGCGCTGCTCGCCCGAGCCCGCAGTGCGGCGGCGACTCTATCGGACCCTGCGATCGATCTGCACTTCGACCTGGGGACGCCCGAGCCTGCGATGCGAGAGGAAACCATGTTTCCCGCCGACATCCTGCTCTACGCGGCAACGCCGGAGGCGCTGGCGTCGCTGGTCTGGCTGGCGCGGCGCGCGGCCTATCTCGCCTTGTCGGGCCCGACAGAGGGTGTCCTGCGATGATCCGGGCCGGAGACCGGCTCTGGCGGGCGGCCGGGGCGATCCTGCTGATCACTGGCGGCCTGGCCGGCGCGCTGAGCGACTTGGGCGACGGGGAAGGCAGCGCCGTGCTGCTGCTCGGCTTCCCGCTGGCGATGCTTGGTCTGGTGTTGGCGGTGCAGGGGCGCCGCGCACCGCTCGCGATCCGCGTCGAGTGCAGCCGACATCGCCTGCTGCCCGAGCGCCTGCATGCGCGTCGGGCATCCCGACGACACGAACGCTGAACCGCCGTCGGCCGCCCTCGTTTCGGCGCGAATCCGTTGCCGGAACGATCTTGATGACATAGTCGGCAGGCATGAAGATATCGCATATCGGCGTCGCCCTGCTTGCCGCCTTGCTGCCGTCCTTGTCCGTAGCCGCTATCCGGCAGGACGCCGCCCGAGCCGATGACGAGGTGGACCTCGCCAAGATCGACGTGAAGGATGCGATCGAGTGCCGTCTGGATGCGCCGGTCTATAATCGCTTCGCCATGGCCGTGACAGGCGAGGAGCAGCTAGCGGCCAAGCGCGGCTGGAAAGCGGTGAAGTCCGCCAATTTCATGATGCACGAATATGCGCTGCCGGCGCCGATCACGGTCGCCGGCGAATATACCACCCAGCGCGTCGCCTTCACGTCCAGCGGCGTGCTGGCCATTCTCGATCTGCCGGATCCCGCGGTGCTGGCGCGCAAGGAGCATATCGAGAACGCGATGCCGTCTGACGGCCTGGTCGACGCGCTCGTCGCATCAGGCAAGGCGACACGGGAGCAGGCGGAGGCCGAGATCAAGTTTCGCAAGTTCCTGGGAGAGCGGGTGATCCGCGACGTCACCGATCCCGCGAATGGGGACAAATGGCGTGGCCACACGGTGATCGCGCGCAACATCTCCAACGTTGCCAGCCATCCGGGCAAGACGCTGTATGGCTGCTCGTACAAGATCGAGCTGCTCGACAAGGACGGTAACGCGCTGTGATCGGTGCGCGGCTTCGGCTGCGGCTGGTAGGTGCCGCTGTCCTGTTCTCCACGCTATCTGTGCCGATTCGCGCGTCCGCCGCGCCACTTCAGGAAGAGGCGGACGTGTTCATCGGCACGCTCGAGCGCGACGGCAACGCCCTTATCCTGCGACGCTGCGATCTCGTGGAAAATCGCTACACATTAGTCGATGCGCCCGGTGCCCATGTGGTGGACAAGCTCCGCAAGGCGAAGCTGCCCGCCTATGGCGAGGTGATCGCGCGCTATGTGGAGGGGGAGGATGGCGGCTCCATCCTGCGGGTCGAGCGCGTCGAGACGCTGACCCCGGGCAAGAGCTGCCATCTCGCGGACGCGCTCACCGGCTAGCGGGCGCCGCGGAGCACGCCGCCCGCCCAGAGCGCCCACCAGCAAAGCAGAGGCTGCGCGAACAGCCGCGGCGCGTGATAGGCCCAACCCAGTCCGGTGCCGGTGGAGAGATCCTGCACCGCATGCTGGAGGTTCGCCGGGAACACGCACAGCGCGTAGAGCGCCAGCATCGCGCCGGCTGGCTTGCGCAGCCGTACCGTCAGCAGCGCGAGCGCGCCGGCGATCTCGCAGAGGCCGGTGCCCGCGATCACCAAAGCCGGATAGGGCACCCAGCCGGGGGTGATGTGCAGGAACGGGCCGGGCACCATCAGGTGCAGCACGCCCGCCAGGAGGTACAGGCACGCCAGCAGGATGCGCGCCCAGCGGCGCGACGTTGTCTCGGCTGGCGCGCCCATATCCTTAGGCCTGCTGGAGCAGCCGCTCCTTGGCGATCTTCTCGCGCCACACCAGCGGGCCGGTGTGGTGGACGCTCTCGCCGGTTGCATCCACCGCGACGGTGACGGGCATGTCCTTCACGTCGAACTCGTAGATCGCTTCCATGCCGAGATCCGCGAAGCCGACGACGCGCGCGCCCTTGATCGCGCGGGCGACGAGATAGGCCGCACCGCCCACCGCCATCAGATAGGCGGCCTTGTGGTTGCGGATCGCCTCGATCGCCACCGGCCCGCGCTCGGCCTTGCCGACCATCGCGATCAGCCCGGTTTGCGCCAGCATCATCTCGGTGAACTTGTCCATGCGGGTCGCGGTGGTGGGGCCGGCAGGGCCGACCACCTCGTCGCGCACCGGATCGACCGGGCCGACATAGTAGATCACCCGGCCCTTGAAATCGACCGGCAACTCCTCGCCCTTGGCCAGCATGTCCTGGATGCGCTTGTGCGCGGCGTCGCGCCCGGTGAGCATCTTGCCGTTCAGGAGCAGGCGGTCGCCCGGCTTCCAGCTCGCCACCACCTCGGGGGTCAGCGTGTCGAGGTCGACACGGATCGATTCCTTCGAAGGCGCCCATTCCACCTTCGGCCATTCGTCGAGGCTCGGCGGGTCGAGATAGACCGGGCCGCTGCCGTCGAGGCTGAAATGTGCGTGGCGGGTCGCCGCGCAATTCGGGATCATGGCGATCGGCTTGGACGCGGCGTGGGTCGGATAGTCGAGGATCTTCACGTCGAGGATCGTCGCGAGCCCACCCAGGCCCTGCGCGCCGATGCCGAGCGCGTTGACCTTGTCGAAGATCTCGATGCGGAGCTTCTCGATGTCGTTCTGCGGCCCGCGCAGTTTCAGCTGCGCCATATCGATGTCACCCATCAGCGACTGCTTGGCGAGCGTCACCGCCTTCTCCGCGGTGCCGCCGATGCCGATGCCGAGCATGCCCGGCGGGCACCAGCCGGCGCCCATTTTCGGGACCATCTCGAGCACCCAGTCGACGATCGAGTCGCTCGGGTTGAGCATCGCGAACTTGGACTTGTTCTCCGATCCGCCGCCCTTGGCCGCCAGCTCGACATGGACATGGTCGCCGGGGACCATCTCGACGTTGAGCACGCAGGGCGTGTTGTCCTTGGTGTTGACGCGGGAGAAGGCGGGATCGCGCAGGATCGAGGCGCGCAGGCGATTTTCCGGGTGCAGATAGGCACGGCGCACACCTTCATCGACCACGTCCTGCAGCGAGCGTTCGCTGTCCAGCACGCACTTCTGGCCCCATTTGATGAAGACGGTGACGATGCCGGTGTCCTGGCAGATCGGGCGGTGCCCTTCCGCGCACATGCGGCTGTTGGTCAGGATCTGCGCGATGGCGTCCTTGGCGGCGGGGGACTGCTCTGCTGCATAGGCGTCGCCCAGCGCGCGGATATAATCCATCGGGTGGTAATAGGAGATGTACTGGAGCGCGTCGGCGACGCTCTCGATCAGATCGGTTTCCTTGATGAGGACGGTCATGGATCCTGCCTGCGAAGAAATGGGCGCCCGGTGCGGGCTTCACCGTTCCTCTATAGGCCAAGTCGCGGCAGGACTAGGCCCCGGCACCGATCGTCGGCAGCACACCGAGCGCGGGCCGGGCATACCAATAGCCCTGGTGATAGCGCACGCCGAGGTCGCGCAGCACGGTTGCCTCCTCGGCGGTCTCGATCCCTTCGGCGATCAGCAGCGTGTCGAGTTCGTTGCACAGGCCCACCATCGCGCGGACGATCGCCCGGCGGCGCGGGTCGGTGTCGATGCCGCGCACCAGCGCCATGTCGAGCTTCACTTCGTCTGGTGCGAATCGGGCGAACAGATCAAGGCCCGAATGGCCCGCCCCGAAATCGTCGACCGCGACCTTGAAGCCGATCTGCTTGTAGGAATCGATAATCGTCGCAACGTGGTCCGGGTCGGCGATCAGCTGGTTCTCGGTGAACTCGAAGATCAGCCGGTCGAGCGGCATCGCCACTGCGCGCGCGGTCTGCAGCGTCAGCTGAATGCACGCGACCGGAGAGTAGACGGCGTTGGGCAGGAAGTTGATCGACAGCTTCGCCCCCGTCTCCATCAACCCCGCCGCCATGGCGGTTTCGATCGCCTTGACGCGACAAGCCTGGTCGAAAGCGTACCGATTGGCGTCCGTGACCTTTGACAGGATGCCGAGCGCGCCCGACCCGTCGATACCGCGGACCAGCGCCTCATAGGCGAAGGGCTTGCCGGTTGCCGTATCGACGATGGGTTGGAAGGCCATCGCGAAGGCGAGATCGAAATCGGTACCGTCCCGGCACCCCTGGCAAATCTTCCGCATTTCCATTCGCCTGTCATAGCGCCGATTTGCTAACGTATACCAAACGCGCGCGCGCGATTATCAAATTGATTCCAAAAGAATATTGCTAGGCCTCGCAGATTTGGGACGGAATCCGCCGAAGATCCCTGTGGCGGCAGCGCATGTTCTTCGCCATCCATCGTCCTGATGATCCGAAACGCCGCGTCTCTGGATTTTGAAAAGCAGGTTACCCTGCGCCAGTTGCGCTATCTCGTCGCGCTGGGGGCAGAGGGCAGTTTTACACGCGCCGCTGCCGTCTGCGGTGTCAGCCAGCCGTCGCTTTCCCAGGCAATCCGGCAGCTTGAGGATGCCTTGGGTGCCCCCATGGTCGAACGCGGCGCGCGGGCCTTTCTCACGCCGTTGGGCCGGGAAGTGGCGGACCGTGCGCAGCGGATCCTGCTGGAGGTGCAGGATCTTGGCGATCTGGCAGGCGCCGACGATAGCGCGCTGCTGGGTACCATTCGACTGGGCGTGACGCCCACCATCGGTGCGTATCTGTTGCCGCGCCTGGTCGCCCGCCTGCACCAGCAATTCCACGATCTGCGCGTGCATGTCCGCGAGAATCCGCCCGCGCTGCTGGTCGAAGGGTTGGGAGCGGGCGCCTATGACGTCATCCTCGCGCAATTGCCGCTTCAGGCTGCCGGCGCGCATGTCGAGCGGCTGTTTCGCGAGCCGCTGCACCTCGCCATGGCCGCCGACCATCCACTGGCAGTGCGCGAGTCGATAGGGCGCGAGGATCTGGCGGGGCAGGATCTGCTCACGCTCCAGCGCGGCTATCGGCTCGCCGAACAGACCATCGCCATCGCTGAGGAAGCCGGCGCGCGGGTCCGCGACGACTATGAGGGCACCAGCCTCGATGCGATCCGCCAGATGGCCGGCATGGGGATGGGGCTGGCGGTGCTGCCCGAACTCTATGTGCGACAGGAGATCCGGTCGGGCGACGATGTGGTGGCGCGTCCGTTCCGTGCCGGGCGGCACTATCGCGAGCTTGGCCTCCTGTGGCGCAGCGGCGTGGCCCGATCCGCCGCCTATAAGAGACTGGCGCAGGAGCTAGTGGCTTGCGTGAAGGATATAGGTATTTCCTATCGGTGATATAGCCGGCGTGCCATTGTTCTTATAAGGCTCCGCCCGCACTTCACCGATCCGGAAGGGAGTTGGTGGAGCGATGGCAAAACAGAAGATCGGATGGGGGCAGGTACGCGGCTGGCTGGGGGAGGTGATCGGCCCCGATGGCGGCTATCTGCGGCTGGCGATGGTCTATGGCATCGCGATCAGCCTGCTCTCGCTGGCGACGCCGATTTCGGTGCAGCTGCTGATCAACAGCGTTGCCAAGATCGCGCTGCCCGCGCCGCTGATCACCCTGTCGGCGCTGTTGTTCACGCTGCTGCTGATCGTCGTCATCCTTGCGGCGCTCCGCGTCCACATCATGGCGTTGTTCGAGCGGCGGCTGTTCGCGCGGACCATGGCGGAAATCACCATCCGCGCCGTCCACGCCCGCAACCCCTTCTTCGCCGATGCCCGCCGCGTCGACCTGTTCAACCGCTATTTCGACCTGATGACGGTGCAGAAGAGCGTGCCGAGCCTCGTCATCGGCGGCTTCACCATCCTGCTGCAATCGGTGGTGGGGCTGGTGGTGACCAGCTTCTACCACCCGTTCTTCCTCGGCTTCAACGTCATCCTGATCGCGCTGGTGTGGCTGATCTGGCAGCTCTGGTCGCCCGGCGCGATCCGCTCGGCGGTGGCGCTCAGCCATGCCAAGCACGATGCCGCGCGCTGGCTGGAAGGGCTGGGCACCTCCAACGGCTTCTACAAGTCGAGCCGCCATCTCGATTTCGCGATGGACGGGTCGGAGACGATGACCGCCGCCTATGTCGCCGCGCACCGCCGCCACTTCCGCTTCAGCTTCACCCAGACCTGCGCCTATCTGCTGCTCTACGCCACCGCGAGCGCCGCGCTGCTGGCGATGGGCGGCTGGCTGATCCTGCAGGGGCAGCTTTCGATCGGCCAGCTGGTCGCCGCCGAGCTGATCCTGTCCGGCGTGTTCTACGGGCTGGGCCAGCTCGGCACCTATCTCGATGCGTTTTACGACATGGTTGCGGCGGCCGAGGAAGTGTCGCTGCTCTATGCCATCCCGCACGAGACCCACACCCGCAACAGCGAGGCACCGGGCAATGGCGAGGTGCGGCTGCGCGAGGTCGAGGCCGGCGACGCCCGCATCGACCTGACCATCCCGGCGGCCAGCCAGCTGGTCGTGGTCGGCGCGCCGACGATGGACAGCCGCCTCGCCATGCTGCTCAAGCGCAACCTCCAGCCCGATCGCGGGCTGGTGATGGTGGGCGGCGTCGATCTCGAGGCGCTCGACGTCTATCGCCTGCGCTCGGACGTGATCGTGCTCGATCGCCCGACCATCGTCGAGATCAGCATCCGCGACTATCTGGGGCTGGCCGGCGCCGGCATTCCGGCGGGCAGGGTGCTCGATGCGCTCGCGCTGGTCGGGCTCGATGCCCGCATCGGCCAGTTGCCCGAGGGGATGGAGACGCCGCTTGCCGCGTCGGGCTATCCGCTGTCGATCGGCGAGCTGATGGCGCTCAAGCTGGCCAACGCGCTGCTCGCGCGGCCCAAGGTGCTGCTGCTCGGGCCGCTCTACGATCTGACCCCGCCAACGCGATTGACCGCCGCGCTCGACGCGCTTCGCGACGCAGGAACCACCGTGCTTCTCTTCACCGGCCGCCCCGAGGCGATCCGCCGCGACGGCTATCTGTGGCTGGGCAAGGCCAGCCAGGCACGGTTCGAAACGCTCGACGCGCTCCGTGCTACCCTCACCGCGCAGGAGGCAGGCAATGCCCTTCAGGCCTGACCATATCGGCCATTTCCCGACGCTGGCCGCCATGCGCCCGCCGCGCATCGCCCGCGCCATCGCCTGGATGATCGTGATCGCCGTGGCGCTGATCGGCGTCACCATGGTCTATGTCCCCTGGGTGCAGACCGCGCCGGGGCGGGGGCAGGTGGTCGCGCTCGATCCGCACGACCGGGTGCAGTCGGTCACCGCGCTGGTGCCGGGGCGAGTCGAACGCTGGTTCGTCACCGATGGCCAGGCGGTGAGGAAGGGCGATCCGATCGCCAAGATCTCGGACAACGACCCCGCCTTGCTCGAACGCCTCGCTGCCGAGCGTGACCAGGTGCACGCCGAAATCGCCTCGCTGGAAAGCGCCCGCGCGGTCGCCTCGATCGACGTGAACCGCGCCCGCACGCTGTTCAACGAAGGGCTGGCGGCGCGCCGCGACTACGAACAGGCGCAGATCCGCGTCGCCGATCAGGGCGCCAAGCTCGCGGAATCGCGGGCCAAGCTCAACCGGATCGAAGTGTCGCTCAACCGCCAGGCGGTGCAGATCGTCCGCGCCCCGCGCGACGGCCGCATCCAGACGCTCAACGCCGCCGCCGGCGCGACTTTGGTCAGCGCGGGCACCGAACTCGCGACGCTGGCCCCCGAGGGCGGCACCGAGCGTGTGGTGGAGCTGATGGTGGACGGGCGCGACATCGCGCTGGTCCGCCCCGGCCGCCGCGTACGGCTGGAGTTCGAGGGCTGGCCGGCGATCCAGCTCAGCGGCTGGCCGTCCATGGCCTGGGGCCTGTTCGACGGGCGGGTGCGCTCGGTCGACCCCTCGGCCATGCCCGACGGCCTGTTCCGCGTGCTGATCGAGCCGATGCCCGGCACGCTCGCCTGGCCGGGCGACCGCTTCGTCCGCCTCGGCGCCAAGGTGCGCGGCTGGGTGCAGGGCGAGACGGTGCCGGTGGGCTATGAACTCTGGCGCCAGCTCAACGACTTCCCGCTCGAATTCGGCACCGCCGCCGGCAAGGGCGAGGAGAAGAGCATGGACGTCTACAAGAAGAAAAAGAAATGACCCGGCTGCTGCTCATCCTGTGCGCGCTGGTCTGTGCGGCGCCCGCCGCCGCGCAGGGGCCGCTGACGCTCGACCAGGTGCTGCGCTCCTCGGCGCAGAACGCCCCCCAGATCATCGAGGCGCTGGCCAAGCAGCGCCAGGCCGAGGGCAAGGCGCTGAGCGCCGAGGGCGCCTTCGACGTGGTGTTCGACGTGGACGCGCAGACACGGCCCTTCGGCTATTATGACGGCGCGGTGGTGGAGGCGAAGGCCAGCCGCGCCTTGGATAACAATGGCGGCGGGCTATACGCGGGCTACCGCGTCTCGCGCGGCAAGTTCCCGGTCTATGAGGACAAGGCCTACACCAACCAGCTCGGCGAGTTCAAAGTCGGCGCGGTCTTCTCGCTGCTGCGCGACCGGGTGACCGACGAGCGCCGCACCAAGCTGCGCCTCGCCGACCAGGATGTCGATGTCGCCCGGCTGGAGCGCGAGATGGTGGCGATCGGGGTGCAGCGGCGCGCGATGAGCGCCTATCAGGCCTGGGCCGTCGCCGGGCTGCGCCTCAAGACCTATCGCGATCTGCTGGCGCTCTCCGAAAAGCGTCGGTCGCAGCTGGCGCGGCAGGTGCAGCTCGGCGCGCGCCCGCAGATCCTGATTACCGAGAACGATCAGAACCTCGCCCGCCGCCGCTCGCTGGTCGCCCAGGCCGAGCAGAAATTCGCCGAGGCCGCCAACGCGCTTTCCTTCTTCTGGCGCGATGGGGATGGGGCGCCGCTGGTGCCGGCGGCCGAGCAGCTGCCCGAAGCACTGCCCGAACTGGCGATCGCACCCCGCAAGGTGGGACCCATCCTCCGGCCCGACCTGAAGACGGTGCTGGTGCGGATCGACCAGTCGCTCGCACGGCTCGATCTCGCCGAGAACGACCTGCGGCCGCGGCTCGATGCACGGGCCGAGCTGGGCAAGGACGTCGGCGCCATCGGATTGGGCGGGCCGTCGCGCACGCCCGCCGAGGCGATCGTCGGCGTCAAATTCTCGGTGCCGCTCGAACGGCGCAGCGCGCGCGGACGCATCGCCGAGGCCAAGGCCGAGATCGACGGGCTGCGTACCCGCCACCGCATGCTGGAGGAGCAGATCGCCATCGAAGTGAAGGGCATCGCCATCGGTATCGAAGGTGCCGACCGGGTAGCCGATCTCGCCGCGCAGGAGGCTGAACTTGCGGGCAGGATGGCCGTCGCCGAGCAGCGCCGCTTCGATATGGGCGCAAGCGACTTCTTCCTGATCAATCAACGCGAGGAGAGCGCCACCGATGCCCGGTTGCGGGCGCTCGACGCGCGGTATCAGGCGCTGGTGGCGCGAGCGGACCTTGCCGCCGCCACCGCCGACCGGAGCGTTCTCGGGCTGTGAGCCGATTTTCTATTCGGGCGAGTGCGGAAGCGCCGCGGCGGCAACGTCATGGTTTGGAATCGCCAACGAAAGAAGATCCTTGCGACCCTCCAGGTCCACGCTCCCGATCCTCGATTTTTCCCCCGTGCGGCCGCGCTGATGCTGGGTACCGCGATCGGCGCGATGGTCTTCGTACCTCCCGTCGCCCCCGCGCTCGCGGCGGCGGTGACGACGCCCGTCATCGTCGCGCCGGCACCCGTGGATGCCGCGGAGGAGCAGGAGCACGAGATCGTCGTGTCGGGGCGGCATCACGGAACGCCGGGCGATCCGCTGGAGAAGGTCAATGCGCTTTCCTTCTCTCTGACGCAGCATCTCGATGACGCTGTCACAGGGCCGGCTTCCAGATCCTATGCGAAAGTGGTTCCCAAGCCGATCCGCTCGGGCCTGCGCAACTTCTTCACCAATTTGCGCGAGCCGGTGGTGGCCGTCAATTATCTGCTGCAGCTGAAACCCGGCAAGGCGGTGGAGACGGTCGGCCGGTTCGCCATCAATACCACGCTCGGCATCGCGGGCACGGTGGATGTCGCCAAGCGGTGTCCGTTCAACCTGCCGCTGCGGCAGAACCGCTTTTCCGACACGCTCGGCTTCTATGGCGTGAAGCCGGGGCCGTTCCTCTATGTGCCGGTCGCCGGGCCGACAACGGTGCGCGATGTGGTGGGCGGCATGGTCGATTTCTTCGCCTCGCCCTTCGTGCTCGGCGGGCCGTTCCGGTCCCGGCCCTATGTGATCGGGTCGGCCGTGGTCCGTATCCTCGATCGCCGCGACCAGAAGGAGGAAATCCTCCAGACGGTGCGGGATAGCGAGGACCCTTATGCCGTGCGGCGCGACCTGTACCTCCAGCGGCAGCGTGCGCGGGTGGAGGCGTTGCGCGACGCCCCGCCGCCCCATAGCTGCCGGCGCAAGGCAATGGCGGCCGGCTAGGCCCTGCTCTCCTTGGCGATCTGACGCACCCTTTCCTCGATCACGCCGCCGCCTCGCATCGCCCTCGATCCCCGACGACAGGAAGCCGTTCGCGATGCGCCATGGGGGGTGCGGCGGAAAGGGGGCACGTCCGTATCGGTCTCCGCGTCCAGCACCGCCGCGTCCGGTATCACGGCGCGATCTGCACGCAGGGCGGCATGCCGGGCATCGCCCGGTCGCGGCCTGTCCGCACCTGCGGGCGGGGTTGCGGCACAGTGGTAAAGCCGGGTACCTGCTTTCGCATCTATCCCCTTGAGTTTCTTTATGTCGCCCAGCCAGCGAAGCCATAGCTCCTCTTTGCCCCTCTACGCCGGTCTCGCCGGGCTGCTGGTGCTCCCTTTCGGGGCGGACACCGTGCTGCCCTTGGGTACCGCGACTTGGGCCGGCTATCTGCTCCCCACCGTGATTGCCTATGTCGGGCGCCGGCCCATGCTGCCGCTGATAGTGGCGGCACTGGCAACACTGCTGAACTTCGCCGGTTTCACCCTGGCCCCTCCGGGCGTCGATCCGCAGGTGGTGCTGGTAAACCGGATCCTGGGCACCGCGATCATCTGGATCCTGGCGGGGATCGGCTTCGCCTTCGTGCGCAACCGGTTGGCGATCCAACGCGAAGAGTGGCTGCAATCGGCGCAGGTCGGGCTGGCCCGCGCCGTGGCCGGCGAAATGCCGCTCGATGAACTGGCCACCGCCGCCTTGCGCTTCCTGGCCGATTACAGCGGCGCGCAGGCGGGCGCCATCTTCGTGCGCGATCCCAGCGGTGCGGGGTTTCGGCGCCGGGGCACCTATGCGGTGCCCGGCGATGCGCCACTGCCGGAATGGGTGAAGCCGGGCGAAGGCCTGCTTGGCCAAGCCATCGCGGACCGCCGGCAGTTCGTGCTCGATCAGCTACCCGATGGCTATCTCTATTACGGCTCGGGTCTGGGGCAGGCGCAGCCGCGGGTGCTCCTTATCGGCCTCACCGAGGCGGACGGGGAGATCAATGCCGTCATCGAACTCGGCTTCGGTGGCGCCGTAGACCCGCTGGTGCAGACGATGCTGGAACGGGTCGCGGGGCAACTCGGCGTCTCGATCCGGTCGGGCAAGTACCGCGCAAGGCTGCGGGATCTGCTGGAGCAGACGCAGAAGCAGGCCGAGGAACTGCAGGTCCAGAGCGAGGAACTGCGGGTGAATAATGACGAGCTCGAGGCCCAGAGCCGCGAATTGCAGGACACGGCTGCCCGGCTGGAGGCACAGCAGATTGCCCTTGAGCAGAGCAATGCCGAACTGGAAGCGCAAACCCGCGCGCTGGAGATGCAGCGCGACGAGCTGGCGCGCGCGCAGACCTCCCTGGAGCATCAGGCCGCCGATCTGGAGCAGGCCAGCCGCTACAAGTCCGAGTTTCTCGCCAATATGAGCCATGAGCTGCGCACGCCGCTCAATTCGCTGCTGATTATGGCGCGATTGCTGGCGGAGAATCGCGCGGGGAATCTCAGCGCCGAGCAGGTCCGCCATGCCGAGACGATCGAGACATCGGGCAATGACCTGCTCTCGTTGATCAACGACATTCTCGACATCTCGAAGATCGAGGCCGGCAAGCTCGAGCTGCAACCGCGGCGCCTTCGCATCGCCCCGGTGCTGGACAAGCTGAAGGCGGTGTTCGGCGCTTCCGCCGCCGCCAAGGGGCTCGATTTCCGCATCGAGCAGGCGGCCGGCGCGCCGGGCGATATCGAAACCGATCCGCAGCGGCTGGAGCAGGTGCTCAAGAACTTCCTGTCGAACGCGATCAAGTTCACCGCCAAAGGCGCAGTGTCGCTCGGCGTGTCGCGGCGGCCCGATGGGCGGATCGCCTTCACCGTGCGCGATACGGGGGTGGGCATCCCGGCCGAGCAGCAGCAGGTCATCTTCGAAGCGTTCCGTCAGGCGGATGGGACGGTCAGCCGAAAATATGGCGGCACCGGCCTTGGCCTGTCGATCTCGCGCGAGCTGGCACGGCTGCTCGGCGGCGAAGTCGCGGTGGAAAGCACGCCGGGAGAGGGGAGTGCCTTCACGCTGATCCTGCCCGAGTCCTACGACCCCGCGCTGGTTCAGACGCCGGCTCCGCTGCCCAGCCCCAGCCCGGCGCCGATCAAGCCGCAGCCGTCGAATCCCAAGCCCGGCCGCCGTCGCGGCGCGGAGCCGGCCGAGGATGATCGCGAGAAGCTTTCGGGGGATTGCCGCGTGATCCTGATCGTCGAGGATGATCCGGTGTTCGCCCGCATCCTGTGCGATATCGCCCACGACCTCGGATTCCAGTGCCTGATCGCCGGCACCGCGGATGAAGGGGCGCTGCTCGCGCGCCAATATGTTCCGAACGCCGTGATCCTCGACATGAACCTGCCGGATCATACCGGCTTGTCGGTGCTCGATCGGATCAAGCGCGACGTGCGTACGCGGCACATCCCGGTGCATGTGGTCTCCGTCGACGATGACAGCCAGGCGGCGCTGTCGAGCGGCGCGGTGGGCTATTTGTTCAAGCCGGTGAAGCGCGAGCAGCTGGTCGACATGCTCGAGGGGCTGGAAGCCAGGATGTCGCAGCGGATGCGGCGCGTGCTGGTGGTCGAGGATGACGCCCAGCAGGCGGAGAGCGTCAAGGCGTTGCTGGCGTCCCGCGACGTGGAGACGGTGCAGTCGCACTCGGCCGCGCAGACCTTCGAACTGCTGGGAACGGACACGTTCGATTGCATGGTGCTCGACCTCAACCTGCCGGATGCGTCGGGCCTCGATCTGCTGGACCGGCTGAGTGAGGATGACAGCGTCGGATTTCCGCCGGTGATCGTCTACACCGGTCGCGATCTCAGCCAGGACGAGGAGCTGCGCCTCCGCAAATATTCGAAGTCGATTATCGTGAAGGGCGCCAAGTCGCCCGAGCGGCTGCTCGACGAGGTGACCTTGTTCCTCCATCAGGTCGTGTCGGAGCTGCCGGAGCCGCAGCAGCAGCTGATCGCCAAGGCGCTGGGCCGCGACGCTGCATTGGAGGGCAGGTCGATCCTGGTCGTCGAGGACGACATCCGGAACGTTTACGCCCTTACGAGCATTTTCGAGCCCCATGGGGTCAAGGTACGCATCGCCCGCAACGGGCGCGAGGCGCTGCACGCGCTCGATGAAGCAGCGCGCAAGCTCACCGATCCGGTCGATCTCGTATTGATGGACGTGATGATGCCGGAGATGGACGGTCTCACCGCCACGCGTGAGATTCGCAAGCGCCCCTGGGGCAAGACGCTGCCGATCCTCATGCTGACCGCCAAGGCGATGGCGCGCGACCAGCAGGAATGTCTGGACGCGGGCGCCAACGACTATCTCGCCAAGCCGCTCGACATCGACAAGCTGCTGAGCCTGGTACGGGTGTGGATGCCGCGGTGATCGACGACGTTTTTTCGCCGCAGGAAGAGATCGAGCTGGACCTGCTGCTGGAGGCGATCTGGCGGCATTATCAGTACGACTTTCGCGGCTATGCGCGCGGCTCGCTGCACCGGCGCATGGAGCGGGCCTGTCAGCGGTTCGGCTGCGAGAGCCTATCGCAACTCCAGCACCGCTTGCTGCGCGATCCGGCCATGTTCGCCGAGCTGATGGGGTTCCTCACCATCCAGGTCAGCGAAATGTTTCGCGATCCGGCCTATTTCCGTGCGTTGCGGGAGAAGGTTGTGCCGCATCTCCGCACCTGGCCGTCGCTGAAGGTATGGATCGCCGGCTGTGCCAATGGTGAGGAGTTCTACTCGCTCGCCATCCTGTTCCGCGAAGAGGGGCTGGAGGATCGCACGATCTTCTATTGTACGGACATCAGTCCGGCTGCGCTGGCCAAGGCCGAAGCCGGAATCTTCGACCTGGAACGTATCGCGCAATTTACGGACAATCACCGGCAATCCGGAGGGCGTAGTTCCCTTTCGGATTACTATACTGCAGCCTATGGTGGCGCCGTGTTCGACAAAAGCCTCCGCGCCCGCGCCGTGTTCGCGGAACACAGCCTCGCCACCGATCAGGTGTTTGCCGAGGCGCAACTGGTCTCCAGCCGAAACGTGCTGATCTATTTCGACCGCACGCTGCAGGACCGTGCCCTGGGCCTGTTCGGGGAATCGCTGGTCCGCGGCGGGTTCCTGGGGCTGGGTGCCCGGGAGACCTTGCGGTTCTCGCGCTATTCGGAGGCCTTCTCCGATTTCGAGGCCGGCGAGCGTATCTACAGGCGCAACACCGCCGAATTGCAGGCGACGGCGGATGCGTGAGCCGGTGAAGGTCCTCGCCGTCGACGACGTGCCCGAAAACCTGATCGCGCTGGAGGCACTGCTGGCGCAGGAGGGGCTGGAACTGCTTACCGCCGCCTCCGGGATGGAGGCGCTGGAGCTGCTGCTGGTGCATGACGTCGCGCTGGCGCTGCTCGACGTGCAGATGCCGGGCATGGACGGCTTCGAACTGGCCGAGCTGATGCGCGGGACCGAGCGTACCCGGCGCGTGCCGATCATCTTCCTCACCGCGGTCGCCACCGACGAGCGCCGCCGCTTCCGGGGCTATGAAACCGGGGCAGTCGATTATCTGCTCAAGCCGGTCGACCCGCAAATCGTGCGGAACAAGGTGGAAATCTTCGTCGAGCTGGCGCGGCAACGGCAGGAAATCGCGCATCAGCGCGATCGTCATGCGGGTGCGCTGGCGCGATTGAAGGCCCATCGGGACAATTCCCCGCTCGCGATCGTCGAGTTCGATGCCGAGCAGCGCATCATCGCCTGGTCGGCCGGGGCGGAGCGTATGTTCGGGTGGCGCGCGGTGGAGGTCTCGGGTCTGCGCCCCTCCGAACTCGAATGGCTGGACGCCGAGCACGCCGCGCTGTTCGACACGATGATCCGCGGCATGATCGCCGGCGAGCAGCTGCGCGACATGCGGCAGCTGCGGATGCGCACCTCCGTGGGGGTGACGGTCGATTGCGAGGTCTACGGATCCGCGCTGCTGGGTGCAGATGGGACGCTTCTGTCGGTCAACACCCAGATCCTCGACGTTACCGACCGCGTCCGCGCCGAGCAAACCCAGCGCCTGCTGATCGGCGAGTTGAATCACCGGGTGAAGAACACGCTCGCGTCGGTGCAGGCGATCGCCACGCAGACGCTGCGCCATTCGACCGGTCCCTCGGACTTCGCGCCCACCTTCATCGGCCGCATCCATGCATTGGCGCGCGCCCATTCGCTGCTGAGCAGCACCACCTGGCAGGGGGCCAGTCTCCGGGAACTGGTTGAGGGGCAGCTGCAAACCGGCACGATCGACCCGGATCGCCTCGACACGGGCGGCCCGGCCATCGATCTTGCGCCCGAACCTGCCTTGCATCTCGCGCTGGTGCTGCATGAGCTGGCGACCAACGCCCATAAATACGGTGCCTTGGCGGTGCCGGAAGGGCGGGTCGGCCTGCATTGGGGCGTGCGCGGCGGGTTCCTGGAGCTGGACTGGGAGGAACGCGGCGGTCCGGCGGTGGCACCGCCTAGCCGGCGCGGGTTCGGCACCACGCTGATCGAACGCAGCCTGAAGGCAGAGGGGGGGAGTGCTATTCCCAGCTATGGCCCACAGGGCGTACGCTGGAAGCTTTCCATCCCCTATGCAAGCGCCGTGCGGCTCCGCCGGGATGCACGCCCCGCGCGCCGCCCCGCCGCGCCGCTACCGGCCGGCGGCGTCACCGCGTTGGCGGGCAAGCGTGTGCTGATCGTGGAGGACGAGCCGCTGGTGGCGCTCGAACTAGCGACCATTTTGGGCGACGCGGGCGTGGACGTCGCCGGCCTGGCCGCGACAGCCGACGAAGCGATGGCCGCCCTGGACGCGACATCGCCGGATGCCGTTCTGCTGGACGGGAATCTCCAGGGAGCGCTGGTCGACGAGGTGGCAGCCGCGTTGATCGCCCGGAAGATCCCGTTCCTGTTCGTGAGCGGCTATGGTCGGGACCATCTGCCGATCGGCCTGGACGCCATTACGGTCATCGAAAAGCCGTTCGACGCGCGCACGTTGATCGGCGCGCTGCACGGTGCGTTCGCGATGACCGAAGCGGCCTGAGCCCTACGCGGAATCGCGCACGACCAGCTCCGGCAACATCGCCACCGAACCCACCTGCTGTCCGGCAATGCGCGCCAGCAGCAGTTCGACCAGCAGGTTGGCGCCATAGGCTACATCCTGCCGAATCGTCGTGAGCGCCGGCGACGTGTACCCCGCAAGCGGAATGTCGTCATAACCGATCACCGCCACATCCGCCGGGACGCGCAAGCCGCGACCCGTCAGCGCGCGAATTGCGCTCATCGCAATCACGTCGGATGCCGCCAGGATGCCATCCGGCGCGGGATTGGAGGCAAGATACGCCACCATCTCGCGATAGGCATCCTCCATGGTCAGGTGGATCGGCACCACGGTTGACGATACGCCCTCTGCGCCCGCAATGGCCGTGCAGAAGCCTTCGTATCGATCGGAAAATTCCGGTGCTTCCGGGTTGCCCAGGAAGGCGAGATTGCGGCAGCCGCGCGCGATCAAGTGGCGAGCAGCCAGTTCGCCCCCGGTCAGATTGTCCGTGCCAACCGAAATCTGGCGCGATTCGAGGCGGGTAGCGCCCCAGACCACCATCCGGTCATAGGTGGCGGCGACGCGCTCGATGAGGTCGAACTGGTCGGACTGGCCGATCAGGATGATCCCGTCGACGCGCCCCGATGCGATGATGTCGTCCAGCCAGCGCGGTCCCTGCGGAACAACGCGAGACAGGAACAAATCATAGCCCCGGCGTGTCAACGCGTCCGCAAGGTCGCCCAGCAGCGCCATGAAGAATGGATCGGACAGCGCCTGATCGACTTCATGCCCCAGAGGTACGACCACACCGATGGCGCCGGTACGCTGCTTGCGAAGCGCGCTCGCCGTCTGATTCAGGCGGAACCCATGCTCCTGCGCGAGCGCTACGATCCGCTCCCGCGTGCCCCGTGCAACACGAGGATGATTGGATAAAGCGCGCGATGCGGTCGAAACCGAAACGCCCGCGATCTTTGCCAGCTCTACCAAGCCCACCGACTTCAACTGCCCCGCCCCCCAACGCACTTATTCTGTCAGCGCTGACAGTATCGCGTGAAATCGATTTGTGAAACCTTAACATTCGTCAATGGAGGCTCTGACAAGCCATCGCTGCCGGTTTCGATTTTTCCGGCGAGCCGTCGGCGAAACGCGGGCAGGGCTGGATCGGTCAGGACGAGATCGTACCAACCACCCGTATCGGCCAGCGCAACGCGCGTTTCGCCCGCGCCGACCGATCGGAGTGCCGGATGGCGTAACCATTCGGATTCAATACCTTGCGGCAGCTGGAGGACTAGCGACGGCGCCCCGCCGCGCCGTTGCAGCCACCGCACTGCTCCGCCATGCGCAGGCCCCTGTCCCGCAAAATGACGGTGAAAGCCGTTGGGGCCGAGCAGCCAAAGATCGTACCTGCCTTTTTCATCGAGCGGCCATTCGGCGTCGATCGTCCCGCCCTGCTTCAGGGTGTAACGGCGCGGCACGGAATCGAGCCGCAGCCGATCATAGACATGCACCACCGCCGGCACGCCTGCACATTCGAGGCGCAACGCGATCCGCCGCGAATCGATTCCCACCTCATGAACATCGAGCGCATAGGGGAGTGCCCGGGCGCGGCGGACGCCGGGCTCCTGGAGAGGGGCCTGACCTGCCGCAAGCGGCGCGGTGGGCTCGGGCTGGCCGGTCAATGCCGCAGCGCGCAGCGCGTCCGGACGCGGATCGGGGAGTGCGGCGGAAGGCCGCTTGTTCGGGGTGCGGAAATCGAAGGCACTGGTAAGATCGCCGCACACAGCGCGGCGCCACGCCGAGATATTGGGCTCCTGCACGCCGAACCGCCGTTCGAGAAAACGGATCACCGAGGTGTGATCGAACACCTGCGAGTTGACCCAGCCGCCACGGCTCCAGGGGGAGACGACATAGCAGGGAACCCGTGGCCCCAGGCCATAGGGACGGCCGATCAGTTCCGGGCGCTCGGACTGCTCGTCGGCCACGCTCGGGATCTGATGATAATCGTTGGCCGTGTCGATCTGCGACAGGCCCGCGAAGCCGCCGGGCACCGCGGGATCGCGGGAGGGTGGGCAGGGCGGCGGCACATGATCGAAAAAGCCGTCATTCTCGTCGAAGTTGACGATCAACACGGTGCGCGCCCAAACCTCGGGATTGGCCGTCAGGGCGTCGATCACCGCGGCCGTGTACGCGGCACCTTGCGCCGGGCTCGACGGGGAAGGGTGCTCGCTGCCCTTCGCATCGGCGATGACCCACGATACCTGCGGCAGCTTGCCCGCCAGCACGTCGGCGCGCAGTTGGTCCAGTCCGTGGGTGGTGAGCGCGCGCTCGTAAAGCGGCGAGCCGGGCTGGGCCTCGCGATAGGCGGCGAACCCGACCAGCGGATTGTCGGTGAAATTGTCCGCCATGTCCTGATAGATGCGCCAGTCGATCCCGGCTGCCTGCAGTCGCTCCGGATAGGTGGTCCAGCGATAGGAGTCCGGATGACCGCCCCTGGTGGCGAGCTCGTCGTGCGAATTGCCGATCGCCGGCCCGCCCATCGTGCCGCTGGGGTCGTTGGTGCCGGTCCACAGGAACAGGCGATTGGTGTTCGTGCCGGTATGGACGGCGCAGTGATAGGCGTCGCAGATCGTGAAGCTCTCGGCGAGCGCGAACTGGAAGGCCAGGTCCTCACGGGCAAAATGGCCCATTGCCCGCTCGGTCTTGGCAGCGGCCCAGCGCTGCATGCGGCCCTGGTCCCACGCGGCCTGCGCATCCGGCCAGCTGTGCGGCGTACCCGCCATCCGCATCAGTTCGAAATGCTCGGACGTGGAGAGGTGGAATGGGGCCACCAGTCGCCCGGCGGCGGCTTCCTGCGCCCAGATGCTGCGCCCGTCCGGCAGGGGCGCGGTCACCGGATCGCCGAAGCCGCGCACGCCCTTCAGCGTGCCGAAATAATGATCGAAGCTGCGGTTTTCCTGCATGAGGACCACCACGTGCGCGACATCCGCGATGGTGCCGCTGCGCACGTCGGCGGCGATGGCGGCAGCCCGCGCGATCGAGGCCGGCAATGCGGACGCCATTGCCGCTTGTGCGCCTGCTGCCAGGAACCGCCGCCGCGTCGTGCCGCTGTTCGCCATCGCCGTTTTAACTCCGTCAGATCGAACCAATATGTGCAGGTGCGTGAAGCAATCGCGTGACGGATTGATGACGACGCTCAGCCCTGCGCCAGGAAAAGGTCGTCAAGTTCCTGATCGTGCGTGTCGGTTTCGTAGCCATGGGTCGTGCGCCACGCCGCGTCGAAGCAGGTCGAGGCATAGCGGCGGCCATCGTCGCAAAGGAGCGTGACGATGGACCCGGCTTGCCCCGCGGCACGCATTTCCCGGATCAACGTGGCGCAGGCCCAGATGTTGGTGCCCGTCGACACGCCGCAGGGGCGACCGAGGACGCGGCTGATCCGCAGCGCCCCGGCGAGGCTTGCGGCGTCCGGTACCGTGATCATTCGATCGATGACGTCGGGGAGAAACGAAGGCTCGAGCTGGAGCCGCCCGATGCCCTCCACGCAGGACGGGGAACCGTCGACGGTGGTGACGCTGCGATCGAGATAGTGCCGGTGGAAAACCGATGCTTCCGGATCGGCGACACATAGCCGGGTTTCCAGCCGACGATAGCGAAGATAGCGGCCGATCGTGGCCGAGGTGCCGCCCGTACCCGCGCCGCAGACGATATGGGTCGGGATGGGATGCGCTTCCTGCGCCATCTGCTCGAAGATCGATTGCGCGATATTGTTGTTTCCGCGCCAGTCGGTCGCCCGTTCGGCATAGGTGAACTGGTCCATGAAATGGCCGCCAAGCTCGGTGGCGAGCCGCTGGGCTTCGGCGCGGACCGAACGCGGGTCCGCCACTTCGTGGCACCGCCCGCCATGGAATTCGATCGCCTCGATCTTTTCCGGGGACGTTCCGCGTGGAAGCACCGCCACGAAGGGGAGGCCGATCATCCGGGCGAAATAGGCTTCCGAGACCGCCGTCGAACCGCTCGATGCCTCGACGATCGTCGTTTTCGGCCCGATCCAGCCATTGCACAGGGCGTAGAGGAACAGCGAGCGGCCGAGGCGATGCTTGAGGCTGCCCGTCGGATGGCTGGACTCGTCCTTGAGGTACAAGGTTATGCCCGGCGCACCCGGCAGGGCCACGCGCACCAGGTGCGTATCGGCGGAGCGATTGAACTCGGCATCGATCGTTCGGACGGCTTCGTCCACCCAGGCGCGGTCGCAGCGGGCGGGGCGGGGCAGGGTAGCGTCGGTCATCGCGCGCCCTTAGCGGCACGACTGCGGGCGCGTCGACCCTGGACGCAAGGATTGTGCTGCGTCGTCCTGCGCTGTGCGGGCGCGGGTGCGGCGGTGTGGTGCCGTTGGGCGTTGGCGGCAGCGGGGGGCGGGGGAGCATCCAAAGCAGCGACGATCGCGGCTCGTTTCCGCCGCCTGCCCGCCCTCGCGTCGAGGTGCGGGGGGATCGCCGGGGTGCTGGTCCATGCTCGGCCGGCAGCCGGATAGGCGGTGTGGTCAGGGGATGACGGGCACGATCCTTTCCCCGCGCTTCCTTCGCCCCCGGTCGGTGACCTAGCCTGCGCGCAAGGCCTTGGGCAGCGATGGGATGCTGGTCGCCGGAGCCGAACCGGCGGGCGCAACCGCCGCGGGCGCACGGCCCACGAATCGAACGATCCCGCTGCGCCACTCAATGACGTTGTCGCGCCGCATTGCCTGGAGGGTCCGGTTTACATGCACACTAGTAAGCCCAAGCGCATCCGCAAGCACTTCCTGGGTCAACGGCATGGCGAAGTTGTCCGGGCTTGCCCGGCCGGCAAGAAACAGCCGCTCGTGCATTTCCATGAGCCAGTCATGGATGCGCTCATATGCGCTCATCCGTCCTAGCCTAGCGATGTGACGGAGCAGATAGATTTCATCGAGTGCCGCGCTTCCGGCATAGGCGTCGCGAAGCCCGTCGCTGTTAGCGAGCGGGGCAGAGCAAACAATCGCGTCGCATAGAGCCGTTATCGTACTGGGCGCCGCCGGCTGAGAGATGCGTGAGTTCTGGATAAGGTCGCCCGGCATCAGAAAGCTCAAAATCTGCCGACGACCATCGCTGAACAGCCGAACCCGCCCGAGCCATCCATCGAGCACCATCATAGGGCCGGGAAGCCGTTGCCCTATCAAAATGAGGTCCCGAGAGGCACGGATTCGCTGCGGCAACTCCATCGCAAAGCGGAGGGCGCGGCGCTCATCCTCGCTAAGCGAGGTAAGTGCACCCAACCTGGTGAGCGCCGATACGTCTGCTTCCAAGGTGGGCGTTTTTAGCATCATTTCGAGAAACGCATCGGTGTTCGCTAAAGTTCAGAATATATAGGCCAAAAATAACAAATAGAAAATATTACTATGCAGGGGTTTGATGGAATGTATGTCGGGTGGGTAATTTCCGATGCGCGAGCTTCCGCACTTTAATTATCGCACATTTAAGTTTGATGCCTACCGAAATCCGTCCATATTGGCTCTGTCAAGGGTTACGATGTCTGACCCTGTCGATCGAGAATAAAGTCAGTTGGCTACGCATTGCGATTCAATGTGGAAGGTCTGGCTGCTGGATGCGGCTTAATGTAGGCATAGGTGATCGTTTCATTGGACGGTTTATGGAATGCCAAAATTAGCAGCCGTGCCATCAGGGCGGATAGCAGAACGCCATGGCTCGTGGCGGAGAACTGGGGCCTTGACCGAGCTTTACAGGGCGAAGTGGGATGCGGATCGGCAGTTCGAGATCTATCGCATCGGCGGCGGCTAAAGACGCGGCCATAACCTTGGGGTTGGAGCACCCCATGCGATGCGCTCATGCGTTGAGGCCGGATGCGGCATTTCGCGGCGTATATGCGGTGGTGACCTTCAGCGATCGTGCCGAGTTCGATCAGTGTGTTGCCCCGACCCGCCTCCCATCGGATCCGCTTGCAAGATTTTGTTGAATGTACCAGATGGGCTCGCTCGGGGTCCTGCAATGCCAGTTGTCACTGAGGTTGTTTCAGCCGTTAGAGCACCTCCGGGAGCATTCCCAACAGCGTCGTGCGAGCCCGGGCGCTGGAACGTACATGCAGGTCACGGATGTGAGGGGCTGCGACAACTGGGCCAAAATGTGATTGTGTCTTACTGCCTTATGCCAATTATTTGCCTCCACCTTCAAGTGGGGGCCTTCCGGCAAGGAAAAGTTGGGCCCCTACGTCACATCGACCCGGCCGGGGTGATGTCTGGTCCGCCGTCAAGGACGGGCCGTCGTAGCGGATGATACTCAGTAGCAACACGGTTTGCGGTGGTCTCCGAAAGCAACCGAGTTGGTCGATTATATTTTCGTCGTAATATCAGGTGCTTATAAAAGCATAGGCGATATCGCTATTCATTAGCATGGTCTTCTTCGTGCCAGATCTCGGACGCGGTCTTAGCTAGGTGCCTGATTGCGCCGTATGGAGGGCGAGCGACACCGCAGAGAGCGCTTGGGCAATGAGGTTCGTAAAGCACACGGAAGTAGTCGGATTGCATATGGGGTCCGCAGGTATTGGGGTTCCGCGTTACCCGCATGTCTGCCCAGCCAGTCCAGCAAAAATCTTGGGCCGTACCTCAGCTGTGCGTTCGCCTCGGCCTGGCCCGCCGAACGATCGCGAGGTGCATGCCGAACAGCGCGCGCCCGGTTCGACCGAGACCAATCCCGCCGCCACGTCGGCCCCGTCCCCCGCCGAGGGCGATGACGATCTTCCCCCCAAGCTGCCCGGTTCGCCACACGGCTAACAGCCAACGGAGGCATTATGGCTGAGACGATGAACCGCGCGCCGTAGGACGATGCGCCGCTGAGCACTGCCAACCATCAACGCCAAGCGATCGATCAGGCCACAGATGACCTTATCGCCCAACGCGGCGACACGCTTGTCGCGCGTGCGGTGACGATTGTCGCGCGTGCGGTGACGATCAATCGCACGGGCGCAGAACTCTACGCGTTCTGGCGCGATTTCAGCAACCTCCCCTCTGTGCTGGATAATGTCGTTCGCATCGAAGTACTTGATCGCGAGCGGAGTCACTGGGTGGTCAAGTCGCCGGGTGGTGGCATCGTCGAATGGGACTCGCGGATCACCGAGGATCGAGAGGGCGAGTTTATCGCTTGGGCATCCGAAGAAGGTGCGGATATCCCAATAGGGGCTGCATTGAATTTCGCGATGCCGGCAACCGCGGCACTGTGGTGGTTGCGACCATTAACTATGACCAGCCGTTCGGCACCCTCGGCCGCTTGATCTCGCGCATCTTCCAGCGCAAGCCGAAAATGCAGGCGCAACGGGATCTTCGCCGCTTCAAGCAACTCATGGAAACCGGTGAGATCGCGACCTCGTCCTGTTCCAAGCAACAGCTCAAAGAGGAGCGGAACTGATGCGTGCACTCGCCTGGCACGGCAAACACGACGTTCGCGTTGACACCGTTGATGACCCTGAGATCCTCAACCCTCGCAACGCGATCATCAGGATTTCTTCGACCACCATATGCGGGTCGGACCTGCATTTGTATGACGGTTTTATCCCTACGATGATGGCCGGCGATATTCTAGGCCACAAGTTTATGGGTGAGATGGCCGAAGTCGGCACCAAGTCGACGCTCAAAAGGGCCAGTGTGTGGTGGTGCCGTTCACTATCTCGTGCGGCTCCTGCTACCATTGCCGCAAGCACCAGTACTCGGCATGCGAGAACGGGTTGCCTGCCGACAATCAGGACATCGGCCAGGAACTCTACGGCCAGCCGATGGCCGGCCTGTTCGGCTATAGCCACCTTACAGGCGGCTATGCGGGCGGTCAGGCTGAGTATGTCCGCGTGCCCTTCAGCGATGTCGGCCCGATCGTGATCCCTGACGGGATCGAGGACGAGGAGGTGCTGTTCCTCTCAGATATCCTTCCCACAGGCTGGATGGCAGCGGAGAATGCCGAGATCGAGCCGGGCGACACCGTGGCGGTGTGGGGCTGCGGCCCCGTTGGGCTGTTCGCGCTGCAGTCGGCCTTCCTGATGGGTGCCGAGTGCGTCATTGTGATCGATCATTTTCCACGTCGCCTTGAGCTCGCACGCCGCTTTGGTGCGGAGACGATCAACTTCGAGGAGACCGACACGGCCGTCGCCCTGTTCGAGATGACCGGCGGCATCGGTCCCGATGCAGTTATCGATAGCGTCGGCCTGGAGGTGCGCGGCTTCTTTGTCGACAACGTGCTGGACCAGATCAAGAAATCGACCTTCCTCGGTACCGATCGCATCCACTCGATCCGCCAGGCGATCCTCGCCTGCCGCAAGGGTGGGTGCGTTTCGATGCCGGCGGTCTATGGCGGCTTTGTCGACAAGTTCCCACTCGGCGCGCTGATGGAGAAGGGGCTGACGCTCAAGACCGGCCAGACCCATGTCCAGCATTATATGCCCGCGCTGCTCAACGCGATCATGGAAGACAAGATCGATACGACCTTCCTGATCAGCCACACGCTGCCGCTGGAGCAGGCGCCGCAGGGATACAAGATGTTCCACGACAATCAAAATGAAGTGACCAAGGTCGTGCTGAAACCCGGCATGGCGCTGGCGGTCGAATAAGGAAAGACGCGCATGGCGGACAAATTTGCGATCGTAACCGGCGCCTCGAGCGGCATCGGCCTGGAACTGGCGCGGCTCGCGGCGCGAGATGGCTATGACATGCTGGTGGTGGCGGACACGCCGCTGGTCGACGCGGCAGCCGCGCTGAAGGGCGAGGGTGTGGAGGTGCAGTCCGTCGAGACCGACCTTTCGACAATCGACGGCGTCGACCGGCTGCTGGCGGCCGTGGGCGGGCGTCGCGTCGACCTGCTATGCGCCAACGCCGGCCACGGGCTCGGTGGTGCCTTCCTGGATCAGGAAATCTCTGAATGGAGGCACGTGGTCGACGCCAACGTCACGGGCACGCTATACCTACTGCAGAAGGTGCTCCGGCAAATGCGCGATGCGGGCCAGGGCAAGGTGCTGATCACCGGCTCGATCGCTGGCTGGATCCCGGGGAGCTTCCAGGCGGTCTACAACGGTACAATGGGCTTTGTGGAGAATTTTGCCGCGGCCATTCGCAATGAGTTGAAGGAGGTGAAGGACATTACCATCACCACCCTGCTGCCGGGGCCCGTCGAGACGCAATTCTTCGAGCGCGCCGGTATGATGGATACCAAGGTGGGCCAGAGCGAAAGCAAGTCGGACCCAGTGGACGTCGCAAAGGATGGCTGGAAGGCGCTGATGAAGGGCGCGAACAGCATCGTCTCCGGCGTTTCGAATAAGCTGCAGGTGGCCGGTGCCGGCGTGCTCCCGCAGTCAGTCACGGCAGAACAGCATCGCAAGATCGCCAAACGGGGAGTGGCAACGCGTGAAGCCACGCGCCGAGCTGTTGCCAGCCGGGACGTGATGATGCCATGGCATTCCTCTAGAACGAGGAGGGGATGCCATGCGTCTAAGGTCGCTATTATTCGTGCCTGGCGATCGGCCGGAACGCTTTGCAAAGGCTGCGGCGAGCGGCGCTGACGCGTTGATCCTCGATCTCGAGGATTCCGTCGTGGCTGAACGCAAGCGGCTCGCGCGTGAAGCAATTGCGGCGTGGCTTGCCGACCCTGCCGACGTCGTGACATTCGTCCGCGTCAATCCTTTGGATACCGCCGCATTGGCCGACGATCTGGCCGCTTTGGCGCATTTGCGACCTGCGGGGCTTGTGCTGCCCAAAGCCAACGGCGCCGCAACGATTCGGACGTTGGTTGCCCAGGTGGCAAAGGCTGGTGGCGTCTGTCCTCCCATCCTGCCTATCGCTACGGAAACAGCGTCGGCTCTGTTCCAGCTCGGCAGCTATGGGGAGGTCGTCGCACATCTGGCGGGCCTCACCTGGGGTGCGGAGGATCTGCCAGCCGCCATCGGGGCCTCCACGGCCCGTGAAAGCAATGGTGCGTACACGGCACCTTTCGCCATGGTGCGATCGCTGGCTTTATTCGCAGCCCACGCGGCGGGCGTCGCGGCCATCGAGACGGTCTTTCCCGACATCGCCGATAGGGAGGGCTTGGCCTCCTATGTCGCGCGTGGCCGTCGCGACGGGTTTACCGGCATGCTGGCAATCCATCCTGAACAGATTGAGACGATCAACCGCGGTTTCTCCCCCAGCGAGGAGGAAATCGCCGCCGCGCGCGCTATCGTGGAAGCTTTCGAGACAAATCCAGAGGTGGGGGCATTGCGACTGGGGGGGCGAATGATTGATCGGCCTCACCTAGAGCAAGCCCGCCGATTGTTAGCGCGCGCGGAATAGCCGCAGGGTGGCTTAAAACGACCAATGAAAACCGTTTCAGTCTGACAGGCATGATGCGATGCGAGGCGCGGTGGCTGCCTTCATCTCCGCTGTTACAGTAGATTGCAGTCTGTCACCCGGAAAACACACCGAATGATAAAATCAAACCTGTCTAACAGGTCTATGTTTCAAAGATTGACAATGTTGGCATCGATGGTAGCGGTACCGTCGTTGTGGACGCATCGGGGCGCTCGCAACAAAAACGGTTTCCGACGCATAATGTCGGCAGAGGAGGGGACATGAAGAGCGTTTCGCGTTCGATCATTTGGTCGCGCTCGGCTTCCATGATGGCAGTAGCTGCGTGCATGGTTATGCCAACGATTGCACAAGCGCAGTCAGACAACGTTGCCAACTCGGCTTCTTCCCAAGAGGGAGCGCAGGGCGAAGATATCGTCGTCACCGGTATTCGCGCTTCACTGGAGCGATCGATTGCGATCAAGCGCGAGTCTCCGGGCATCGTCGACGCAATTTCGGCCGAAGACATCGGGAAGTTCCCGGATACGAACCTTGCGGAGTCGCTACAGCGCATTCCGGGCGTGTCGATCAATCGTACCAACGGCGAAGGTTCGCAAGTTACGGTTCGTGGCTTCGGCCCCCAGTACAACCTCGTCACGCTGAACGGTCGCCAGCTCGCTTCGGCGGCGATCGCGGTGGTCGGCGGTGACCAGAATGCGGATGGTGCGCAGGGCACCACGCGTTCCTTCGATTTCTCGAACCTCGCGACCGAAGGCGTTCGTACGCTCGAAGTGTACAAGACCGGCCGGGCGGCGGTGCCGTCGGGTGGTATCGGCGCGACGATCAACGTCGTTACTCGCCGTCCGCTGGACCCAGGCGCGAAGCCGGGCCTGAACGGCAGCGTCGGTGCCAAGGCAGTGTACGACACGAGCGTGGATGGCTGCCTGGATTGCGGCGCGAAGGTGACTCCGGAATTCTCGGGCGTGGTCGGTTGGAGCGATGCGGATCAGCGCTTCGGCGTCGAGCTGTTCGGCAGCTATCAGAAGCGCAACTTCACCTCGATCGCGGCAACGTCGAACGACTGGAACATCGTTCCCTACAGCAGCTTCGTTACTGGGGGCTTCACCCGCAACAATACGGTGTGCCCGGCCAGCCAGACGACGCTGAGCTCGAGCTGCACCATCGTTAAGGGCGCGCCCAGCAACACCAGCCAGCTGGTCGCGATCCCCAACGACAGCCGCTATCACTATGCCGAGGGCAGCCGCGAGCGCATCAACGGGCAGGCGGTGGTGCAGTTTAAGCCGACTGACACCCTGACCCTCACCGCCGATGGTCTCTACGCGCAGAACCGCCAGCGCGAGACGCGGTCGGACCTGTCCAACTGGTTCAGCCGCCCGTTCGACGAGGTGCATTTCGACGGCAACACCACCGTCGCCACCGCCAACTATCTCCACGAGACGATCAACGGCTTCAAGGACGAGGGCTTCGAGGCCCAGTCTCGCGCCCAGAAGAACAAGCTGACCGACTTCGGCCTCAACGCCGAGTGGCAGATGGCGAGCAACCTTTCGATGCGCCTCGACGGGCACATCTCGAAGTCGTCGAGCCTGCCGGACAATCCCAACGGCGTCAGCTCCACGCTGGTCGGCATGGGCGCCAACGTCGTGGCCGCGCATTCGGTGGACTATAGCGGCGCCGGCATTCCGAAGCAGGACATCACGCTCGGCTCCGTGCCGCTCGACCTGAACTCGTTCGGCAGCCAGATCGGTCGCACCAACAAGTCCACCCAGGAACAGCTGGTGCGCGAAGTCCGCGCCGACTTCGGCTGGGACCTGGGCAACGAGAGCAAGTTCGAGTTCGGTGCGAACTATCGCAAGACCGACATGCGCCAGACCTTTGTCAGCACCCAGCAGACGCTGGGCGACTGGGGCATCGCCAATCCGGGCGACGTCCAGCGCCTCGCGCCGGGCCTGGTCAAGCCCTTCTGCCTCGAGTGCAAGTTCGACAAATATGATCCGGGCTCGGATCCGGACTCGAAGCTCGCCTTCCGCGGCGATGCGTCGAAGCTCTATCCGATCCTGTCGTCCTATTACGCGGGCCGTGGCAACGCCATCGGCATCACCGGCAACAACAACAACCGCGTCAAGGAAGACATCTGGGCGGCCTATGGCCAGCTGACCTGGAAGGGCGAAGTGGGCAGCGCGCCTGCACGCCTGGTCGCCGGCATCCGCTACGAGCACACCAAGTCGCGCTCGATCTCGCAGGTCGCGGTGCCGTCGGCGCTGGACTGGGTGTCGGACAACGACTTCACCGTGGTGGTTTCGCTGAGCAACACCACCCAGTTCGATGAATCGCATTCCTATGACAACGTCCTGCCGCAGGTCGACTTCCAGGTCGAATTGCAGCGGAACCTGCTGGCCCGCCTGTCGTACAGCAAGACGATCGCACGGCCGAACTACAACAACCTGTTCACCGCCACCACGGTGGGCGGCCCGCCGCGTCCGACCAACAATGGCGGCATCCCCAGCGCTTCGGTGGGCAACGCCCGCCTGTCGCCGCTGATCTCGGACAATTTCGACGCGTCGCTGGAATGGTACTTCAAGCCGGACAGCTATGTCTCGGTCGCCTTCTTCGACAAGCGGGTGCATAACTTCGTCGGTAACGGCCAGTTCACGTCGCCGCTGTTCGGTCTGCGCGATCCGAGCTCGGGCGCGGCGGGCAGCCGTTCGGGCCAGGCGAACGACGCGCTCAAGGGGCTTGGCGCGGACATCAGCGATGTGAACCTGTTCGTCATGTCGGCGCTGATCGCCAACCGCGGCTCCGTTGCGGCAGCGACCTCCGAGTTCCAGGCGAACTACAACAACTCGACGCGCGCGCTCGACGACAACTACGTCAAGGCGATCAACAACCAGTACGACCTGCGCGGCAACTCGGCCGATCCGCTGTATCAGTTCCAGGTGACGCAGCCGATCAACAACAAGGATGCCGAAATCTACGGCGTCGAGCTGGCCGGCCAGTACTTCCTCGGCAGCACCGGCATCGGTGTCGCTGCGGCGTACACGCTGGTGCGCGGCGACGTGGGCTTCAATCTCGGCGCCAACCCGGCCCAGGATCAGTTCGCGCTGCTCGGCCTGAGCGACACGTTCAGCACCACGCTGATCTACGACAAGAACGGCATCTCGGCGCGTCTCGCCTATAACTGGCGCGACAAATATCTGTCGGGCATCAACCGCCAGGGCTCGCGCAACCCCGAGTTCACCGCGCCCTTCGGCCAGCTCGACATGAACATCAGCTACGAGGTGACACCGCAGATCGCGCTGACCCTGGAAGGGATCAACCTGACCAAGGCGAGCGTGCGGACCTATGCCCGCGACATCAGCGAGCTTTGGTTCGCGCAGGAACTCGATCGCCGCTTCCTGGCAGGTGCGCGCTTCAAGTTCTAGGCTACCGCGCATCTGCGCGAGTGGAGGGGGGAGGGTCGCTGCCTGGTGCAGCGGCCCTTTCCTTTGTCCGTCGCGGATGTGGGTGGTTGAGGGGGCGACGGCTTTGCGCCATGGTCGCTCGCGAACCGGGCCAGATGCCCGGAAGATATGGATGTGTTTCGAATGACGAACCCGGTCGCGCTGGACAATGTGCTCCACCAGGACCTGCGCGTCGCCTTCCGCCACGGCGCGGAATTCGGCGATGCCGCCAACCAGATACTGATCTTTCCCACCGAGTTCGAGGCGGTGCAGCGCGAATTCCCGATCCTGTTCCGCGAGGCGGAAGGCGAGGGGCTGCAGGCGGTCGCGCTCACGGGCTTCGATCTGGACGAGAACCTCTTCTTCGACGGTGACCGCTGGACCAGCCGCTACATACCCGCACTCCAGCAGCGCGGGCCGTTCTCGATCGGTATTCCGGGCGACGGCGCGGATCCCGACGAAGGGCCGACCGTGCATGTCGATCTGGACGATCCGCGCGTGGGCACGGACGGCGGCGAACTGCTGTTCCTGCCGCAGGGCGGGGCAAGCCGGTACCTGGAGCATGTCTCGCGCGTGCTGGGGCGGATCCATGCCGGTATCGGCGCGGCAGCGCCGGTCTATGCCCTGTTTCAGGAACTGGGCCTGCTCGAAGCCAATGTGATCGAGGTGACGTTGCACGACGCGCAGCGCTACCGGATCGACGGCTTCCAGATGCTGTCGCGCGAAAAACTCGATGCCCTCGATCCGATCGGGCTGGAACGGTTGCACCGGGCGAACGTGCTGGGCCTGGCCTATCTGGTGACCGCCTCGCTGGGTAACGTCAGCGCGCTCATCGAGCGCAAGAACGCCGGCACGCCCCGGTGAACGTGCTGGCCGGCCAAGCCCCCGCCGTGCGGGTGTGGGAAGCGATTGCGCCGGATGCGCTTCCCTTCGAAAGGCTGATGGCCGAACAGACGCCTACCATTCTGAAGGGCGTCGCCGCCGACTGGCCGCTTGTCCGTGCAGGCCTGCAATCGGCGGGTGCCGCCATGGACCTGCTGCGGCGCTTCGATGCCGGTCGCCCGGTGGTGACCTTCATCGGCGCACCCGAGATAAACGGGCGGTTCTTCTATGACGAGGCGGTCACCGGCCTCAATTTCGCCGGCCGTCGCGAGCCGCTGACAGCACTGCTCGACGCGATGCAACCGCAGATCGGCAACGTGGAAGCGCCCAGCTTTTATGTCGGCTCGACCGATTTGGACGAATATCTGCCAGGCTTCCGCGCGGAGAATGATCTGGCGCTCGATCATCCGATGTTCGCGCAGCACCTCGCGAGCATCTGGATCGGGAACCGCACCACCGCGACCTGTCACTACGACATGTCGCACAACCTTGCCGTCTGCGCCGTCGGGCGGCGGCGCTTCAGCCTGTTCCCGCCGGACCAGATCGCCAATCTCTATCCGGGGCCGCTGGAGCCGACGCCGGGCGGCCAGGTCGTGAGCATGGTCGATTTCGGGGCGCCGGACTTCGATCGCCACCCTGGCTTTCGCGAGGCCATGGCGCATGCGCAGGTGGCGGAACTCGACGCCGGCGACCTGCTCTTCTATCCGGCGATGTGGTGGCACCATGTCGAGGCGCTGGCGCCGTTCAACGTGCTGGTGAACTATTGGTGGAACACCAGCCCCGGCTTCCTGGATACGCCCCAGCTTACCTTGCTGCATGCCCTGCTCAGCCTGCGAGACCGCCCCGCACCGGAGAAGGCTGCATGGAGGTCGCTGTTCGACTATTACGTCTTCGGCGATGCCGAAATACCGGCGGCGCACCTGCCCGAGGCCGCGCGGGGGCCGCTGGCACCGATCGATGCCCTGCAGGCCAGAAGACTGCGGGCGCAACTTCTCCATAGGCTCAACCGATAACGGTTAACGCCTGGCGGACCGGGTGAACGGCGAAAAACGCCGTTTCGTCGCAAGTTGCTGATTTTCCGGGTCAAGCCGAAGGAATTAGCCGACGAAGCGACGGAACTTGCTGCACCGCCGCAAGGTTCGGACGCTGCCATGATACGGGCATTAACCATGCGACCGGTCGTGGCGCGTTGTACCCTGTTCAGGAGGATTTGCGGATGATTAAAGGCGCTTTGAGCGCGGCGGCCCTTGTTGCGGGCCTGTCGCTTTCCCCGGTCGCGGCTTCGGCTGCGCCGATCATCGGCGGCGCGACCGCCGTCGACCTTACGGCCACCAAGACCTTCCAGATGCTCGGCTTCGGCGTCACCACCTACGGCACGGCCAGCTCGTTCATGGTCGGCAACGACATCGTTGCCGCCTTCCTCGTGACCGGCGGCACCCGCAATGACTCGACCGGTGCGCTCGTTGTCGAGCACAATGGTTCGGGCCTGAACTTCACCTCGGGTGGCAACACCCTGAGCATCGGCAATTTCGTGATCGACACCGCGGCCGGCATCGTGCGCGGCAGCGCATCGGCCAACGGCGCCGCTCTCGGCTCCAACCTTTCGCTCTTCACGCTCGGCGCCAATTCGGCGCTGACGCTGACGAACGAAGCGGCTGCCGCCTTCACCACCACGCTCGGCGGCCCGAGTCTCGCCGGCGCCACCATCGGCACCGCGACCCCGACCGTCGTGTTCGGCCCGAGCGGCGTTCCCGAGCCGGCCAGCTGGGGTCTGATGATCGCCGGCGTCGGCTTTGTCGGCGCGTCGCTGCGTCGTCGTGCCGGCCGCACCGCGCGCCTCGCTGCCGCCGCCTGAGCGCCCGTAGCGGATATGGAAACGGCCGGGAGATCGCTCTCCCGGCCGTTTCTTTTTAGTCTGCTGCGCTCAGAAGCTCGCCCATTCGCCGTCGTCGGCCGTGGCCATTTCGGCGGGGAGCGGCTTGACCGGTGAAACATAGCCGGTGTTGCGCGGCGCCGGCTGCGGCCGTGCCGCGCGCTGCGCCGGCATGGGGCGGCCCGAGCCTACCTCGAACTTGTGTGCCTGGTCGCTGAGGCCGGTAACCTCGGCGTTGAGATTGCGCGCTGCAGCCGAGGTCTGCTCCACCATGGCCGCATTCTGCTGGGTGCTGTGATCCATCGTCTGGACGGCGGTTGCGATCTGCGAAATCGCCGTGGCCTGGGCCTGGTTGTCCGCCGCCATCACGGTGACCAGCTGGTGCACCTCGGTCGTGGCTTCGGAGATGCTTTTCAGGGCGCCTTCGACCTGCTCGACGGTCTGCACCGCCTCCACGATGTCCTTCTGGGTCGCGCTGAGCTGGTCGCGCGCGCGGCTGGCTTCTTCTTCCGAGCGCATGGCAAGTTGCGAGACAAGGTCGGCGACGACGGCGAAGCCGCGGCCCGCCTCGCCGGCACGACCGGCCTCGACCGCGGCGTTCATCGCGAGGACGCGGGTCTGGAAGGCGATCTTGTCGAGACCTTCGATCACGTCGTCGATGCCCTTCGCGCCTTCCGAGACGCGCGTCATCGCCTGGACGGCGGTGTCGGTGATGGTGCGGCCGTTCTCCACCGATTGGATGGCGCCGTTGGTGCGCTGTACCGTGGTTTCGGCAGCACGGGCGGTGGCCTTGAGTCGCTGGTCCATCTGGGTGACCGCTGCGGCCGTCTCTTCCAGGCTGGCGGCATTGGCTTCGGTGCGCTTTGCCAGATCCTCGGACGCGGCGGCGATCTCGCCGGAGCCTGTGCGGATCGTCGTCGCGCTTTCCAGGACCTGGGCGATGAGCGTGCGGAGGTTGGTCACGGCCCGGTTGAAATTGCCCTTCACCGGCTCGAACTGCGGCGCCACCTCGACGTCGATCGAAGCGGTGAGGTCGCCATGCGACAGGGCGTCCAGGCGGGTGTCCAGCGCGTCGATGAGGCGGGCCTGCTGCACATCGGCTTCCGCCTTCGCGCGCTGCGTCGCCTCCTGTGCAACGGCGTTCTCGCGGAACACGGAAACGGTCCGCGCCATCGCGCCCAGTTCATCGCCCCGGTCGGTACCCGGCACGGCCGCCCGGAGATCGCCACCGGCAACCGCCTGCATCGCGGTGCGCAGGCGGTCCAGCGGATCGGTGATGCCGAGGCGCGAGACGAGATAGCCGAGCCCCTGGCCGAGCAGGATCGCGATCACGCTGATCGCAACAAGGGTCCAGACCGTGGATTGGCCGGACGACTGCAGGGCGTGCGAGGCGTCGGCCGCAGTTTTGGTGCGCGCGTCGTTGAAGGTGGACAGGCGCTCGGCCATGGCCTGGACCTGCGGATCCACTTCCCGAAGCAGGGCGAGGGCGGCGGCATCCTCGTTGCGCAGGCCGAGGGTGATGGCGCGCTGGGTCTTGTCCTGCAAGGTTTCGAGCTGCGAGCGGACGTCGTTCACCACCGTCTGGGCGGTGGGATCTTCCTGCGCAATGTCGGTCAGCAGCGTCTTGGTCTGCTCGTAATTGTGCTTTTCCTCGGTCTCGGCTTCGCGGGCCATCGCGCTGCTGCCGTCGTTCGCGACGGCCCGGTACCCCGCATAGGGCATCGCGGCGATCAGCCGGTTGAGCCGAGCGGTATGTACCGCACCGGGGAGCGTGCCGAGCGTCAGTTCGGAATAATCGCGATTGGCGTGGTTGAGGCTGCTGGCAGCGATGCCGGTGAGGACCAGGCTCACCACGTTGATCATCGCGACGACGGCCAGGATCTTCACGGGCACGCGCACCCGCGCGAGTAGCTGTTTCATTCCATAATCCTTATGCTCCGGCGTGGAATGGAGCCGGAGGCGTTACCTCTTCTTATAGGAATCCGAGGGCACTTCGGGCCCTGCCATGGTGACAAAAAGCGCGTCTAACGGGCTGCCAAACAAGCAAAGTCGCCGGCACGAACGGGTGGCCGACACGCAATACGGAAACGTACGAATGGCGTTGCCGGCGGGCAGGGGGGAGCGCCCGGGGCGAAGCGCCCGCCGCTTGCCGGTTCGGCAAGTGTTCCCGGCATGCCGCACAAGGCCATCCACGCGCATCGGGCGTCTAGGTCGAGATCGCCACGTCGCCTTATCGAAACATCAATCGTTGAAGCGCCACTCTCCCCATCTCGACGAAGATGCACTGATCGAATACCGTATATATTCTGAGAAGGATTTCCTTCACCCGCCGGGGTCGCTAACGATTGGGGAGGAGGTCGCTGGAACCGGCACTGCGAGCGCGATGCTCGACGGACCGATCGGAGCGGTGCGCTTCCTGTTCGAACGCGCGGCGCGGGGGCTGCCCCTGGCCGAAGGCCAGGGGATATCGACCGCCGCCGTCACCGGCGTCTACCCGGTTCGGCGGGGTGCGGAGGTCGAGGCGCGGTTTGGGCCGGATCTTTGCGTGCGGAGCACGATCGGGGTCGCGTGATCCCGGGACGGCGGAGTGGGATTGGAGAGTTGATGGCGAGCAAGGGCGAAGCCGCGGTACGCGGCGCCGTGGAGCGGGTAGGGCGATATCGCTGGGTGATTTGCGGGCTGCTGTTCGCGGCCACCATCATCAATTATATCGACCGTCAGATGATCGGCGTGCTCAAGCCCACGCTGATGGCGGACCTGCACTGGACCGAGCAGGACTTCGCCGGCGTTATCATCTGGTTCCAGTTCGCCTATGCCGTGGGCTACATCCTGTTCGGCAAGATCGTCGATCAGGTCGGCGCGCGCGTCGGCTACACCATCGCCTTCGTCGTCTGGCAGGTCGCCCATATCTTCCACGGCGCCGCCCACAACATCACCCAGTTCGCCATCGCCCGCTTCGCGCTGGGCATCGGCGAATCCGGCAATTTCCCGGCAGGCATCAAGGCGGTTACCGAGTGGTTCCCGGCCAAGGAGCGCGCCTTCGCGATCGGCGTGTTCAATGCCGGCGCGAACATCGGCGCGGTGCTCACGCCGCTGGTGATCCCGTACATGGTGATCGCCTGGGGCTGGCGCTCGGCCTTCGTCATCACCGGCGTGGTCAGCTTCGTCTGGCTGATCGCCTGGTGGATGCTCTACCGCAGCCCGCGCGAGCACCCCAAGGTCACCGAGGGCGAGCTCGCCTGGATCGAGCAGGACCCCGCCGACAAGGTGCAGAAGCTCGGCTATGGCTCGGTGCTCCTTCGCCGCGAGACCTGGGCCTATGCGCTCGGCAAGTTCTTCATCGATCCGGTGTGGTGGTTCTTCCTGTTCTGGCTGCCGGGCTATCTGTTCGAGCGCTACCAGCTCGATCTCAAGACCTTCGGCCTGCCGCTCGCCGCGATCTATCTCGTGTCCGACATGGGCAGCGTCGCCGGTGGCTGGCTCTCCTCGCGGCTGATGCGCGCAGGGTACACCGCCAATGTCGCCCGCAAGCTGACGATGCTGGTCTGTGCCTTTGCGGTGCTGCCGGTGCTGTTCGCGGAGTCGCTGAGCAGCGTCTGGCTGGCGGTCGCCGTGATCGGCATCGCCACGGCGGCGCACCAGGCCTTCTCGGCCAACCTCTATGCGCTGCCGGCGGACATGTTCCCGCGCGGCGCGGTGGGCTCGGTGATCGGCATCGGCGGCACCGTGGGCGCGGTGGGAGGCATCCTGATGTCCTTCTATGCTGGCGAAGTGTTGGCACGGATCGGGAGCTACTGGCCGCTCTTCGCGGTGGCGGGCAGCGCCTATTTCGTCGCGCTCGCCTGCGTGCACTTCCTGTCGCCGCGGCTCGCCCGCGTCGACATGGACGCCTGATTTTCCTCTGACGTACCCGGAGTCTCCGATGGCCAAGCCGCTCAAGCTCGATCCCGACCGGCTGTTGCCGGCCGAGGACCGCACCCGCGCGATCGCGCGCGAACTGTATCGCGAGGTGGCCGAGCTGCCGATCATCAGCCCGCACGGCCATACCGATGCGAGCTGGTTCTCGACCAACGCCAACTGGTCCAACGCGACCGAGCTGCTGCTCTCCCCCGACCACTACATCTACCGCATGCTCTATTCGCAGGGCGTGTCGCTCGATGCGCTGTGCGTGCCGAGCAAGGCAGGCATGCCCGCCACCGATCCGCGCGCGGCCTGGCGGAGGTTCGCCGAGCATCTCTACCTGTTCCGCGGCACGCCCTCGGCGATGTGGCTGGGCCATGTGTTCGGCGAGGTGTTCGGCTTCGACGTCGCGCTCGACGGCGAGACGGCGGACTTCTACTACGATACGATCAACGCCAAGCTGGCGAGCGACGATTTCCGCCCGCGCGCGCTGTTCGATCGCTTCAACATCGAGTTCCTCGCCACCACCGAGGGCCCGCAGGACGATCTCTCCGCGCACCACGCGGTGCAGGCATCGGGCTGGCCGGGCCGCGTCGTCACCACCTATCGCCCGGACGCGGTGATCGACGTCGAGCATGAGCAGTTCCACGGCGCGCTCAAGATCTTCGCCGAGAAGACCGGCGAGGACGTGTACAGCTGGGACGGCTATCTCGCCGCGCACGCCAAGCGTCGCGCCGATTTCCGGGCAGCGGGCGCTACCGCGACCGACCATGGCCACCCGACCGCCCGCACCGCGAACCTGAGCAAGGCCGAGGCCGCCGCGCTGTTCGCGAAGATCCTCGGCAGCGACTGGACCCCGGCCGATGCCGAGCTGTTCCGCGCCCAGATGCTGACCGAAATGGCGGCGATGAGCGTCGAGGACGGGATGGTGATGCAGATCCACCCGGGCAGCTTCCGCAACCATAATGGCGGCCTGTTCGCCAGCCATGGCCGCGACAAGGGCGCCGACATCCCGATGGCGACCGACTATGTCCACGGCCTCAAGCCGCTGCTCGATCGCTTCGGCACCTCGACCGAACTCTCGATCATCCTCTTCACGCTCGACGAGACCGTATATTCGCGCGAGCTGGCGCCGCTGGCCGGCCATTATCCGTGCCTCAAGCTGGGCCCGGCCTGGTGGTTCCACGACAGCCCCGAGGGCATGCGCCGCTTCCGCGAGCAGGTGACCGAGACGGCGGGCTTCTACAACACCGTCGGCTTCAACGACGATACGCGCGCCTTTCTCTCGATCCCGGCGCGGCACGACGTCGCGCGGCGGATCGACTGCGGCTTCCTGGCGCAGCTGGTCGCCGAGGGGCGGCTGCTCGATTGGGAAGCGGCGGAACTCGCCTTCGAACTGACCAACGGCCTGGTGCGGCGCGCGTACAAGCTCGGCGCCTGAAGCCGGGCGGCGGCAGGGCGGGTCGCTGATCCGCCCGCCGTCCTTCGTATCTAGCACCCCTCCCGGCAGCGGAAGGGCGAGGGGACAGTGTTGACCAACCCGTTCGATCTTGCCGGCCAGGTGGCGATCGTCACCGGTGCGAACACCGGCATTGGCCCGGGCATCGCGCCAGCGGGCGCGGACATTGCCGCGGTCGGCCGCACGCCCGCCAGGGGAGCCGCAGGGACGGCGCGCGCGCATGGCCGCCGGGTCGCACGAATTCCGCGGATTCCGCCACCGCGATGCCTGTGCAAAGGGTTGTGGACGAGGCTGTGGATAAGCTGGGGAAAATCGACATACTGGCAATCCATGCGGGGTTCCTCCGCCGAACCGACGCACTCGATTTCACCGGGGAGGATTGGAATGTGGCGCTCGATACCAATCTGATGTCGGTGCTCTTCCCGCGTCAGGCCGCCGGCACGTGCAAGGTGCGCCGTTTCGGCCCGACCGGTGCGCATGGCCGGAGAATCAACACCGCCCCGGTGCCGCGTTTCCGGGGCAGTGTCCGCGTGCCCGGCTACACCGCGTCGAAGCCCGGAACCGCGGGCCTTACCAGGCTGCTCGCAACGAATGGGCGGGGAAGGGCGTGAACGTGAACGCACCCGGCTATATTGCCGCGAATTCGATGGCCGCCCAGCGGGCGGACGAAACGCGCGACCACCAGATCCTTGAGCGCATCCTGGCCGGGCGCCGGGGCGAACCCGAGGATCTGGGCGGCGCTGCGGTCTTTCTTGCGTCCCGCGCATCGGACTATGTGCTGGGGCATGTTCTCGCCGTTGACGGAGGCTGGCTGGCACGATGACATTCGCATTTTTCGGGGAAATGATGTTGCGGCTGTCGCCGCCGGGTCGCGAGCTGCTGTTGCAGACGCCGAAGCTGGACGTGGCCATCGCCGGCGCGGAGGCCAATGTCGCGACCGGCCTTGCGTGCCTGGGCCATGACGTGCGGATGATCAGCGCCGTGGCGGACAACCCGCTGGGTGCTGCGGCGATCGGCGAACTGCGGCGACGCGGCGTGGATACGCGGCACGTGATTGCCGAAGCCGGCCGGATGGGCCTCTATTTTCTCACGCCCGGCGCAGGGCTTCGCGCCTCCGAGATCGTCTATGATCGCGCGCATTCGGTCTTCGCGACGCGTGCGGCGGAGGCGTGGGATTGGGATTCGCTGCTTGCCGGCGTCACGCGGCTGCACCTGTCGGGCATCACCCCGGCGCTGGGGGCCAACACGGCCGCCGCCGCCATCGCCGCTGCCGAAGCGGCGAGTGCGCGCGGCATCCCGGTGTCGTTCGACGGTAATTATCGCGCAAAGCTCTGGGAGGCCTGGGACAGCGACCCCCGCGCGGTGCTGACCACATTGATCGGCCATGCCGAGATCCTGTTCGGCAATCATCGCGATATCTCGCTGCTGCTTGGCGAGCATTTTCCGGGCGATGGCCCCGAGCGGCGGCGTGAGGCTGCCGAGGCGGCGTTCGCGGCCTTCCCCAAGCTCCAGCTGATTGCCTCCACCGCGCGGCACGTCGACGATGTGGACAGCCACCGCATCGCGGCGCGGGTCGATACCCGTGCGGGCGCGCACCAGACCGAGGAACTGCGCGTCAGCGGCATCGTGGATCGGATCGGCGGAGGCGATGCCTTCGCTGCAGGCGTGCTGCACGGGCTGCTGGAGGGCGGCGATGCTCGCGCGGCGGCGGAAGCGGGGCTGGCGCTGACGGCGCTCAAGCATTCGTTGCCGGGGGATGCCAGCCTGTTCACCCGCGCCGATCTCGCGGCGTTCGCGGAAGGCGGGCTCGACGTGCGTCGCTGACCGAGTTTGCAGCGAGGCAACAAAAAAGGGGGGGGCGGCTGCATCGGCAGCCGCCCCCCCATTCTTTTTTGCTCCTTTTAGAAGCTGCCGCGCAGGCCGACCAGGAACTGGCGGCCGGGCTTGTAGGAGGTGAAGGCGGCGTTCGGGAACTGGAAGTAGGAACGCAGCGTCGCATTGGTGAAGTTCGACACGTTGATGGTCAGCTGCGGCGCCTTCTTCACGCCGAAGATCTTGTCGAGATCGAACGACGAGGAGAAATCCCAGGTGGTGTAGTCGGTTGCATACAGCGCCGCTGCCGGGATGCTGTTCTGCGAGTTGCCGCTGCTCTGCGAACCCTCGCGCGACGTGGTCGACACGCGCAGCATCACGCCGTTACGCTCGTAATAGCCGGTGATGTTGTAGGTGAACGGCGACACGCCGTACGCCACCGCTGCGCCGTCGTTCGACTGGTCGACGATGGTCGCGTTGGCGTTCAGGCCGAAGCCGCGCACGCCGAACTTCTCGGTGAGGAAGTCGAGCGGCTGAACCCACTGGAATTCCAGGCCGTTGATCTTCAGCTTGTTCGCCACGTTGATCGGGCTGGTGATCAGCACGGTCGCCTGGCTGGGCCCGCCGCGTGCGTTGAGCGCGATCTGCTGGGTCGGGTTCAGCGAGTCATAGGTGATGCCATATTGGGTCAGCGCCGAGAACGGCACGGTCACGTTCTGGTTCTGGGTGAAGCCCTCGATCGACTTGCGGAAGGCGTTGAAGCTGATCACGCCCTCGCGGCCGGTGTAATATTCGAAGCCGAGGTCGATATTGGTCGAGAAATAGGGCTTCAGATCGGTGTTGCCCAGGGTCAGCTGGTCCGCCGACGGGGCGGAGAAGCTGGCGCCCGGGAGCAGCAGCGACGGATCGGGGCGCGTCATCGTCCGCGAGGCGGCGACACGGACCACGGCATGCTGGCCGAGGTCATAGGCGATGGTCGCGGCCGGCAGCCACTTGGAATAGTTGGCGCGGGTGTCCAGCCGGTTGGTGACGTTCGGGTACAGGCTGCCGTCCGGCAGGCTGACGCCGGCCACCGTGTTGCGCGGATCGCGGACCGAGATCTGGCCCGTGACGCGCTGGATGGTGTTCACATAGCGCACGCCCGCGTTGAAGCGCAGCATGTTGCCGCCCACGTCCTGCTCGCCATTGACCGTGGCGAAGAAGGACTTGGTGATCTCGCGGATCGTCCCGCCGGTCGCGCCGGTGTTCACGCCGCCGCTCTCCGGCGCGTTGTCGTGGTAATAGTCGTAGTTGCTGGCCTTGCGGAACGCATCCCAGTCGACCGTCACGAAGCCGGCGGGGCCGGGCTTCAGATAGGTGGGGAAGGCCGCGTTGGGGATCAGCGAACCGCCATAGGTGACGGCGCCGGTCTGGCCTGCCGTGTAGTTGGTGCCATAGCCCGGATAGGTCGGGTAGCCGGCCGGCGCCGCACCCGGCGCGTTCAGGCCCGCGCAGGCCGGCTGCGTGTTCGGCAGCGGCAGGTTGGCGCTCGGATTGTTGCCGCACACCGCATTCTGCCACGCCTGGCTGTTGTCATAGCCGCGGATGCGACGCGAGACATCGTCCCACGCACCGCCGACCTTCAGGTTCAGCGCGCGATCACCCCAGGTCAGGTCGCCGCGCACGCCCTTGTTCTTGTTCAGGCGGCGCTCGTCCTGCAGATTGACGCGGCTGCCGGTGTACCAGCCGAAATTGGCGGGGTTGTTGAGATCCAGGCTGCTCTTGATGTCCGGGATGCCGCCATTGTTGGTGTACGTCACGGTGCCGCCCTGGCCCATGATCGTCGTCGCGCCGACCGTGGGGCTCTCGCGGTGGAAGGTCGAGCGGGCGTAATTGCCCTGCAGCGTGGCCTTCAGCTTGTCGTCGATCTCCCATTCGGCGCCCGGGTTGACGCTGAACAGCTCGGTCGTCTCGTAATAGGGGCGGAATTCGTCGAAGAACTGGGTGTTCGCGAAGGTACCGCTGGTGACGGTGCAGCCCGCGCTGCAATCCGACTTGTCGAACTTCAGGTTGGTCGGGATCGCCGCGCCGTTACGGCCGATCCAGGCCATGTCCTCGCGGATCAGCTCGTTGTGCTTATAGCCGTACAGGCCGTCGACATAGAAGTGCAGCGTATCCGACGGGCGATACTCGGCGCTGACGATCGCGTTGATGCGATCGCGCGGGCCGCGCACGTCGGCGATGCGGCCGAGGCGCGGGATCAGGCCGTTGTCGATCTGCTGGATCGTCGCGCCGGGGTTGTTGGCGAGGAGGAAGTTCTTGTCGATCACGGTACCGGCGGTCAGGCCGGCGCCGGCGCCGGCCGGGACCACGGCGGGAATGGTCCAGTTGCCGCCGCCCGTGCTGTTGCAGCCGGTCGCCGCGCCGCACTGCGCCGCCGTCAGCGCCGGGTTGGTGTAGCCGATCGTCTCGAAGCCCTTGGTGCGGGTGAACAGCCGCTGCGCCGAAACGCCGGCGAGAATGCCGACCGTGTCATTGTGCCAGCTGCCGATCAGCGAGCCGCGTCCGCCGATCCGCTTGTCGGGCTCCTGGTTCGAGCCCTGGATGTTGTAGGCGATGAACGAATCTGTCCGGTCAAACGGACGGGCCGAACGCAGATCGACGTTACCCGCCGCGCCGCCTTCCAGCAGGTCGGCGGTGTAGCTCTTGTTCACGGTCAGCTTGGTGAACAGGTCGGTCGGGAAGAAGCTGAGATCGACCGAGCGATCGGTGCCCTGCGCATCGGTGGCGCCCGAGGAGGCCACCGCGATCGGCGCGCCGTTCAGCGTGACGTTGGTGAAGTTCGAGCCGAGGCCGCGGATCGCGACGTTCACGCCCTCACCGGTCACGTCACGGGTGATCGTGATGCCGGGAATGCGGTTGAACGACTCCGCGATATTGGTGTCCGGGAACTTGCCGATGTCTTCGGCGAAGATCGAATCGGTGAAGCCGGTCGCATCCCGCTTGGCGTTCACCGACTTGGCAAGGCTGGAGCGATAGCCGGTGACGACGATGTCTTCCACCGGCCCCTGCGCGTCGGGCGCCTCGGTGGTCTGCGGTGCGGCGGGGGCCGCCTCCGGCGCGGTCTGCGCCCAGGCGGTGGAAGCGCAGGTGGCGCTCAGGATCGTGGCGCACAGCAGGGCGGTGCGGGCAGTGCGGAAGCTGGAAATGCTGGTCATACTCAGGTCCCCTCGAAGTGGTCCGGCCTGTGGCCGGTCCTTTCCTTCTGTGTTGGTGGCCGCGCACGTATGGGCTCTGCCGCAGACGCCGGAGGCGCGCCGCAGGGGAGGTTCGTTCGCGGTGTTTGGTTCAGAGGTGCCGAGTCAGGGTGGATCTGCGCCGCCCGCGACGCTGGCCCTTGCGATCGGTTCGCTTGGCATCAGAAGCGTCGGTCGGCTCATCCATCCTCTTCCCGGGGTACGCGTCGGCTTATGGTGCCGGCGTCATGTTAGCGGTATCTTTCATGCTTTGGTCTGGCCGTCAATGGGTCGATGGTCAGGCCAAGCGTCTTTCAAGACGGGGTGTTTCATTCGCAACACAATTGCCTAAAGGCGATAATTGCCTGACTCGATCACGCGTGTCAGACCCCCGGCACCATCCTGAGGATCCCGCCATGCGCTCACTCCGTCTCGCCCTGCTATTGGCCACCGCCACGGTTCTTCCTGCCGCCGCCCAGACCCAGAAGGCGGATCTCATGACGCCGCCGGCGGATGCGCGGCACTTCACGATCAGCTCGACGGCGGGCAAGCATGGCGATGTATGGTCGTGGACGCTGCCGGACGGTGCGACCGCCTATCGCATGTCGATGTCGCTGCGGGGCTGGATCACCGAAACGGACGAAGTTGTCCGCCTCGGCCCGGACAAGCGCCCGATCGACATCGCCGTACGCGGGTTCACCGACAGCGGCGACGCGACCGAGACCTTTACCGTCGACAAAGCCGGAATCGCGCACTGGAAAACGGCGGTAGACGCGGGCGAGAAGCCGTTCGGCAAGGCCCGCTACAACAGCTATGGCGGTCCCATGCTTGCCCTCGAGCAGGATGTCGACGCGCTGGTCGCGGCGGGTCCCGCCGGGGTCGACCTACTGCCCACGGGCCATGCCAGCATTACCATTGGCAAGGCGGTGGAGATCGACGGGCCGGGCGGCAGGAAGGTCGTGAAACTGGCCCATGTCAGCGGCACCGGATTCTCGCCCTCGCCAGTGTGGCTGGATGCGCAGAACCATTTCTTCGGAAGCGCGGGCGTGCTCTCGCTGCTGCCAGCGGGCTATGAGGCGGCCGGCCCGAAGCTCAAGCAGATCCAGGACGAGGCCGAGGCCGAGATGGTGCGCGATGTCGCCCACCGCTTCCTTGCCCCCGCCAATCGCACGCCCACGCTGATCGACCATGTGCTGCTGTTCGATTCCGTCGGCGGTAAATATGTGCCGGACCAGGCGGTGCTGATCGCCGACGGCAAGGTCGCCAAGGTGGGGCCGGCCGGCAGCATCGCCGCACCGAAGGGCGCGACGGTGCTCGACGGGCGAGGCCGCACGCTGCTGCCGGGGCTCTGGGATTCGCACCAGCATGTCGGCGGCGACTGGGAACTGCTTCAGAACGTCGCCACCGGCATGACCAATTATCGGAGCCCGGGCTCGTCGATCGAGGATGCGCAGAGCATCTTCAAGCGCCGCGCGGCGGGAGACCTGCTTGCGCCGGACGGCAAGGTATCGGTGATCATCGACAGGAAGGATCCGCTCGCGGCGCAGGGCGCGCTGACGGTCTCGTCCGCCGCCGAAGCCGTTGCCGCCGTCGACCGGATCAAGGCGGCGGGCATGTGGGGGGTGAAGTTCTACACCTCGATGAACCCGGCCTGGATCGCGCCGGCAGCAGCCGAGGCGCACAAGCTGGGACTGCACGTCCATGGCCATGTGCCGGCCGGCATGCGACCGCTCGATGCGGTGCGGGCCGGCTATGACGAAGTGACCCATATCAACTTCATTATGATGCAGGTCATGCCGCAGGACGTGGTCGACAAGGCCAACACCGCCGCGCGGCTGGAAGGGCCCGCGCGCTATGGCAAGGACGTGGATCTCGACTCCGCCGAGATGCGCGCGTTCTACGCCGAACTGGCCAAGCGCAAGACCATCATCGACCCGACGCTGGTCGTGTGGGAGCCGCTGATGACCTCGGACGGCAGCGCCATTCCGCCGGAATATGCGGCCTATGCCGATATCGCGCCGCCGGCCGTGGCGCGTGGCTGGAAGATCGGCGGCTACCCGCTGTTCGGCGGCCTGACGCGCGACGACTTTCGCAAGAGCTTCGACAAATCGGTCCAGCTGGTCGGCCGGTTGTACAAGGCGGGCGTGCCGATCGTGGCAGGGACCGATGGCTATGGCCTGGAACTGGTTCGCGAGCTCGAGCTGTACCAGCAGGCTGGCCTGACCAATGCCGAGGCGCTGCAGACCGCGACGATCGTGCCCGCCCGGATGGTGGGGATGGACGACCGGATCGGTGCGATCGCGCCGGGCAAGACCGCCGATATCATCCTCGTCGAGGGCGATGTATCCCAGGACATCGGCAACCTCCGCCATGTGCGGACGGTGTTCCTCGACGGCTATCGGCTTGACGGTGACGCCCTGCGCACGGCGAGTGGGTTGACGGGCATGCCCAAGTAACATTTCGTTACGGCACCATCGCGCGGTCGGCGCGTTGATCGCGTGATGGCCCATGCCTCCACCCCCATGCCCGATCGAGGCATCCGACGGCGCCTAGCGCTGCCGGTGGCGGTGTGGACCTTCGTGCTGGCGCTGCTGTTCGGTGCGGTGGCGCCGCTCGGCCCGCCCGACACCCTGGCCCATGGCCCGGCGTTCAACCCCGCGACGACCAGCGTGGCGATTGCCGCCAAGCGGAGCGACCAGGGCGCTGGTTTCTGGCAGAGCGTCCGCGGCGTGCGGCACGACGGTGCCTCGGGCAGCGGAGCCGTGCTTGCCTTGGCGCCGGCGCTTGCGGCGATCCTCGTCCTCCTCGTTCTTCCCTATGCGTGCACGCCTTCCAAGGTGCTTCGCCCCGTGCGCTGCGGCGCGCGCGGCGCGCGGTCGCCACCGGGACACCGCTGCTAAGGCGCCCCGCGCGCCTTCACGCCTGAACTTCGTCTTCGCCGCCGTCGCGGCGCTAGAGGAGGACGATATGCGTACAAGAAGAGGCAAGCGGCCCCCCAAATGGTTCGCCATCGCCGTCTGGTCCGGCATCGCCGGCGCCGCGGCGGTATTGGCAGCCGCGATCGGCGTGGCCCAGTCCTGACCTGCATCGACACCGGTCGCCTTCAGGCGCGACCGGTGTCGAACCAGTTTTTCATATCAAGGAGGATCGATGCCGCATCATGCGCCCCTGATCGCCACCATCGTCGCCGGACTCGTCGTCGCCTTCATCTTCGGGGCGATCGCGCACCGGATCAAAGTCTCGCCGATCGCCGGCTATCTGCTCGCCGGTGTCGCGGTGGGGCCGTTCACTCCCGGCTTCGTCGCCAATTCCGGCCTTGCCAACGAACTCGCCGAGATCGGCGTGATCCTGCTGATGTTCGGCGTCGGCCTGCACTTTTCGCTCCGCGACCTGATGTCGGTGCGCCGGATCGCGGTACCGGGTGCGGTGGTGCAGATCGCTGCCGCGACCGCGATGGGCATCGGCCTCGCCTATGTCGCCGGGTGGGGATTGCAGGCAGGCATCGTCTTCGGCCTTGCGCTGTCGGTGGCGAGCACGGTGGTGCTGCTCCGCGCGCTGCAGGGGCACGACATCGTCCAGACCGAGCGCGGGCGGATCGCGGTCGGCTGGCTGATCGTCGAGGATCTGGCGATGGTGGTGGCGCTGGTGCTGCTGCCGGTGCTGGGCGAAGTGATGAGCGGGGAGGGCGGCGGGTCGCTGCTCCAGCCGCTGCTCTCCACCTTCTTCAAGGTCGCAGGTTTCGTCGCGCTGATGCTGGTGGTCGGCCGTCGGGTGATCCCGTGGACGCTGCAATGGGTGGTGGGCACCGGCTCGCAGGAGCTGTTCCGGCTGGCGGTGCTGGCCATTGCTCTCGGCGTGGCGTTCGGCGCGGCGCTGGCGTTCGACGTGTCGTTCGCGCTGGGCGCCTTCTTCGCCGGCATGATCCTCGGCGAGACCTCGCTCAGCCGGCGCGCGACCGAGGAGACGCTGCCGTTGCGCGACGCCTTTGCGGTGCTGTTCTTCGTCTCGGTGGGGATGCTGTTCAATCCGTCGGTGCTGGTCGAGCAGCCGCTGGTGCTGCTGGCGGCGGTGGGGATCATCCTCGTCGGCAAGTCGCTGGCGGCGTACGGCATCGTCCGGCTGTTCGGCTATTCGAACCATACCGGGCTCACCGTCGCGGTGAGCCTTGCGCAGATCGGCGAATTCTCGTTCATCCTGGCGGGCCTCGGCACCGATCTCGGGCTGATGCCAGCGGCGGCGCGCGACGTGGTGCTGGCGGCGGCGATGTTGTCGATCTTCCTCAACCCGTTCCTGTTCGCCTGGGTCGCCAAACGCTACGAAGCGGCGGAAGCCGATCGCGAGGCGGTCGCTCCGGTGGATTTGCCCAAGGGCCATGTGATCCTGATCGGCTATGGCCGGGTGGGCAAGATGATCGCCGAGGATCTCCAGCAGCACGGCAAGGCCTTCGCGCTGATCGAGGACCAGAACGATATGGCCGAGCAGGCGCGCAAGGCGGGCATCACCGTGGTGGCGGGCAATGCCGTCGACGTGCGGACGCTGGTCGCGGCGCAGATCGGCCAGGCGAGCAAGCTGCTGATCGCCATCCCCGCCGGGTTCGAGGGCGGGGCGATCCTCCAGCATGCCCGCGAGCTTGCGCCCGGCGTGCCGGTGGTGGTGCGGGCCCATTCGGCCGACGAGGTCGCGCATCTCGAAGGCCTGGGCGCCGACGAGGTGGTGATGGGCGAGCGCGAGACCGCCAACCGGATGATCGAACTTGCCCGCGGGATGCCGGCGGGATCGGATCAGCCGGCGATGAGCCCCGCATAGGCCGGCAGGCGGTGGAGGGTGGCGCCGTTCAGCGCCTCCACCACTGCCAGCCCTTCCACCAGGGCGGGCGGCAGGTCGACGGGCGCTGCCGAGAGGTTGAAGGCGCAGACGAGGCGCGCGTCGCCGGCGGTGCGGGCAAAGACCAGCAGCGCCTCATCGGCATGGAGCACCGCCATCGCGCCTTCGACCAGCGCCGGGTGCTGCTTGCGCAGCTCGATCAGCCGGCGGGTGAGGTGGAGCAGCGAGGCGGGGTCGGCCTCCTGCACGTCCACCGCGCGGCCCAGATGATCGGGGCCGAGCGGCAGCCAGGGACGCGCGCCCGAGAAGCCGGCGTTCGGTGCATCGGCGACCCACGGCATCGGCGTGCGGGCGCCGTCGCGGCTGAGCGTGAGCGGCCAGTTGGCGATCGCCTCGGGGTCCTGCAGGTCCTCGAAGCCGATCTCGACCTGGGTGAGGCCCAGCTCCTCGCCATAGTACAGGATCGCATTGCCGCGTAAGGAGAGCAGCAGCAGCATCTTGAGCGCGGCGAAGGCGGCGCGATGCTCGGGGGCGACCCAGCGTGAGAGCGCGCGGGGGGCATCGTGGTTTTCGAACGCCCAGCTCGGCCAGCCCACGCCCGGCGCCTCGGGCCATTCGGCGACGGCGTCGCGCACCAGGGCGGGCGTCAGGCGATCGGCGTAGAGGAAGTTGAAGCCATAGGCGCTGTTCAGCCGCGTGCTCCCGGCAGTGAACAGGTGCATCTCGGCTTCCGGCGAAGGCCCGCCGACTTCGGCGACGGTGAAGCGGCCGGGATAAAGATCGGCCAGCGCGCGCAGCTTCTCGAGCAGCAGCGGGATGTCGGCATGGCTCTGGTTGTGGACATGTTGCTGGAAATCGAAGGGGCGGGTGCGTGGGGTGCCCGTGTCCGGCGCCGGCGGATTATCGCGCAGCTGCGGATCGTGCATCGTGAAGTTGATCGCATCGAGCCGGAAGCCGTCGACGCCGCGATCCAGCCAGAACTTGGCGGTGGCGAGGGTGGCGGCCTGCACCTCCGGATTGTGGAAGTTCAGGTCGGGCTGCTCGCGCAGGAAATTGTGGAGATAATATTGGCCGCGCCGCGCGTCCCAGGTCCAGGCCGGGCCGCCGAACACCGACTGCCAGTTGTTGGGCGGGCTGCCGTCGGGCTTGGCATCGGCCCAGACATACCAGTCGGCCTTCGGGTTGGTGCGGCTGGTACGGCTCTCCTGGAACCAGGGGTGCTGGTCCGAGCTGTGCGAATAGACTTGGTCGATCAGCACCTTGAGGCCCAGCGCATGGGCGCGGGCCACCAGCGCGTCGAAATCCGCCAGCGTGCCGAACACCGGATCGACGCCGCAGAAATCGGCGATGTCATAGCCGAAGTCCCGCATCGGTGACGTGAAGAAGGGCGAGATCCACACCGCATCCACGCCGAGCGCCGCGACATGATCGAGCCGTGCGGCAATGCCGGGCAGGTCGCCCACGCCGTCGCCGTTCGAGTCCGCGAAGCTGCGCGGATAGATCTGGTAGATCACCGCGCCGCGCCACCAGGGCCGGGTTTCGGTCGAAAGCTCGCGCATCGTCATCAGGTTCACTTGGAGGCTCCGGCCGCGCAGACGGCATAGCCGAACGCGGGAAGGGAAAGGAGGAGGCTGCCGGGGGCGGCGGCGTGGGCGGGGCAGGCGCCCGCCAGGGTGCGGAAGCTGGTGGAGCCGGTTTCAACCTGGACATTGCCCGTCCAGGCCTCGGCACTGGTATTGAAGGCGATCACGGTCTCGGCGCCGGTCTTCGGATCGAAGCGCGAGACGGCGAACAGGCCGGGCTTGTCGCTGGCGAAGCGGGTGACCTGACGGCCGCGGGTGAGCGCCGCATGGCTGGTGCGCAGTCGGGCCAGCGTGGCGATCTCGCGGAACAGCGGGTGGCCGGGGTTGAAGCTGGGCGTTGCGGTGGTCGCGTCGGTGCCGAGCAGCTTGTTGTCGTTGTAGCTCGCCACCTTGCTCCCGAACATATCCTCGCGGGAATCCTGGTCGTTGCCGTCGCTGACGAAGCCCTGCTCGTCGCCCGAATAGATCGTCGGCACGCCGCGCAGTAGCAGGAGCATCGCCTGGGCGAGCTGGACGCGCTGGAGCAGTTCCGCCTGGCCGATCTTCGGATTGGCCTGCTGGATGAAGGTCGCGGCGCGACCGGCGTCATGGTTGCTGACGAAGGTAGGCAGGCGGTGCGCGGTCTTCTCGCCGCCTTCGTACAGCACGTCCGCCGCGAACACCTTGGCGAGCCGATCGGTGCCCTTGCCGGCGGCGACGTCGATCACCGCCTGATTGAAGGCGAAGTCGAGCACCGCGGGGAATTTGTCGACGCGGGTGTGCTCGGCCAGTGCGGCGACTTCGGGATCGGCCACCTCGCCGAAGATGTGGAAGTTCGGAATGCCCCTGGCCTCGGCGCGCGCCAGCATCGCGGGGACAAAGGCCTGCCAGAATGCCGGATTCACATGGCGTGCGGTGTCGATGCGGAAGCCGTCGATACCGAAGCGATCGATCCAGCCGCCGAAGATGTCGATCATACCGGCGACGACGCGCGGGTGCTCGGTCATCAAATCGTCGAGGCCGACGAAATCGCCCATCGTCGAGCTCTCGCCCGCAAAGGTCGAGTTGCCGCGATTGTGATAGTAGATGGGGTCGTTGAGCCAGGCGGGCACCTTCACCGACTTCTCGGCTTCCGGGATGACGGGCGTGTAGGCGTAATCCGGCCGGGTGAGCTTGGCGAAATTGGCGGCGCTGTGGTCGTCGTCGCCAGCAAAGCCGGGATTGATCGCCGCTCCGGCGATGCCCCCTTTACGGCGGTACGGATAGTCGGCGCGGCTGCGATAGCTGCAGTCGCCACACTCCTTGAACTGTATGACGTCCGCGGTGTGGTTCACCACGATGTCCATATAGACCTTGATGCCGCGCTTGTGCGCCGCGTCGACCAGCGCGTTGAACTCGGCATTGGTGCCGAAATGGGGATCGACCTGGGTGAAATCGGTGATCCAATAGCCGTGATAGCCGGCGGATTCCTGCCCTTTCGGCCCCTGCACCGGCTTGTTCTTGAAGATCGGCCCGACCCAGATCGCAGTGGCGCCCAGCGCCTGGATATAGTCGAGCCGGTTCAGCACGCCCTTCAGGTCGCCGCCATGGTAGAAGCCCTTCGATGCCGGATCGAAACCGGTGACCAGCCGGTCGCCGGTCAATCCGCCCCGATCATTGGCGGTGTCGCCATTGTCGAAGCGATCGGGGAGAAGGAAGTAGAGTATTTCGTCCTCGGGCAGGCGGTCGCGATAGGTCTGCGCCATGGCAGGCGTCGCGGCGAGCGCGGCGGCGAGCAGGGCGAAGGCGGTCGAACGGATCATGCGGCAATCTCCGCGCCCGCGGCGCCGTGCGCGCGGACGAAGTCGCTATGGGGGAGCATCTGCGCGACTTCGCGCGCATTGAGCTTTGCGAGAAGGTCGAGATATTCGGCGATCTGCGCGACCGGCGGCTGATCGGCGAGGGGGTGGTATCTCCGTGCGATGATGCCCTGGCCGACAAGCACTTGCAGCCAGGCGACGTCGCTGAACAGATCGCTGTCCTCGCGGACGATCTCGCCGGCTTCGCGCCAAAGCGCGATTTTGTCGGCGAGGCCGTCGGGCAGGGGAGTCTCGCGTCGTTCGCGCCAGAAGCGTTCGTCGCGGTCGTTCGCCCAGTAATGGAGGATCAGGAAGTCGCGGATGCGTTCGCTCTCGTGCGCGGCCTGGCGATTATAGCTGTCGCGCAACGGCGTAACGGCCCGGCCGCCTGGCAGCAGCTTAAGGACGCGTTCCACGGCGGACTGGATCATGTGGATACTGGTCGATTCGAGCGGCTCTAGGAAACCGCTGGCCAGTCCGAGCGCGATGACATTGCCCGCCCAGGCAAGCTCGCGCCGCCCGGTATGGAAGCGGATCGGGCGGGGATCGGCAAGCGCGGGTTCGTCCAGCCCGGAGAGCAGCCGAGCGGCGGCCTCGTCGTCGGACAGGTGCCGGCTCGAATAGACGATGCCGTTGCCGGTGCGGTGCTGGAGCGGGATCCGCCATTGCCAGCCTGCATCATGCGCGGTGGCACGGGTATAGGGGGTGAAGTCTCGGGCGCGGGCGCTGGGTACCGCGAGCGCGCGATCGCAGGGCAGCCAGTGCGACCAGTCCTGATAGCCGACGCCCATCGCCTCGCCGATCAGCCGCGCGTGGAAGCCGGTGCAGTCGAGGAACAGGTCGCCTTCGATGCGGCGATCGCCGTCGAGATGCAGTGCCGCCACGTTGCCATCCTCGCCATTGCGGGAAACGGCTTCGATCCGCCCTTCGTGCCGCACCACGCCGGCGGCTTCGGCATGGTCGCGCAGGAAACGGGCATAGAGGCCGGCGTCGAAATGGAAGGCATAGGGCATTTCCGGCAGCACGCGAGCGGTGCGGGCGGGGCCGCGCTGCATGCGGTTGGCGCGCGCGGCGACATTGTTGAGCGCATAGGCGGCCAGCGGCTCGGCCACGCCTTCCGCAAGCCCGCGCAGCCAGGTGTGGCGAAAGGCGAGCAGGCCGTTGTCGCGGCCGACATCGCCGAACGCGTGCATGTAACGGCCGCCCTTGGTCCAGCCGACGAACTCGATCGCCAGCTTGTAGCTCGCCTGGGTGGCGGCGACGAAGGCGTCCTCGTCGATGCCGAGGCTGGCGTTGAACATCCGGATCTGCGGGATGGTCGCCTCGCCGACGCCCACCGTGCCGATCGCATCGGATTCGACGAGCGTGACGGTGAAACCGGCGCCGAGGAAGCGGGCCAACGCTGCCGCGGCCATCCATCCGGCCGTGCCGCCGCCGGCGACGACAATGCGATATGGTGCTGCGGTTGCCATGGCTTACCCCCTTCGGTGCCGATGGAGCGGCCCGGTCTCCTGGCGAAGACCGGGCCGCCGTCCGTCAGAACTTGTACGTGATGCCGAGATAATAATCGCGGCCATAGCGCTGATATTCGCGCACCAGACGGGTATCGCCCGCCTCGGTGGTGATGAACGGCGCGTCCGTGAGGTTCTTGGCCTGCGCCAGGATCGCGAGACCCTTCAGCGGACCGGTCTGGAACTCATAGCCGATCTGTGCATCGAGCACGCCTTCGGACTTGCCGGTGCGGAATTCCGGATTGGCCGAGAGGCCGGCCAGTTCCGCCAGGAAGCTGTCGCGCCAGCGATAGGTGGCGCGCGCCTGGAAGCCGTTCTTTTCGTAATAGGCCGTGCCGGTGGCGATCCACTTGGACTGGCCGGGCAGGGTGACCGGCGTGTTCGGGTTGCTGCCATAGACGACGCGGCTGTCGACATAGGAGCCGCTGGCGAAGATGCCGAACCCGTCCAGTGCGTTGGCGAACATGCTGAACGGCACCGATGCGGTGGCTTCCACGCCGAGGATGTCGCCGCGGCCGGTATTGTCCGGCGTCTTCACCAGGCCGAACTGCGCATTCTGGGACCGCACGATCGCCTGTGCCGCGGGGGGCAGGGCATTGAGCAGCGCCGAGAAGTCATACAGCGTGCTGTTGTTCGGATCGACGAAGTCGGTCAGGTGCTTGTAAAAGCCGGCGACCGAGAGATAGCCGCCGCCGCGCAGATATTTCTCCAGCGAGATATCAATGTTGGTCGACTGGTAGGGCCGCAGGCGGAAATTACCGCCGTCCGAGCTGAACGGGCTGTTCTGCGGCAGGCCGCCCAGGCCGAGCTTCGACAGGTCGACATTCACCGCCTGGGTGATGCGCTCCTGGTCGAGGCGCGGGCGCACCATCGTCTGCGCCGCACCCATCTTCACGTAGAAGGTGGGGAGCAGTTCCAGGCTGAACGTCGCTGACGGCAGGAAGTTGGTGTATTTGGTGCTGTCCGCGACCGGCGCCACGGTGACCACGCCGCCCTGCAGCGCCGCAATCGCGCCCGAGGAGCCCTGGTCGGTATGCACCACCTGCAGGCCCAGCGTGCCCTTGAGCGACTTGCCGCCGACGGTGCCGTCGATCGTCAGCTTGGCATAGCCGGTATAGACTTTCTCGGTGACGGTGTTGTCGCGCACCAGCGAGCCGGGGCGGTTGTCGAACACCGGCCGCAGCAGGCCGTAGACCTTGAGCGGATCATAGGTCAGCATCTTCGGCACGCCGAGATAGGCGAGCGCCACCTGTTCGCCGAGCACCGCATCCGAGGGTACCGCGAAGCTGGTTGGGGTGCCGCTGGCGATCGTGCAGCCGGTGCCCGCGCCCGGCGGGCAGAGGAAGTAGGAGGTGTAGCGGCTCTGCTTCTCGCGACGGCTGAAGTTGCCGCCGATTTCCCAGCTCTTGACGATGCTGCCGCTGAACTCGCCGTTGAAGCTGGCGCGCAGCGACTTGAGGTCGTCTTCGAAGTCCGGGCGGTTGAGGAAGCCGGCCTGCACCACCGATTGGGTGCCGTTATAGCCCCAGCCGCGCGGATCGGTCAGCCGGATGACGTTGGTGTTGGTATAGTCCAGCGTCGGCACGATGCTGTAGGTGCCGTTCGCATTCTGGTTGATCTTGATCGTGTCCTTGGCACCAGTCTGGTTATAGCCGGTGCCCGAATAGGTCTCGAGCAGGAAGTCGGTACGGGTGGCGTGGCTCCAGCTGGCGTCGACGACGAAGTGGATGCTGTCGCTCAGCTTGAAGTCGTTGTTCCAGCCCAGCGAGATGTTCTCGGCCTTGCGCCGGTTATAGTCGTTGCGCTGCACCGCGACGACGTTGGAGATCGTCGCGCTGGTGACCAGGCCGTTCTGGACGGTATAGCCCGGCTGGATCGTCGCGTTCGAGCCATAGGCCGGCGCGATCGGGAACTCGATGCCGCGCAGGCGCTGGGTTTCCTCGAAGTGCGAATAGAGGCCGTCGAAGGTCGAGTGGAAATTCTCGCTCGGCTGCCATTCCACCGTCGCGACGCCGCCATAGCGCTTGAGCAGGTTCGACTGCACATAGGGCTTGGCGCCGCCGAGGAAGAGGTTGTTGCCGGCGTTGGACTCGGTCGGGAAGCCCCAGGCGGCGTAGCGCTCGATCTGGGTCGGCGTGTTCTGCGCGGAGAGCCCGATCGCGATGCCCAGCGTGTCGTTCGCGAACTTGTCGACATAGGTCGCCGAGGCGCGATAGCCGTAGCGGGTCCCGTCCGGGTTGAGCTTCTTCTGCTCGTTCATCTGGCCGCGCGCGGCGACGACGAAGGTGCGCTGCGACTGGGCGAGCGGGCGCAGCATCCGCAGGTCGACGGTGCCGGCAATGCCGGCAGCGATCAGCGACGCGTCCGCCGACTTGTAGACGTTGACGTTCTTGAAGAACTCCGAGGGATACTGGTCGAACTCGACACCGCGGTTGTCACCCACGGTCACCTGCTCGCGGCCGTTGAGCAGCGTGGTGGAGAAGTCGGGGCCGAGGCCGCGGATCGACAGGCGCTGGTCGCGACCTTCGAGGCGCTGGGCGGTGACACCCGGGATGCGTGCCAGCGAGTCCGCGATCGAGACGTCGGGCAGCTTGCCGATGTCTTCGGACGAGACCGAGTCCACGATCATCGTGTTGTTGCGCTTGATGTTGGCGGAGGTGGCGAGGGCGGCGCGGAAGCCGGTGACGACGATGGTCTCGCCGGGTCCGTTATCCTGAGCGTCGGCCGCAGGCGTGCCGCTGTCCTGCGCAAAGGCGGCGGTGGTGAAGCTGAAAGCGATCGCGGCGGCGCTGGTGCCGAGGGCGATGCGGGCGGCACGACGGCCGCGGAACGTGCTGAGCAAGGTGTCTCTCCCCAATCTGTCTCTACCCCCGGCTCTTGGGTGGCCGGATGAATGCCCGCCCCATGCGGGATGCGCCGGTTCTGCGCAGTGCCGCATTCAATCTTGCAAAAGGGGGTATGGAGGCCAGTCGCTCACATACGTATTCAGACCCGTTTCGGGCCTTCTGTGGCTTTTACGTACCCCCGGCGCGATTGACGCGGTGGGCCGATCGCGCCCATGCATAATATGCGATGCGGCGAGGACGGCCGCACGCGGGGAGGAAGCAGGATGGGCATGCAACGCAAGCCTACATCATTCGATATTGCCCAGCTGGCGGGTGTTTCGCAGCCGACCGTATCGCGGGCGCTGCGCGGCGAAGCCGGCGTCAACCCGGCGACGCGGCTGCGTATCGAGTCGATCGCCAAGCAGTTGAACTACCGGGTCGACAAGGCCGCTTCCAATCTTCGTACGCGGCATTCGCAGACGCTGGCGCTGTTATTCTTCGAGGATCCGACCTCGGACGATTCGCTCATCAATCCCTTCTTCCATTCGATGCTGGGATCGATCATTCGTGCCTGCGCCGAGCATAATCATGATCTGCTGATCAGCTTCCAGCAGCTCTCCAGTGACTGGCACAACGATTATGAGGATGCGCGCAAGGCCGACGGGCTGATCCTGCTAGGCTATGGCGATTTCGAGCTCTACCGCGCGCGGCTCAAGGCGCTGCAAGATGCCGGCACGCACTTCGTTCGCTGGGGATCGGTGCTCGCCGAGGGCGCCGGGCTGACCATCGGCTGCGACAATCGTGGCGGCGGCGGCGAAGCGACGCGGCACCTGCTCGGGCTGGGCCGCAAGCGAATTGCATTTTTGGGTACGGCCTCGAGCCACTATCCCGAGTTTCACGAACGCTATCGCGGCCATGCCGAAGCGCTGGCCGGGGCTGGGCTCTCCGCCGACCCGGCGCTGCAGATCGATGCGATCACCACGGAGGATTCCGGGGCGGCCGCAGCACGGGCGCTGCTCGACAGCGGCGCGGACTTCGACGCGATTCTCGCGGCGAGCGACCTGATCGCGATCGGTGCGATGCGGGCGCTCCAGGCTGCGGGCAAGCGCATTCCAGAGGATGTTTCGGTGATCGGTTTTGACGATATTCCCGCAGCCAGCTCGGCCAGCCCGCCGCTGACGACCGTCATGCAGGACGCCCGGGTCGCGGGCCGTACGCTGGTAGAGACGCTGATCGGGCGGATCCGGGAGCGGCCGGTGGGCCCGGCCTTGCTGCCCACCAAGCTGATCGTCCGCACGTCGTGCGGGGCATGAGGGTGGAAAAGCCGCGCCAGTCCTTCGCCGGCCTTTGGAACATCAGCTTCGGCTTTTTCGGCATCCAGATCGGCTTCGCGTTGCAGAATGCGAACATGAGCCGCATCTTCCAGTCGCTCGGCACGCGGCTGGACGATTTGCCGGCGCTGTGGGTAGCGGCACCTCTCACCGGGCTGCTCGTCCAGCCGATCATCGGACATCTCAGCGACAAGACGTGGCTGGGCAGGCTGGGGCGACGGCGACCCTATTTCCTCGGCGGCGCGATCCTCGCGGCGCTGGCGCTGCTGCTGATGCCGGAGAGCCCGGCCCTGTGGTTCGCCGCTGGGTTGCTCTGGGTACTCGACGCCTCGCTCAACATCTCGATGGAGCCGTTCCGCGCCTTTGTCGGCGACATGCTGCGCAAGGACCAGCACAGCGCCGGCTATGCGGTGCAGACCGCGTTTATCGGCATGGGCGCCGTGCTGGGATCGATCTTTCCCTGGGCGCTCGAGCATCTCGGCGTCTCCAATGCGGCGGTGGCGCATGGCGTGCCGGATACGGTGCGCTACGCCTTCTGGTTCGGCGGGGCGGCGCTGTTCTGCTCGGTGCTGTGGACCGTGCTGACCACGCGCGAATACAGTCCGGCGGAGATGGCGGCGTTCGATGGTCCAGCCGCGGCGGACGACGGTGCGGCAGTTCGGCTGCTCGCGGCTCGGCGGCCGACGGCGGGGCTGTCCTGGATCATCGCGGGCGCGCTGGTCGTGTTCGCCGTCGCGCAGTTCCGACTGGAGAAGGAAGTTTACCTGCTCGGTGGCCTGCTCGCTGCCTATGGCCTCGCACAGATCGTGGCGATCCTGCGCGCGCGGGCAGGGCGTGCGAGCATGCTCGGCCACATCGTCGGCGACTTTGCGGGCATGCCCCAGCTTATGAAGCGGCTGGCGCTGGCGCAGTTCTTCAGCTGGTCGGCGCTGTTCATCATGTGGATCAACACCACGCCGATCGTCGCGGGTGCTTTCTATCACTCGCCCGATCCCAAGAGCGCCGGATACCAGGAGGGTGCGAACTGGGTCGACGTGCTGTTCGCTACCTATAACGGCGTCGCAGCGGTGGCGGCGCTTACCGTGCTGCCGCTGCTCTCGGCGCGCTTCGGCAAGGCGCGGACCCACATCTTCGGCCTGCTCTGCGGCGCTGCGGGCTATGCGAGCTTCTTCCTGGTCCGCGATCCGGCGTGGCTGATCGCCAGCGAGGTCGGGATCGGCATCGCCTGGGCGTCGATCCTCGCCATGCCCTATGCGATCCTCGCCTCCAGCCTGCCTCAGGCGAAGCTCGGCATCTACATGGGGCTGTTCAACGTCTTCGTGGTGGTGCCGCAGCTGCTGGTGGCAACGGTGATGGGTTCGATCATGAACCGCTTCTTTCCGGGGGAGCCGATCTGGACGATGGCGTTCGCGGCCGGAACGCTGCTGCTGGCCGCGTGCGCGATGCTGCGGGTGGCGGCGCTCTCGCGCGATTGAACGCACGCGAATGGCATTGCAGAAGGTTCCGCGGCTGGAAGGGTAGTCGGCCCATGGGCCCGGCCTCCAGCGGGCACGCGGCCATATCGTCTGCGGCAAGCGCCATGTAAAATGTTCGGAGTGATTTCGCATGGATGTCTATGGAGACAAAGATGTCGCATGAAGCGGCCGCCGGCATCCGTGCTGACCTGCCCACGGTCCTGGTTCTGTCCGGGAGGGTTCAAGTATGGCGCTGGTATAACGTGATATAAACCTTCGATTATATACTTTAAATGTATCATACCTTGGCATCATTGAAGCTGGTCTGCGCCCATTACTAGGTTGCGCGGAGGAGATTTCGATGGCCTACCGCTCGCACTGGCGCATTCCGCCTTTAACCCTCGCCCCCGTCACCCTTGTGCTCATCGCGGCGCTGGCCGCTTGCAGCGACCACAAGCCTTCAGCTCAGAACGGCAGCGTTCCGGTGACCGTCGCCTTGGCCATGCAGGGGCCGGTCGCAGCGACCTTGCAGGGGCTTGGCCATGTTCAGGGGTTCAATACGGCATCGGCGCGGGCGCAAACATCCGGGCTGATCACCTCGATAGACTTCCAGGAGGGGCAGACGGTGCGCGCCGGCCAGCCGCTGGCACAGATCGATCCTCGTCCTTTGCGCGCGCAGCTCGCGCAGGATGGCGCTGCGCTGCAACGCGACCTCGCCGCGCTGGCGAATGCCCGCGACAGCCTCGCCCGGGCCGCCCCCCTGGTTTCGCAGGGCCTCGCTTCCGCCCAGCAAGTGGAGGGATATCGAGCGCAGGTGGCGCAGCTTGTGGCCGCCGCCGCTGGAGACCGGGCGATGATCCAGCGAGATCGACTGGCTCTCGGCTATGCAACGATCCGCGCACCCATTGCCGGCGTGACCGGCGTTCGGCTGGTGGACACCGGCAACCTCGTGGGCCTAACCGATCCTGCGGGCGTCGTCACCGTCGTCCAGATACAGCCCATCGCCATCGTCTTCACGCTGCCGCAGTCCACGATCGGTGCGATCCGCAGTGCCATGGCGGCGGCCACCGGGACGGGCCCGCTGGTCGAGGCGATCGGGCAAGAGGGCGGCGGCGTGCTCGATCGCGGTCGGCTGCTCGCCATCGACAATCGCGTCGACGATGCGAGCGGGACCGTGACGTTGAAGGCGATCTTCCCAAATGCCGGGAAACAACTCTGGCCGGGTCAGCAGGTAACGGCGCGCGTCGTGCTCGGCACCGATGCGCGCGCGGTGTCCATCCCGGCCAGCGCGTTGCAGCGCAATGCCGGCGGATCCTATGTCTGGGTTGTCGACAAGGCGAACCGTGCGGCGCCGCGCCCGGTTTTGACAGGACCCCGTACGGGCGACAGCATCGTCGTCCGGCAGGGGGTGGCCGCCGGCGAGCGGGTCGTGACGGACGGTCAGTTCGCCCTTTCGACCGGGGCCGTGGTGACGATTACCACGCCCGCAGCCGCAGCGGTCGCTCGACGAGACAATCCCGATCAGCTGGGGCTCAACCCGTGACCGCCGCCGCGACCGAGCCTGAAGCGACGCCGCGCGGCGGCCTGTCCGGCTTCTTCATCCTGCGACCCGTGGCGACGACCATGATGGCGATCGCGTTGCTGCTGGGCGGCTTGATCGCCTATTTTCAGCTGCCGGTCGCCTCCTTGCCGAACGTGAGCGTCGCCACCATCCAGGTCACGGCGCAGCTGCCGGGTGCCGATGCGCAAACCAATGCCTCGGCAGTGGCGACGCCGCTCGAGCGCCAGCTCGGGCAGATACCGGGCCTCACCCAGATGACGTCGTCGAGTGCGCCCGGCTTCGTGCAAATCGCGCTGCAGTTCGCACCGTCTATCACTCCGCAGGAAGCGGCACTGCAGGTGCAATCCGCGATCAATGCGGCCCAGGGCAGCTTACCCTCGACGCTCGTCTCGCCGCCGACATATCGTATCACCAATCCCGCCGAGACGCCGATCCTGATTCTCGGGCTCACCTCCAAAACGCTGCCGTTGACGACGGTGGATGATTACGCCGAGAGCCTGTTGCTCGGGCGGCTGTCGCAGATCCCCGGTGTCGGCCTCGTCACCATCGGCGGCCAGCAGCAGCCTGCGATGCGGCTGGAGGTCGATCCGACGCGCCTGAGCGCCCACGGCTTGACGATGGAAGATCTGCGTACGGCGCTTCAGCGCGCGACGATCGATGCGGCGAAGGGCACGATCCGCGGCGCGCGCCAGAGCTTTGGACTGTCCACCAACGACCAGCTCGACACGCGCGTCGACTTCGCGAACATGGTCGTCGCGTGGCGCGCGGGGGCGCCGATCCGCATGTCGGATATCGGGGCGGTGGCGATCGGTCCAGCCAGTACCCAGCTTGCAGGCTGGTTCGATCGGGATCCGGCGATCATCCTCAATATCCTGCCGGCGCCGGGCGCCAATGTGATCGACACCGTGCAACGCGTCCGTGCCGAGCTGCCGCGACTCCAGGCAGCGCTGCCCAAAGGCGTTTCGGTCAATATCGTGTCCGATCGCACCACCACCATCCGCGCTTCCGTCGCCGATGTGCGAACCACGCTGATGCTCACGATCGCGCTGGTGGTCGCCACCATCTTCGTGTTCCTGCGCGAGCCGCGCGCGACGATCATCCCGGGCGTGGCGGTTACGCTTTCGATTATCGGAACCTTCGTGGTGATGCGCGCGCTGGGTTTCAGCCTCGACAACCTGTCGCTGATGGCGCTGTCGATCGCCGTCGGCTTCGTCGTCGACGATGCGGTGGTGATGGTGGAGAACATCATGCGCCATATCGAGGACGGCGCGCCGCCGATGCGCGCGGCCTTGCTGGGCGCGGGCGAGATCGGCTTTACTATCCTGGCAATTTCCATCTCGCTGTGCGCCGTGTTCATCCCGCTGCTGCTGATGCAAGGGCTGGTGGGCCGCATGTTTCAGGAATTCGCGATCACGGTCGTCGTCGCGGTGCTGTTGTCGGTGGTCGTCTCGCTGACCGTCACGCCGATGATGAGCGCCTGGTTGCTGCGCGCCCGCGCACCGGACGAGGCCCATGGGCGCGTCTACCTCGCCCTCGAGCGGGGCTTCGCTGGTCTTTCGAGCCTCTATGCAAGGGGCCTCGATGGGGTCCTGCGGCATCAGAAGCTCGCCCTTGGTGCGATGGCGCTGACCGTACTGGCAACGGCGCTGCTCTTCGTGACGATCCCGAAGGGCTTCTTCCCGACACAGGATACGGGGCTGCTGGCCGGCATCACCGAAGCCAGCGCGGACATTTCGACCGCGGGGCTGGCCGCGCGCCAGAAGGCGTTGGTCGATACCATTCTGCGCGATCCGGCGGTCGCCAGCGTCGCCAGCTATATTGGCGCGGGGGCGACCAATCCCTCGCCCAATCAGGGGCGCATGTTCATCGCCCTCAAGCCGTTCGGGCATCGCGGCGCCGACGGGGGCGCCCAGCAGGTCATCGCGCGTCTGGGCAGGGCGGTGCAGGGCATCGCCGGCATCCGCCTCTATCTGCAGGCGTCGCAGGACATCACCATCGGCGCGCGCGCATCGAAGAGCCAGTATCAGTTCACATTGGTCGATGCCGATCCGCAGGAACTGGCGCTATGGTCGGGCCGGGCGGTCGCGGCGTTCCGGGCGCTGCCGGGCCTGACGGACGTGACCAGCGATGCGGGCGCCTCCGGTCCCCAACTGCGCATCCGCATCAACCGCGACGCCGCCGCGGAACTGGGCATCGCTGCCGAGGATGTCGACACCGCGCTTTACGATGCCTTTGGCGAGCGCCCGGCGACCAAGGTTTTCAACGCGCTCAACCAATATGACGTCATCCTTGAGGTCGCGCCCCAGTTCCGCGCCGATCCGGATGCGCTGAACGGCATCTACCTCCGCGCCGCTTCCGGCGCGCAGGTACCGCTGTCGCAGGTGGCCGCGGTTGAGACCGATGCAGCACCGCTGGTAATCAACCATCAGGGCGGCTTCCCCTCGACCACCATCTCGTTCAATCTCCGGCCAGGCGTCTCCATCGGCACGGCGGTGGCGGCAGTGAACAAGGTGCGTGCACAGCTGCATCTCCCCGTCACCGTGCAATCGGCTTTCCAGGGCAATGCCGCGGCCTTCCAGACCGCGCTCTCCGGGCAATCCATGCTGATCCTTGCAGCGCTGGTGGCGGTCTATCTGATCCTCGGGATGCTCTACGAGAACGCCATCCTGCCGCTGACGATCCTGTCGACCCTCCCCTCTGCCGGACTGGGTGCGCTGCTGACGCTGCTGCTGGTCGGGAGGCCGCTCGACGTGATCGGCATCATCGGCATCGTTCTGCTGATCGGTATCGTCCAGAAGAACGGCATCATGCTTGTCGACTTCGCGATGGAGCAACAGCGCGGAGGGGCGACACCGGCCGAGGCGATCCGAACGGCCTGCCTCGAACGATTCCGGCCGATCCTGATGACGACGATGTGTGCCATGCTGGGCGGCGTTCCGCTCATGCTCGGTAGCGGCGCCGGCGCCGAGATCCGCCAGCCGCTGGGGTACGCGATCGTGGGCGGGCTCGCCGTCTCGCAGTTGCTCACATTGTTCACAACCCCTGCTGTCTATCTGGCGATGGCGCGCTTGCGCGGCCGTGACCGTGCCGACCATGCGGCCTCCGGCCCAAAAAATGCGATGATGGAGAACGCGCAATGATCGCGCGCCTGCCTGCCACCTTGCTCCTCGCCACCGCGTTGACGAGCTGCGCTCTCGGCCCCCGGCCCACGCCATCGGTTCCGCCGGTGCCGGCGGCGGCTTGGAACGGCACTGCCGACGCTGCGGCCTGGCCGGATAGCCGATGGTGGCAAGCCTTCGGGTCACGCGAGCTCGATCAGTTGGTCGCCGATGTCCAAGCGCACAACGACGATCTCGCCGCTGCCAAGGCTCGGCTGGAGCAGGCCGATGCCCAGGCGCGTATTGCCGGCGCGCCATTGCTGCCGTCGCTGAGCGCTGCGCCGATCGCCGATGAAACGCGCCGCATCGCGCCGAATGGCGTGGTTCGTCGCTACGGCACGCTGAACGGTGTCTTTTCCGCCTCCTATCAACTCGATGTCTGGGGCAGCAATCGCGATACCGCACGCGCGGCGCGTGAAGATGCCCAGGCCGTTGCTTTCCAGCTCGCGGTTACCCGCGTCACGATCACCGCGAGCGTCGCATCCACCTATCTGCGGCTACTCGGAACGCTCGACCAGATCGCTTCCGCCAACGCCCAGGTCGAGAACGCCCGCGCGGTTCTCGACGGACTGAAGCGCCAACAGCAAAGCGGCCTGATTCCGGGCTTGCAGGTCGAGCAGCAACGCGCGCTCACCGATCAGCTTGCGGCGGATCTGCCGCCCCTGGAGGCGCAGCGCACCCATCTGCTGGATGCGTTGGCACTCCTGACCGGGCGAAATCCGGAAGGATTCCGGATTTCCGGCACATCGCTTCAGGAGATCCGATTGCCCCCTATCGTGGCAGGGGTGCCGTCCGACCTGCTCGTTCACCGACCGGACATCCAGGCTGCGGAACGCGACCTCGCCGCGGCGGGCGGCAATGTCAGCGCGGCACGGAAGCGCTTCCTGCCGTCGTTTTCGCTCACCGCAACCGGCGGTGCCGGCAGTATCCTGCTGGGCTCTGCCATCTCGGGCCCCACGTCGATCTTCGATATCAGCCTGGGCGTTCTCCAGTCGATCTTCGACGGGGGCCGGCTGCGCGGGCAGCTTCAGGATGCCAACGGCCGCTACCACGAACTCGCCGCGACGTATCTACGTTCGATCCATCAGGCGTATGGCGACGTCGAAGACACACTCGCCAGCGCGCAGGCCGCGCGCGAGCAAGTCGCACGCGAAGACGCCGCGCTCGCAAGTGCCTTGCGGGCGTCCAACATGGCAAGGATGGCGTTTGCAGCGGGCACGACGGACATGCTGCCCGTGCTGATTGCGCAGCAGGCGCTCGCCACCGAAGAGGCGAGGGCGGCGCAGGCCAGGCTGACGCAGGCTACCAGCATCGTAGATCTCTACACGGCGTTGGGCGGCGGCTGGTCGATCGCAGAATGAATCGGTCCGGATCAACGCGAGCGACAGTTCATTCTTAGCGCCGAAACGATCGCTTTGATGGCATTCGTGTCGGCTTGACCGCGTCAGGCATCTCGGGCGCAGTCCAAGGGGTGGGTGGCTGGCAGTTGCAGGCTTGAGACCGTGCGGCACGATCGATCCGTTTGTCGCAATGCGCCGGCCGCGGGCCCAAGTGCCGGCGGCCAGATGGGCGGGATCCCGCAAAAACAAGTCGATCGCTCATTGCGGGTGAAGGTTCAGGTAAAGATTGAACCGGGTGCCGGGGCTTGCCTGCTCCCAGACGGCGATCGCGTTGAGGCGCTTCACCGTAGCGTCGATCAGCAGCGAGCCCAATCCGCGTTGCGCCGCCACGCGCGGCCGACCGCGGCCTTTATCCTCGATGGTCAGCCGGGCTTGGCCTGCAAGGGTTGAAAGGGAAAGCGCCACCGCGCCGGGGCAATCGGCAGGATAGGCATGCTTGCAGGCGTTGATGATGAGTTCGACCGCCAGCATCCCAAGCGACGCCGCAGTTTCGGCGGATACCTCCACCTGGTCCAAGGACACGAGAAGCGTTCGATGTTGCGGCAGGCTCGCCTGCAGGTGCGCGCAAAGCTCGTGCAGATAGTCGCTGAGATCGATGCTATCGTCCGTCTCGGCAACGTGGAGGTGACGATGCACGCTCGCAATCGCGCAGAGCCGATTCACCGTACGTTCGAGCGCTTCCCTCCCGGCGGCGTCTTCCGTCTCGCGCGCTTCGGCAGCAACAAGACTCAACAGCACCTGCAAATTGTTCGCGATCCTGTGGTTCGCCTCGTCCGCGACCGTGGGAACCCGCATGGGAGGTAAGATCGTCGCGCGCCGCGAGGCCTCGGCCCGGGCATTGATCCCTGCGTCCATTTTGAAGCTCCCGTTACTAAGGTCTGCTGCCGTGATTGCCCTCTTTGCTGGGGGTGCCGCTATAATACTGAAGTGCAAATGGGCTATTCCGGGGCAGTGATCCTGGATTGGGTCATAACCTCGCCCAGCGTCGCCCGAGTTGCACGCCATATTCGAGCAGGGTCTGACCATAGTGCAGCTGCTCACGCTGAAAACGGTCCAGGCGCTGGTCGATCATGGACCTGGGCGCGACCAGGGCGTCGGCAAGCGCTTGCGCATCTCGCGCAGCCTTGGCGGCCCCGCCTGCGGTATGTGGGCGTACGATGGAGGCCGCATCTCCGATCAGTACGGTCCGCCCGAAAACGGTTCGCGGCGCTGCGAAGTCTACGATCGCCTGCAGGAACGGTTCGGCAGTCAGCGTAATCAGCCGCGCGAACATCGGATGGAGGTCGGCGATCGCGCGCGCTTTCAGTTCTGTGATGACGCTTTGGCGCGCCATCCCGCGACGGAGCGACGCGCGGCGCTGAATCCCGTCGCGGGTGACGAGCAGGTCGTCTCGCTCTGCCGCGTTTGCGCCGACATACCACACCCAGTTCATCTGCCGCTCGCCGGGCGTGGTCTCCAGATTCTCCCCCGGGATGAAATAGGCGAGGGCATGCCCCCCGGATCGGGCATCGCCAAAGGTGAAGACATCCGCAAACGTGTCGGTGATGTCTTGCGGCATGTCACGTTCGGGTACCGTGCCCCGCCATGCGACATATCCGGCATAATGCGGGTTCAGATCCGGCAAAAGCCTGCGCCGCAGCGGGGACTGTGCGCCGTCCGCGGCGACGAGCAGGTCGGCGGCAACGGCACCAACGCCACCGATATCGATCTGAAGCCCCTGCTCGTTGCGCGTGGATCGTTCGACGGTTGCGCCGCGGTGATAGCGCTCCCCGGGGAACAGCTTCATCAAGGTGGCATGCACTGCGGCCCAGCTCGTGAACTGCTGTGGCATCCGCTGCAGCGCGCCGAATTCGCCGTCGAAGCCGAGTGTCCTGCGGCCGCGACAGCTTGTCGTCGGCAGATGCGCGCCGTCGGAGGGATGGAACAAGGCTGCGAGCTCTGGCTGAACCACGAGGCCGGCGCCAGCCGAGTGCATTGCGCCGCCGTCTTGCTCGAAGACATGTACGTCGATGCCCGCGCGATGAAGCGCGAGGCCGGTGCCGAGCCCTGAGATCGAACCGCCGGAGACGACGACGCGAAGGGGCGCCTCGGCAGATGGGAGAGCGCCGATCACCGTGCTGCAGCCATCTGGGAAGGGTCGCGGCGTTCCGTCGCGCGAAGGAGCGCCAGCGCGATTGCCTGCACCGGTTGCGCGCCGGCGAAGAGGAGGTGGTCGTCGAGCAGGAAGGTCGGTACAGCGCGCACCCCGGAGCGCCTCGCGCTCTCCGCCTCCTGCTCCACCAGCTCCCAAAGTTCGGCGCTGACTGAAGGGCCGTGAACAAACCCGGCAGCGAATGCGATCTCTTGCAAAACCTCGCTGCGGCCGATGTCTCGGCCTTCGGTGAAATAGGCCTGGAACAGCAGCTCGACGACCTGCGACTGCAGGCTCGTGCCGCCGGCGCGGCGTGCATCCGCGATCAAGACATGGGACGCCAGCGTATTAGGCGTGCGGGCGATACGGTCGAAGTGGAAGTCGATGCCGAACTCGACACCCGCTTCTTTCACGCGCGCGTCCATCTCGTCGCTGGTGGCGATGCTGCCGAACTTCGCGGCACGATATTCCCTGCGATCCATGCCCTTGTCCGGCATGTCGGGGTTGAGTTGATAGGGGCGCCACTCGACGTCGAAGTCGAAGCCCCGGTCGGCCACGATTTGCAGTGCCGCTTCGAGCTTTCGCTTGCCGATGAAGCACCACGGGCAGATCGTATCGGAAACCACGATGATGGTGTGGGTATGTGCCTTGATGCCCATGTCTCGTTCCTCGTCTGAAATTCAGGCTGAAGGCAGGGCGCCGATATCCGACCGAGACCCACCCCCAGCATCCGATCCGCGGCGATGCGCGATCAGCGCGCCCGCCTCGGCACGAAGCGCGCGACCTCACACGCCGATGGCCGCTTTCACCACCGCGGGGGTGAGCGGCATGTCGCGCAGCCGCGCGCCGGTCGCGTCGGCGATCGCATTGGCGAGGGCGGCGGAGGTTGGGCCCTGCGCCGTCTCGCCCGCGCCGAGAAAGGGATCGCCGGGCCGATCCATGACGTGCACGGCCACCGACCCGGGCACCTCCTCGAAGCGCAGGATCGGGTAGCTGCCCCAGTCGAAGCTGGTACGGCGGCTGGCGTCGTAGGTCACCGCTTCGCGCGTTGCCCAGCTCAGCGACTGGAGGATGCCGCCTTCCACCTGGTTGCGGATCCCGTCGGGGGAGGCGGGCTGGCCGGCATCGACTGCGGCCTGCACGCGGTGCACGGTGATCGCCCCGGTTTCATGCTCGACCTCTATTTCCATCGCGATGGCGCAATAGGCGCCGATATTCTTGTAGCGGGCAAAGGCCATCCCGCAGCCGCGACGGCCGTCGCCGCGCGGGCGCGTCTTCCAGCCGAACCGTTTCGTCGCCTCGATCATCACGGCGCGTGCGCGCGCGTCCTCCATGTGCGCGAGACGAAAGGCGAGGGGGTCGACGCCGCCGGCCAGCGCGAGCTCGTCGAGCACGCTTTCGATCGTGAAGATGTTGAGGTGGGCCCCGAGCGAGCGCAGCGCCGACACGCGGAGCGGCATCTCGGGCACGAAATGATAGCGCACGTTCATGTTGGGGAAGACGTAGAGCGGGTTTGCGTTCCGGTCGCCGTCGCCTTCGGGCATCGGGATCGGCTTGGGTTCCGGGGCGGGAAAGCCCGGGCGGATCTCCTGCGCCACGGCATAGCCGCCGGCGCCGACGGGGCGGTTGTTGTGCGAATTGCTCCACACCTCATAGTTCCAGTGCGCGATCCGCTTGTCCGGCCCGATCGCCGCCTCGACCCGTGTCACCATGCCGCAGCCGCAGGGTTCCCAGCCGAATTCCTGCTCGCGCATCCATTGGAGCCGGATCGGGCGGCCGGGCAGCGCCATCGCGATCAGCCCGGCCTCGGCGGTGACGTCGTCGGCACCGTTCTGGCCGTAGCAGCCGGCGGAGGGCGTATGGATGCAGCGCACCTTCTCGGGCGGCAGGCCGACCAGCTCCGCGACCGCGCGGTGCATGTCGAACACGCCCTGGCTATGCGACCAGAGGGTAAGGCCGCCCCCCTCGGCAAGCGCCACGGCGCAGGACGGGCCGATCGAGCCATGGCTGTACCAGGGCCGGCTGAAGCTGCCGCGCACCGTCTTCCACACCGGTCTGGCGCCATCGTGTGTATTCAGCACGCTGATCTCGCGTGCGGGCAGCTTCTCCAGGCGATGCGGCCCGTCGTCGACGGGCAGTGGCGGCTTGTCGCGGATATAGTCGCTGTCCTGGGCGACGCGCATCGCCTGGATCGCTTGCCATTCCCGTTCCGCCACCACGGCGAGGAATTGCCCGTTCTGGATCACTGCGACCACACCGGGCATCCTGCGCGCGCGCTCGGCCTGCGGCGCGGCCAGGCGCGTGCCGTAGCTCGGGCCGCGCACGACGCGGGCATGCAGCATGCCGGGCAGGCGCAGGTCCTGCACATAGGCGGCACCGCCGGTCAGCTTCGCCGGAATGTCGACGCGGGGCAGGTCGCGGCCCAGCGTGCGATAGCGGCGCGGATCGCGGCGTGGTGCGTTCGGCACCGCCTCGACATGCAGCAAGAGCGCCGCCGCCAGCACGCCATAGCCCAGACTGCGACCATCGGGCGCGACCACCTGCGCCTTGCCATTGGTCGAGAGGCTCTCCGGTTTGACGCCCCAGCGCCTGGCCGCGGCGCGGGTGAGCAACATGCGGACATTGGCGCAGGCATTGAGGATCGCCGTGCCGCCATCCTGCATCGAATGGCTGCCGGCCGTGAGCCCCTCGTCGGGCGTACGGCCGGTATCGGCGGTGACGAGGTCGATCGCGGAAGGTGGCACGTCCAGCTCTTCCGCCGCGACCTGCAGCAGCGCGGTGCGAATGCCCTGGCCGAGTTCGGCCTTACCGGAGAAGACGGTGATCCGGCCCTCGGGTGGGACGTGCACCCAGCTGTCGAGCACCGGATGATTCTTCAGGCTGCCGGGTAGGTCCGGGCGGACCGGCGGGGGCGCAGCCCCCCCTTCGCCGCCGCCCGCAAGCTGGGCAAGTCCATGGCCTGCCATGCTGAAGGCGACGAGCAGGCCGCCACCAGCCAGCAACTGGCGTCTGGTCGCAGTCATGCGGCCGCTCCGTCACCGGCGATGCCCGCCACCCGGCGAATGGCGCGCAGGATGCGCATATGGGTGCCGCAGCGGCAGAGATTGGTTTGCATGTGCGCGCGGATCTTCTGCTCGGTCGGGTGCGGATCGGCGTCGAGAAGTGCCTGGGCGCGCATGATCATGCCGGCGATGCAATAGCCGCATTGTGCCGCCTGCTCGTCGCGGAATGCCTGCTGCAGTGGGCTCATCCGATCGGAGCTTCCCAGACCTTCCACCGTGCGCACCGGACGATCGCCGACGGCGCCGACCGGGGTTACGCAGGCGAAGATCGCCTTGCCGTCGAGCTGGACGGTGCAGGCCCCGCACTGGCCCAGACCGCACCCATATTTCGGGCCGTTGAGGCCGAGATTGTCCCGCAGCACGTAAAGCAGCGGCGTTTCCGGGCTCGCATCGACCTGATGTCGAGCGCCGTTCACGGTGATGGCGAGGCTCATGGCTGGGCACCTTCCTTGCGTGCCTTCGCGACGGTGGCGGGCAGCTTCTTCCAGTCGGGCTGATCGGTGTAGCGGGCGCGAAGATAGCCGAGCACCGCGGCGATCTGTTCGTTGGTCAGGGCATCGGCGAAGCCGGGCATCTTCGGGCCGCGGTCGGCGACCGGGGGCTCGATGCCCTGCAGCACGGCCTGCGCGGCGTTGGTCGCGTCGCCGTCGCGCACCGTGGTGGCGAGCGCGAGGGTGGGACGGTCCTGTCCCATCATGGGTGCGCCCGGGCCATGGCATCCGGCACAGGCGCCGGCGAACAGCGCCGCGCCTTCCGGGAAGCGGCGGGCGGCGGCCTCGGCATGGTCGGGCAACCGGGTCTGCGCGGGCGCGGTGCCGCCGCCCATCTTCGAGGCGATATAGGCGGCGATCGCGCGCACCTCGCTTTCCGGCACCTGGGAGAGGCTTTCCACGACCGGACCCATCGGGCCGGCCGCGGCACTGTGATCGGGCGAGATGCCGGTGCGCAGATAGGTGACGAGGGCGTCCTGCGTCCATTTCCGCGCGGCGGGATTGGCGGCGTTGAGCGCCGGCGCCCGCCAACCTTCGGCAATGCCGCCGGCATAGGCCCGGGAGCGGATCTCGCCGCCCGCGAGGTTGCGCGGAGTGTGGCAGCCGCCGCAATGGCCAAGACCCTCGACGATATAGGCGCCGCGATTCCACGCGGCGGAGCGGCTGGGGTCGATCGGCGTTTCTCCGCGGTGGAGGAACAGCAGCTTCCACCCGGCGAGCAGCGGGCGAAAGCCGAGCGGGAAGATCAGCCGGTTGGCGGGCGCCGCCTCGTGGACCGGGCGGCGCGTCATCAGGAAGGCGTAGATCGCGTCGAGGTCCGCATCGCGGACGTGGGTGAAGTGCTCGTAGGGAAGGGCGGGGTACAGATGGGCGCCGGTGCGGCTGACGCCGTCCTTCATGGCTCGGCGAAACGCGCTGGCCGACCAGGTCCCGATGCCGGTTTCCGGATCGGGTGTGAGGTTATCCGAGTACAGCGTGCCGAACGGCGTCGCGAGGGCGCGGCCGCCGGCGAGCGGCACGCCGCCGTCGCGCGTGTGGCAGACAGCACAGTCACCGAGCTTGGCGAGCATCGCGCCGCGCGCGACCTGCGCCGGTGCAAAGCTGTTCGGGGCAGGCGGCGTGATCGGTGCGATTCCCGGGCGCCAGCTGAGTGCCAGCGCGATCAGCGCGCCGGTCAGCCCGAGCAGCAGCAGCGCCATCACCCACCGCAATCTGCTGCGCGTGACACGGTGAAGGATTACCATGAACGTGATCCCCGGAAAGCGTCCATGGGGATATGCCCCTCGCGGGGTGTACTTGCTTGCGCAATTGCGTGTCGCTTTGAACGATTCGAACGCATCTTTCGAGGTAGCCGCGTCTCCGTCGGCCAGATCCTCGACGCCAATGTGCGTGGGGGCCGGTCGCGTCGGCAACTACCGCGAAATGGGGGCTTTCCAGGCCGATACCTGTTCCCAGACAGCCCCAGGCCGCCCCTTCCAACGCGACAAAGCCGAGCGTGCCGTTTTGAAAACGGCCGCTTCGTGCTCCTACACGGGCGCGAGAAGGTCGCCCATCCTCCTTGTCAGGCCGGCTGGCGGTAAGGGAAAGCGGTGCCCATGCCCCCCAGGAGCTACCGCATGGTAGCCGGCAGCGAGGCCGATCAGGCCCGTCAACCCGTATCAGGCCCGTGAACGCGTCGGAATTCTTCGAAAACAATCGGATCTTTCAGGACATGGTGGCCCCGGGCGCGACAGAAAGTCGACAAAGAAAGGAGGGCTGTTCCATGGAGTTTCATACATCCTTTGTCCCCGGCAAGGTCTCGCGCGATCGGCCCGTTGCGAGCGCGCAGGCCGTGCTGCGTGCCGCGGCGCCCGACCCCGCAGGTGCGCCGGTAGCACACGCGTTGCTGGAGGATGCGACGGCCATTCGCATTGCGCTGCAGGCCTTCGAAAACTGGTCCGGCAGACAAGATCCTGAATCGTCGCGAGAAGCGCGGATGGCGTTCGAAACGTTGAAGCAGGGTTGTGCCCGTCTTGCCGAGCGCTTGCGCCAGCACCATCCCGGCTGACCCGCCTTCCGGCACTGCCGGGATCAGCCGTAGCGATGCTCTCGACGCCAAACGGCGGGAGTGGCGCCTTCCAGCCGGCAGAATACCCGGGTGAAGTGACTCTGGTCGGCAAAGCCGCAAGCATCGGCGATTTCCGCCAGACCGATGTCCGGCCGACGCAGCAGGTGCTTGGCGTGTTCCACTCGGCGAACGAGCAGCCATTTGTGCGGGGGCATGCCCACCGTCTCCCGAAATGCACGCGCGAAGTAGCCGGCGGACAACCCGCAGGCTTCCGCTAGCGCTTGCTGAGGAATGCTGCCGCCGATGTTGGCGTCTATCATTTCCTTCGCACGGCGCTCCTGCCACGGGGCGAGCCGGCTTTTGGCGGCGGCGCGCTGAAGCGCGAGCTCTCCATACCGATCGGCGACATGCGTCGCGAGTGCCAGGCTTACATGCGACAGGAAGAGCAGGTTCGCCTCCTCCGGCCGGAGGAGGGACGGCAGGATCGCGTGCACAAGCGCGGCGAACACAGGGTCCGACATTGGCTCACCGGCCTGGTAGCGTAGCGTGTGGACGCGGCGCTTTTCGTTCGTCTGCAACGCGCTGTTGAGTGCTTCCAAGGGTACGTGAAAGTTGACGCAGTCATAGGCCGATCGAAGATTGGCAGACCAGGGCAGGCGATAGTCGTAGAGCTGAACCTCATTCGCGCGTTGCTGCTGGAACGACAGCTTGCGATCCTTCAGCAGGATGTCGCCGCTATAGTCCACCAGCTGGATCGACAGCATGAAGGCTTCCTCCTGGGCATGCGGCAAGGTCAAGCCATTGTTTTCCGTGCCGGACCATGCCCGTGTCGCCGAAATGCGGTGGACGCCGACGCCGAGATCCAGTGTGGAGATCGCCGGCGCGCGCAAAAAGCGTTGCGACCGGTTCTGGTAGGCATCGGTCACCGTCATGTCCTTGGCTGCGAACCTCCAGCCTAGCAGCCGTGGCGACGGCCTGCATTGCAGCCTTTGCCGAACATTTAACGGATATTGCTGTTTCCGACGGCGCGAGGCGGCGCGAGGCGGCGAGCCGACGCCGTCGCTGCCCGATACGCGCCTGGCGTCATGCCGGTGCTTCGCTGGAAGGATCGGGTAAAGCTTGCTTGCGAACTGAAGCAGCAGGCCAGTGCGACATCGGCTATCGACCGCGAGGTATCGTCCAGCAGGGTGCGCGCATGCACCAGTCGCCGCTCGCTGAGAAATCGGTGTGGCGGCACCCCCATGGCTTCCTTGAAGGCGCGGGCGAAGTGGAAAGGGCTGAGGCACGCAACCTCTGCCAGGTCGGTCAAGCGCAGGGACTGTTCGAGATGGCTCTCTATGAAGTCGATAACCCGGGCGAGGCGTTTGCTGTCCAGGCGCCCGCGCGCCGAATTCCGCGACAATGCCGCGACCGGACGCCCGGCGTAGGAGCAATGCACGTGCGTGAGCATGGCCATGGCAATCTGCTCGACCAGCAGCTTGCCGGCGGCGGTCTCCTGTTCCAGTTCCTGCAGCACCCGTAGCGCGAGTTGTCGCACCAGTTCGTCGTCGATGTCTGCCAGGTACGGAATGTCGTGTGCTGCGCCGTTTTCGGACCGCAGGCCATCCAGCGCGACGAACATCTCCGCGCTGATGAACAGATGGAGGATCCTGGAAAGCGAGGCCGACAGGAGGATATCGTCTTCCTTGAACCCGATCGGGCAGAACCAGATGGTTCCCCTGTTCACCGGCGTACGCTGGCATAGCGCGCCGGCGCGCCGCTGCACATAGCCAGGCGTCGGGTCGAGCGCGATCGTGATTTCCATGTGGCGGGGCTCGACCGGCAGTATCTCGCCCCGCGGATGCGCCCGCAGTTCGGCCTGGATGCCGGACCAGCCTCGGCCGGCCGAACTTGCGAGCAGTGCTGCGACCGGGAATTTCTGGTACCCGAAGGTCTGCAAGGACGTCACGTCATATACTCCAGGAAACGCGGCGGACCCCCAATTGTCCTTCTGTTGCGGTGGAACCGCACCATTGATCAAAAGCACGGCAATTTCAGTCAAGCCAAAGCCAGCGCATGCACTACCGTGAATACAGGAAATCGGCCCTGCGATCATCCCTTGGGAAGATCGCTAGGTCAGACGGTGCAGGGGCTTCTCGCGAAGATGTCGGGGTTCAAGGATCATTTCGTAGGCCGATTGCATGAAACGGCGCTCCTCGCAAACATGTTGGAAAGGGTGCGCACCAGCCGCCGATCGGAATTGCTGCTGCTCTCCGGACCGCCCGGCATCGGGAAGTCTGCGCTGGTGGATCGCGCCCTTTCCGTGCCGCAGGCGGCCGATTGCCTGCGGGCGACGGGAAAGTGCGAGCTTGCCCCTGCCCAGGCAAGTGCCATCGTACAGGCCATCCGACTGGCCCTCGACGAGCTTCTCGTCGCGGATCATCAGACCTTCGGCGCCGTCCGCCACCGCGTGCGCGAGCGGCTGCTGGCGGGCGGGCAGCTCGTCTCCAGCCTGATCCCCGAAGCGGAGGCGCTGCTGGAGCATTCGGGACATACGGCAGAGCTGTCGCCGACCTTGGTCAAGGAGCGCCTGCAGCAAGATCTCGTCACGCTCATCCGCGCGATCGCAGAGGACGGCCGTCCGTTGATCCTGTTCCTCGATGACGTGCAATGGGCCGACGCCCTTACGGCAGGCGTCTTGACCGACCTGTGCGACAACCCGGGCAGCAACCTGTTGATCGTCGCCGCCTTCCGAGACGCGGTGGCACCGGCAAATCTCGATCTGCAACGGTTGCGCACGTCCGCCGTGCCGGTCACCGAAATCGGCCTGTCGCCGATCAGCGCCGCCGCCACAGCCGAACTGCTCCACGCCGTATTGCCGATCGAAGCGGCCGATATCGCCACCCTAGCGGCGGCAGTGCATGCGCGTTCGGCAGGCAACCCGCTGTTCATCGAACATTTGCTTCGATCGATGCGCGAAGATGCCGACGCGGTGTCGCGCTCGCGGAAAAGTGGCTTCGGGCGCGACGGTGAAGGCGTCTTCGCATTCATGCGCCACCGGCTCACCAGGCTCGAGCCGGAAGAAAAGCAGATATTGCGGGTCCTTGACTTGCTGGGCGGCCAGGGGGCGATCGAGCTAATTGCGACCGCGCTGCGCTTGCCAGAGGCGGCCGTCGCGACGGCGGTCGAGACGCTGACGACGTTCGGGTTGCTCAAGAACATCCCCGGCGGGATCGCTTTCGCCCACGACCAGGTACTGGAGGCGGCGCGTTTGCTGGGCAGCGAACGACTCCGGCCCCGCCAGCATGCCCAGCTTGCGCGGCTGATGCTCAGGCGCTCCAGGCAGGGGAAAGAGCCGTGGCACGTTGCCGCTTCGCAGGCGCTCGGCGCGATCGGCGGCGGGGGCGCGGCACTGCGTCCCCGCGACCGGCGGCGGTTCGCGCGGCTATTGCTGCAGGCGAGCCGGCGCGGGTTGAAGTCCGGCCTGATCGACCAGAGCGCGGCCTATATCGACGGCGCGGATGCGCTGGTATCGCCGGAGTGGTGGTCGTGTCGTCCTCGGCTGGCCGCCGCGATCCGTCTGCTCCGCGCCGAAACGCTGCTGCTCCGCGGCGATATGCGGGGGTCCGAGGCGATCGTACGGGAGTTGGGGGGGCGGAACTTGCCGCCAGCGCAGGCCGGACAAGCCTATCGCCTGTTGGCGACCATCCGGACGATGCGGTCCGATTACGATGGGGCGATCGCCGCCGCACTGGAAGGGTTGGCGCTGCTCGGTCAGCCACTCGCCCGAAATCCTTCCGATGCAATCTGCGACGCCGCGCACGAGGCCGTCCAGGCCTTGATGGGGCCGCGGCCAGATAGCGATCTGGCGGAGCGTCCGCTCACGCGGGACCCTGTGCTGCGCGCAACAACGTCGCTGCTGTCGACGTTGATCGTCGCGACCTTCTCCGGCGACAATCTGCTGTTCACCCATTTGGCAAAGATCGTGGAACTGACGATCACTCGGGGGAGCACGCCGCACGCGGCCTATGGTCTCGCCTGGTATGGCGTGATGATCGCCAGCCGCTATAGGCGCTATGCGGATGGGTTCGCCTATTGCCAGGCTGCGCTGACGCTGGTGGAGCATCATGGCCTGGAGGACCAGCGCACGGCGACTCTTCTCGCTCTCGATCAGCTTGCGCCCTGGGTGCAGCCGTTCTCGAAGGCGCTCGACTATGCGCGCGCTGCGGTCGATGCCGGGCGTATGACCGGCGATGCCGCGATGACATGCTATGCGCGCAACCACGTCGTCTCCGATCTGTTGCAGATGGGGCATCCGCTTTCGGAAACGCGTGCGGAAGCGCTGGAAGGCATAGAGCTCACGCGGCGCTACGGCTTTCGGGACATCGAGATTCTCCTGGATTCGCAGCTGCGCCTGATCGAGACCCTGCAGTCCGGCGGCGATCCGCTTCCCCGCGTGTCGGACAGCGACGCGGTTTCCGGTTCCACTGCCTTCTGGCGCGCGCTGTATCGCGGCATGGAGGCTTTCCTGACCGGCGACAGTGCGACAGCACGTTGTTTTCTGGCGCAGGCAGAGGACACCGCATGGTCGCTGCCGGCGCACATCGATCTCGGGTATCTCGCCTTGTTCCAGGCGCTGGCCGCGGCGGATGCCGACGATGCTATGATGGCGCTTGCGGCGATGGCGCCCGCCTATGCGAGACTAACAACATGGGCGGCGCTGAACCCGCCGACCTTCGCGCACAAGCACATGCTGGTCGAGGCCGAGATGGCGCGGCTACGCGGCGAGGGCGCGGCGGCGCTCCGGCTGTTTGAAGATGCTATCGAGGCTTCGGGCGACTTCGTCCACGAACGTGCGCTGGCACATGAGCGGGCGGCATTGCATTGCTCGGCCGAAGGCCTGTCGGTGCTGGCCAGCATGCATCGTGCAGCTGCGAGCCGGGACTATCGGACCTGGGGCGCGACTGCAAAGGCCAATATGCTGGCAGCCCCTGACATGGCGTCGTCGCGCGAGACACACCTGGCGAAAAGCTTCCCGTCGACCGAGCAGGTACTGGAGGCAGTGCTCGCGCTAGCGGGGGAGAAGGATCCCGACACGATACTGCCCAATGTCTTGGGGGCGTTGCTGACCCAATGCGCGGCCTCGAGCGGCATGCTGCTGCTCCTCAATGACGGAAATCCGCTGGTCGAGGTCGTTGGGGAGCGCCGGTACGGCGACATCGACGCTCGACGCGTCCAGGCCGTCCCCACGCAGGAGTTCCTTGCCGAGCCGACATTGTTCGCGCTGCTGCGGCTGGAGCGACCAACATATCTCGAGCAGGGGGAAGCGCTGGGATGCCCCCTGCTCGCGGGCGATCAGAAAATCGGCGTTGCCTATCTGCGGCCGGACACGTCCGCCGAGGCGCGCGGTACGCTGAACTTGGACTTGGTGGGCGCATTCGCAAACCATGCCGCGGCCTGGGTCGAGGTGGCGCAGCGTAGCGCACGCCAGGCGGCGGAAAACGACCGCGAGACGCGCTCTCGAGAGGCGCTGCGACTGGCGCGCATCGAGCTGGCGCGCACCTCGCAGCTTGCGATGATGGGCGGGCTTGCCGCATCCATAGCGCATGAGGTGAATCAGCCTCTGGCCACGATCATCGGCAGCGCCGACGCAAGCCTCCGCTGGTTGCGCCGGGACGTGCCGGACATCGACGAGGCTGTCGCCGGTCTTCAAGGTATCCGCGCAGGCGCCCGACGTGCGGCAGACATCATTGCCTCGCTACGGTCGCTGGCGAAGCGCGATCAGGCTTCGCTGGTGCCGCTGGCCCTCGACCCCTTGATCGGCGAGGTCGTCCGCATGACGCAGACCGAAGCCGAGGCGCAGGGCGTCGCGCTCGTCGGTCAGCTCCACAGCGGTGAGGCGCGGGTCCTCGGTGACCATGTCCAGTTGCAGCAGGTGGTGCTCAATCTGATTACCAACGCGCTCGACGCCCTTTCCGAGAAGACGGGGGGCGACAAGCGGATATGGGTTCGAACCGATGTCGTGAACGGTACGCTGGAGGTTGTCGTGCGCGATACCGGTGCCGGCATCCCGCAGGCCGTGCGCGATCAGATCTTCATGCCGCTTTACACCACCAAGGGCAAAGGCATGGGCATGGGACTGGCGATCTGCCGGTCCATCATCGAAGTGCATGGCGGGGCCTTGACGCTGGATGCGACCAGCAGCGACGGGACGGTCTTTCGGATCAGCCTTCCCGTGCTCTAGCGCCGGGGGGAGGGCGCTAGCGGGTGACCAAAGCGCGCGCGATTGCGGCCAGCAAGATCTCGCCCTCCAATGGTTTCTCCAGTACCTCGACGATCCCTGCAGCCATGGCCTGCTCCCTGGTGCTGTCTTGGGCGAACGCCGTCATCATGACGATTGGCGTGCGATCGCCGTCCTCGCGCAGCTTGCAGGCGAGCTCGATGCCGGACATATCGGGCATCTGATAATCGGAGAGAATGCATGCGATCTGCGCCCGTTCGGCCTTCCGGAACGCGGTGGCGGTAGAGAACAGCGACACGGCGTATCCGAACGACCGCAGGAGACTGCCGAGCGCCTCCAATACCAATCTGTCATCATCGATGATGGCAATGACCGTATTCTGCAAGGGATCCTCCCGATATCTCGCCGGAAACTGTCACGCCCCACCGGCCGGGCCTTGCCAACAGGTCTTACGAGTCGAGGGCGCGGCTCTGCAGCGCGGTCCAGGAGCGGACGAGATCCGGCACGGTGCGAACGCCCATCTTGCGGAACATGCTTGCCCGGTGGAGCTTGACGGTGATCTCGGCTAGTCCCAGCTCGGCGGCGATCTGCTTGTTGAGCAGGCCGCGCGTCACACCCTGCAAGACCTCGCGTTCGCGCGGCGTGAGCTTTTGCCAGCGCTGCTGAAGCACGGCGTGCTGCTCGCGACGGCCCCAATGCTCTCTGGCGCGGCCGATCGCTGCCGCAACGGCGTCGATCATGTCCTGATCGCGAAAGGGCTTCGGCAGGAAGTCGATGGCGCCCTGCTTCATCGCTTGTACTGACATCGGGATGTCGCCATGCCCGGTCATGAAGATGATCGGAATGCTCCATCCGCGCTCCGCCAGCCGCTCGCGCAGTTCAAAGCCGCTCATCTGCGGCATGCGGACGTCGAGGACGACGCAGCTGGGTACGTCCGGAGCCGGCGCATCCAGTGCTTCTTGCGGGCTGCCATAGCACCGCGTCGCGAATCCAACTGACCGCAACAGGCTGTCCAGCATGATGCGCACCGCCGCATCGTCGTCGATGATGATCACGACAGGTTCGTCTTCTCGCGCCATGGCGAGGCTCTTCGGGTCGCGTACCGCGTTCATCTGGTTCGAGGCATGCACCGCCCGCATCGCAAGTCCTTCCCTGTATCTACTAGGATTTCACCAAAGGCGCCGGATCCGCGCAATCACCCTTGAGTGTTACGGCGCCTGACATGCCGTTGATTCCAGGCTGCGGGCGCGTGCCCCGCCCGTCTCAATCCGCGCTGTCCGAGCGGACGCTAAACATCTGTATGATGGCGCCGCTCCCCGATGACAGGTGAAGCACGGACGAAGCTATGCCGCGTTCGGGAGAAGTCATGGTCGTCAGGGCAATGTCAGGATTGGAGGGCGCGCGCGCCGCTTTCACCGAAAGATGCTTCGCGGTCGGGCGCGCGGGCCGTGTCCTGGATTTCGGTTCGTGAGAGCGACATGAAAGCTACCGTGAGCATCATCGACGATGACCTTCAACTGCGGCAAACGCTCGACAGTCTTTTACGGACCGAGGGCCATCTGGTACGCTTGTATGCTAGTACCGCCGAGTACGCTGCGGATCCGAGAGCGGCAGGGCCTGTCTGCTTGCTGCTGGACATCCAGCTTTCCGGTGAAAATGGCCTGGATTTCCAGGAGATGCTTTGCGCCCGCGGCGACAGCACGCCCGTCGTTCTCATGACCGGCCATGGCGACATCCCCATGACCGTTCGGGCAATGCGCGCAGGCGCTATCGACTTTCTTCCCAAGCCTTTCGAGGCCGAGCAGCTGCTGGCGGCAGTCGCAAGCGCGTTGGAGGCAGACCGCCGCCAAATGGCGAATGCGGCCGAGGTCGCGGAAATCATGGTGCGCCATGGCCAGCTCAGCGCGCGTGAGCGCGAGGTGATGGCACTGGTCGTTGCCGGGCTGATGAACAAGCAGATCGCAGCGCGGCTGGGAATAAGCGAAGTGACGGTGAAGATTCATCGGGGCCAGGTCATGCGCAAGATGGCGGCCCCTTCCTTCGCAGATCTGGTCCGCATGGCAGAACAGCTTGGCGTTCGCGATCCGAATGTCGGCCGATACAGCGGTAGCTAGGCACCCGAGAATGTCGCGGAGGAGGGCGCGTCATGCCATCCTCCGCGGATGTTCGGCTGCCGGCCTTACTTCCGGACGAAGGCGAGAAGGTGGGGATTGGTCACGTCTGCATGCATTGTGCGCTGGCGATGCGGGAAACCCTTGCAGAGCTTGATCCACCCATTCCGAAGATCTTGATCTGCAACTGTGCCGCCGCGTTGTTGTAGGCGGCGGCATGGTCCTCGTCGCCATGCCGCCGCCAGGTGTCGCTGACCGGCTGTGATACCTTCGGTAGACGAAGCCGCCGCGTGTGTTTCATGCGGGACCTAGCCTATCGAACCTGCGATTCAGACGCCGCAGTCGGGCGGAGATGCGGATGGAGGCCAGTCCCCCCGTTACCAGACTCACCGCAATCAACAGACTCAGAAGCGAAACCCCTAGCGCTTCCGATTCTCTCGCAAGGACAAGGGCGGCCATCAGGTCGACCACGCCGGTAAGGATGAGCGGGAGGCGTTCGGTGGGGGTGCGGAACGCCGTCATCAGTTTCAGGATGCCGCCGATCGCGAGCCATAGCCCGAGTGCCCAAAGGAGACTGAAGGCGCCCGCGAATGGATCCAGGAGGGCCAGCAGCCCGGCAGCGATCGAGATGCCACCGATGAAAAGATCGAGCGAGTGCCCCCGATTCCGTGCCGCGCCGAGGTTGTTGATTGTCGAGAGCACGCCGAAGGCGATCATCGCGCAGCCGAAATAGAGGCCGAGCGCAAAGGTGCTCGCGAATGGATACAGCAGGGTCGTGAAACCAACGAGGATCAGCAGCGCGCCCTGCAGGGACGTGACGTACCAGTAGTGCGCGCTTCGACGCACCAGCTTCATCTTGCCTTCTACCATGCGATTGACTCCTCGCGACTCAACTCAGGACTTGAAGGTGTACGGGATCGACAGGTCGCCGATGGCTGCGCCTCGTTCCGAATGGATCGTGGCGTCGAAGTCGACGCTCTTCTTCGAAGACGGCACGTGCTGGAAATAAAGCCAGCCCTCCAGTGAGCCGCCTGGATCGAGAATGCCCTCGGGCAGTACGTTTCGGCGCATCTCGGGCGTGGGCAGCTGGACGTCCGCGAACGCCGTATCATAATAGCCCCAGCCATAGGGTTGGCCATAAAAGGCACCCCGATACCAGGGCATGCCCGGGTAGAGGCCGGCATAATAGGGTGCGACGCGGAACCGGCTCCAGCGGAAGCCCGGATCGGTGATCGGGTAGTAGGGGCCGAGGGGGAGCGCCTTCGCCACCGAGCTGTCGATCTTGTACAGCGGCAGCGCCGCATAGCTGGTGCCGTCGGTCGCATCGAGCTTGAAGTCGGCGTATCGAACCCGAATGGGTTGGGCGCCATTGTTGGTGATCTTGACCTTGATCGGCGTGACTGCGCTCTCGATGTCAACGATGCCCGGGAAGTCCGGCGTCATGGTAACGATGTTCACACCTGCTGCGCTGGACGTGGCGCCGCCGTGCGGGGCGAGCGTTGCACCCGGCGCGGGGTGCAGCTGGTCGGCGCATGCGGAGAGCGCGAGAGCGCTTCCCGCGAGCAGCAGGACGGTAGTCGTTCTGGTCAGATATTGTGCGTTCATTGGCGGCCTCCATGTGTGCTCAAGGAAAAGGCCAAGGGCTGAGACAAGCGACGTGATGTTCCGCGCGATTTACCGGTGAACCGGCAATGCCGTGGTCGCTTGACGGGAGCTTGAATCGGGCCCCGGCGATGGCCCGCGCCGCTGCGTCGATAGTTACTGCAGCGAATGAGGATGCAATCTCCATGTGACCTCCAAATTCCCAAAGCCGAATGGCAACGAGGAATTTGGGGAAGCACAAAGGTCCGATGAGAGATACGAAAGTATATTCAGACTTTGGTGTGAATACGGGCAGCCTGTCCTGCACATTTCCCCGGACGGGCGCGGCACCCGCCAGACTAAACACTAGTATGCTGACATCTGGGCGGGCAGGGCAGGTATAGCGCAGGCAAACTCGTCGAAAGGCTTGTCGTGCCGTTCATCACGCAAGAGCTGCCAACCCTGGCGCGGTTTCGCCGCGTGTCTCCCAGCATGTCGATCGTGCTGCTGGGCTTGTGTGCCGATGTCATCATCGCGTTGCTCAAATTCTCCGCCGCGCGGGAGAGTGGGGGAAGCGCGCTGTTCGCCGAGGGTGTGCACAGTGTCCTTGATGCGCTGACTGAGGTGATCCTGCTTTACGGGCTTGCCGCTGCGAGGCGGCCGGCCAACCGGGATTTCCAGTTCGGCTATGGGCGCGCGGCCTTCTTCTGGAATCTCGTCGCTGCGATGCTCATCCTGGCGGTCGGTGCAGGCTTCGCGTTCCGAGAGGGGTGGCATCAATATGTGTCGCCCCAGCCTTTGGGACCGACTTCGACGAGCTTCCTGGTGTTGCTCCTGTCCTTCCTGATCGATAGCGGCTTTGCCGTCATCACGTGTCGAAAGGTCGTTCGCGCCTCAAGCGATCACAACCTGTTCCGTTACCTCAAGCGTTCGCGCGATGGGGCAACAATGACGGTGCTCTTTACAAGCTTTGCCTCGTTAGCCGGGATCGTCGTCGCCGCGCTTGGCATGGTGATGAGCGTTCGTTTCGGCTTTCCCGCTGCCGACGGCGTGGCATCGCTGGCGATTGCCTCGATGATGGCCGCGACGGCACTGCTCCTTGCCAATGAAAGTCGCAGCCTGATCATCGGCGCGTCGGCGTCCCCGGAGATCGAGCAGAGCGTGTTGCGTGCCACCGCAGAGGTGCCGGAGGTGCGCGCCGCGAATGGGCTTTTTTCGGTCCGGATAGGACCCGAGCACCTTTTGGTTTCGATCAGCGTGGCGTTTCGAGCGGATCTGACGACGGAAGAGATAGAGCGGGCGGTGATCGCTGTCGAAGGCCGCGTCAAGCACCATGTGCCCCAAGTTTCGCTGGTGTTGATCAAGCCGCAAAGCGAATCCCGCTTTCGCGAGGTGCAGGCAAAGCGGGGCTGGTAGATTGCCCCATCGCAAGTCCAGGAAGGGACGGGACGTCACGTGCAAGCGCCAACGCGGCTGCAGTGCCGCTCGCCCGGGCCAACGCTGCGGACCGTAGGATCTTGGCGCTCGAAGACTCTCTCATGCGGGGAGTGGCGACGCCAGGCTGGCGGTGCCTCGTTCCGGAGCAGCTGGCGGTGAGCCGGCCTCGTCGCGCGCGACTGGGCCAGATTGTTCGGCGGTTTGGTCGTCTGGCAGCTTTTGTCGCGTTGGCGCCCAACATCGAATACGGCTGGTTCCCGGCGCGCTCCGATCCCATGGCTGCCCTGACAATCGCATCCATCCAGAGTCTGTGGGGTGGTCGGAAATCTGGGCGGAGAATAAGATAGAGTGCTGTGGCTGGGGCGGCGTATGGAAAGGTGATATGGCGCTCTTGGTGCAAGATCATACGAAGGTTTATAAGACCTTGGTATTCTAAAAATGTTCCGAGAATCTCCAATATATTTTGTGTGTCAAGGCAATGACGCGAATAAATGGGAGAACGTCATGAAAAATCTGATTGCTATTCTCGCAGCTTCGGCTGCGGGAGTAACGGCGACGTCGGCTATGGCGCAGGACAAGGTGCCATTTGCTGGTGCGCATGTCGGCCTGGAAGCCGGCTGGGGCCGCGTCGGCGGCGGTCACCGGGTTGCCGGGGACGGCTTCGTATACGGCGCCACGCTGGGCTACGACCTTGCGCGCGGCAATCTGCGCGTTGGGCCGGAGGTCGAGGTCGCCGACTCGACGCAGTCGGAATGTCGCCCGGATGCGGCGGCGGGTGCTGGTGCGCGGCGGTGCGAGCGGTCCGACCGTGACCTCTATATCGGGGGCCGCCTGGGGTACGTCGTAAACCCCAAGGTGCTGGTTTACGGCAAGTTCGGCTACAGCAACGCGCGTTTCTCCACGCGGTTGGAGGATGCGTTCGCCGGCAACGTCGATCGTGCGGCGGACCGGGATGGATATCGTCTCGGCGTCGGCGCCGAATATGCGATTACCCCCGCCGTCTACCTTTCGGGGGAGTATCGCTACTCGCACTATTCGGCCGACGTGCACCGCAACCAGATCCTCGCTGGCGTTGGTCTGCGCTTCTGACCCCGGCCTGGGGCGGCCGCGCCGCAGCCGCTCCAACCTCCCCCCGCAGATCGAAAACCGCTCCAATGGAGCAACTGAAGGAGTAGACAATGATCCGTACGATTTTCGCTGCTTCGGCGGCCATTCTCTTGAGCGTCGCCGGCCAGGCGAGCGCGCAGACGGTCGCGCAGGACCGCAGCTTTACCGATACGAACGGCTTCCGCGCGGTCGAGTCACCGGGGGGCTACGCGCCGGCATCTCCCGCCATCGACGGTCCCGTGACGCCTGCCACGAAAATCGACTTTGTGGCGCAGACCCTGACTCCGTCCCAAGCCTTTCCCCCGCCGGCGCCGCGGAAGACCTATCCGCCATGCACCAAACAGCGTCGGGACGAATGCCTCCAGCGTAAGTGACCCAGGCCCATGAATGGTCTTGGACGTGAAGGAAGAGATGATGCGAAAGATCAGCGCAGCGCTTTGCCTTGCGGCGACCGGCGCTAGCGCGGCGCCGGCGCTTGCCCAGGATCGGGGCTTACTGATTGCATGAGGGTGCGTTGCGGCTGGGCCAAGTTCCCTGCGGCCCATCGGCACTGGGGTTCGAGGTCGCCAGCGTGGCCGGCGACCTCGGATCCTTAGAAGAATACCCGCGCCGAAGCGGTCAGCATGCGACCGGGCAGCGTGCGGCCAAGCACCACGCCATAGCTTGGGATCGTCGCATCGCCGATGTCGACAAATGCCACGGTATTGAACAGGTTGCTGGCGTTGAGCGCCAGCGACAGGCGCTCGATGGGCCGCACCTGCACAAAGGCGCCGACGGTGGTGAAGCTGGGCATCTTCAGCTGGTTCACGTCCTGCGAGTAGCTCGAGGTTTGGCCGGCGATGTTGACGCCAACCGTGACCAGATCCTTCTCGAACTGCGGGGTAAGGCTATAGATCGCCGCCGCCTGGTGGCGCGGCTTCTTGCCAACTACTGCCGGATCGTTCGCCGCGGTGATCTTGCCGCCCGACAGGGTCAGGTTGCCGCTCACGCTGAACGGCCCCTTGCGCACCCGGGATTCCAGCTCCGCGCCATAGGTGCGGTAGGAGCGCTGGACCACGCCATAGACCTGGTTGCCATTGGCGTCGTTGTAGATCTGTGAATTGGTCTCTCGCGTCAGGGCGTGGAAGGCGGTGACGTTCACGATCACGCCGCCGTTCCGGTATTTGAATCCGCCCTCCACCTGGCGCACCGGGTCATAGGCAGCGCTGCTGTCGGCAAGCCCACCGGTCGCGCGGTCGAGCGCTGGAGAGAACAGGATGCTGTCGGCGCCGGCGCGTGCGCCGCGGCTATAGCGCGCGAATACGGACAGAGCCTCCGCCACACGATAGTTGAGGCCGGCCGAATAGGAAACATAGTGATAGTTGTAGTGTACCGGCCAGCGCGTCGCCGGATCAATGAAGGGCACCGCCGCTTCGGGCCCGTCCAGGTCGATCTGCCCGTCGCCGTTCATGTCTTGGGCCCGGGTGCTCTGATCGGCGAAGGCGGTGCCGCGTACGCTGCCCGTATCATAGCGGAGCGAGCCGCCCAGTGCGAACCGGCCCTTTTGCAAGTTGAAAGACGCGTAGGGCGCGGTGATGTCATAGCGCACATCGGCGTTGCGGGCGATGCCGGGCTGGCCGAGGAAGCCATAGTCCACCACCCCGTTCTGGGTTATCAGCGTGCCGTTGGCCCGCCGCACATCGACCAGCGCCGACTTGCCGCCGCCGACCACGTCCTGGAATACCGACGTCATGCCTTCGGAAGTATTCAGGTCCTGCAGCGCCTTGTACACGCCGAAGGTGGTCGTCAGCGTGCTGCCCCCAAGGTTCCAGGCGCGGCTTGCACGGAAATCATTGGTAATGTTGCGCATGCTGTCGATGCCCGCGCGGTAGAAACCGGTCGCCATCAGCAGACCGTTGCCGTTGACCGTCGCTGGGTTCAGCTGGCTGCCCTTGGCAGGGCCGGTGGCATAGGTCAGCACATTGCCGGGCTGGCCGGTGAACTGCGACGCGAGATCTGCAGCCGGAGCTACCGACAGGGGTACGACCTGGTTGAGCACGCCGCTGTTGTCGGCATAACGGAAGCGCTCGGCGAGCGTCCATCCGGCCAAGGTAAACTGCGCCTCGAAGCCGAGGGCCTTGGCCTTGGCGCGCATATCGTCCTGCATATTGGTATTCGAAATCGCGCCGGCGAAGCCGGGTGCGACGCGCGTCGAGATGTAGCGCGACTGGGCCGTGTCCGAACTGATATCGAAATTGGCGACATTGCGGAAGCTGGGTTTTTCGTTCGTGCCGCTTACCGCCACCGGATAGGTGTAATAATAGGGAAAGCGGTCGTCGAGCAGCTTGGCGTTGAAGCGGATATAACCGTTGGCGAACTGGCGGGTAACGTTCAGCTTTACCTGACCGCCCTGGAGGGCGTCGTAGCCGGTGTGGCGCGGACCCTCACCCTGGCGATAGAAGCCGCCGATGTGGAAACGCCAGCCGCCGCCGAGCTGGCCGCCATAATCGGCATCGAGGCGATGGGTCTTGTAGTCGATGCCGCTCGAAGCCTGGACCGAGCCACCCTCGACCTCGCCGGTTTTCGAGACGAGGTTCACGACGCCACCAGGGGCGTTGGACGCGAAGGTCGAAGACGACCCGCCGCGGATGGATTCGATCTGCGCGACGTTCAGGTCGGCGCGCAGGAAGATATCGGACGGCGCCACGAAGAAGTCCCCGAATTCGAGGACGGGAAGGCCATCTTCCTGCAGCTGCAGATATTTGGCGCCAGCATTCACCAGCGGCAGGCCGCGCACGGTATAGCTGTTGTTGGCGACGCCGGTGCCGGCCTCGGCGCGGATGCCGGGCACGTTGCGCAGCAGATCGGCGAGTGAGATCGGCGCCAGCGCGGAAATGTCGCGCTCCTTGAATGCGCTGGTCGAGGTGGCGCTGTTCAGCGGATCGCGCGCCTTGGCGACGCCGGTGGAGATCGAGGCGTTGTCATCGACCGTCCGGCTCGCCTCCCACGCAGTCTGGGGGGAAGGACCATCCTGCGCTTGCACCGTGGTTGTGGCACACGCGCATAGGATCGCCAGCGCCGATGCCCCAGAGCGAATGTAAGCAAGTTTTTGGACGGCCATTTAATTATCTCCCGCGAGTTTCGCCGGAGTTAAAGATGGTAGGCGTAAAATGGGTTTATGTCATACTAGGTGGTTCTACGGTGCTATTCTTGCGAGGCGTTGCCGAGAACGGAAAAGCACTATTACCTATCTTCCGGCCGTCCTTCGACAGATTTGTTCGACGCGGTTTGCCGGGTCACTGCGCATCCCGGCGAAAACCACCAGTATATCGCCGGTCCGGCAAAGCACTTAGCGCGCGCGTCGTCGACGCGTCTGGTAAACGCGCTCGATCCGCCGGTCGGATAGGGGCGTGACCGAACAAGCATTGCCCTTGGCGGTGTCGGTCGCCGCCGAAGGGACATTTGTCTGGTTTGGAGATCGAGACACCCGCATTTGAAGATGCCTTGTCACGAACGCCAAGATGCCCCGGATCTTGTGTTTGAGGCGAAAGCAATAAAAGTACCGAATGCCGCCATGCACCGTGCGTGGCCCTTGAAAGTCCCGCACCAGATCGCCGATGTCCGCAAAAAGTGCGGCAAGGATACGCCTGTCGGAGAGGAGGTGCTTGGCATAGAGCGCCCCGTCTCCATAGCTGTACCCGGCGAGTAGGCGCGTCGCCTCTGCGACGGTCCGGCGGCCATGATGGTGATCTACCGCGAAACGCGGGTCATATCGCAGCGCGATGCCCCGCCCCAGGGCGCGAAACAGGAAATCGGTGTCTTCCGCTGCGATGAAGGGCGCGCCCGCCCCGAAACGCGCATCGAAGCTGCCGATCCTGTCCAGCACGCATCGCGTGAACGCGAGATTTGCGCCCATGGCAAAGCCACCGGGGAACGCGGCAGGATCGGCCACCATCGGATGATCCTCCAGCTTGATCGTAACGGGCAGGTCCGCCGGGTTGCCCAGCAGGATGCGGCCGCCGATGATTACGGGCCCCGGGAATTCGGAGAAGCAGGTGGATAGGGCTTCGAAATAATGGTCGTGAAGGACGCAATCGTCATCCGTCATTGCAACGATTGCGCCGCGCACCGCGGCTAGGCCGCAGTTGCGGGCATGCGCGAGGCCAGGGCGCTCCTCGCGGAGCAACAGCACGGGGAAAGGCTGCGCCGCGCACCAGGCCGCCAGCAACGATGGCGTCGCATCCGACGAGCCATTATCGACGATTACGACCTCGATCGAAATGTTCGGATGGCGCGTGGCCGCGCGGTGGATCGACCCCAGCAAGCCAGGCAGCGCGCCGGCACGGTTCCGCGTGCAAACCAATAGGCTGATCGCGACAGGATCGCTCATGATGCGACCGGCGCCGCCGCCGGTGCTGCCCTGTCGTCGGCCCGCCGCACCAGCGGGGACGTCGCGGTCCAGGCGCGGATATAGGCTCCCAGCTTGCCATAACTGTTGTCGAACACGGTGTGCGGGATGCCGAGCAGGGTCGCAAGGATGTGGCCGTGCAGACGATCGGTAGCAATGATGGTGCCGCGCGACAGCAGCCTCAGGCCGCGGGCGACGCGGGCGCGCGCCTGCGCCTCCCGCGCCGCGCTATCCGTGCCTTGCGGCAGATCGGCATCATCCTCCAGCCAATCGACGATCGTTGCCCCGGAAAGCGACGTATCGCGGACGGCCTTGCGCTCGATATCGGTGCGCATCAGGGCCAGTATCGGCGTGTCGTCCGGCCCGCGTGGCTGCGGACCCAGCGCAAATGCCGAATCCGGCGTCAGGTGGACTTGGCAGGCGAAATGCGCCGCCGCGATCGCGAGGCTTTCCCGGTCGCGCACGTGCAGCGTGAAATCCGGATGGCATGCGACGCGTTCGGCGAAGCGCGACAGCGCGCCATCGTCCGTGAAATGGATCGACTGCGGCAATTGCACCACAGGCCGGTCGCGAACGGCGCCAAGCAGCGCTTCGCGGAACTGCTGGTGATGCGGCCAGAGATCGCCGAGGTTTCCACCGCCGTGCAGGAACAATGTCCCGCTGGGACAGGCCTGCCGAAAGGCCAGCGGATCGAAGTCGTGCCAGGTCGAGATATAGTCCGGGGCGCGGCCCGTGATCGCACGCAGCATCCGGCATTCGCCCAGCCAGATCGCGCTGTCCCCGACATTGGCGTGATCGGGGAAATCGACCAGCGCATAGGCGTCGCTTGGGCCGATATGCGCGCGATAACGGGATTGCAGCAGCGCCTGTTGCGCCGTGACGACATCGGTCATACCGCGTGCAGTGCCTCGCTATCCTGCATCTGCACCTCGGCATAGAGGCTTTCGCAGCGGGCGAGCCAGCGTTCGTGCGTGAACAGGCGCAGCACGCGATCCCGTGCGGCAGTGCGCGGGATGGTCGATGCCGTATCGATGGCGTCGGCAAGCTCCGCGACATTCCCGCAAGACGCAAACGCTCCGGCCTCGCCGACCACTTCGCGCGCCGCGCCCATGTCGAATGCGGCGACCGGGAGCCCGCACGACATCGCCTCCACCGCGACAAGGCCGAAGGGTTCGTCCCAGCAGGGGGTGAATAGAAAGACGGACGCGCGGCCCAATTCCGACGCGAGCGCGGCGCCCTTCAGATGGCCGCCATACCGCACCTGGCCTCCGATCAACGGCGCGACCTCCGCGGCCCAATAATCCGGGTCCTCGATCGCGCCGAACAGCGTCAGTGGGATTCCGGCTCGGATCGCGGCCTGTGCCGCCAGGTGCGTCCCCTTGTTGGGCGTGATCCGCCCGCACCAGACTGCGGTGCCGTCCCCCCGATCCACGAATGGCCAGCGCGCGGGATCGATGCCGTTGTGAAGCACGGATGCTTCGGGAGGCGCGCCCTGCGGCCACCACGCCGCGAGTTGCCGGGCCGAGGTGACGGTCAGGCGATGCCGCGGGGCCGGACTTGATGCAACGAACCAGTGCAACGCGTCATAGGGCGGCACGTGGAGCGAGGTGACCGTCGGCGTGACCGCGGTGCGCCGGGATTCCAGCGGAAAGCGGTGGAGGCTGTTATTGTGGACGACATCGAATCCGCCGCCGGCGATGCGATCGCATGCCTGCGCATAGCCCGCATCGAGATGCGCGATCAGCGGGGCGGAGCCGCGATGCTCGGCCCAGGGGAAGGTGCGCTCATAATGTTCGGCGAGCACCGGATCGATCGTGAAGCGCGGATCGCTGTCGCCCGCCGCAAAGAGCACGACGTCATGGCCTCGCGCCTGCAGTCCCGCGGTGAGGTACCAGCAAAGCGATTCCATGCCCCCGGCAAAGGGCTCGGCGATGCGCTGGCGGACATGTGCGAGGATCGCGATCCTCACGCGGCGACCGTACCCGGCGTCTGCGCGGCGTTCGCTTCCAGGACGCGGATCACCTGCGCCGTATTGGCATAAGGCTGGTGACTCTGCTGCCCCGTCAGCGCCAGGTCCGCCTCGGCCGGGCGGCGCAGGATGCGGATCGGCCGGCCGGCGGTATCGTCGACCAGGCCCATCAGGCGGAACGCGTGCAGCCAATGCCCCATGGTGCGGTATCCCCATTTGCGCTCGAACAGTTCGGCATTGCGGACGACGCTGTCGATATGGTGCACCGGCGGCATGTGGTGCGGGTGATATTGGTGATAGGCGAGCCCGCCCTTGATCCAGGCAATCGGTATGCCGGCCTGGTCCAGCGTTTTGCCGAAATCGGTGTCTTCCCCGCCATAGCCGACATAGCGCTCGTCAAAGCCGCCTGCGGCAAGGAAGGTCGCGCGGCGCATGGCGAAGTTGAGCGACCAGAAGCACCGATAATCGGCACACACCTCGAGCCCCTGGGCCGGCGGCCCGCGGCGATCCGAATGGCGCTGGGCGACCGCTGCGAACGCCTCATAGGACCAGTCCCCGGCGGTAGCGCCGCCCGGCAGATACATCACTTCGCCCATCAGCAGCCCGTCAAATTCGGCGGCGAAGCGCGAATAGTCGGCCAGCAAATCGGGGGCGGGGATGCAGTCGATGTCGAGAAACACCAGCGTTTCGCCACTCGCCGCCTGCGCGGCCGCATTGCGGGCGGCAGCGAGCGGCAGCGCGTCCGCGACGATGCGCATCTGGCGGATCGGGAAGGGCGCCTCGGGAAGCTCGTACAGCGCGTCCTGCATCACAGCGACGATCAGTTCGGCGGGCGGCAGCGTCTGTCGCGCCAATCCGCGCACCACATTTGCAAGGTGTTCGGCGCGGCCTTTGGCGAGGGTAACGACGGAAATCTTCGTCATAGCGTTCGTGCTTCCATGCTGGAGGCGGGAGGAGGGTTGCAGGCTGGCGTCCAGAGCCGATCGGCGAGGGCCTCCAGCCACAGGGCAACCTTGTCGGCGGGCATATCCTCGATCATCGCGCGTTGCCGGGCGGGCGCGTGCCCCGCCAAGGTCTCCGCGATCGCGGCGGTCCAGTCGTGCGCGGACGACGGCAGGTGCGGGCGAACGGTGGCGACGCCGGCCGCCTCCAGGCAATCTGCCTTGCGATGCTGCTCATCGAAATAGCGCCATTCCGGTATCGCCAACCAGGGGCGCGCGGCAGCGAGGATCTGCTGGCAGGTCGTGTTACCGGTCGAGGCGATCACGAGATCCGCCGCGGCGATATGGTCTGCGGCATTGTCGACCCAGCCGCGATGTTCGATATTCGCGGGCTCGGTGGCATGCCACTCGCGCTGGACGGTGCCGATCGTGATCCAGCGTGCGGAGGGGCGGGCGCGGGCGCCGACGCCCAGCGGCGCCTGGACGAAGCCGCCGCCGCCGCCGCCCGACAACACCAGGATCATCTCCTCGTCGGACGCGACGCCGATGCGCTGGCGCGCCACTTCGCGCTCCCGCACGCGCGTGTCCACGCCCAGACCGCCCGCGAAGCAGGTGCGTCGGCGCATCGATGCGTCCCAATCCGGCTGCGCGAGATCGGCATGGAAGGGCGCCAGCAGGCCCGCGGCGCCGTCATAGGCCGCTTGGTGACCGGGATCGGTGCGGTTGCCATGTTGCAGCACCTTCACGTGCGGTACCGAGCAGATGCGCGCCAGCTGCGCGATTTCGGCCGAGACATCGCAGATCATCAAGGCCGGGTCCGCAGCATCGAACCAGCCGCTGATGGTCGCCATCGCTGCGCGGATACCGGGCCAGCCGAGAGGCGCGCAGTGCAACGTCCGGGGGGTGGGCACCCAGTCCATAGAGCCCTGTTCGGCACCGCTCGGTTCAAACAGCGAGGGGATGCGCCGGATTTCCACGTGCGACGGCAGCGCCGGGAAGATGTCGTCGCGCGCGCAAAACAGCGTCAACGGTCGATCGGTCGGGAGCGCGTGGACAATCGCCGCACAGCGCTCGGCATGGCCGCGGCCCTGGTGGTGGACGAAATAGCCGAAAGGGCGAGTCATGCCGCTACCGCGATCGGTGCTGCGGGCGTCGCCAGCCCCAACTGCGCCAACCCCTCCAGGACGCCGTGTGCATGGGCGGCGGAGACGCGGTGCAGGCCCGGGCGGGCGGGGAGATCCGCCAGTTCTTCCCCGGCATTGCCGACGACGATGGCATGGCCGCAGGCGGTGAGCATGTCGCGGTCGTTGCCGCTGTCGCCGGCCGCGACGACCTGCGCCAGCGACCAGCCCGATTGCCTGGCATAGGCTGCGATCGCGCTTGCCTTGCCGCCCATCGGGGCGATGACGTCGATCAGGTGGCCATGCGAAAAGATCACCTTGGCACGCAAGCCGGCGCGGGCCAGCGCCTCGCGGATCCTATCCGTGTCGGCGGCATCGCCGAAGAAGCTCAGCTTGTGCGGACCCGCGGTTTCCGGCGGCTGGGGCTGGATGCCCAGCGGTAGGAGCGTCCGCGCGACGGCGTCCCGATCCCAGCCTTCGTCGAGACTTTGCGCGAAGCGGGGACATTCCTGCCACCTGCCATCGGTTCCCGCGAGCATCAGCCGCGTGCCCACGTCGACGATCAGGGCGTCGGGGGCGGGGAGTTTCCATGCGGCCAGGATGTGCTGCGCCGAGTCGAGACTGCGGCCCGTGGCGACCAGGAAGGGAAGAATGCGGGCATCGCGCCAGGCGGTGAACGCCGAGGCGCCGTCACTGCATCCCGTCAGCGTGTTGTCGATATCGCATGCCAGCACCTGCGGGGTGGCAAGATTGCGATACAAGCGCAGGGATTCGGCGGCGTAGGCGTCCCAGCGGTAGCGCTCCACACCCCGGCGTCCAGCGGAGGACAGCGCGGCGTGACGTTCCGGATCGTCGAGGATGTGTGCGATCGCCTCGCCGATGGCGCTCGTGTTGCGCGGATCGACGAGTACGCCGTGGCCGATGTCGGCGATGATCTCCGCCGGGCCGCCATTTTGCGTAGCGACCACCGGGACCCCGGCATCGGCGGCCTCTAGCAGCGTCAGGCCGAACGGCTCGTGAAGGGCCGGGTTGACGAACACGCCACCCTTTGCGGCGCGTGCATATAGCGCTGCGACATCGGCCCCGTCATGGCGTGGCGGCAGCGCGATGCGACCGGCGAGGGCGGGCCCCGCCGCCAGCGCGCGCAATTCGTCCAGAACCGCCCGTTCCTCACCGGAAGCGAGCTCGTGCTGCCCTGCAAGTATGACCAGATTGGCGCGGGCTTGCAGCGTCGGGGACGCGGCATAAGCCCGCACCAGCGCCGCAAGATTCTTCTTCGCTACTGGCCGTGCCACGGCGAGGATGATGGGACGCGACGGATCGGCCAGCCAGGCGCGCAGCCGGTCGACCAGCGTGGCGGGGCTTCCGGTCATGGCATGGCTGGGGACGCCGGGTGCGATGCAATGGACACGGTCGTTCAGCGGGACTCCATAGCCGCCGATCTGCCGCGTCACTTCTTCCTGTGTCGAGACAATCACGGCCCCGGCGGCTTCGAGCGCAGTGCGTTCGGCGGCGATGCGCGCTTCAAGACCTTCGCACTGGATGCCCTGCCGGCGCTTGTCGATGCCCAGTGCATGCGGCGTGTAGACGAAGGGGATGCCGAAGCGCCGCTCGACCGCGATCGCCACGGCGGCGGCGTCGGCAAAATGCGCGTGCAGGACGTCCGGCCGGCGCGGCAGACGGTCCAGGTGGCCGCAAAAGGCGTCAATAAACGCGGGCAGGTTCGCGGCGAGTGCCTCTTTTTCCAAATAGGCCGTGCAGCCGGTGGTGATGCGTTCGATCACCAAGCGCGGTGCCACCGCTTCACGCGCGACGGCATAACCATCCCCGATAGCTTCGTCGGTGAAAGCACGCGTTACGATCGAAACCTCGGCTACCCCAGGCTGCCGGGCTTGATGCCCTGCGGCTTCAAGAATGTAGGCGATATGCCCGCCGGTATCCGCGGTCAGCCCGTAGGCGACCGGCGGGGCCTTGAGGCAGCCCCCGAGTGCGATGTGCATGATGAACAAGAAGCACCCCTTTCCTTAGGAAGGGGGAACGCCATGTTTTCCGCTTCGATCCTCGTAGCTTACGCAATTAAGGATTTGTTCCCCAAGGGACGTATCTTGCTGCACCCGCGCACCCGGCCACTGCGGAGCATGACGGCATCTCCTCCGCTGGCGCGGTGCTGATACCGTCCAACATGTCGATAGGAGCCAAGGGCTCCAAAGGATCGATCCGGATTCGGGTGGATCGGATACCGTAGAAGCCCACGCACTCTGGAAGGTTCGGTTCCGGGAATCGAATTGTATGAATACTGAAAAGAAATCCAATTATTTAGACTGATATTGTCATACTAGATACCGTGCTAGGTGCGAGCCAGAGGAGCCATTGAAAAATGGCGCACCCGACAGGAAAGCGATGGGCACTCGGGTCATTGGGAGATACGCGTGCGCGCGGCGGGAGGGGGCCGTTTTGCGCCAGGATCGCGCCGAAGCAAGGTGAGGATCGCCAAGCACCCCATCATCGGTAGAATGATCGCGCCCCCGGCGACATAGGACCAGCCTCGGAAGCTGCCCACCAGCACCGCGATTACCGAGCTTCCCAGCCCGGATGCACATTTCAACACCGCCAGAAACAAGCCTACCGGCAACGCCTCCAGTCGCATCTGGCCGGGCGATCGGGACTGGATGCTGAGCGCCAGCAACGCCCAGATGGCCAAGTTCATGCCGGCCTGCGCCGTGCCGAGCAGGACGAGGGACATCCTGCTCCAGCCCTCGTCGTGCAGGAACGACAGCAGGATCATGCTCGCCATCGCGACCAAGGCCAGCAGGTGCGCGGCGGCGAGCAATCGTGCCGGTCCGACGTGGCGCGACGCCGCCATCCAGAGCGGCAGCGACAGGGATTGCGCCAGCGTGATCGTCGCAAGCGCGTAGCCAGCCCATGCCGGATCTCCTCGCACCGCCGTTCCGAAAAAGGGCAGCGCCCGGTTGAAGGCGGGCAGCAGGCCTGCCTGCACCGCGATCAGCCCCAGCAGCAGCCGATATCCCGGCTGGCGCCACAGCGATCGCAACAGATGGCGTCCCGTCTTTCCGGGCGCGGCGGCTGCGGCGGATACGGGGGAGGGCGCGGGCAGGCGGCGCGTGGCGCCCACCGCGATCAGCAGCGTAACGAGGTACAGTGCGCCGGCGATCGCTGCGCAGATACCGAAAGCCTCGCGCTGGGCGGCGACGTCGCGCATGCCGAACAATCGCGCCGCCGCGATGCCCACCAGCGCGCCGCCGATCGAGCTGAAGATCAGCCGGAAACCCGAGACAAGCGATGCGGCGCGCGATCCCGTGGCGACGCGCACGAGCAGCGTGTTGTGGCCGATGTCGCACAAGGTATAACCGAGCCTGCAAACCAGGATGGCCGCCACGATAGCGGGCCATGCATGCCCGGTCGCCGGCGCGAAGGTGAGCCAGAAGCCGATCGCCCCCAGCGGCGCCCCCACCAGCACCAGCCGGGCGAGCGCGTTGGCCTTGCCGTGGCGGTCGGTCCCATAGGCGACCGCGAGATCGGCAAGCCCGTCCCAGATCATCGCGGCGGCAAGAACGCCGCCAGCGAGCCAGGCGGAAAAGCCCGCGATGGCTACCAGATAGAATAACAGAAAGCTCTCGAAGCTGGCCCAGAGAATGCTTTTGCCGAGATTGCCGCTGGCGTACCCGATCTGCACAGCCAACGAGGCCGGGCCAGAGCAAGCGGAACCGGAAGCGGATACGGGAGCCATCGGCATCGGATAGCCCGGCGGCCTTTTCGTTTTTTTGACATGATGAAAATATATCGAAGGCCGATGCCCGCCGCGCCCCGACCGCAACTGATGCTGACCGAGATGCAGAAGCGCGTGCTGCTGCATCTGCGCATCGCAGGTCCGCTCCCGCGAATCGATCTCGCAGTTGCCCTCGATACCAACAGCGCGACGATGACGCGTGTGACGCAGCAACTTGTCGCCCTGGATCTGGTCACCGAACTGCAAGCGCAGGATCATGGATCGCGCGGCCGGCCCAGCGTGCCGCTGACGATCGCCGGCCGGGGGGGCTGGTCGGTCGGCGCCACGGTCCAGCCGGGTTGGCTGGAACTGGTTGTGGTGGATTTCCGCGGGCAGCCCTTGCTGCACGACACGCAGCCTTTCGACGATCCCGATCCGCGCGTCTTCGCCCGGACCCTGGACGCGCGACTGCGGGCCCTTGTGTCGCAGCATGGCTTCCTCAGGGGCCGGTTCCTCGGGCTGGGCGTCGCCGTGCCCGGCTACGCGCTGGACGGCGACCTGAATCGCCGCGCGGTGGTGCAGCGCTTATCGGGCTGGAGCGACATCCCGCTCGCCGAGACCTTCGGCGACGTGCTCGACATGCCGATCTGGATCGAGAATGATGCAACGGCGGCCGCGCTCGCCGAATATTACCAGCCCGGCATCATCGATCGCTATCGTTCGATCCTCGTACTGTTTCTGGGCCATGGCGTCGGCGGCGGCCTTGTCGCCGCCCGCGATCTGTTTCGGGGTGATCACGGCAATGCCGGCGAGATCGGCAAGCTGTTTCCCGGCGACGCGCCCCGTCCCTCGGGCGTCGATCTGATCGATACGTTCCGCAGAGCAGGAGTCGCTATCGAGTCGCTTTCCGACGTCGCGGCGCTGCTCGTACCCCATGAAGCTTTGATCGCAGACTGGATCGAGCGGGTCGCGCGGCAGTTGGAGCAGGCGGTGATCGGCGGCGCCGTCTGGCTGGATCCGGGTGCCGTCATCATCTCCGGTGCCCTGCCGAGCAACATATTGGAAAGACTGGCGACGCGCATCGAGCAACTGAGCGCGCCGCGCCATCGCGGGTATCAGGCGCCGGTGCCGCCGATGCTGCCCTCAACCCTCGGCAGCCGGGCAGTGGCGATCGGCGCCGGCATGGCGCCCATCCATGCGATTACCGCATCGCCGCGATGATCTTATTTAATTTCATGTAAGCAAATAAAAGAGTCACGAAGCAGCGCCACGTGCCCCGCATCAGGCAAGAACGGGGAACGCAGATGACGAAACGACTTTGGCTGGCAGGTGTTGCGGCACCGGCCCTTTGGATGGCAGCGACGCAGGCGCAGGCGCAGGCGCAGACACAGCCCGCTCAGCCGGTTGCACCGGATGCTTCGGCGGAGCAGCCGCAGGATATCGTCGTCACCGGGTCGGCACGCGCCCAGCGCCGGTTCGACGTCTCCTACGCGGTCAACACGCTCTCGCAGGACGATGTGCGCAAGCTGGCGCCGAAGAGCATGACCGAGCTCGTGGGCGCGCTACCCGGCATCCATATCGAGCAGACCGGCGGCGAGGTGCAGAACATCACCCGCGTGCGCGGCATCCCGACCGATCGCGGCTATCTCTACTACCAGCAGGACGGGCTGCCGCTGTTCCACGAGCTCGACGGCTTCTTCTTCAACCAGGGCGACGGCATGAACCGCTTGGACCTGATGACGGATAGGGTCGAAGTGGTGCGCGGTGGGCCGGCGCCTATCTATGCCTCGGGTGCCGCGGCGATCGTCAACGTCATCACGGTGAGCGGCGATCAGACCCCGCACGGGGCGGCGCAGGTGACGCTGGGCACCACGGGCCTCTACCGGCTGGAGGGCTATCAGTCCGGTCCGCTCGGCAAGCGCACCACCTTCGCGGTCGGCGGCTTCTATCGCTACAATGACGGCTATCGCGACAATGGCTTCCCATCGGACAAGGGCGGCCAGATCCGCGCCAACATCCTGCGCACGCTGGACAATGGTACGCTGAAGATCTCCGGCCAATATACCAACGACCATAACCTCTTCTATTTGTCGATCCCCACCGCCGATCCGCGCAACCCGTCGATCAGCCTCAACAACTATATCGACTATTTCACGGGCACGCTGAACACGCCGGCACTGCGGGCGGCGACGATCAAGTATCGCGACGGTGCCGGCGCGATCGAGAGCCGCACCGGCGACCTTTCGAACGGCCGCCACATGCGCTTCGGCAATGTCGCGCTCGATTATGAAGGCGATTTCGACGCCTGGCATGTTTCCGCCAAGGCCGGCTACACCAATGGCCGCAACGATTTCGACGCGCTCTACTCCACCTCGAACCCGGCGGACGGCACGGCCTTCGCCAGCAGCTATCTGGGCAAGGCGCAGGCGGCGTTCGGCGCTGGCGTGACCCGCATGGGCTATGCCCTGGCCGGCACCGGCGGCGCGACCGTCTATGATCCCGGCACCGCGTCGGGGTTGGTGGTGCAGGCGCAGTATCGCTCGATCAGCGCCGATTTCTATTCGGGGCAGGGCGATCTCAGCATCACGCGCAAGTTCGAGACGGGCTGGGGGAGCCATGACATCCGCGTCGGCAGCTATGCCGCACTTTGGGGGGTGAACTCCTTTGCGGTCTACCAGAATTATCTGATGGAGGTGCGGTCGCAACCCCGCTTGCTCGATCTGGTCGCCTACGGCGCGGACGGATCGGTGAAGGGCTATGTCACCGATCGCGGCTCGCTGAACGACGCCGCCTCGCTCAATGCCGGCGGGTTCGATGCCAAGGTGATCGCGCTCTATGGTGCCGACACCTGGGACGTGACCAGCCGCCTGCGCATCGATGCCGGTATCCGCCACGAATGGTATCGCTATGACGGTTTCGGCCAGCTGACCGCTGCCGCCAATCTCGGCGACCCGACCACGCTGGCCGACGATGCGACTCGCGCGTTCACCGGGGCGGTGGGCACCAGCAAGCTCAACTTCCAGGCCACCAACTGGACGCTCGGGGCGAACTACGACTTCAGCGGCCATCTTGGGCTTTACGCCCGTGCTTCACGGCTGGAGATCCCGGCGACCGCCTCTGTCACAACGACCTATCCCACGCCGTCGCTCGCCCCGACAAAGGCGCGCCTGTACGAAGCGGGGCTCAAGGCGGCGTTTGGCCGATCCTATCTCTACGTCACGGGGTTCTACACCAAGTTCGACCCGCTCAACGCCAGTTTCACCGCCTTCAACCCACAGACCGGGCGCAGCGACCAGACGGTCAACTTTGTCGGCACCGCCGAGAACAAGGGCGTCGAGGCGGACGGCCAGATCCAGCTGGGCGGCCCGTTCTCGCTGGCGGGATCGGTCACCGTGCAGGATCCGAAATACCTCAACTTCAGCAGCAATACCGGGGCCGATGGCAGCAAGGCCAACGGCAAGCAGATCCTGCGCGAGCCGAAGCTGTTCCTGAACGTCCGGCCGACGCTGGACTTCCATCTCGGGTCGGACCGGCTGAGCGTCTATGGTCGCTACGACTATATCACACGCCGCTATGTCGACTTCTTCAACAACACGGCGCTGCCGGCCTATGGCTATTTCGGCCTCGGTGCGATGCTGGAGCATGGCGACTGGCGCTTCCAGCTGGCCGGCGACAATCTCACCAACGCGCACGGCCTGACCGAAGGCAATACCGCCGGCGACCGTCTGGCCGGACAGGGGACGCCCACCGCGATCTTCGGTCGCCCGCTGTTCGGCCGCAACGTGCGGCTGATCGTCAGCAAGAAATGGTGAGGCGGGGTTTTCCCTCCCGCTGAATCACGCCTTGGGGAAGCCCGCCGCCGGGCTTCCCCGCTTATCTGCCTCGCTACGGAATTGCCCATGAAATCGCTTCGCTGCCTGATGCTCGCGGCGCTTGCCGCCGCCGCGCTGCCGCTCCCCGCCCGGGCGGGGGACACCGCCGAAATGATGCGTCGCCTTCGCGACCCGAAGGGCGGGCTGATCGTCGTCGCCCATCGCGGTTGCCACCGCGCCGCCCCGTACAGCGGGCTCGGCCTGGCGCCGGAAAACTCCTTTGCCGCGCTTGACCAGTGCGTCGCGCTGGGCGTCGAAGTGATGGAGACCGATGTCCGCCGCACCCGCGACGGCTATCTGGTGATGGTGCATGACGAGACCGTCGATCGCACCACCGACGGCCATGGCAAGGTGAGCGACCTCACGCTCGCCCAGATCAAGGCACTGCACCTGCGCCAGGACATGGGCGGCGCCGCGCAGCCGTTCACCGGCCAGACGGTCCCGACGCTGGCCGAGATGCTGGCCCATGCCAAGGACCGCATTCTGCTCAACCTGGACGTGAAGGACGCGATCTACGGCGAAGTGGTGGCAGAGGTAGCGCGTGCCGGCCTGCAGGACGGCGTGGTGGTCAAGACCTTCGCCGGTGCCGGATCGTTGCCGCTGGCGTCGATTTCTCCCTATGATCTGGTGCCTTTCGCGGTGATCCCGGTCAGCGGCGACGGCAGCGGGGTCGATGTGCCGGCGATCGTCGACGCACAGATGGCGGGCAGGCGCCGTCCGATAGCGATCGAGCTTCCCTATCTGGCCGAGGCGCGGCTGGCGCCGATTGCGGCGCGCACGCGGGCGCTGGGGGTACGGCTGTGGGTCAACACGCTGTTCGACGGCTTTGTCCTCGGCGGCTTCAGCGACCTCGATGCGCTCCGCGACCCGGAGGCAGTATGGGGGCGACTTTGCGGTGCGGGAGTCTCGATCGTCCAGACGGACGAGCCCGCGGCGCTTATCCGCTATCGTGGACGCGCGGGTAATCCGTGCATTTCCAGCGGGAAAGGCAAATAGAAGCAGCGCACGCCACCTCGTCGAGCGATCCGCCGCAATGAGCCTCCGCTGGGTTTGCCGGAGGCCGTTGCCGGTGGGCTCGAGCGGCCGGCGATGATTGAACCGGTCGACCCATGCCAGCGTGGTATCTTTGTCCGCCATGCAGCGCCTGCCCAAGCGCATCCAGGACGAAGCCGGCATGCGTCGTCCTGCTGGCCCGACAGCCGACGATCTGGCGCGCATAGGTGTCGATGACGAATGGCGCGTAGACGAACCCCGCCCAGGTCGCGATCTAGGTAAAGTCCGATTCCCGGAGCATGGTCGGTGTCGGCGCGCGGAAGTGCCGGTTCCTCCGTTCGGGAGGGCCGGGCGTGGCCTTGTCGCTGCGGGTGCTGCGCAACGGCTCGCTGCGGATCACGCCGGCCAGACCCATCTCCCGCATCAGGTGGGCGACGGCAATGGCGCGCCCGATCTGAAAGGGCTGCATTTGGCTTGATCGACAGCGATTCCAGCCTCAGCCTGCATGTGGACGGCGCCGGGCACATCCCCCCTCCAATATGAACGCGGTGTCCGACGTTACGAGGTTTGTCGGCAATCAGCCGATATGGTCCATCGCCGCGCAGATATGGTAGAGCGAACTGGCGGGAATGTAGGTGACCAAGGGTTCGCCCGTTGGATCGAAATGATCTATCCACCCGCCCGGATGCGCTGGGGCGAGGAAGCGGTGCCATGTCGCGTCCAGGACCAGGTCGCGCGTCGCATCCTGCAATACCCTTGCCGCTTCCATCGCAGGCCATAGCCGGCAACTTGCCGCGATCACACCGTCCTGCCCCATCCGGTCGACGATCCGCCCATCGGCGACAGTTCCGCGCAAGCCTTGCCGCATGAGTCGCGCCGCCCTGTCGCCCGTATCGAGACCGGTAACCGCAGTGGTGCGTTCGAGCAGCCAAATCCATTCGAAGTGGTGGCCCGGTTCGAAGGCGCGGGCGGCGTTCACGGGCGTCCAGTTCGCGGCGAATTCCTCGGTCAGTACGTCGTCGACGGTAGATAGAAAATACCCATCGAACAACGCGATCATCGCGGCGATGCGCGGGGCGAGATCGCCGCACGCCCCCGTCTCCTGCAGCGCCAGCAGCGATTCGAGCAGATGCATGTGCGGATTCTGTCGCCGTGGCAGGACCGTATCCGGCCAAGCCTCGGCATAGCCCCCTGCGGGGTGCGCCAGCGCCCGATCCATGAAGTCGAGCGTCCGATGCACCAGGGCAATGAGGCGCGGCGCGGGATTGAGCCGGATCAGCGCTGCCAGCGCCAGGAGAACGAAGGCATGGGCGTAGAGATCGCGACGACCGTCGAAGACGTCGCCCTGCCGGGTGCAGGCAGAAACCCAGCCCGGCCGCCCGTCGGCCTGCCAGTACCGGGCAATCATGGTTTCGCCGACGCGCCAGGCGAGATCGTCGCCGCCCCGGAACCAGCCGCGCCGCCCGGCGGTCGCGAACACGTGGATTTGCCGGGCCTGTACCATCAGCCGGCGCGGCACGTCGGGCTGCGGCTTGCCGTCTAGCGTAAGACGTTCGACGAAGCCGTTCTCATCCTGTCCCGCATCGTTCCAAAGCGGCAGCGCCTGCCGGCGCAGCCAGTCGGTCCAAAAGACGGGATCTGCGGGTGTCACTCGCTGGCCAGCAGCCGGGCGACGAAGCAGTCGAGATCGTCGCCGGCAAACAGAAACCCGGCAATTCCCGCCCGGGTGGCCGCCGTCAGATCGCTGGCCCGGTCTCCGATCAGGAAGCTGCCGGCGCGATCGATGCGATGGCGGGCAATCAGCCGGTTCAGCATGCCGGGCGCCGGCTTTCGGCAATCGCACGCGGTCGCATATTGCGGCACGCTGCCATGGGGATGATGCGGGCAATAGGCGAAGTCGTCGATCTGTGCGTCGGCGGGCAAGGCCGCCTGCATCGCGGCATGGATGCGCCAGACCGCCGCTTCTTCGAAATAGCCCCGCGCCACACCCGACTGGTTGGTCACGACGAACAGCCGGTAACCGCATGCGGCAAGCCTGGCCAACGCGCGCTGCGCGCCGTTGACCCAGAGCATATTCTTCGGTTCCGACAGATATCCGGTGTCGACGATCAGCACCCCGTCCCGATCGAAGAATACCGCACGCGCGAGCGCAGGTTCGTTCGATGCTCTGTGATCCTGCGAGATTGGTGTCATTTCGAATTCATACCGCGCTGTCTGGTTGAATAACCTACTCTGTCGCTGTTAGACAAGGAGATCGCGTTCGCAGATCTTGTGGTGGGATGACGATGTCGATGATCCAAAGCGCACTGGCTACGTATTAATGCGTAGCCTGGGGACATTTTCCGCCCTTCTTGCCCTTTGTTTTGGCCATGTTGCTAACGCGCGGGTCTCCGCCGTTGCCCTGGCGCGCGATGCAGGCTGGCAATGGGCGGTTATACCGGCCGGCGGTTTCGATCTGGCTGTGGCGCGGCGTCCGGTCGGTGCCCGCTCCGACGTGCTGACCGTGTATTTCGAAGGCGACGGCTTCGCCTATGCCGCGCGGGGGCGCCGCGCGATGGACCCGACGCCGATCGACCCGGTCGCGCTGCGGCTGGCCTTGCAGCATCCGGGCAGCGGCCCCGTCGCCTGGCTTGCGCGCCCGTGCCAATATGGCTCCCGCGCCCGCAACTGCCACAGCGATTATTGGAGCGTCGCCCGCTACGCTCCAGAAGTGATAGACGGCACCGCTGCCGCGCTCGACCGGCTGAAGGCGGATGCCGGCGCATCGCGGCTGATCCTGGTCGGATATTCCGGCGGCGGGGCCCTGGCAGCGCTGCTGGCCGAGCGGCGCGGCGACGTTGTCGGGCTGGTGACGGTCGCCGCCAATCTCGACCTTGATGCCTGGACCGCCGCCCATCGCCTGACGCCGCTGTCGCGCTCGGTCGATCCGGCCACCGACGCGGCACGCCTGTCTCGGCTGCCGCAGGTGCATTTCGTGGGTGCGGAGGATCGCAATGTCGGCCCGGCCATCGCACGCGCCTTCGCGGGCAAGATGGCAGCGGGTGCGCCGGTCGCGATCGTCACGGTTGCCGGCCAGGACCATGGCTGCTGCTGGGCCGGGCAATGGCCCCTGCTGGCAATCTACGACGATCTTGCGCGGATTCCGGGCTGGGGGAACATGAAACCGTGATCTGGAACCTCTCCCCCTCCGATCGCCCGCATGTACTGGTGGTCGGGGATGCGATGATCGATCGCTACATCATCGGCGAGACGCACCGCATCTCGCCGGAGGCGCCGGTGCCGGTGGTGCGTGCCGGTCGGGAGGAGATGCGCGCCGGCGGTGCCGCCAACGTGGCAGCCAATGTTGCCGGTCTCGGCCCGAGATGCAGCCTGCTGACGATCTGCGGCGACGATGCCGCCGGCGCGGACCTTGCCCGGCTGATGGCCCATCACGGCGTTGCGCTCGATGCGGTGGTGGAGGCCGGCCAACGCACCACCCAGAAGACCCGGCTGATTTCCGGCGTGCAGCAAATCGCCCGGATCGACCAGGACGGCACCGCGGGCGCGGCGGCGCGGGCCGAACTCGCAAGCCGCTTCGAACAGAGCCTGGACGGCGTCTGCGCGGTCATCTTCTCGGACTATGACAAGGGAACACTTGCCGATCTTCCGATGCTGATCGCCATTGCACGGCGCCGCGGCGTGCCCAGCTTCGTCGATCCGAAAGTGCCCGATCCCGCCCGTTATGCCGGGGCGTCGTTGCTGAAGCCGAACGCGCGGGAGTTTCACGCGCTGTTCGGTGCATGCCCGGAGGAGCGGATCGCAGCCCGCGCGCAGCAGGCGCTGGCCGAGCTGGATCTCGACTATCTCGTCGTCACCCGCGGGGCGAAGGGGATCCTGATGGTATCCCGCGACGGCGACGTGGTCGAGCACCCGACCGAGGCGCTGGAGGTGTTCGACGTGACCGGTGCAGGCGACACGATCATCGCCGCGCTCGTCGCCGGCATCGCCGAAGGGTTGCCGATGGCCGCCGCGATCGACCAGGCGAACCTTGCCGCCAGCATCGCGGTTTCCCGGCCGGGCACCTATGTCGTGACCCGCGCCGATCTGGAAGAGCGGCTGGACCGGCGCGGCCACGGCGCGAGCAAGCTGGTCTCGCTGCCGCTGCTGCTCGCGCGGCTGGACCAGGCACGCGCGGGCGGCGCACGGATCGTCTTCACCAATGGCTGTTTCGACATGCTGCATGCCGGCCATGTCCGCCTGCTGGAGCTGGCCCGGCGCAAGGGCGACCTGTTGGTTGTCGGCCTCAATGCCGATGCTTCGGTGCGGCGGCTGAAAGGCCGTGCGCGGCCCGTGAACGGCCTTTCCGACCGGGCAGAGGTGCTTAGCGCGCTGACCTCGGTCGATCATGTCGTGGCGTTTGAGGAGGATGCGCCGCTCGACCTGATCCGGGCGATCCGGCCCGATATTCTGGTCAAGGGCGGCGATTATCGTGCCGAGACCATCGTCGGCGCCGATTTCGTGCGGGATGCCGGCGGGGAAGTCTTCATCGCCCCGCTGTTGGCGGGACGGTCGACCACCGCGATGCTTGCAGCGATCGGATCATGACCGCGCCATGCCCCGCCCTCCCGATCTGTACCTCCTCCATCGGATGAAGAAGCCGCACCTATGAACACGCCAACGCAGAACCTGACCGTCGAGCAGGCACTGGCCCAGGCCAACGCCCATTGGAATGCCGGACAGGCCGATCAGGCCGAACGGCTGTGCCAGCAGGTACTGGCGATGTGGCCGGGGCAATCGGATGCCCTGCACCTGATGGGGCTGATGGCGCACGCCTATGGCAATCTGGATCTGGCGATCGACCATCTCCGCGGCGCCTGCCAGGCCCCGCGGGCGCCGGCCATCTATCTGAGCAACCTGGCCGAGATGTGCCGCCAGGCCGGCCAGCTGGCCGATGCCGAGCAGGCGGGCCGACGGGCGGTGACGATGGACAGCAATCTGGTAGCCGGCTGGAACAACCTCGGCATCGTTCTCCAGGAAGCAGGCAAGCTGGAGGAGAGCCTGACCTGCCTGGAGCGGGTGGTGGCGCTGCAGCCGGACTATGCCGAGGCGCACAACAATCTGGGCAACACGCTGAAGCGGCTGGGGCGGCTGGACCAGGCGCGGACGCAGTACGAACGGGCATTGGCGCTGGCGCCCGGTTATGCCGAGGCGATGAGCAACCTCAGCCATCTGCTCAACGATCTGGGCCGGCCGGACGAGGCGCTGACGCATGCGCGCCGCGCGATCGACGCCAATCCGCGCCTGTCCGACGCCTATATCAACGCCGCCGCGGTGGAAGTGGCGCGCGACCGCTACGAGGACGCGCTGCGCTGGATCGATTCGCTGCTGATTTCGGTGCCGATGCATGTTGGCGGCCTGGGCGTGCGGGCGACGATCCTGCGCCGGCTGGGGCGATTGGACGAGGCCGCGGCCGATGCCCGCCGTGCCGTGGCCGCGGCGCCGGAGAGCGGCGAGGCGCAGAACATCCTGGGCGAGGTGCTGCAGGCGCAGGACCGGATCGACGAGGCTCTGGCGGCCTTCGACCGTGCGGCGCAGCTGCCCGGCTTCGGCCGCGAAAAGGCGTTCATCAACCGCGGCGTGCTGCTGATGGAGCAGGGCGACCGTGCCGGGGCGAAGACCGCGTTCGAGCAGGTGCTGGCGCAGTTCCCCCGCTCCGCCGCCGCCTGGTTCAACCTCGCCGATCTGCGGCGCTTCGAACCCGGCGATCCCGCGATCCCGGCGATGGAGGAGCTGCTCGCCGCCGGCGGCGTGGAGGTGCAGTCGGATCGCACCGCGCTGCAGTTCGCGATCGGCAAAGCGTGGATGGACGTCGGCGATGCGGAGCGCGCCTTCACCTATCTGGATGCGGGCAACCGGGAGAAGCGGGCGACCTTCGCCTATGATGCCGATGCGATCGAGCAGTGGATGTCGGACATCATCGCCGCCTTTCCGGCCGAGCTGCTCGCCCGGCCCCGCGCCACGATCACGGGCAGCGATCTTGCCGTGTTCGTGCTCGGCATGCCCCGCTCGGGCACCACGCTGATCGAGCAGATCCTGGCGTCGCACCCCGCGATCGCCGGCGCCGGCGAACTCTCGACGCTGCAACGCCTGGTCCAGCAGGGCGGCGGCTATCCGGCGATCGCCCGGCAGCTCACGACGGAAACCGAAGCGGCGCTGGGGCGGCACTATCTGGACGCGATCCGGCCGATGGCGGGCAATCGCCGCCGGCTGGTGGACAAGATGCCGTCGAACTTCCTGTTCGCCGGGCTGATCCACCGCATCCTGCCCGAGGCGCGGATCGTGCACGTGCGCCGGGACCCGGTGGATACCTGCCTGTCCTGCTATACCAAGCTGTTCAGCCGCGAGCAGCTGTTCAGCTACGACCAGGTGGAACTGGCGCGTTTCTATCGCAGCTATGAACGGCTGATGGCGCATTGGCGTGCGGTGCTGCCGCCGGACCGGTTCCTTGAAGTGCGCTACGAGGATGTGGTGGAAAACATCGAGCCGGAGGCGCGGCGCCTGACCGATTTCTGCGGGCTCGACTGGAACCCCGCCTGCGTCGATTTCCATGCGACCGCACGCACGATCCGCACGGCCAGCGTCAACCAGGTGCGGCGCCCGCTCTACGGCAGCAGCATCGGCCGCTGGCGTGCCTATGCGGGCTATCTCGGGCCGTTGCTCGAAACGCTGGGCATTGATCCGGCCGAAGCGCAGGATGCGCCCGCGGCTCCCAAGGCGAAACCCGCTGGCAAGGCCTCGGCCAAGCGCGCGGAGAATCCGGTGGCGGCGCGTTGAGCGGCGCGGCGGCGGACACCAAGGCGCTGGAGGCGCAGGCGCAGGCGCTGCTTGCAGCCGGGCGCGGCGCCGAGGTGGAGGCGATGCTGCGGCCGATCCTGGCCGGCGGCAGCGGTCCGGTGGGGCTGTGGGCGCTGCTGGCCCAGTCCTATCGCGTGCAGGGTCGGGTGGCGGAAGCGCGGCCGATCCAGGAAATGCTGGTCGATGCGCTGCCGGGCCACCTTCCCACCCGGTTCGACCTTTCGGAGACGCTGTTGCTGCTTGGCGATTTCGAGCGCGGCTGGCGCGAGTATGGCTATCGTTACAGCCTGGCGCACACCACGCGGATCGAACGCAAGGTGCAGCGCCCGCGCTGGGACGGGCGGCCGATGCCGGGCCAGACGCTCCTTATCCACGACGAGCAGGGCTATGGCGACACGTTCCAGTTCCTGCGGATGGTCGCCTGGGCGAAGCAGCGCAGCCAGGCGCAGGTAGTGCTCGAGATCAATCACGAGATGGCGAGCATCGCGCGGCGGATGCCCGGCTTCGATGCCGTCACGCTGCGCGGCGAGTTGCCGCCGCCGTTCCACGCGCACTGCGAGATGATGAGCCTGCCGATGGTGATGGGGCTCAAGCTCGGCGATCTTCCGGGCGATCCGATGCCCTATATCACCGCCTTGCCGGACCGGCGGGCAGCGTGGCGGGCGCGGCTGGCGCAGTATTCGGGGCTGAAGGTCGCGTGCCTGTGGGCGGGGCGGCCGACGCACATGAACGACGCCAACCGATCCATGTCGCTGGCGGCGCTGGCGCCGCTGGGGCAGGCGCGGGTGACCTTCTTTTCGATCCAGAAGGGACCAACCGAGGGAGATGCGCTGCGGCCGCCGCCGGGCATGAACCTGGTCAGCCTGAGCCCCGACATCCACGACTTCGAGGACACGGCGGCGATCCTCTCGGAAGTCGATCTGCTGATCTCTATCGACAGCTCGCCGGTCCATCTTGCCGGCGCGCTGGGCCGCCCTGCCTGGGTGATGTTGCCGCTGCTGCCCGACTGGCGCTGGCTGCAGGGCCGCGACGATTCGCCCTGGTATCCTTCGGTGCGGCTGTTTCGCCAGACCGAGTGGGGCCGGTGGGACCAGGTGATCGCACGCGTGGCTGCAGCGCTCGCGGACCTAAAGGCTGCCCCCGCGCTCGATTCTGCTAGGCTACGGTAAAATACAGTAGCAGTTGACTCAAATGATGGCCAAGATCAGGGTAAATGCGGATTAATCGATGACGGCAAGAATTGTTAGGTGAGGAACTTGCGTAGAAGGAATTTTGTTTCGGGCTGATTTTCAATGGGGTGCATGCGCCAAGAGGTATAATCATATCTCTTGTTTGCCATGATCGTAGTGAGTTGGCCGAAGATTCCGGTGCGCAGAATTTTGGGGCATGATCCATGCATTCGAATCGCGACCGGGCCATCCTGGCAAGTTCCTCCATGCTGATACTGGGTGTTGCACTCGCCACGCCGCCGGTCCTGGCGCAAGATACGACCATCGCGACATCGGTCACCACCGGAACGACGTGGAGCGGGGCGAGCGCGCCGGGCAGTAATTTCACCATTACCTCCACCGGCACGATCAACACCGCCGATCCGAGCGCCCTCACCATCACCGGCGGGGCCGGGGCGGCGGTGGGCACGCTGTCGAACGCTGGCCTGGTCAACGACACGGCGGGGGCGGGTGTCGCGATCCGTGTCGGCGCGAGCGGTACCGACACGATCAGCGTCGCCGAGCTGAACAACGCCGCGACCGGCACGATCTCGGCGGTCGTGACGGGGGTTTTCATCAATGCGGTCGGCACGATCGGCGTGCTGACCAACGCCGGGCGGATCAGCGGCCGCACCGCAGTCACCAATTCCGGATCGATTGGATCGCTCAGCAACACCGGCGTGATTGCCGGCACGACCCGCGGTATTCAGAATGCCGCCACGGGCAGAATCGGCACGCTCAACAATTCCGGCACGATTACCGTGGCCGCGGGGGCCGCGGGTGCCGCGGGCGGCATCGCCAACAATGGCGGCTCGATCCTGACGCTGATCAACACCGGTACGATCATCAGCAGCTCCAGCAGCGGCATCGGCAACAACCAGGCCTCGTCCTCGATCGGCCAGATCACCAATAGCGGCCTGATCAGCGGCGCAACCGGCGGCCTCTGGAATTCGGGGACGATGTCCCAAGTCACCAATACCGGCCGGATCATCGGGGCCCAGGCCGGCGTGTTCCATGCCAGCGGGACGATCGGCACGATCAACAACAGCGGCACGATCAGCGGCGGCAGCTATGGTATTTCGATCGGTGCTGGCGCGTTCAATTCGCTGATCAACAGCGGAACGCTGAGCGGCGCCATCGCGCTGTATCTGGCATCGGGCGTGTCCGTGCCCAACGTCACCAACAGTGGCGTGATCGCCGGCACCATCAACAATCGCAGCACCAATGCGCTGACGATCAACGGCGGTACCGGCGCTACGTTCGGAACCCTGACCGGCAGCACGCTGACCAACAAGGGCACCATCATCAGCACGCTGGCGAACCTGGCGTTTGCATCGGGCAATCTGGTGCTGAACGACAATATCAACGCCACGGGCCAGACGGTCACCAATAGCGGCGCGAATCTGCTGCTCAACAGCATCATCAACGTTGCCGGCGCCTATACCCAGACCGCCGGCACGCTCACCGTGGACCCCCTGGGCGGCGTGATCGCCACCGGCGCGGTTACCGCCAGCGGGGGGACGATCCGGTCCACCTTCGTCAGCACCGGCAACTATCTGGCAGGCACCTATACGCTGCTCGGCGGATCGAGCCTGAACCTGACCGGCGCAAACGTCACGATCGGTAATCTCACCGGTCTGAGCCGGTCGTCCATCACGAGCGGCACGGCGCTGCAGCTATTGGTCAACAACGACTATGTCGGCGGCACGCTGGCTTCCGCCAGCAATGCCGGGACGCTGACCAGCGCCAACACGGGCCTGTACGTCGCGACGACGGGCAGCATCGGAACCTTCAGCAACACCGGCACGCTGGGCGGCTCGCAGTTCGGCGTAAACAACCGCGGCACGATCGGGCTGCTGAGCAATTCGGGCCGCATCACCAACAACAACTTCACCGCGCTGTGGAACCAGGGCAGCATCGGCCAGCTCGTAAATACCGGCACGATCACCAACAGCAGCTGGGCGATCCTGAACACCGGCACGATCGGTACTCTGACCAACAGTGGCGTCATCGCCGGCGCGGGCAACGCGATCCAGAACAACGCGGTCATCAACCTGCTGAGCAATAGCGGGACGATGTCCGGCGCGAGCAACGCCGTGGCGGGCACCTTCGGCACGGTCGCCAACAGTGGCTTGATCCTCGGCAACATCAACGGGTTCGGTGGTTCGATCGCGACGATCATCGGCGGCAGCAACGGCACGGTCGGCACCTTCACCGGCTTCAATGGGGTGAGCCAGGGTACGATCGGCGCAAGCGGCAATCTCAATTTCGCGTCGGGCGCGCTGCTGCTCAACGATTCGATCATCGCTGCCGGGATCTCCGCCGCCCTGCTGACGATATCCAACACCGGCGCCGCCATCACGCTGTCCACGATCGTCAACGTCAACGCCAATTTCAGCCAGAGCGCGGGCACGCTGAACCTGGGCAGTGCGGGCCGGCTGGCCGTAACCCAGGCGGCTACGTTCACCGGCGGCACCATCAGCGCGGGCGCCAACGGATTTTCCTCCACCTCTACCTACCTGAAGGGTGCGACCGGCGGTACGCTGGTGAGCGGTGGAGCCGGCTCGAGTTACGCCGGCGTCAGCATCGTGGCGAGCGGCGGCTTTACCGGCCTGGCCTTTGGCAGCGCTACCAGCGGCAACAACCTGCTGCTGTCGGCCAACAACATCTATGTCGGCGATACGCAGGCTTCGATCAACAACAGCGATTCGATCAGCGGCACGACCTGGGCCCTCTACGTCGCGAACACCGGCGCGATCGGCACCCTTATCAACAGCGGAACGCTGACCGGCCTGAATGATGGCCTCAGCAATAACGGCAGCATCGGCAGCCTGTCCAACAGCGGCCTGATCAGCGGCGGGCAAAAGGGCCTGGGCAACCAGAGCACGATCACCAACCTTGTCAACACCGCCACCGGCACGATCCTGGGCGGGACTGCGGCGGGCCTGCAGAACGACACGTCGATGGGCACGCTGACCAATGCCGGCCTGATCTCCTCGGGTTCGGCCGGTTTCGCCAATTACGGCACGCTCGGCCTGCTGAGCAACAGCGGCAGCATCAACGGCGGGCCGCAGGGCATCTATCTCGACGGCAACAGCAACACGGGCGCGATCAACAACAGCGGCACGATCACGTCGGGGCAGAGCGCCGTCCAGATCAGCGGCACGCTGGGGTCGCTGGTCAACAGCGGCTATATCGGCAACGCCACCAATGCGGTGAACGTCGCCGGCACCCTGGCCGCGCTGGTCAACGCCAATGGCGGCACGCTCAGCGGCAACAATGTGGTCTATATCTCGGGAAGCCTTGGCGGGCTTTCCAACAGCGGCGTCATCAAGGGCAGGATCGACAACCAGACCGCCAACAACCTGACGATCACCGGCGGTGCCGCGGGCACGATCGGTACGCTGACCGGCACGTCGGGCATCGGTACGATCAACAACACGCTGAGCAATGTGGTGTTCGCATCGGGCAACCTGCTGCTGAACGACCGGATCATCGCCACGGGCCGCACCGTCAGCAACACCGGTGCCAGCCTGTCGCTGACCAGCAACATCAGCATCACCGGCAACTACAGCCAGTCGGCCGGCACGCTGAGCCTGACGCCGGGCACCAGCAGCCTGATTGTCAGCGGCGCGGCGAACCTGAGCGGCGGCACGGTTCTGGCGAACCTGTCCAGCACCGGGAATTACCTGGCGAGCAGCTATACGCTGGTCTCCGGCGGCGCGAGTTCGTCGCTTTCCGGTGCGACCGTTTCGGCCGGCAGCATCACCGGCTTGGCGAGTTCGTCGAGCATCAGCGGGAACAACCTGCTGCTGGCGATTGCCAACGATTATGTCGGCGGCGCGCTCACGACGCTGGCCAACGCGGCGTCGCTCACCAGCGCAGCCACCGGCCTGTACGTCGCGACGACCGGCAGCATCGGCACGGTGTCGAACACCGGCACGCTGGGCGGCCTGCAGTTCGGCGTCAACAACCGCGGCAGCATCGGCATATTGAGCAATGCCGGCCGCATCACCAACGCCAATTTCACCGCGCTGTGGAACCAGGGCAGCATCGGCCAACTGGTCAACACCGGCACGATCACCAACAGCAGCTGGGCGATCCTGAACAGCGGCACGATCGGTACCGTGACCAATAGCGGCGTCATCACCGGTGCCGGGGTGGCGATCCAGAACAATGCCGTCATCGCCGCCGTCAACAACAGCGGCACGATGTCGGGCCAAACCGCGCTTGCCGGCACGTTCGGCACGGTCCTCAACGCCGGCTTGATCCGCGGCAACATCAACGACAACGGCGGCGTGATCGGCACGATCATCGGCGGCACGGGCGGCGCCATCGGCACGTTTACCGGCGCGACCGGCACCACGCAGGGGACGATCGGCGCGAGCGGCAACCTGACCTTCGCCGCGGGCGCGCTTCTCCTCAACGACACGATCACCGCGGTCGGCATCGCCGCCAGCGCGCTGACCGTGAGCAATACCGGCGCAGACATCACCCTGTCGACGATCGTCAACGTCAACGGCAATTTCAGCCAGAGCGCGGGCACGCTCAACCTGGGCAGCACCGGCCGCCTGGTCGTGACCCAGGCGGCGAGCATCACCGGCGGCACCATCGCGGTCAGCGGCCTGTCCAGCACCGGCAACTATTTCGTGGGCACGACCGCGGGCACGCTCGTCTCGGGCGGCGCGGGATCCAACTATACCGGTGCCAGCATCAGCCTGGCCGGCGTCTCCGGGCTGCTCGCCGAAGCGACGACCAGCGGCACCAACCTCGTGCTGGGCATCAGCAACGACTATGTCGGCGGTACGCTCGCGGCGCTCGACAACAGCGGCAGCATCGGCGGCGTGGCCAACGCGGTCTACATCGCCGCGACGGGCAATCTAGGAACGCTGGACAACAGCGGCACGCTATCCGGAACCGACAGCGGCGTGTTCAACGCCGGGCAGGTGGCGCTGCTGCGCAATGCCGGCCTGATCGAGGGCGGGAACCCCGGCCTCTTCAATGCCGCGACGGGGCGGATCACCGCGCTGGTCAACACCGGCACGATCAAGACGGCCAACGATCCTTTCGGCACCGGGCTGCAGAATGCCGGCAGCATCGGCACGCTGACCAACAATGGCCTGATCGGCAACAACCTCGGCATCTTCAACAATGGCGGCACGATCGCCCAGCTGGACAACCAGGGCACGATCGGCGGTGCGACGGCGCTGTTCACCACCGGCAGTATCGGCGGCATCACCAATAGCGGCATGATCCGTGGCGCGATCGTCAACAATTCGGCCAATGACCTGACGATCGCCGGCGGCAGCGGCAGCACCATCGGCACGATCACCGGCGTCAGCGGCCAGACGAGCATCGTCAATGCCGCCAGCAACCTGGTGTTCAGCGGCGGCAACCTCGCGCTCAATGCGGCGATCGACGTGACCGGCCACAGCGCGCTCAACACCGGCGCGGCGCTGACGCTGCCGGGCATGGTGAGCATCACCGGCAACTACACCCAGTCGTCCGGATCGCTGATCCTCGACCCCGGCGTCGGCGGACTGGCGGTGAGCGGCGTCGCCACGCTGTCCGGCGGCTCGGTCGTCGCCGCGCTGTCGAGCTCTGGCACCTATCTGGCGGGCACGTCCTACACGCTGATCCAGGGCGGCGTAGGTTCGTCCTACAGCGGCGCAAGTTTCGCCTCGACGGGCGTTAGCGGCCTCGGCGTGACGACCTCGGTCGCCACCATCGGCGGCAGCACCAACATGCTGCTGTCGGTCACCAACGACTATATCGGCACTTCGCAAGGTTCGCTGGCCAACACCGGCACGCTCAGCACCGCGACGGCGATCTATGTGGCGTCCGGTGCGACGGTGGGCGTCCTGTCGAACAGCGGCACGCTCACCGGCACCGCCAATGGCGTGCTGGCGCAGGGCTCGATCGGCACGCTGTCGAACAGCGGCCTGATCCAGGGACCGAATGCGCTGGTCGCGGCCGGTGGTATCGGCACGGTGTTGAACAGCGGTGCGGTGCTGGGCAACGTGCGCAACCAATCGGCTAGCGCGATGACGCTGATCGGCGGCACCAGCGACTATGGAACCTTCTCCGGCCAGGGCGGTGCCCAGGGTACCATCACCAGCACCGGTGCCGACGTCGTGCTGGCATCGGGCAAGATCCTGCTCGACGATGCGGTGGTGGTGACCGGCCACCGCCTGACCAACAGCGCCGCCACCGTGCGGCTCGACCGTGCGGTGAACGTCACCGGCAATTTCAGCCAGACCGGCGGCACGCTGGAGATGACGCCAGGCACCGACACGCTGATCGTCAGCGGCACGGCCGCGCTCAGCGGCGGCACGATCGCGCTCGACGGCTTCTCCGCCACCGGCAATTATCTGGCCGGCTCCGGCGTTGGCACGTTGGTGCAGGGCGGGGCGGGCTCGACCTATGGTGGCCTCACCTACACCGCGAACATCGTCGGTATCGAGGTCGGCGGCGCCACCCAGGGCACCAATCTCGTGGCGCAGATCGCCAACGATTATGTCGGCGGGACGCTGGCGGCACTGAACAACACCAGCGCGCTCAACGCCACGACCGCCATCTATGTCGCTGGGACGGGGTCGATCGGCACGCTGACCAACAGCAACACCGTTACCGCTACCACGGGCCTGGTCAATAACGGCACGATCGGCGCGATCGCCAACAGCGGTACGCTCTCGGCGCCGAGAGCGATCTACAATGCTGGCACGCTGGGGCCGATCACCAACAGCGGCGTGATCGCGGGCAATATCCAGAACGCATCCAGCACAGATCTGCGCATCGCCGGCGGCAGCGGTGCCAGCTTCGGCACCCTGACCGGCTTCGCGGCCGGCAGCCAGGGCACGATCACCAATCTCGCGAGCAATCTGGTGCTCAGCGGCAACCTTCTGCTGAACGATGCGATCAACCTCGGTACCCGGGGGCTGGTTAGCACCGCCGCGCTGCAGCTGAACAATGTGGTGCGGGTGACCGGTAACTACAGCCAGACCGGCGGCGCGCTGCTGATCGGGGTCACCTCCACCAGCGTCTATGGCCAGCTTCAGGTCAGCGGGTCGGCGAGCCTCACCGGCACGAACGTGCGGCTCATCGCGCTGGGCGGCACCGCCCTCTCGGCAGGGTCTGCCTTCACGGTGGTCAAGGCGGGAGGCGCGTTGACCTATAGCGGGCTGACGGCGTCGATCAGCGGCTTCGGCGGCAGTTTCTCCACCGCCACCGGCGGCGGCACTTCCGACTTGGTGCTTACGGTGCTGAACAACGTTCCGGCGACGCAATTCGCCCCGACCGGCGTTTCGGCAGGCGGTGCTGGCGTCGGGACCGGTGCTGCGCTGGACGCTATCATCGCTGCAGGCAATGGCCCGGGCGGTGCGGCGGCGCTCCCGGTGATCAGCGAGGTGCTGCTGCCGCTCGCCGCGCTGCCATTCGCGGAGCAGGAGCGCGCGATCGTCCAGCTTTCGCCGACGCAGCTGACGCCGCAGGTCGTGGCCATCGCGGTATCGCCCGCGGTCAACGCGATCATCCAGCACCAGGAAGTACTGGCGGCCAATGCCAGCGGTCGCGAGGAGCGTGGCATGGCGGCCGGCTCGCAAGGTCAACGCGGCAGCGTGTGGGGACAGATCCTGGTCAACGCCGCCAAGCGCGGTGAGGCCAGCGGCGCATCGCCCTATGCAGCCAACAGCTTCGGCGTCATGGCTGGCGTGGACCTGATCGGCACCACCAACCTGGTCGTCGGTGGGGCGCTGAGCTGGGTGGGCAGCACCGCCAATGGCCGGTCGGACCTGACCGGCAGCCGCACCCGCCTCAACAGCTTCCAGGGAACCGCCTATTTCACCTGGCAGCCGGGCGATCCGGAAAAGAGCGGTCTCGCGATCGATGGCCAGCTCGGCTTCGGGTATAATCACTATCGCCAGCACCGCCGGATCGACTATCTCGGCCGGAGCGCTGAAGCGTCGTATAACGGCAGGCAGTATCTTGGCGGCCTGCGCGTGAGCTATACGGTGCCGCTGGGCGAAACCGCTTCGTTGACGCCCTTTGCCGGCGGGCGTGCAGTCCATCTCGATAATGACGGCTATACCGAAAGCGGCGCGGGCACCGCCAACCTGCAGGTACGCAAGCTCTCGGTCGACTCGTTCAACCATGAGGTCGGGGTGCAGGGTGCGGCGATCTTCGACACCGCTTCGGGGCGTTTCGCGCCGTCGCTGAAGATCGGCTGGACGCATAACTACAAGAACGGCCCGATACCGCTGAGCGCGGTGCTGGGCGGAGTGGTCTTCACCAGCAACTCCACGCGCGGTGCGAGAGACGGTGCGATGGTCGGCGTCGGCATGAGCTTCATGCGCAGCGATCGTCTGCGCATCGGGGTGCAATATGATGGCGAACTCCGCAGCGCGTTCCAGAGTCATAGCGGTACCGTGAAGCTGACGGTTAACTTCTGAGGCCTCCGGCGCCGAACGGGCCGACCAGGAGCTAGATGGCGGGAGCGAGGTCAGGTCGCCTACGGCGCGCGTGCGGCCGCCGTGCGCACAGGGGGCGCCGTCCTCCAGGAAAACGACCGGCATGCGAGAACGTCGACGGCGACTGGATCAATGCGTTCCGCGAGCAGGCGGCGGAGGTGCCGATCGTATCGCGCACCGGCATCCAGCGGGAGCGCTCGTCCGGCTCGGTCAAGGCCAGCGTGCACCAGCCCGCTGCGGTGATCAACTTCGCTTTTGGGCGCGAGGACATGCTTTTCCAGGGCGTGCTGGCCGCGACGAAGCCGGAGCAGGTCAGGCTTGTGTGCGGTTAGATGCGGGGAATCCGGCGCAGTCGCTCGGGCGAGCACCGGAATGTCGCCGGAGCAACGAACAGCGCAACAGAGCAGGATGGGAGATTTTGTGATGGCGCATCCGGCTCATTTTGAACCTGTAGCCTCTGCCTTCCGTGATATGGCCGTCTAACCGTCAGCAACAAGCGATGCGAGCTTCGACCTTGTAGCGTTCTCGTTTGTCTTCAAGCGCTCGAGATAGTCTGACCAGTATTGCATGATCCGGACGCGCTCGCCCCAAGGCTCGGCGCTGAGATAGGCGAGACGGACGTCATTTTTCTCTACGTCCGCGAACTGGCGTTCGATCGCATCGGGGTGCCATTTCTTGCTGTCGTTGAGGAGACTGCTTGGCTATCGCGCGGAAGCCGTAGCCCGTCATCTGCGGTTTCTCGTATCCCAGGCGTTGCAGCGCGGCGTAGATAGTGTCGTCGGAGATTTGGCGAGCGTCTGGCCGGACGCTTGGAAACAGAAGTTTCGACTTACCGCTCACCTTTCGCTCCATAAGGAGCACGAGGACCTGCTTTGATAGTGGTACGCGATGCGGACGGCCCATCTTCATCTTCTCGCCGGGGATGGTCGAGAGCTTTGCGGATTAGTCGAACTCTGCCCATTCTGCCGCAAGCAGTTCGCCCGGACGCACAAAGCCGTGTGGGGCGATCCGAAGCGCCAAGACAACCGATTGCTGACCCGAAAAGCCGTCTATGCCGCGCAAGAGCGCGCTGAGCTCGTAGGGCTCGATGATTGCGACATAATGCTTGACCTTGGGCGTTATCAAGGCGCCCTGAAGATCGCCGGCCACGTCTCGCTGGGCCCTTCCGACGGCGATAGCGTACGAATGACGCTGCTGCAGGTGCTGTGGAGGCACCGTGCCGTCTCATAGCGGCCTCGGACCTCTACGGTCCTCCCAACGGTCAGCAGTTCAGGCGCACAGATGTCGCCGACCGGTCGAGTCCCGATAATACCAAAGCTCGGAAATCGTGACTCCTAGGGCTTTCGGGTAGCTGCGTTCCCTGATTCAGCATGGCGAACGGATAGGACTTTGCCATGCCGGTCCCCCTTCGCCCTGATTTGGATGGGTCGTTTGGTCACATAGGCCTCCCGCAATTCGAAGGACGCGCGCAAGCGCGGCGCTTGCTAGCGTTGGCGGCCATCTACGAAGGGGCCAGCCGGACGGAGGCGGTGCGGATCGGCGGGGGACGTGGCAGATTGTCCGGGACTGGGTGGTCAAGTTCAACGCGTCCGGTCCGGACGGGCTGATCGATCGGAAGTCGTCGGGGGAGGCGTCGCGGCTCAACTCACCGCGCGGCGTTGGGCGAAGCGCGGAACCCGGCCTTCTGCGCCGCACGACCAGCGAACCCAATCCGCCTACCTCTTCGGCGCGATCTGCCCGCAGAAGGGCAAGGCGGCCGGCCTCGTCATGACGTTCTACAATACTGCCGCTATGAACCTGCATCTAGCGGAAATTGCCAGGCAGGTGGCCTCTGGCTCCCTTGCCGTTCTACTCATGGATTAGGCCGGTTGGCACATGATCGCCAAGCGCGCCGTGCTTGGCAACATCAACATGGTCCTGCTCCCTGACAAATGCCCCGAACTCAATCCCCAGGATAATGTCTGGCAGCTCCTGCGCTATAACTGGCTGTCGGACCGGGTCTTCGTCTCCTCCGACAACATCGTCGACCATTGCTGCGAGGCATAGAACAAGCTCATCGATAAGCCTTGGCGCATCATCTCCATCAGGCGACGCAGATCGGCGAGTGGGTCATGATCAATGCAGGTTGGTATAGCACAGGCCAGCCCCGGTCGGTCGGTGCTGCCCCAACAACCAGCGTCGGTTGAAGCTGCCGATCTGGCTGATCCACAGCTCGGCTTCTCGTCACAACGATCGAGGCGCGAGCTACCGAATACGGTACTGTCGTATCAAATTTGACTCAACTGATCGAGAAATATGCAGTACTAACGTATTAATGGGGGTGGAGGCGGAGTCAACCAGGAGTGGGACGCATGGTAAAATGCTGGTGCATTTAAATGTCGTTGTTGGAAATATAAACGTGCCGATTAATGCATATCCATGGGATGTTAAGCAAAAATGGTGTGCCTTTCTAATAATTAAAATGAATTATAATAATATACCCAAAATGTGCATAATATAAATTACATAGGACGGCAATTGATGGAGAGTAATGAAGTTTTCATTATCGAAAGTGATGAATTAATATCTAGGGAGATTTTTGATCTTCTAAATAATATTGGATATGAGATAAAAATATATACTAGTGCTTACGATTTTCTATCAGATAATAACGCACCTGCTGGTGTGGTTGTTATGGATTTGCGGTTAAAGGGAATGAGTGGCCTGCTACTGCAGCGCAAGCTCCAGGCAAATATTAACGTGGAGACCATTTTCATGAGTGGTGTCGCGCAGGTCGAGGATGCCGTGAGCGCTATGAAGGCTGGTGCGTTCGAATTTCTTGTTAAGCCTTTTCGTCCGCAGACCTTGATCGATGCGGTTGGCGCAGCGTTCGAGCGGTTGTGGGCCAGTCGGCTCGATCGAATGGCGGCGGAGTCGGCGAAGGCTGCTTATGAGAGCCTTAGCGACGCGGAGCGCGAAATCGCGCAATTGCTCGCGCGCGGGCTCCGCAACAAGCAGGTTGCCCATTTCTCCAGCCGCGCAGAGAGCACCGTCAAGGTGCATCGGGCCCGCATCATGAAGAAAATGGGCGTCCAATCGCTCGCCGAACTGGTCCGCCAATTGCGGCATGTGGGGTTTGGATAGGGCGCCTCGCCAGCGAGGGCTTTGGCTCCCGGCATGTAGGTGGCGCGGGTCAGTCGCGCGCTATCGGGGTGCCGAGTTCGGCGGGCGGCCGCAATGCCGAGCGACGTTGCAAGAGTGCTTGTAAACTTGGCGAACGGGTCCATTCCAGTGCGGGTTAGTCGATTGCCCCCGCCCGCCGAAGGGCGTCGATCACGCCGGCAAGTGCCGCCTCGCTGTCAATCTCGATGCGGGGCTTTCGGGGCGGGCCTGCGCGCAGTGGCGTCAGTAGTTCGACCAGCGTCGTGCCCAAGCAAGACGAAAGTGAGGCGACTTTTTCCAGCGAGGGATTTCCCACGCCGTTTTCGAGGCTGACGAGGTAGCTACGATGTAGGCCTGCCCTGTTCGCCAGTGCCTGTTGCGTTAGGCCGGCGGCCTCGCGCGCAAGGCGCAGATTCCGCGAAAGGGTGATGAGTTCGGGTAGGTCGGACTTCTCTGGTGGCATTGGGCCCACGTTAGCGTGTTTTGGATCCCGCTGGCCAGTACCTTCGCACCTGCCTCGCTGGCGGAGAAAGAGGGTTATATACGTCAATTCTCTTCATCCGAAGGGCTTCCGGTCAGCAATCGGGGGACGAAATCCCGGGTAGGAATGCATAATATATTCGACTTATAGCGTTTTCATGCTACATGTGCACTCGTCCACGGTTCCAATGGTGAATGCGCGGTCGCCCTGTCTTGAAGGGGTGTTGCGATTCCAGGCGCCCTTGCGCGCCATTTTCGCGTCGCGGTGCCTGATCGGTGCTGATCGGGCGCCGCAGCGGGCCGCGCGGGAAGCCAGAGCGTTGCGGGGCGCTGCGCCACGCAGCGGCTTAACGGCAATAGACCATTTGTCACTGCCGGCGGCGGTAAGGGAAACGCTACCGAGTCTATTCGATCTACGTATGAAAAACTAGTTTGATGATGTGGTTGCGATTAGCCTTGTTCTGTTTATTGATTGCCACGCCAGCTGGATGCGGGGAAAGCAACGAATTTTCACAGCAGCCGTTCGAGGCTTATACTTCCAACGACGCCATGCGTGCCGACGTCCTAGCACGTTGTGATAGTCATGTTGCCGACAACAGGCCCTTGTATTCGCAGTCGGATGATACCGAATGCAAAAAGGCCAGATCCGCAGAGTTCGTAAAATCCTGGCGTGCAGCGGTCCGGCCAAGTGGCCCGCGTCAACCTTCGTAAATTCGGGCGGCCCTCCCATTAAGAAGTGATCCGAGCGAAGGATGCGACTGCGTGCCTAGCCGCAAGGGAGTCGCGGCGGTCTCTTGGCGATAGTGTCCGGGCCAATGGTCCAGTGAAAACAAACGGGATTTCTTTCTAGCGGATTGCTCGCGACGCCGGTCAGTGGAATCGATTCCGCTTGGCCGCCGTCGGTTGTCCCATGCCAGATAAGCCGGTGTAGCTTTTAAAGTCGACTGAAAGCTCAATTTCCCGCGTACCGGAAATTAGATTGCTCCGCGCCTCAGTCCTATAGAACGGTTGTACGAAAAGCGCTGGATGCTCGAAGTTTCCTAACTAGAATCACGGCAAGAAATGTTCCTGGATCGCAACAAAAATGGTGTTCGGCGATCACCTCCCCAGCGGCACATTTCGTCGCACAATTGGCGGAACTGGTCGCGTTATTTTCGATTGGGACCATTTAATTCCGCGCCAATTTGGCCATATGGCTCGGTGACGCCACGCGAGGCCATGCTTCCGCAGTCATGTGGGTTGATTAGACGGCAGGGATTGATTTTTGCTGAAAAATCAATGGGTTGCAAAAAATTTTCTGAAACCCAATAACTAGTTTTGTTTCGGCGCGCAAGTGCGACAGCGCGCGCAAGACGTCGCGGGGGCGATTTCGCTATGCTGTACCCCATGCGATCGGGAGATCTCGCACGGCACAAACGACGAAATTGCCAATGGCGCTCAGAACTTTACCTCGCGCGAGAAAGCTCAGGGAAAGTCATTGCATTTACGCGCCACATTCTGCGAGCGATACTTCGCTCCTCAGGGCCTGACGCGCTGGCGTAAATCGCGGTAGTTCGCATGTCCGCATGGCCCAGCCATCGTTGAACGAGGTTGAGCGGTACCTGTGATTGTATTGCGGTGACGCCAAAGCAATGCCGCAACCCTTTCGGCATTGCATGCGATCCGCTTAATCCCGCCGCTTCCATGACCTTGCGGATACGTCGATAGGCTGTAACGCGAGAAAAGGTCCATAGGTGTAGCGCCTCCGCGCCCGGCGCGAGATGCGGTCGCAGATTGTGCGCGTCTATCAGCAAATTGATAAGCTCTGACGGCACTGGCACAGCGCGGAATATGCCGCGCTTCCGTTTCTTTAGGCACTCGATGATAACGAGCTTCGCATGGACGTCGATGCTCGCTGAAGTCAGGGATAGTGCTTCTGATATTCTGCAACCGGTAGCTGATATCAACCAGCATAGTGTCAATGTCTTCAAATCGAAGTGTTCTGCAGCCTTTAGGAATGCTGTTCGCTCCGAGTTAGTGAGATACTTGCGCTTTCCATTTGCATCGTAAATCGTATGTTGCATCACTAGCGACCCTTCATTTGATATCTTTATTTTGGCTGGATGCCGCCGTAAACCGCAATCGTCCAACCGTGTAACAGAACTAGTTATTCCGTCTCTCCAAGGAGGAGGCGCGGTTGCCTCCATGGCCGTCGCGGGGGCGAAGATGCTGGCTGGAAAGGTCGGGCGTTACTTTGGAGGTGCAAAGCGGCGCTCGGTCGCTGTGGTGCTCGAGCAGGATGCTTCGCAGCAGCTCGTTGCCTGCGCTGCCTTGGTGGTGATCGTTCGCATCGACAATCTCGAAATGGTCCGCGCTGCGTTTGGGGATGTGGCCGCGACCGAGGTGTCGGACGCGGTCCGGGCTGCCCTGCAGAAGCGTCTAGGCGAGTTGCCGGTGCCCGCTGGACAGGGCTTGGTGCAATCCGGTGCCGAATTCGGCTTCGTAGTGTATGTGGTTCCCGACGCTGGAACGACGGCACGCCAACTTCTGCACGCGCAGGTCGACCCCTGGTTGGCGGATATCGGATGTCACCCAATACCGACCGTGGGCGGGGATGTGCATGTCGCGCTGTCCTGGGCCTTTGTGGATGCCGAACTCGATCCAAATGCGGAGGAAGCGCGCCATCTTCTGCTGCTGCAGGCTCGGGATCAGCTTCCGCGGCGGGCCTGTGGGGGAGGGTTGCATTTCTTCCATGCGGACTGGGTGCGTCTTGACATGGGTGCTGCGGCGGCAGGGTACGCCGAACTGATACGAGGGGAGCTTCAGTTCGCTTGGGAGCCGGTGCGCTCGATCGACGGCGGCGCGTTGCTCTTCATGCGCGCGATCGCGGCGGTGCCAGGCACGGTCGGTCAGGTTATCGATCGAGAGGGGAATTATCGCGCCTTAGAGCGCTTGGGTCTGGTGTCTGCCTTCGATCAGGTCCTGATTCGGTATGGTGTCGAACGGCTTGTCCGTGACGAGGGTGAGGCGGTGTGTGTCGCGGTTTCTGCCGTGAGTTTCCGGTGGTCGGCCTGGTGGAATGGCGTGGCGTCTCACCTTGCGACGCATCGATCGCTTGCGGAGCGGCTGTTCATCGCCGTCGATTGCGATCAGTTTTCTGTCGTTCCGGGCGGGGCGGTGGAGCTTGCGGATCGCTTGCGGAGCCTTGGTTGCAAGATCGTGCTGCTCGGCTTTGGCGGTGCGCAGGTGGGCGTTGCCAGCGTGCTCGCACTGCAGCCCGATGTCATTACGCTCGATCCGTTTGTGGTCCGGATCGCTAAGCAGGGAGATCGAGGCAAGCTCCTTTTGCGTCATGTCTTGGCCCTGGCCGAGAGCTTGGCGCCCTGCGTGGTGGCGGAGGGTATCGACATGCTCGGTCATGCCGCGGTTGCCGCGGAGTCGGGCGTGTCTTGGGGCTGTGGCGACTATTTCGGCGCGCCCAGCTGGGTGGGGCCCGGCCTGATGAGCGGTGCGCGTAGCCGCCCCGCGCCATTCCCTGGTTCCGACAGGGTTGGTGGGGGCGTGCGGTGAAGCGCCCGCTGGAGCCGAATGAAATCGGGCCGGATCTGGACGCTCAGGCGGCCCGCCTCTGGCGTGGCTTGGTTCTCGCGGTTCCACTGTCATTGCTTCTGTGGGCGATCATCTTCTTCGCGGCGTGGTCTTTGCTTGCGTGATGGGCGGCGCCTTTTCTTCGACCTTTGTTGGGATGGTTTGCGTGGTCCGTACACGGTTCAAGAGTTTGCTTGTCTTGCTCCCTCTGTTTGTCTGGGGTGGCGCGACTTCCGCGCAGGGTGTGGTGCAGTCGCGTGGCAGTGCGGGAAACGCGCCCGGCGCCGTTGGGGCGCCGGTGCAGCATGGGGCGCGGGTGGCGCCCTCTGGGGCAGGGGAGCAGTGGCTCTCTCCCACTGTGTTCCTGGCGGCCGCGAACGCGATTTCTCTCCGCGCCGCCGCTGGGGGGGCGGGAGAGATTTACGACCAGGTTTCCCCGGCAATGAAGGCGCGCTTTTCCCGAGAGGCCTTCGTTGCGGAACTGGGCAGGCGCCTTACCGGAAAAGTAGCGGAGCGAAACTGGCAAAATGTCAGCCAGTTTTATGTCGAGAAGTCGAAAGAAAAATATAATCTCGCCTCAGGTGAATATATATCGGTGAGGCTGTTAGTTTCATTTCGTGATGATTCTTCCGTATCAAAATATAGATCGGAAACAATTTCTTTTCAGCATGTGGAAAGTGGTGCGTGGCTACTTTCTGGATATCAAATTGATACGTACGAGATGCCAAAAAATAAATAAATTATCTGCAATGAAAACTGATGTTGTGATCCGGGGTGGTAATTGAAGGGAAGTGTTATGAAGTATAATGATCTTCAGCCTAGGGCCCGATCAAGGAGGGGCGCTGCTGCGCATGTCGGTCGTGTCGTGGGCATCGAGGGAGCGCTGACCAAGAACATGCGCCGCCGCGTGATGGCGATCCTGCGCATGTCGTCCATGTATGTCGTGTTCGGGCGCAAGGCTAAGGTCGGCGCTATCGGGTATCAGGGCGCCATCAAGATGTCGTTTGCGCCGCCGGGCGATGGTGGAATCGCGCAGCATTGGGTTGATCTGTCGGGGCTGGGGCGGATCGGGCTGGCATCGGTCTTCGCTGTTGCAACCTCTGCGCTATGTTCCACGGAGGCAACTGCGCAGGTGGCGTATTCTGGCATCTGCGTAACGGGCAATTTGGGCGGCACCGGCAATGCGGACTCCGCAATTTTCGATAGCCGCAATTTGGCCATTGAGAAGGGGCGGGCCTGTGCCGGCAATTTCGGCGCGCAGAGCGGCGATAGCCTGGTCCAGATTTATTCGGCACCCAGAAGCGGTACCGGCGGGATCATTCAGATTGACTCCACGCGCCAGACGATCGGCTTCGGCCCAGGCGGAAATGGCTTCGCCCTGATGTCCAACGGGGCGGATGTCACCGGGTTGGGCGGCGGCGTGATCCTGGACGGCATTGCCGGGCAGAATCTTAACGCGGGAAGCAAGTTCGCAGTGAACGGCGCGCAGCTGTACGCCGTCTCCACGTCGACTTCCACGGCCCTCCAGTCTCTGTCGACCGGTGCCTCACTGTCGAGCTCTTGGGTTAGCTACCTGTCGACCGGGCTAAACAACCTGACCTCCAACGTGAATATCGTTGCGGCCAGCACAGCAAGCCTGTCGACCGGGCTAAACAACCTGACCTCCAACGTGAATATCGTTGCGGCCAGCACAGCAAGCCTGTCGACCGGGCTGAGCAACCTGACCTCCAATGTGAATATCGTGGCGACCAGCACGGCGAGCCTGTCGACCGGGCTGAGCAACCTGACCTCCAATGTGAATATCGTGGCGGCCAGCACGGCCAGCCTGTCGACCGGGCAGTCTTCGCTGTCGACGGGGCTTTCAGGCGCGAATAGCGGGATCGCGTCGCTGTCGACGGGCGTCGCGAGCAACGTCGCCTCGCTGTCGACGGGCCTCAGCACGACGAACAGCGCGGTAGCGGATCTCTCGACGGGCGTGTCCGCGGCGACCAGCGGGGTGACCTCGCTGTCGACTGGGCTGAGCACGACGAACAGCACGGTCGCGGATCTCTCGACGGGTGTCGCGAGCAACGTCGCGTCGTTGTCGACGGGCGTGTCCACGGCGAACAGTGGCGTGACGTCGCTGTCGACCGGGCTGAGCACGACGAATAGCACGGTCGCGGATCTCTCGACGGGTGTGTCCGCCGCGACCAGCGGCGTAACCTCGCTGTCGACTGGGCTGAGCACGACGAACAGCACGGTCTCGGACCTCTCGACGGGCGTCGCGAGCAACGTCGCGTCGCTGTCGACGGGCGTGTCCGCGGCGACCAGCGGGGTGACCTCGCTGTCGACGGGGCTGAGCACGACGAACAGCGCGGTCGCGGATCTCTCGACGGGTGTCGCGAGCAACGTCGCATCGTTGTCGACGGGCGTGTCCGCCGCGACCAGCGGGGTGACCTCGCTGTCGACTGGGCTGAGCACGACGAACAGCACGGTCGCGGACCTCTCGACGGGCGTCGCGAGCAACGTCGCGTCGTTGTCGACGGGCGTGTCTGCCGCGACCAGTGGCGTAACCTCGCTGTCGACCGGGCTGAGCACGACGAACAGCACGGTTGCGGACCTCTCGACGGGGGTGTCCGCCGCGACCA
>NZ_LXVY01000045.1 GCF_001650735.1 Sphingomonas sp. TDK1 | reverse complement strand
GGTGAATGTCGATCCGCGCTAGTGCACTTTGCGCGGAATCAGGTGGAGCAAGCCCGCGATCACCCCGCCCACGACCAGCCCAGCCACGGCAGAACCCAGCGCATAGACCAGCCATTCGACCACACTGCCCAGCGCGCCGGTGGCGGCCCCGGCCGCTTCGGACCAGCCATGCAACGCATGCGGCAGGGTACCGAACCCGAATTCCTCCAGCCCGTGCAGCAGGATTCCCCCGCCGACCCACGCCATCGCACCGACACCGATATGCGAGAGTGCGGTGAGCAGAACCGGCATCGCCTTGACCAGTCCTCGCCCGAACCCGGCAACCGCGCCCTGCCCGCCGCCGCGACTGAGATGCAGGCCGATATCGTCCATCTTCACGATCAGCGCGACGACACCGTAGACGCCGATGGTGATCGCGAACGCCACCAGCACCAGTGCGCCGGCCCGCGTCACGAACGCCATGTCGGCGGGCAGCTGCGCCAGCGCAATGACCATGATCTCGGCCGAAAGGATGAGGTCGGTGCGGATCGCGCCGAGCACCTGGCGCTTCTCCAGCGCCTTGGCGTCCGTGATCGCAGCCACTTGGTCGGCGGCATGCTCGCCGAGCAGCGCCTCAAGGATCTTCTCGGCCGCCTCGAAGCAGAGATAGGTGCCGCCGAGCATCAGGATCGGCGTCAGCGCCCAGGGCGCGAAGGCGCTGAGCAGCAGCGCGAGCGGCAGGATCACCACCAGCTTGTTCGCGATCGAACCCAGCGCGATCTTGCCGATGATCGGCAGCTCTCGGTCCGGCGTGAGACCCACGACATAGCGGGGCGTGACCGCCGTGTCGTCGATCACCACGCCCGCCGCCTTGGCGCCAGCCTTCCCCGCCGCCCCGGCGACGTCGTCCAGGGACGCTGCCGCCAGTTTTGCCAACGCCGCGATATCGTCCAGCAGCGCAACCAGGCCACCCGCCATCAAATCCCCCTCATCGTTGCCCCGGCGCTAGCCGAGATGAAGCGGAAATGCACGCGGATGGCACAGGCTCCACCTTATTGCGGCAGATCGACCGGCTTCTCGATCTTGAACTCCACCGAAGCGCCCGCCGCGCCGCTGCCCGGCTGGCCGCCGCCGACGGTGGCGCGGTAGGTGCCCGCCAGCACCCGGTGCTGCCCATCCACCGTCACCGTGCTCAGATCGCGCAGCGACAAGGTGAACCGCAGCTTCCGCGCTTCGCCCGGCTTGAGCGACACGCGCTGGAAACCGCGCAGCGCCACCTTGGGCGCACCGGGATCCTCGGGAAAGTTGAGATAGAGCTGCGCCACCTCGTCGCCGGCACGGGCGCCGGTATTGCGCACCTCCGCGGTGACAGTCAGCCCGACTTCCGCCGAGTCCGGCGAGCGGCTTACGACCGGGGCGGCATAGGCGAAGCGGGTGTAGCTGAGCCCATGGCCGAACGGATAGACCGGCGTGCCGGCGAAGTAGCGGTAGGTGCGGCCCTTCATGCTGTAGTCGCCGAACGGCGGCAGATCGTCGACGCTCCGATAGAAAGTGAGCGGCAAGCGGCCCGAGGGGCTGGTCTTGCCGGACAGTACATTGGCGATGGCGGTGCCCCCCACCTCGCCCGGATACCAGGCTTCCAGAATGGCGGCGGCATGGTCCTTGGCCCAGCTCAGGTTGATCGGGCTGCCGTTCATTGCCACCACGACAAGCGGCTTGCCTGTCGCCCGGGCAGCCTCCAGCAGTGCCTGCTGGTCCGGCAGCAGGTCGAGACTGGTCTTGTCGCCTCCCTTGAATCCGGGAACCTGGACCGGCGATTCTTCGGCTTCCAGGTCCGAGGTGATGCCCACCACCGCCACCAGCACATCGGCCTTGGCCGCGGCTGCCTTCATAGCGGCGATCGGATCCGCACTGATCCGCTTCCAGACGAGATCGATGCCGGACAGCACATGCTCGTCGGTGCGCACCTCGATGGGGTAGCGCTGCCCCTTGACGAGCTGGACCTCGTGCATCGTCGGCAGGCTGCCCCAGCCGGCCTTGCTGAGATCGACAAAGGGCTTGCCGTCAAAGGTCATCGAACCGCCAAAGCCGGTCAGACCCAGGCGATAGGTGCCGGTTTCGGGTGCGACGAGGAAGCCGGTCCAGACGGTGCGGTGATGCTCGGAGACGGTCGGCAGATCGAGGCTGCGGGCAGAAACATCGGCCTCAACGCGCGTCACGACCGGGGCGTCCGCGAACTGCATCTTCGCGGTGATCTCGCGGAAGCTGCCGGGCGCGAAGCTCGCCGGGGGCGGCGTGACGGGGTTGTAATAGCGCGCGATCAGGCCGGGCTGGCCGTCCGGCGTGCGGAGCGCCACGCCGGGCACCCGGTCGCCATCGGTTACCGAAGCGCCGAACGGGGCATAGGTCACGTTCGCCGCAGGGAAGGCCTGGCGCAGACCCTCAACGACCGAAACCGGTGGGCCCGAAAGTGAGGAGGAGTAGTTGCCGCGCAGCACGCGCGTAGCGTCGCCCAGTGGGCCGATCACCGCGATACGGCTGCCGGGCTTGAGCGGAAGCAGGCCGTCATTCTTGAGCAGCACCAGGCTCTTCTCTGCGGCGTCGAGTGCGAGCGCGCGGTGTGCCGGCGCGCCGACGTCGCCGGGCTTGCCGGTTGCAACGCGAATACCCGGCAGGTCGCCATTGCGCAGGCGGGCGGAGAAGAGGCGCACCAGCGTGCGGTCGATCTCGGTCTGCGTAATCAGCCCCTTGGCCAGTGCATCGCGGTAGCGGTCGCCCAGCCCGGCGGTGTCGGTCAGCGTCGCGCCGTTGCACTCGTTGTCGACACCGGCCCGTAGCGCCGCCGCCACCGCCGCGGCGCCGTCGGGGGCATAATGATGGTTGTCGCTAATGTCCTTCACCGCATCACAATCGGAGACGACATAGCCCTTGAAGCCCCAGGCGCCGCGCAGATGGTCCTTGAGCAGTTCGTCGCTTGCGCAGGCAGGCTGGCCGTCGATGCGGTTATAGGCACACATCACCGACCCCGCCTTGCCCTCGACGATCGCGGCACGGAACGCCGGCAGATAGGTATCCTCGAGGTCGTGACGCGAGACGAAGACGTTCGCCGCATGCCGCGTCGATTCCGGGCCGCTGTGTACGGCGAAGTGCTTCGGCGTGGCGATCACGTTGGGCAGATCCGGGTTTGGCCCCTGCATGCCCTGGATGAAGGCGACTCCCAGTCGTGCGGCGAGATAGGGGTCCTCGCCGTACGTTTCCTGCCCCCGCCCCCAGCGCGGATCCCGGAAGATGTTGATGTTGGGCGACCAGGTGTCGAGCCCCGTGCCGATCCTGCCCATCCGCCCGGTCTCGCGGGCGAGCGCGTGCAGCCCCTGCACCTCGCCGCTGATCGCGGCGGCGACGTCATGCACCAGCGGGGCATCGAAGCTGGCGGCGAGCGCGATCGGCTCGGGAAAGTTGGTGGTCGGCAGCGTACCGAGCGCGCCGTGGAGCGACTCCGTCCACCAATTGTAGCGCGGGATATTGAGGCGCGGGATGGCTGGGGCGACGTTGAGCAGCTGACCGAACTTTTCCTCCGGAGTCAGCTGGGCAACGATAGCGGCTGCCTTGGTGTCGGCCTCCTGCCGCACGTCGGGAGCGCTCTGGGCGAAGGCGGGCAGCGGCGTGAGCGCGGCGGCCAGCAGCGCGGCGCGGATGGTGCGGTTCATGATGTTCTCCCCCAGGGCGTCAGACGGGCTGCAGCCCGTGTTCGTGAATTTTGCGGATCAGGTCGCGGTGGCGCGGCAGTCCCCCGCAAAGCTTTTCGGTCTGCGCGGCATTCTCGCGCATCGCCCGCTCGGCAAGGCGCTGGTCGCCCGAAAGCGCCTCGGCCTCCACCTCGCTGTGGAAGCCCATCCCGTACAGGACATATTGGTAGCTGGCGGGCGGGAAGACCTCTTCCACCCGGTCGAACTCGTCATGGAACCAGGGCGGCTGGTAGCGCCACAGGGTGAGCAGCTCCTGGAGTCGCTCTGGAATCGTCTCGGGCCGCAGATTGTCGCGCCAGAAGGCGGAATCTGTGCGCTTGGTCAGGACGTAATGGAGCTTGAGGAAGTCGATGATCCGGCCCCAGCGATAAAGCGTGGTGGCGTTGAAGCGCTTGGCGACGACGTCCATCACCTCGCGCACCGCCGGCATCTGCTCGGCGATCAGCTTGGCGGAAAGCTCGATCAGCACGATCGCCGAGGCTTCCAGCGGCTCGAGAAATCCCGCGGCGAGGCCGACCGCGACGACATTGTTCTTCCAGAAGATCTCGCGATGCCCCGAACGGATCGGGATGCGGCGGACGGGCACGTCCGCCCCGGCGGGGCCGAGATAGGCGCGCAACGTCGCCTCGGCCTGGTCGTCGCTCGTGTGGCGGGTGGAATAGACATAGCCGGTGCCGCGCCGGGTCGGCAGGCCGATGTCCCAGATCCAGCCCGCATCCTGCGCGGTCGACAGCGTGTGCGTGGCGATGGGCGCGTTTTCTTCCGAGTACGGAATCTGCGCGGCGAGCGCGGCGTCGCAGAACAGCACGTCGCCGCAGTCCTTGAAGCCCACCCCCATCGTTTCGCCGAGCAGGAGCGAACGGAAACCGGTGCAGTCGACGAACAGGTCGCCCTCGATCCGCCCGGCCTGCTCGGTGTCGATCGCTACGATGTCGCCATTCTCCGCCCGTTCGACCGCGCGGACATCGGCGAGCACGTGGCGCACGCCCAGCTTGGTGGTGCAGTGGCGCGTCAGGAAGGGCGCGAACTTGCCGGCGTCGAGGTGATAGGCATAGTTGGCCTGCCCGTCATATTCGGGCGTGGCGATGGTCTTGGGGGCGAGGCCCGCGTCGCAGATCCGGCCCTGCGGCGTGACCGTGTCGCAGAAGCTGCGGCCCTTCGAGTCCGTGATCCAGTGCGGCACCAGGCTCAGCTGGTGGAAGCCCTGGGGCAGCATCAGCGGGTGATAATAGGCATCGTCCTCGGCGCCGGTGGTCCAGCGGGCGAACAGCGCGCCCTGCTTGAACGCGGCATCGCATTCACGGAAGAAGTCTGTTTCGGAGACGCCGATCTTGGCGAGCGTCGTCCGCAGCGTCGGCCACGTCCCCTCACCCACCCCGATGATCGGCGTGTTGGGCGATTCGACCAGGGTAACGGTGAAGCCGCCGGGCATCCGCCCCTGGTGCCGGGCGGCGATCACGCCCGCAGTAAGCCAACCGGCGGTGCCGCCGCCGACGATGACGATGTTCCGAACCCGTTTCACGCGCGCCGACCCATGCAAAAAGAAGGGGATGCCGGACGATACCGGCATCCCCAGTCGTGGGAAGAGACTTCAGAAGCGATAGCGCACACCCGCCGTGAAGCGCCGGCCATAGGCGAACACGTCGAGTAGCTGGTTGGAGAAGCGGCCATGGGTGCTCTGCACCTCGTCGGTGATGTTGAGCGCTTCGCCGAAGATGTTGATCGCCTTGGTGATCTGGTAGCTGGCGCTCAGGTCGATCTGCAGGCTGGAGTTGACGAAGGTCGGCTCGGCACCGAACGATCCGGTATTCTGCGCCTGGCCGAACTGAAGCAGATATTTGTCGCGCCAGTTGGCCGCCGCGCGGAATTCGATACCGTTCTTGTCGTAGAAGCCGACGAAGTTGGCCGAATTGGCGAGACCGGTCACCGCGAAGCCGCTCTGGCTGATGTCGCTCGGATCATAGGGCCGGTTGGTTTCGACGAAGGTGGCGTTGGCGATGAAGCCGAAGCCGCTGTTGCCGAAGGTGTTCTGCCAGGCGAGCTCGACGCCCTTCACCGTCGCCTTGGGACCATTGACCCGCTGCGACACCGCGAACTGCGCCAGCGTTCCGGTCGACGGGTCGACCACGCCGTTGATGGACTGGCGCTGCACGCCTTGGACGATGAAGTTGCGCACATCCTTCAGGAAGAAGTTCACCGCGGCGTAGGAATTGCGCTGGTAATACCATTCGAGCGCGGCATCGAAATTGTCCGCGAGATAGGGCTGCAGCGTGGGATTGCCGCCGTCCGCGGTCAGCGCGCCGATGCGCTGGCCGACGCCGATATTAAGCGCCGGGGTCAGCAGGTTGAGCGTTGGCCGGGTCAGCGTGCGCGAGGCATCGAGGCGCAGGTGCAGCGCGTCGGTGAGCTCCAGCTTCAGATCCATCGACGGCAGCAGGTACGAATAGTTCGACTTGGTGGTGATCGCCTGCTGGTTGCCGAAATTGACCGTCAACAGCGTCGGATCGGTGGTGCTGGGGGTGATCGAAGTCGGCAGGCGACCGATGCCGGTGGACGTGACGTGAGTCACTTCCTCACGGACGCCGGCGTTGAAGAAGAACGGCATGCCGGCGATTTCGCTCTTGAAGTTTGCCGAGACATAAAGCGCCCAGGTTTGTTCGCCGATGTCGCGTGTGCTGCCGACATCGTCCGCAACCGCGAACTGGCCGTTGAACGCGTTGTTGCAGCAGCTGGTGTTGTAGCCCGGGATCGTCTTGGTCTGCGGGTTGCCGAGGCCGGTGAGATAAGCCTGATAGTCCGCCGCGCGGAAGTTGAGCAGCACCGGCGGCAGCGCGCCCGTATAGCCCGGCAGGAAATTGGTCGTGCTGACGGTGCCCTTGAACAGGCTTGCCGGCAGTGCGACGCCGCCATTGGTGCCCGAGGCAGGACCGTAGCCCGAATAGGCCTGCCAGAAATTATTGGCGAAGGTGTTCGCACTGCGAAATCTGAACTGGTCGTCCAGATAAGAACCGCCGAAGCGCAGCGTCAGGTCGTCCTGTTGCCACTTCAACCCGAACCGCGCCTGTTTGATCTCGTCGGTATTCTTGTTGGCGATATTGACGGTGACGTGGCTGCCGATCGCCGCCAGATCCGCCCAGCGGCTGCCCGTGCCGTTGACGCCGTAATCGTGGAGGACCGGAATTACGTCCTTGCTGTCGCCATTGACCGCGATGCCGATCGACGGACCGATGCCGAAGCCATAGCCGACGTCCGCGCCCTTGGAATTGATCCGCCCATCAGGGTTTAGCCAGCTCTTCGACCAGCTCCCATCGGCCTCCACCTGCAGATTTTCGGTCGCGTCCCATTTGACGTTGAGGCCCGTCTGGTTGGTGCGGCGGAGGTTGCTGTCGGTACCGGCCGTGAAGTCTGTCTGCGAACCCGCCTGGGTGAAGTCGGTGGTCGTCCCGTTCTTGTCGAGCTTGACGTTGCGCAGGCTGCCCTGGTTGAACCAGATGCCAAAGCCGAAATTATCGGTGTTGACGCGCTGTTCGGAATAATTGTCATCGAGCGTCAGCAGCACATTGTCCGCCGGCTTCCATTGCAGCGCGATCCGCCCGTCAACGCGCTCGTCGCGCGTATAGTTCTGGGTTGCACCGAACTGCTGCTCGAACCAGCCTACCACCGTCTGGCGGTTGCTTTCCTGCGCCCAAGCGGCCGATTTGTTGTCGCTGGTCGGGTTGCAGCTTGTCGCCGTGCTGCCCGCCAGCTGGCACGGCGCATAGCGACCACCCGGCCAGCCATGGACGAACACATTGTTCGTCTGGGTATCGTGCCGCGTATAGATCGCGTTGGCGAGGATGCCGAAGCTATCGTCGGCGAAGGTCTTGCTGATCAGCACGCCGCCGGTCGGCACCACCTTGCCGGCATCGTCCTGGATCGAGCCCGAGGCCGAGACCGCGAGGTGGAAGCCCGGCCGGTCGAACGGCTTGGGGTAGGACACGTTGATCGTCGCACCGATCGAGCTCGACGACAGCGACACGTCGGGCGTCTTGAGCACGGTCAGCCCGCCGACGAAGTCCGAACCGACCGTCGAAAAGTCGATCGAGCGACCGCCGGTCGCGGTCGAGAGACGACGGCCATCGACCAGCGTTTCATTGAAGTCGCCGCCGAAGCCGCGGACAGTCACCCCGTTCGGCTCGCCGCGCGGCCCGTCGCGCTGGATCGAGATGCCGGGCAGGCGCTGCAGCGAAGCCGCGACGTTGGAATCCGGGAACTTGCCGATGTCCTCGGACGAGATCTGCTCAATCACGCCCGATGCGTTGCGCTTTGCGTCGAGGTTGCGTTGCAGCGAGCCCCGAATACCGGTGACGATGATCTCTTCGTCCTGCGTCTGGCTGGTAGACGGCGCCGCATCCTGCGCGTGCGCCGGCGCTACGAAGCTCAGCGCCAACAGACTAGTTGCGCCCGCAAGTACATGCCGCGCAAGACGCGCGTGCCGCTGCGATGAACCCATTCCGACAAACTTCGGCATGTGCATACCCCCTCCGGATTTATTGTTGGGATCGATACAGATCCGCACGCACTACACCGCAGTGCAGCACAGTATAACTCTGGAGAGTAGGCACAAGCCTTCGCATCCGCACAGACAGCGGCACAACATCCTCCCCGATTCATTCTTCTTTGCGAATCTGTAGTGAACTGTAGCCGTTCGCGTTAGCGCTATCAACAGGTTTTTGTCGGCGTATTCTTTTGCTTTAGTCAGGGCATTGGCGCCCACGGCGCGAGCCGATATGCAGGGCACCTGGTCGCGCGGACAGCAGCGGCGATAGCGGGAGGATGCGATGACTCAGGACATGACGTTGCTCGATTCAGTGGAGCATCGCGATCTGCGCGTACGGGCGCCCGCCGGCCCCCTTCCCTATTTCGTCCCCGTCGTCGCCGCCGAATTTGCCGCCGCGGCCGCCGCCTGCCCGGTGCTGCTGACCAAGGATGCGGAGACCGGCCGATTCTATGCCGGCGCGATGCTCGGCTTCGAACCCGGCGAGTCGCTGGTCGAGTTGCGTGCGGGTGAAGGATTCTGGCCGCTCCATGTCGAGCGCCAGGGCTTCTTTATCGCAGGGGATTCGATCGCGATCGACCCGAGCGATTCCCGCTTCACCCCGCATGAGGGCGAAGCGCTGTTCGCCGAAGACGGTGCGCCCGCGCCCGCCTTGCGGGGCATCCAGCAGACGCTCGCCCAGCTCCACCACGGCGTAGAGGCGACCCAGGCTTTCGTCGACGCGCTGCTCGCCCACAAGCTGCTCGAGCCGATCAACGTGACGTTGCGCTTCGACGACGGCACCTCGCTGGACCTGGCCGGGCTCTACACCGTGAGCCTAGATGCGCTGCACGAGCTCGACGATGCTGCGGTGCTCACGCTCTTTCGTGCCGGGCACCTGCAACTCGCCTATGCGGTGGCGGGTTCGCTGCGACAGATCACCGTGCTCGCGGCGCGCCGCAATCGTCGTCTCGCGGCCTGATCGGCAATGCTGCGCGACATCGGTGCCGACATCGCACCCGCCGCCTTCGCGGAAGCACGTCGGGACTGCGTGCCGATGGTCCTGCGCGGTGTTGCTGCCGATCTCCCGATAACCCGGGTCGCCCAGGACGGCGCGAACCTGTCGGCCTATCTGTTGGGTTTCGACAGTGGCAGGACGGCACAGGCCTTTGTCGGGGATGCCGCGATCGGCGGACGCTATAACTATGGCGACCGAAGCGATGGGTTCAACTTCGCGCGCGAGACGCTCGGTCTGGCTGCGGTCCTGGAGCGCATCCTGCGCGCCGCTGCCGATGCCGGCGCGCCCAGCATCTATTGCGGCTCCCTGCCTGCCGAGGACCATCTGCCGGGCCTTGCCGAGGCCAATCGCATGCCGCTGGTCCCTGCGGGCGTGCTGCCGCGACTATGGATCGGCAATGCCTCGACGATCGCCTGCCATTACGACCGGTTCGACAATCTCGCCTGCGTGATCGCCGGGGAGCGGCGGTTCACCCTCTACCCGCCGGACACGATCGGCGACCTCTATGTCGGCCCGATCGACCATACCATGGCAGGGCAGCCGGTAAGCCTGGCCGCCGGCGCCGGGTCTGGCGATTCCCGCTATCCCCGCTTTGCCGCCGCGCAGGCGCGCGCGCTGTCCGTTACCCTGAGGGCGGGCGATGCCTTGTACCTGCCGAAGCTCTGGTGGCATCAGGTGGAAGCTACGGCCCCGTTCAACCTGCTGATGAATTATTGGTGGGACGACTTCGCAAGCAGCCCCGACTCCCCCTACACGGCACTGTTGCTGGCAATGACCACGCTGGCCGATCGGCCCGCGGCAGAGCGCACGGCGTGGCGGGCGTTCTTCGACCATTACGCCTTCCGCCCCGAGGGCCACCCGCTCGCGCATCTGCCGGCGGCGCAACACGGTATCCTTGGCGATTCGCGCGAGAACCGGGGCCGAATCCGCGCCTTCGTCATGCAACTGCTACGCGGCGGCTGAGCGCCCTCAGTCGTGGTCGGTGCCGAACGCGCGGTCGCCGGCGTCGCCCAGGCCTGGCACGATATAGCCCTTCGCGTCGAGCGCCGGATCCAACGCCGCCGTCCAGATGCGAACGTCGGGATGCGCCGCCCGCACCGCCACGGCGCCGGGACGCGCGGCTAGCAGGCACAGGAATCGAAGATCGCGCGCGCCGGCTGCCTTGAGCCGATCCAGCGCCGCAATCGCACTGTGTCCGGTGGCGAGCATCGGATCCACCAGCAGTACCGGGCGCTCCGCCAGATCGGCCGGCGCCTTGAAATAATATTCCACCGCCTCCAGCGTCTCCGGATCACGATACAGCCCCAGATGCGCCAGCGACGCCTCGGGCAGCAGGTCGAGCACTCCATCCGCCATCGCGAGCCCGGCTCTGAGCACCGGTACCACCACGGGCGGTGCGCAGGCGAGCACAGCGGACTCCATCGACGCGACCGGTGTCGCGATGGTCCGATCCTCGAGCGGCAAGTCGGCGAGTGCGGCAGCGCCGAGCAGCAGCGACACGGCCCGCAGCTCGGCGCGGAACCGCTCGGGCGGCGTATCCCGTGTGCGCAGCCTGGTCAGGCGATGCTGGACGAGCGGGTGCTGGACGAGCGTGAGTCCGTCGACGGGGAAAGCGGAGGTCATGGTCGCTTCGTGCGAGATGCAGCCTAGCGATGCAAGCGACGCGGGCTTCCCAACCCACCGGCACTACGATATTCCAAGAGATGTTAGCGCTACCGATAGCGCCTGCACATTGCGGTAAAAGCCGTACGGGCATTGCCCGACGAACAGGAGAGGAAGCGATGGACAAACGCAGATGGATCGCAGGTGCAGGCTGGTTGGCAGCCCTGCTGATGCCGGCGGCACAAGCGCAAGTGCAGACGCAGGTGCCTGCTGTCGTCTCCGGCGCGAAGCCGGTGACGGTTCAGCGGATCAAGGTCCATTCCCCGGCGATCGACGGCAATCTGGAAGGCGATTCCGCCGATCGCGACGTCATCGTGGTGCTGCCGCCTGATTACGCCACTTCCCCACGCAAGCGCTACCCGGTCGTCTATGCCCTGCACGGCTATTCGATCGGGGTGGAGCAATGGATCAAGGAGATCCATGTTCCGCAGGTGGTGGAAGGCGCGTTCGCGCTGGGGGCGCAGCCGCTGATCCTCGTGCTGCCGGACAGCAAGACGCTGCACAACGGATCTATGTACTCCAGCTCGCCGACCACGGGTGATTTCGAGCGCTTCGTCTCGCACGACCTCGTCGCCTATATCGACGCGCATTACCGCACGCTGGCACGACGCGAGAGCCGCGGCCTCGCGGGGCATTCGATGGGGGGCTATGGCGCCAGCCGGATTGGCATGAAACACGCGGACGTGTTCGGCGCCGTCTATATGATGAGCCCCTGCTGCCTCTCCGCACGGGATGCCAGCATGCTGGACGAGGCTGCGGTTCGACAGCTTGAGGGCCTCAACACGCGCGAGGCGGCGACCACGCTCCCCTGGGGGCTGCGGGCCACGCTTGCCGCCGCTGCGGCATGGTCCCCCAATCCGAAGGCGTCGCCGCTCTACCTCGACTTGCCGATCAAGGACGGGAAGCAGCAACCGGAGGTGCTGGCGAAATGGGCCGCCAACGCTCCCCTGGCCTTTGTGGACCAGTATATCGGCGCGCTACGCCGCTATCGGGCGATCGCGATCGACGTGGGCGACAAGGACGGGCTCCGGTTCGACGCGCAGAAGCTGCACGAGACGCTCGACCGCTATGGCGTGACGAACAGCTTCACCCTTTACCCGGGCGATCATACCAGCGCCATCGCCGATCGCTTCCAGAACTATGTCCTGCCCTTCTTCAGCGAGAACCTAACCTTCGCGAGCAAACGCTGAGGCGCGTGGGGCGGCGTCACGAGCCGCTGGCGGATCGCATCGCGCGCCGCATCGTGCCAGGTCGGGCGCGAAAGCGCTGCGTCCTGGCTTTGCCAGAGACCCTCCGTCGTTCTTTCAATCACACGCACCTCCCGCTGGCACCGCAAGCCAAAACGCTGCGGCGCAGCGGGAGTTCACGAAATCTTTACCATGATCATACTATTGCTTGATGTTGCAGCGCTACATACCTGCCGCTGTAAGTAGCTCGGCAATGTGCTTGGCAAAGGCGAAATAGCCTTTCCCGCACTGTGGCCACGCCCGCGCATCCCATGCGCGACGATGCTCGGTGAAATGGACACCTTCACACTGCGCCATCTTGCGGAAACTGTCGCGCACCGGGCCTACTGCCGCATAGCCGGTTACGACCTGCTCGCAGCCGCTTTCTCTCGCCAAGGCGGCCACGGCGTCCAGATCATCAAGCCACACACTGCCCACCCGCCAATGGGCGGCGGCGCGTTGCAGGCCATCCGCAACTGCGGCGATGTCCGCCGGTCGCTGGCAATGCGCGCGGCAAGCGACAACCCGACGCACATCCAGGCGCTGTAGCGGTCCCTCCGTTTCGAGGGACAGGTCCTCGGGCGTCAGCAACAGTAGCGCAGGACGTTGCGACGGATCGGTCGGCATCCGAAGCGCACTACGTTCCGGCGCCTCTGTTCCACGTGGAACATCTGCCACCATCGCCAACCCGTCCGGACGAAAGCGCCCACCGGTACGCACATTGATGTTCTCGGCATTCGCTAGATACGCCTTGCCCGCTGTATGCAGCCCAGCCACCCAGCGCCAGGAAAGCGTGTTCGAGGCAGGATCGGCATCCAGCAGCTTCGCGAAGGTAAACTCCGCGCCGAGCTCCCACGGCAGGCCCAAGGTAAAGATCCAGATCGATGCAAGCTGCATCCGGGCCCAGTTGTGGAGATAGCCGGTTTCACAGAGCTCCCGGACCCAGCCGTCAAAGGCATCGATCCCGGTCCGCCCCTCAATCGCCGCAGCATAGCCGGCGGGAGCGCCCGCCTCGTGCAGCATCTGGCAGGCGTGCCGCCAATCGGCCCAGACCGAGGGGCGCTGTTCCAGCCAGCCCTTCCAATAGGTGCGCCAGAATAATTCGGAGAGAAACTTGGACGCCGCCTCTCGGCCATGGCGCTCGATCACCGCGCGGGCGACTTCCTCCTCGCTGATCAATCGACGGCGCAGCGCGGGCGACAGACGCGATACGGCATCGTGCCGCCCGGGCCCCGCATCGAAATTGCGCCGCTCTGCATAGGTAGCACCAGCCTGGGCCACAAATGCCTCGAGCCGCGACCATGCAGCAGCCCGCGATAGCGGGAAATCAAACGACAATATGGCAGTCCGGTCGGAGGTAGTGCGCAGCATGGCATCATGCTGCCATGCGCCCTGCCCCCCTCAAACCTGCCACTAAGGGCAGCGGAACCTAGTCAGATTCGCTCGCCGGTAAGCCGCTGGCAAACCATGTCGAGCTGGTCGAGCGTGGAATACCCCACCGTGAGTGTGCCGCCCTTCTCCGCATGCGCGATCCGCACGTTGAGGCCGAGCACATCACCCAGATGCCGCTCCAGTGCAGCAATATCGGGGTCGCGCTCCGCCGTCGGCGCGCTGCTCGCCTTGCGCTTGGGGGCCGGCTTGGCGGTCCGCGCCAGCTTCTCCGTATCCCGAACGGACAACCCCTTTGTGACCACCTCCTGAGCAAGCTTCTCCGGATCCGGTGCACCGATCAATGCGCGGGCATGGCCCATCTCCAGCGAGCGATCGACAACCATCTCCCGCACCGGCTCAGGCAGATCAAGCAGTCGAAGCAGGTTGGCGATGTGGCTACGCGATTTGTGTACGATCTTCCCCAGCGCCTCCTGGGTGTGACCGAATTCACGGATCAAACGGGCATAGCCTTCCGCTTCTTCGATCGCGTTCAGATCCTGACGCTGGATATTCTCGATCAGCGCGATTTCGAGCGTCTCGGCGTCGCTCAGCTCGCGAACGATCACCGGCACCTCGTGCAGACGCGCACGCTGCGCCGCACGCCAACGACGCTCGCCGGCGACGATCTGGAAGCTCTGGCCATGGGGCCGCACGAAGATCGGCTGGATCAGCCCGCGCGTACGGATCGATTCCGCCAGCGTCTCCAATGCCTCCTCGTCAAAGTGACGGCGCGGCTGGTTGGGGTCAGCGACGAGCGAACTGATCGGCAACATCCGCACGCCGGAATTGCTCGTGGGGTTACCCTTGATCGGCTCCTCTGGAAGGCTGTCGCCGAGCAGCGCGGAGAGACCCCGGCCAAGACCGGGGCGAGGCTTGCGGGCGGCGGCGGGGGAATCGGTCATGCGGCTTTCTGCAACTTGGGAAGACGTTCGATCACTTCGCGCGCAAGCGCGATATAGGCTTCAGAGCCGGCGCAACGATGATCATAAATGAGCGCCGGGACGCCGTGGCTCGGCGCCTCCGACAGGCGGACATTGCGAGGGATGACCGTGTCGAACACCACCCTGCCCAGCACCGCGCGCACATCGTCCGAGACCTGGTCGGTCAGGCGGTTGCGGCGGTCATACATGGTAAGGGCCACGCCCAGGATCGACAGGCCCGGGTTGAACCGGGTGCGGATGCGCTCCACCGTGTTCAGCAGCTGACTCAGTCCTTCCAGCGCAAAGAACTCGCACTGCAACGGCACCAGCAGCGCATGCGCCGCCACCATGGCATTCACCGTCAGCAGGCCCAATGAGGGCGGGCAATCGACGAGGATGACGTCCCAGCGCTCGGCACTGTGCCGGCGGATCGCCGCATCGAGCCGATGGGTCCGCGCGTCGAACTCGATCAGCTCGATTTCAGCGCCCGACAGATCCTGCGTTGCCGGCACGACATCAAGCCCCGGCACATCGGTCGGGACCGCGACGTCTTCGAGGTTCGCATCCGAAACCAGTAGGTCATAGCTCGAATGCTCGCGATCGCTACGGCCAATGCCAAGGCCGGTCGACGCGTTGCCTTGTGGATCGAAATCGATCAGCAGCACCCGCTTGCCGGTGGCAGCAAGGGCGGTGCCGACATTGATGGCGGTCGTGGTTTTGCCCACCCCGCCCTTCTGATTGGCGATCGTGATGGTGATCATCTGGCGCCTATCTGTGTTGCGACCACGATGCCCGAGTCCGGCTGCGTGATGCTGGGTTCCACGTGAAACTGACCTTGCCATTTCGCGCGCGCGGCATCCACCTCCGATTGCGCGCTTCGTCCCTTTGGCAGCAACCAGACTGTGGACGAATCGGTGCAGTGTACTGTGGATAACATCAGCGCCGACAGCTCCGCGACGGCGCGAGCGGATACGACGGCCACGGGCTGCGCGGGACGATAGGATTCCACCTTGCTGCCGATCACGGTGACGCGATCCGTGGCACCGACATGCTCCGCGGCGTCGCGAAGAAATGCAACGCGCTTCGCACGCGGCTCGACCAACACGACGGGACGGTCGGTCAACAACGCTACAACGATGCCAGGCAGGCCCGCGCCGCTCCCAACATCGAGCCATACGCCGGTACCCGCGGAATCGGCTAGCGGAACAAGCTGCGCCGAATCCGTCAAATGCCGTGACCAGAGCGTGTCCAAGGTCGAGCGAGCAATTAAATTCTGATGCTCGGCCTCCGCTGTCAGCAACGCACCGAATCGCTCCACCGCTGTTTCACGTGAAACACCGAAGTGCTCGCGCACCCAAGACCGCGCCTCGTCTTCGGTCATGCGACTGTCTTTCGTGCGTGTAGAAGAATTGCGGAAAGCGCTGCCGGCGTGATCCCGCGAATACGCGCGGCGGCTCCCAGTGTCTCCGGGGCGGCCGCGCCGAGACGCTCGACCATCTCGTTGGAGAGGCCCGGTATCTCCGCATAGTTCATATCCGGGCGCAGACGCACGGCATCGTTCGCGCGAAGTTGCGCAACCTCCGCATCCTGCCGTTCGAGGTACGGCGCATAACGCGCATCCTCAACATACTCCGCGAGCAACGCCGCATCGACGTCGGGGGAGCTGTCCAGCACCTGCTCCAGCGTGACGCCGGGAAAACGGAGCCACTCCCGCGCGGGCCTGCGTGCGCCATCCTGCGAGACGGGAGCGCCACGCGCGCCGATCTCATGCGCGGTTCGTTCCACTGCGAAGAGAGAGTCGAGCAACGCGCGACCTTCGCGTCGAGCCTCTCCTCGCGCACGACGTTCGGTCCCAAGCAAGCCTAGGGCATCGCCGATCGGGCCCAGCCTGGTCTCAGCATTGTCCGCGCGCAGCCGCAGACGGAACTCGGCACGGGCGGTGAGCATGCGATAGGGCTCGGTCACCCCTTGCAACACCAGGTCGTCGATCATCACGCCGAGATAGGATGTCGCCCGGTCCAGTACTAACGGTGCGCTCCCCAAGGCCAGCGCCGCGGCGTTGGCGCCTGCCGCAAGCCCCTGGCCCCCGGCCTCCTCATAGCCCGTCGTTCCGTTGATCTGGCCTGCGAAGAACAGGCCCGGAATCTGCGGCAGACCCAGCATCGAATCGAGCGTGCGCGGATCGATATAGTCATATTCCACGGCATAGCCGGGTACCGTGATCTCGGCTTGCTCCAACCCGGGGATCGACGCGATCATCGCCGCCTGAACATCAACGGGCAGCGAGGTCGACAAGCCGTTGGGATAGATCCAGTGATGGTCGAGCGCCTCGGGCTCAAGGAAGATCTGATGCCCGTCACGGTCGCCGAAGCGATGCACCTTGTCTTCGATCGAGGGGCAATAACGCGGCCCCTGTGCTTCGATTGCGCCGGTGAACAGCGGCGAACGATTGAGCCCGCCGCGAATGGCATCGTGGGTCGCCTGCGTCGTCCGGGTGACCGCGCAATGGAGCTGGGGGAGTGGCCGCGCAGGCGTCATTGCCGACATGGTCCAGGGCTCGGCATCCGAAGGCTGCTCTTCGGTCCGCGCCCAGTCGATCGTGCGGCCGTCGAGCCGAGGCGGCGTGCCGGTCTTGAGCCGCCCCATCGGTAGTGCCAATTCTCGCAGCTGTGCAGCAAGGCGGCGTGCAGAGGCCTCCCCTACCCGCCCGCCCTCGAACCGCTCCTCGCCGCGAAACAGCCGGCCGCCCAGGAAGGTGCCGGTAGCGAGCACGACCGCGGGTGCGGTTAGGCTGGCGCCGTCTCGGAGCTGCACGCCCGCGATCCGGCCGCCCGCAAGGATCAAGGCTTCGGCCTCGCCTTGAACGAGCGTCAGTGTCTCCTGCGCGCGCAACATTGCCTGGATCGCGGCCGCGTACCGCCTGCGATCCGCCTGCACCCGCGGACCCTGCACCGCGGTGCCCTTGGAGCGATTGAGCATGCGATAGTGGATGCCGCCGGCGTCGGCCGCACGTCCCATCAGCCCGTCGAGCGCGTCGATCTCGCGGACGAGATGCCCCTTGCCGAGCCCACCGATCGCCGGGTTGCACGACATCGCGCCGAGCTTTTCCAGATCGAAGCTGAGCAGCGCAGTGCGGGCGCCGCGGCGTGCTGCCGCAGCCGCTGCCTCGGTACCGGCATGGCCGCCGCCGATCACGATCACGTCGAATTGCATGGCATCGCTAAACGCGTTCGGCGCGCGCTTGTCCAGTGGGGAGCGACGGAACGCCCCGTTTGTGTTCCACGTGGAACACTTTATTTACCGATGCAGAACTTCCCGAACAACGCATCGAGCACATCCTCGACGCCCGCCCGACCCGTTATCGCATCCAGTGCGCGACGCGCCGCACGCAGCTCCTCGGCAAAGAGCAAAGCATCGTCGAGCAGCGACGCGCGCGCCAGCGCATCGGCCGCGGCGATGCACCAGCCGCGCTGGCGCGCGTTGAGCGCAACAACATCGGGCGGCGGGAGCAGATCGGATGCGACCTCCGCCATACGCTGCCAAAGTGCGTCCACGCCCCTGCCCTCATGCACCGACACGACCAACTGCTCAGGCTGTGCCGGGGCGCGGCCCTCGGCATCGGCGCGGGCTTGCACCCACAAGGTGCAGGTGTGCGGCGGTGGCGGATCGTCACCCAACCACAGCAGCAAATCCGCTTCAGCCAGCGCATCGCGGGCGCGCGCCACACCGATTGCCTCAATCGGATCGTCCGTGCCCTCGGCTAGCCCCGCCGTGTCGATCAGCAGCCAGGCAATGCCGTCGCGGACGACGGGCACCTCGATGCGATCGCGCGTCGTGCCGGCGATCGGCGAGACGATAGCGGCGTCGCGTTCGGCCAGGGCATTGAACAGGGTCGACTTGCCGGCATTGGGCGGACCGCCCAGCGCTACCCGCAACCCGTCGCGCAGCCGCTCCACCGGCGGCCGCGCGGCAACGGCCGCAATGTCGTTGCCCAGCGCCGCGGCGCCAGACCGCAGCGCCGGTAGCGGATCTGCGCCCGCGACATCCTCCTCGTCTCCATGATCGAGTTCCGCTTCGATACGGGCAGCAAGACCAAGCAGCCGCGTCGTCCAATCCTCCGCATGGCGCCGCACCGCGCCCCCCGCGCTGCGGATGGCGGCGCGCCGCTGCGCCTCGGTCTCCGCCATCAACAGATCGCCCAGCCCCTCGGCCTCGCTGAGGTCCAGCCGACCGTGGAGCAGCGCCCGCCGGGTAAACTCCCCTGCCTCGGCTGCGCGCAGTTCGGGAAGTTCCGCGAGCGCCGCCTCCACCGCCCGCACCACCGCGCGGCCCCCGTGCAGATGCAGCTCTGCGAGATCCTCGCCCGTCGCCGATCGTGGCCCGGGGAAACACAGTACCAGGGCTTGGTCGAGCGGCTCGCCCTCCCTGTCGCGCAACATCCGCAGCGCGGCTCGCCTCGGTGCGGGAACAGCGCCTGCAAGCTGCTGCACCGCAGCAAAGGCCGCAGCACCGCTGATGCGGAGCACCGCAATCGCCGCGGGCGGCGCGCCGCTAGAGACCGCGAAGATCGTATCCATGGGCGCGGTCGTCAGCTCCCAGGCTTCTTTGTCGCGGCGTCGAACAGTCCGCGCCAGAAGTTCATACCCGCTTCACCCATGGGTGCCCAACTGCGCATCATCTGCTCGAAGCCTTCCGGCGTACCGTGGTTTTCAATCGCCTTCACCATCAACTGCACATAGCGGTCATGTACGGGGGTCAGGTCGGGCAAGCCCATGGCCCGGCGCGCCTCTTCCGGCGTGCACTCGACTTCGACGTTGATCTTCATGTGATCCCTTCCGCGCTTGAGCGCATGCCCGGCCCCCTGCTAGGCCAAGCGCATGTATGCGCGCGACCATGCCCTGATCGCAACGCCCATCGGCCCGATCCGGATCGAAGGCAAGGAGGGGCAGCTGGAGCGCATCCTCATCGGCGCGGAAGGCACGCCGACACGTGGCGTGACGGCAATCGTCCGAGCCGCAGCCGAACAGATCGATCAATGGTTCGCCGGAGAGCGGCGCGGCTTCGACCTTACGCTGGCGCCGCCCGCCACGCCGAGGGGCGCTATCCTTCGAGATGGCTTGATCGCGGTCCCGTTCGGGCAGACCATCAGCTATGGTGAGCTTTCGCGCGCATTGGGTTCAAGCGCTCGCGCGATCGGCCAACTATGTGCACGAAACCCGTTTCCGCTCATCGTGCCCTGCCACCGCGTGTTGAACCAGGGCGGCGGGCTCGGCGCCTATTCGGCCGGGCAAGGGCCGGCCACCAAATCCTGGCTGCTCGATCATGAGCGGCGCTTAACCGGAGACTATCTGCTATGAGCACTCTGACGATCGACGCCCTGGACGAGAGCGGCAGCTTCTCTGCCTATGTCGCGCGCCCTGAGGGCACCCCGCGCGCCGCGATCATCGTGATCCAGGAAATCTTCGGCGTGAACGACGGCATCCGTCAGAAATGCGAAGACTTCGCGCAAGAAGGCTATCTCGCGATCGCGCCCGACCTGTTCTGGCGCCTAAAGCCGGGCATTGAACTCGACGCTGACGTGCCCGAGGAGATGCAGCAGGCCTTCGACCTGTTCGGCAAGTTCGACCAGGACAAGGGCATCGCCGACATCGAATCGACGATCCAGGTGGCGCGCGCCGAGCTCGGCGGCGGCAAGGTGGGCGCGGTCGGCTTCTGCCTCGGCGGCCGCCTTGCCTACATGACCGCGGCGCGGACCGACATCGATGCGAGCGTCGGCTATTATGCGGTGGGCATCGACGGGCTGCTCGGCGAGAAGCATGCCATCGCCAAGCCGCTGATGCTCCACATCCCGGTCGCCGATCACTTCGTTTCGCCCGAAGTGCAGGCCAAGATGCACGAGGGGCTGGACGACCACCCCAAGGTCACGCTGTTCGACTATCCGGGCGAGGACCATGGCTTCGCGGCCGAACTCGGCAAGCGGCGCTCGGAAGAGGCCGCACAGCTGGCTGACAAGCGCACCGCAGACTTCTTCGCCGCGAACCTGGGCTGAGGTCATGCCCGCCCCTCCCTGCCGCGCAGGGAGGGGTCTGGGGCTCAGAACAGGCTAGTGATGCCCGCCGTGCCGGGCGTACCCACCCAACCCTCGTAGATCATCTTGAACGCAACGAAGACGATCACCGCCAAGCCGAAATAGGCGATCCAACGGTGGCGATCGATCAGTTTGGCGATCAGGTTCGCCGCCAGCCCCATCAACACGACCGACAGCAGCAACCCGACCACGAGGATGCCGGGATGCTCGCGCGCCGCCCCGGCGACGGCCAGCACATTGTCGAGGCTCATCGAGACGTCGGCGACGGCAACCGCCCAGGCAGCGCCCGCGAAGCTACGTGCGGCGCGCACGCCCGAGCGCTCGTCACCCTCGATTTCTTCCGAGCCAGCGCTCTCGCCGCCGTGGCGGATCTCGCGCCAGAATTTCCAGCTGACCCAGAGCAGCAGCAGCCCGCCTGCGAAGATCAGCCCGACGATCCCCATCAGCCAGCTCACGATGAGCGCGAAGGCGATCCGAAGGATCAGCGCCGCGCCGATGCCGATCAGGATCACCTTCTTGCGCTGGTCCGCCGGCAAGCCGGCCGCCAGCGCTCCGACGACGATCGCATTGTCGCCCGCCAGCACCAGGTCGATCATCAGCACCGAGCCGAACGCGGCCAGCGCCGCAGGATCGCCGAGATTGGAAAAATCGGCGACGATGTGCTGCCAGATGTCGAGCGGCGAGCCGATACCGCCTGCCGCGGCGCTGAGAAGAAGATCGATCATGCCAAAACCCTAGCGCCCCCATCGGCGCACGCAACGCCTACGCTTGCCCGACGCGGGACGTTCCCTGCCGCCAGACGCAAAAAGGCCGGGCACACGGGCCCGGCCTTGCCGAAATCACGAGAACGACGGCTCGGGTTACTGGTTCATGCTGTCGAAGAAGTCTTCGTTGGTCTTCGAATCCTTCATCTTGTCGAGCAGGAACTCCATCGCGTCGATGGTGCCCATCTGCATGAGGATACGGCGCAGCACCCACATCTTGGTGAGCTTGGCCTTCTCGACCAGCAGCTCTTCCTTGCGGGTGCCCGACTTGCCGACGTCGAGCGCCGGGAAGATGCGCTTGTCCGCCACCTTGCGGTCGAGGACGATTTCCGAGTTGCCGGTGCCCTTGAACTCTTCGAAGATCACTTCGTCCATGCGGCTGCCGGTATCGATCAGCGCGGTGGCGATGATCGAGAGCGAACCGCCTTCCTCGATGTTGCGCGCGGCGCCGAAGAAGCGCTTCGGGCGCTGCAGGGCGTTGGCGTCGACACCGCCGGTCAACACCTTGCCCGAGCTGGGCACCACGGTGTTGTAGGCGCGGCCGAGGCGAGTGATCGAGTCGAGCAGGATCACCACGTCCTTCTTGTGCTCGACCAGGCGCTTGGCCTTTTCGATCACCATTTCCGCAACTTGCACGTGGCGCGTCGCCGGTTCGTCGAAGGTCGAGCTGATCACTTCGCCCTTCACCGAACGCTGCATGTCGGTGACTTCTTCCGGGCGCTCGTCGATGAGCAGCACGATCAGGAAGACTTCGGGATGGTTGTCGGTGATCGCCTTGGCGATGTTCTGGAGCAGCACCGTCTTACCGACGCGCGGCGGGGCGACGATCAGCGCGCGCTGGCCCTTGCCCTGTGGGGCGACGATGTCGATCACGCGGGCCGACTTGTCCTTGACCGTGGGGTCGAGGGTATCGAGGCGAAGCTTCTGCTCAGGATAGAGCGGGGTCAGGTTGTCGAAATTGACGCGGTGGCGGACCGCATCCGGATCGTCGAAATTGACCTTCACCAGCTTGGTGAGGGCGAAATAGCGTTCGCCGTCCTTCGGCCCACGAATCTCGCCCTCCACCGTATCACCGGTACGCAGGCCGAACTTTCGGACCTGGTTGGGGCTGACATAGATGTCGTCGGGGCCGGCGAGATAGTTGGCCTCGGGCGAGCGCAGGAAGCCGAAACCGTCGGGCAGCACTTCGATCGTGCCTTCGCCCATGATCTGGTCGCCCTGCTCGGCCTGGGCCTTGAGGATGGCGAAGAGCAGGTCCTGCTTGCGCAGCGTCGACGCGCTCTCGACGCCCAGTGCCTCGGCCATGGTGACCAGTTCGGCGGGGGCGGTCTTCTTGAGGTCCTTGAGATGCATGGAAGGTCCGGAAATTCTAAGGGGGAGAGCGTCGATCGGCGATAGGTCCGCGCAGGAGTCGATGCTTGGAGGAAGGATGCACCGGGGTTCGGTACACGCTCGCAAAATTAGGTAGCGGCTTCCCCCAAGTCAACTGCGATTCGGCGCAGATTCACCCCGCCGAATCGCAGCGATTCTTAAAAGGGCTTCACTTCGGCAAGAATTACAATGAAGACCAGCGCCAGCGCCGGCACTTCGTTGAGGAAGCGCAGCGTGCGGATGGCGATCGGTGCCTGCCCGCGGCCTAGCTTCTTCGCATAGCCGACCGCCCAGCCATGATAGCCGCTGAGCAGCACGACGAGCAGCAGCTTGGCGTGGAGCCAGCCGATGCCCGCCTGCCCGTCGAACAGCCCGATATTGGCCGAGAGGGCCAGCCCCAGCACCCACACGATGACCATCGAGGGCGTGAGGATCATCCGCTTCAGCAGCGCCTCGCGCTTCGCCCAGGCGGCCGCCTCGGGCGTGCCCAGCGCCTCCTGATGGTGGATCAGGTAGCGCGGGAGCAGGAACAGCCCCGCCATCCAGAACACCACGAAGATGACGTGGAACGCCTTTACCCACAGATAGGCACCGCCCAGCCAGCCGATCATGCCGCCGTTCCCCGCACGCGGGCCAGGAGCTGCTCAACATGCGCGATCGGCGTGTCGGGCAGGATGCCGTGGCCCAGGTTGAACACATGCGGCCGCTCCGGAAAAGCCGCGAGGATCCGGTCGATCGCGCCGTCCAGCGCCGCGCCCCCGGTGATCAGCGCCAGCGGATCGAGATTGCCCTGCACCGGCAGCCCTTCCGGCAGCACGGCGTTCGCCCAGGCGGGGTCGACCGTCTCGTCGAGTCCGATCGCATCGACCCCCGTTTCGCGGGCATAGGCGGCGAGTTTGCCCCCTGCCCCCTTCGGGAATCCGATCACGGGCACCAGATCCCGAACCGCAGCCGCGATCCGTGCGTTGGGCGCGATTACCCAGCGTTCGAACTGGGCGGGGCTGAGGCTACCCGACCAGCTGTCGAACAGCTGCACGGCCTCGACCCCCGCTTCGGCCTGGTTGCGCAGATAGGCGATGGTCTGGTCGGCGATCCGATCGACGAGCGCCTGCATCAGGCCCTCGTCGCGATAGGCGAGGCGACGGGCCTCGGCCTGCTCGCGGCTACCTTGCCCGGCGATCATGTACGTCGCCACGGTCCACGGAGAGCCCGCAAAGCCCAGGAAGGTGGTCTGGGGGTCCAACGCCGCCTTCACCCGTCGAATCGTGCCGTAGATGGGCTCCAGCACGCTGGAATCGGCATCGAAGCCATCGAGCACGTCCCGCGCGGTCACCGTCGGGGCAAGCCTGGGGCCTTCGCCGGTCTCAAACCAAAGCTGTTGGCCGAGCGCCATCGGTACCACGAGGATGTCCGAGAACAGGATCGCGCCGTCCATGCCGAAGCGGCGGATCGGTTGCAGCGTCACTTCCGCTGCCGCGTCGGAATCCATCGCGAGCGCGAGGAACCCGCCCTTTTCGGCACGGAGCGCGCGGTATTCGGGCAGATACCGGCCGGCCTGGCGCATGAGCCAGACGGGCGGAATGGGCTGGCGAGTCCCCTGGAGGGTCGCGAGCAGCGGCTTGGGTGCACGAAGAGTCAGAGCCGGGATCCCCACTACTATAAGATTCGATTCTCAGGATGTTGGAGTCTGTTGGCCGGTGAAAGCCGGGGCTTATGGCGATGTGAGTCAGTTGCCAACAATTTGACTCCTGCGGCTATCCGGAATCGCACGGATTCGGGAAATCTGTCCACAAGACTCACAGGCTGTGAATGGAAAGTACAAGCTGGGGACGCCGCTGTGGACGAATCACGCGGCGAATCCCGAATCTCGGCGGGTTGGCCGGGTGACCGGGTTACGCTACCGCTTGTTCGCCATGTTATGCACAGATCGGTCCCCAGCCTGATGCGGCTGCACCTCCATTTGCTCTCGGACTCCACCGGTGAGACCCTGGAAAATATCGCCAAGGCGGCGCTGGCGCAGTTCGACGACGTCGAGCCGCTGCGCCATTTCTGGCCGATGGTGCGGAGCGAAGCGCATCTCGAGCGCATCCTGCAGGAAATCGCGCAGAATCCGGGGCTGGTCATCTACACGCTTGTCAATCGCGACATCCGCCGCATGCTGGAGACGCGCTGCCGCGCGCTGGGCCTGCCGGCGATCGCGCCGCTCGACCAGGTGAGCCATGCGCTGTCCAACCTGCTCGGCCAGGAAGCCAAGGCCCGGCCGGGGCGGCAGCATATGCTCGACGCGGCCTATTTCGCCCGGGTCGATGCGATCCAGTTCACCATTGCGCATGACGACGGCATCGGCTGGGAGGATTGGGAAGAGAGCGACATCCTGCTCGCAGGCGTGTCGCGCTCGTCCAAGACGCCGACCTCGATCTATCTCGCCAATCGCGGCTACAAGGTGTCGAACATTCCTGTGGTGGTGGAGTCCCCGCCCCCGGCCAAGCTGTTTCAGTTGCAACGGCCGCTGATCGTCGGGCTCACCACCAGCGCCGATCGGCTGGTGCAGATCCGCCGCAACCGGCTGCTCTCGCTCAACCAGGCGCCGGAGACCGACTATGTCGATCAGGAAGCGGTACAGCGCGAAATCGCCTTCGCGCGCCGTATGTTCGCCGACAATGGCTGGCCGGTGATCGACGTTACCCGGCGTTCGATCGAGGAAACAGCCGCCGCGATCATCCAGCTGTGCAACGATCGTGAAATGGACCGCCGATAATGCCGACTCTCGTTCTCGCCTCCCAGAGCGCCTCGCGTCGCGCGATGCTCGATGCCGCGGGCGTGGTGCACGAGGCGTTGCCGGCCTTGGTGGATGAAGCAAGCGCCAAGGAATCGCTGCTCGCCGAGGGTACGAGCCCCCGTGATCTCGCCGATGCGCTCGCCGAACTAAAGGCGCTCAAGGTCTCGCGGATGGCCCCGCAGGCGCTGGTGCTGGGCGGCGATTCGTTGGTCGCGCTCGACGATGGCAGCCTGCTCGACAAGCCCGAGAGCCGCGAACAGGCGCGCGATCATCTCCAGCGCATGTCGGGCAAGACTCACGACATTTTCAGCGCAGCGGTGATCGCGGAGGGTGGCCGCCCGGTGTGGCGGCACGTCGATCGCGCGCGGCTGCACGTCCGCCCGCTGAGCGAGGCGTTCATCGAATCGTACCTCGACCTCGAATGGCCGGCAATAGCTGGCTGTGTCGGCTGTTTCCGTATCGAGGGCCCGGGCGTGCAGCTCTTCAGCCGCACCGAGGGCAGCCATTTCACCATCCTCGGCATGCCGCTGCTGCCGATACTCGACTATCTGCGCACCCGGGGAGTGATGCCCAAGTGACTCGCTATGCCGAGGTGATCGGCGATCCGATCGCCCATTCCAAATCGCCGATCATCCACAAATTCTGGCTCGATGCGCTGGGGATCGAAGGCGATTATCGCCGCACCCATGTGCTGGGCGACGACCTTGCCGGCTATTTCGCCCGCGCCAAGGACAATGGCGATTGGCGCGGCTGCAACGTCACCATCCCGCACAAGCTGGCGGTGATGGACCTTGTCGGCGATCCGGGCGGCGTACGGAACACGATCGGCGCGATGAACACCGTCATCCGCGGCGAGGACGGCGCGCTGATCGGTACCAATACCGATGCCGGCGGATTCTTCTCGCCGATCGCCGGGCTGGAGCTGGAAGGCCGCCATGCGGTGGTCATCGGCGCCGGCGGCGGGGCGCGTGCGGTGTTGTTCGCGCTGTCGCGGGTCGGCATCGGCCGGGTGACCATCCTCAACCGCAACGTACTGAAGGCCGCCGCGTTGCTTTCCAGCTTCGGAGTGAAAGGCGATGCGCTGCCGATCGGCGCCCCCCTGCCCGCTGCCGACCTGCTGGTGAACGCGAGTCCGCTCGGCATGGACGGCCAGCCCCCGCTTGACTTGGATCTCGATCCGCTGCCCGAGCATGCGGTGGTGTACGACATCGTCTACGCCCCGCTGGAGACGCCGCTGCTCGCCCAGGCGCGGGACCGCGAGCTGGATACGGTCGACGGGCTCGAAATGCTGGTCGGGCAGGCCGCGCTCGCCTTCGAGCTCTTCTTCGGCGCCGAGCCCCCGCGCGACCGCGACGAGGAACTGCGCGCGCTGCTCACCGCATGAGCAGGCGGTCGATCGTGCTGGGCCTCACCGGCTCGATCGGCATGGGCAAGTCGACCGTCGCGGCAATGTTCGCCGCCGACGGGGTGCCGGTGTTCGATGCGGACGCAACCGTCCACCAGCTCCAGGGCCCGAACGGTGCGGCGGTGGCGGCAATCGAGGCCGAGTTTCCGGACACGACCACCGAACTAGGCGTGAATCGCACGCTGCTGCGCGAGGCGGTGATGGCCGACCCCACCGCCTTCGCCCGACTCGAGGCGATCCTCCACCCCGCCGTCGCCGAGGCACGCGAGTCGTTTCTGGCCGCGCATGCCGACGCGCCGCTGGTCGTTCTCGACGTACCCTTGCTGTTCGAAGCCGGCGGCTGGCGGCATGTCGACAAGATCGCCGTCGTCTCCGCGCCGGCCGAGGTGCAGCGCGACCGCGTCCTCGCTCGTCCTGGTATGACCGCCGAACGCTTCGATGCCATTCTCGCCCGCCAGATGCCCGACGCGGAAAAGCGCGCCCGTGCCGATTTTGTGATTCCCACCGGCGAAGGCCTGCAGGTTACGGAAGATTGCGTACGCACGGTCATCGCTTGCCTCACGCCGCCTGCGGGTGGATAAGCGCTTCATGCGGGAAATCGTGTTTGACACCGAAACGACGGGACTCAGCTTCTCAGGCGGAGACCGCCTCGTCGAAATCGGCTGTGTCGAGCTGGTGAACCGGGTTGCCACCGGCAACCATTTCCATGCCTACATCAATCCGCAGCGACCGATGCCGGTGGAGGCGTTCAACGTCCACGGTCTGTCCGAGCGATTCCTTTCCGACAAGCCGCTGTTCGAGGATGTCGTCGAGGATCTTCTGGCCTTCATCGGCGATTCGCCGATGGTCGCGCATAATGCCGGGTTCGACTTTAGCTTCCTCAACGGCGAGCTCGGCAAGTGCAGCCGGCCGCTCGTCGACCTGAGCCGCATGGTCGACACGCTGGTGCTCGCGCGCACCAAGCATCCCGGTGCGAAGCACACGCTCGATGCACTATGCAGCCGCTACGGGGTCGATCTCAGCGCACGTACGCTGCACGGCGCCCTGCTCGATGCGCAACTGCTGGCGCAGGTCTATGTCGAGCTTACCGGTGGCCGCCAGATCACGTTGGGCCTGGCGGAGGAAGTGCCGGTGATGCCGGAGACCGTCGCCGAGGCGCCGACTCGGGTACACGTCCGGCCCGCGCGACGTTTCACCGCGAGTCCGTTGGAACTTGAACGGCACGCAGCGTTTCTGAAGTCCCTGGACGAGCCGCTATGGGGTGTTCCCACAATCGACGCGGTTCCGGCGCAGCCCTAGGTCGCTCGTCCCTAATTGCGAAGTGGAGGTACATTATGGATATCCGGATCTCGGGGCATCAGGTCGATACGGGCGCAGCGCTCAAGACGCAGGTGACGGATCGGGTCCAGGGTATCGCCGACAAATATTTCTCCCGCGCCATCTCGTCGCAGATCACCTTCGGCAAGGGGCCGCACGACAACGGCTTCACCTGCGACATCGTGATGCACGTGACGCAGGGGCTGGTGCTCAAGGCGACCAACAGCGGCATGGAAGCGCATGGCGCCTTCGACGGCGCGGCAGACCGGATCGACAAGCAGCTCCGCCGCTATGTCCGACGCCTCAAGGATCGACGCCCGACCGAAGTGATCGCGCTGGCCGAGGGTGGGGCCTATGACAATGGCTTCGACAATGCCGGCTACACCCTGTTCCAGGAAGCGCGCGACGAGGAAGAAGTCGCCGATGCACCGCTGGTGATCGCAGAGACGCGGGTGGACGTGCCGGATGCCACGGTTTCGGACGCGGTGATGATGCTCGACTTGCGGAATACGAACGCACTGCTGTTCCGCAACAGCGGCACGGGGGCCTATAATATGGTCTATCGTCGTGGGGATGGAACGATTGGCTGGGTTGAGCCCAACCGCGCACCGGCGTAAGGCCAGGCCGCCTGCGGGCAGCACCGCTTCTTTGGAACGAGTTGATGACTGATCTGAGCGATTTGCTCGTGCCGGAGGCGGTGCTCGCCGGCGTGACCGCGGGTAACAAGAAGGCGCTGTTCCAGCAGCTTGGTGCCAGTGCGGCGGCGACCTACGGGGTCGAAGCCAAGCTGGTCGCCGAGCGGCTGGCCGAGCGCGAGCGGCTGGGCTCCACCGGCTTCGGCGGCGGAATCGCCATCCCACACGCGCGGCTGGACGACCTGCCGCGCGTGTGCGGCGTGTTCGCCCGGCTGGAGCAGCCACTCGATTTCGGCGCGGTCGACGATCTGCCGGTGGACCTCGTGTTCATGTTGCTGTCGCCGACCAATGCCGGGGCTGACCATCTGAAGGCATTGGCCTCGGTATCGCGGCGGCTGCGTGAGCGGCCGTTCGCGGAGAAGCTGCGCGGCGCGGGCTCGAAGGATGCGCTCTACGTGCTGCTCACCGGAGTCGAGGCGCGTGACGCCGCCTGAATCGGCGCCGACGGGTGCCGAGGCGCATTACCGGGCGCTCGAATCGCTCTACGCCGCGGCTCCGATCAACCAGCTCTTCCCCTCGGTGCTCGAGATTCCCGAGGCGGGGATCGCGCGCATCCGCTTCGACGTGGATTCGCGCTACTTCCACGCCGCCGGGGCGACCCACGGCACCAGCTATTTCAAGATGCTCGACGATGCCGCCTTCTATGCAGCGAATAGCCTGGTCACCGATCGCTTCCTGCTGACCACCGCCTTCAACCTGCTGCTGACCAGACCGCTGCCCGAGGGACCGGTGATCGCCGAGGGCCGCTGGGTGAGTGGCCAGCGCCGGGTGTTCGTCGCCGAGGCGCGGCTGATCGACGCGCATGGCGAGGAAGCGGCGCGCGGTACCGGTACCTTCATGCGCTCGCGAATCGCGCTCGCCACCCTGCCCGGCTATCGCACCGCATGACCCCGCGGCTGACCAGCGCGATGCTGGCGAGTGCGCTGGTGCGACGGGCCGATGCTGCCGCCGGGTCGGCGATGGTGCTGGCCAAGGGGGATGCTACTTCGGGTGCAATCCTGCTCCTGCTGCTGGATCGCGGCGCGAACCCGCGCTTCGTCGAACGGGGCATCGGCCCCGATGGAACGCCGACGCTCCTACCCTCCGGACCCAGGGAAATGGTCGACGAGGCGGAAGCCAGCGCTTATTGGCGGCGGCGGCGCGAGCGCGACCCCGATCTATGGGTCGTTGAACTGGATATCGCAGGCGCCGAACGGTTCGCCGCTGAAACGATGAACCTTTGTTGACACTCCGGGCCTCGCCCGCGAAAGGGATCTCCACGTTCATTCGCGTTGTGCCGTTCGGGGTGTGAAGTCGATCGGTTACGCAGTCGGGGGGTTAGTCCGGCGGTCCAGTCTCCCTGCGAGCAGCGGCCGATCGCACGCCAACCGCACAATACAGATTTGAAATGAAGTTTCTGCCACGGGCTGCGACTTTCGCAGCTGTGACTTTTTGCGCTGGCGCACTAGCGAATGCCGCCACGCTCAACCTGAGCCCGCTCCCGCAGCAGGAAGCGAAGCTTCAGGCGACGGTGCAGTCGGCACCGGCTCAGGTACAGAACGTCCTTGCTTCGCAGCAGGTTCCCGCGCCCCAGGCAGCGGTCGAGCAGCAGGAAGCTGACGATGACAACGATACCAGCCCGGAATATGCCACCCTCTCGGACGCGGTAGCCGCGCAAGAGGACATCGCCGCGCTCGAAGAGGATCGCGATTTGCGCTGCCTCGCCACCGGTATTTATTTCGAAGCGCGCAGCGAACCGCTGTCGGGTCAGCTGGCCGTTGCGGACGTGATCCTGAATCGCAGCACCTCGGGCCGTTTCCCGGGCTCGGTCTGCTCGGTAGTCACCCAGAAGGGCCAGTTTTCGTTCGTGCGTCACGGCAAGTTGCCCACCCCGCCGGCCAACGCCCAGTGGCGTCGGGCCCTGGCGGTGGCCCAGGTGGCCCGCAAGAATCTTTGGGAAAGCCCGGCCGGTGACGCGCTGTATTTCCATGCGCGGTATGCCAACGCCAATCTCGGCCGCGCCTCGATCGCGACCGTGGGCAACCATATCTTCTATCGCTGATCGGTTCGGCCGATCGCTGTATCAAAAGCCGCCGGAGCGATTCGGCGGCTTTTTTGTGTTCGCTGAATGTTCTATATTCTCTCGATGAACGCGCATCAGCCCCTGCCCCCGACTCTTCCTCCAGAAGCGGACGCGATGGTCTCTGCCGACGTGGTACGGGGCGTTTGCAGGATGCTGCTCCGCCACGATTGCGTGGCAATCGCCGAAGTGCCGCTGGAGGGCGGCCGGCGCGTCGACCTGATGGCGCTGGATGCTCGCGGCAACATCGTCATCGTCGAGATCAAGGTATCGCGCGCGGATCTGCTCGGCGACGGCAAATGGCAGGAATATCTTGGCCATTGTGACCGCTTCTTCTGGGCAGTACCGCAGGGGTTCGACCTGCGACCGCTTGATCAGCCCCATTTCCTACCGGAACGTACCGGGCTGATCGTCGCCGATCGCTACGACGCGGCGGTTGCGCGAGAGGCGGCGACGATTCCCTTGTCCGCTCAGGCGCGGCGTAAGGCCACGCTCGCCTTCGCCCGGCGTGCGGGGCGAAGGCTGCTGGGCATGCTCGATCCCGACGTCGCCGACGGGTTCTGAGCGTTCAGATCGTTCAGAGCTTCGGCCCGGCGGCGGTGGGCGCGCGGCCGACCTTGGGTGCATCGGCCAGCATCTTCGCGATCGTCGGATAGCGGGTTTCGCGCTTGGCATATTCCCGCGCGGAAAGGCCGCCGCCGAAATCGGCACGGTCCGGGTCCGCACCCGCGTCGAGCAGCTTCTTCACGATTTCCGGATCATGGGCCAGCACGGCGCGGATCAGCGGGGTCACGCCGCCATTGTTCGCCAAGTTCACATTGGCCTTCTTGGCGAGCAGTGCGTCGACGCCGGGACCCCAGCCCAGGCCGGCGGCGAAGATCAGCGCCGTGTTGCCCTCGCGATCCTGGATGTTCACATTCACCCCCGGCTGGTTGATCAGCACCGAGAGATAGGTCGGGTCCTGGCGCTTCACGACGATGTGCAGCGCCGCCTCGCCGGTGCCGTACGGATCCTTCACGTTGATCATCGACGCCGACTTGTCACGCAGGAACTCGTTGACCTTGTTCCCGTCCTGCTTACGGATCGCATCGAGGAACTGGATGCTCTCGCGCGGTTGGCCCATGCCTTGGGCGAGCGCCGGAAGCGGCAGGAGAAACAGGGCCGCGGCGGCGGCGGAGGCGAGACGGAACGTCATTGCTGGGTCGGTACCTTCGATACTGGCGACGGATGCTGCGTCTCCCGTAGCAAAGAGTGACGATGGATACCATGAACAGCATGTTTCGGGCGTTGAGCTGCGTCGCGCTTCTGGCGGTGTCGGCATGCGGCACGGGCGGCAGCGAGGCGCCACCGCTGGCCGGCGCGCGGATCGGCGGTCCCTTCTCGCTTGTCGACCAGGACGGCAAGGCCGTCACCGATTCCGATTTCGCCGGCAAGTATCGCATCGTCTATTTCGGCTACACCTATTGCCCGGACATCTGCCCCACGGACCTGACCAAGATAGGCGCGGCGCTGCGCACGCTGGACAAGCAGGCGCCCCGGACGGCGCAGAAGATCGTGCCGCTGTTCATCTCCGTCGATCCCGAACGCGACACGCCGGCGCAGCTCAAGCAATATGTCGGCAACTTCTACCCGCGCCTCATCGGTCTCACCGGCAAGCCGGAAGCGATCGCGCAGGTGGCGAAGGCATATGCCGTCGCCTATATGAAGGAGCCGACACCGTCGGGCTATCTGATGGGCCATACCGAAGTGGCCTATCTGATGGGCCCGGACGGCAAGCCGATTACCAGCCTGCCGCTGGAGAAGGATCCCCCGGCGATCGTCGCCGAGCTTGAGCATTGGGTGCATTGACCATCAAATTCTGGGAAGATCTGCCGCTGGAGGCCCTGGATCGCGCGCAGTGGGAAGCCCTGTGCGACGGCTGCGGCAAATGCTGCCTGCACAAGCTGGAGGATGAGGAAACCGGAGAGCTGTTCGCGACCAACGTCGCCTGCAAACTGCTCGACCGGCGGATGGGGCTCTGCAAGGATTACAAGCACCGTCGGGCCTATGTGCCGGAATGCGTGCGGCTGACGACGCGCAATGTGCGCGACATCGAATGGCTGCCCAGCACCTGCGCCTATCGGCTGCGGGCCAATGGCGAGAAACTGCCGGCGTGGCATTATCTCGTGTCGGGCGACCGGGAGGCGGTGCACAAGGCGGGCGAATCGACGCGCGGCTGGACCATCTCCGAGGATGACGCAGGCGATCTTGAGCATCATATGACGGACCGTCGCCTTTGATCGAAGGGCTCGAAGTAATCCGCCATCCCCGCGCCCGGCGGATGCGGCTCGCGATCGATCCCCGTGACGGCAAGGTGCGCCTGACACTCCCGCCGCGCGCCTCGCTGGCGAAGGCCATGCAATGGGTGGGCGAACAGCAGGGCTGGATCGCTGCCCAGCGCGACCGCCTGCCGGGCGGACGTCCGTTCGTGCCCGGCGCACGTCTGCCGTTCGGCGACAGCGAGCTGACGATCGTCTGGCCCGCCGCCGGCGTGCGCGGGGTTCGACGCGAGGGCGACCAGCTGCTCTGCGGCGGCTCTGCGGAGGGCTTGGGCCGCCGCGTCGAACGCTGGCTCCGTGCGGAGGCGCTGCGGGTGCTGAGCGAAGAGACGGCGCACTATGCCGTGCGGGCCGGCGTGCGGGTCACCAAGGTCGCGATTGGCGACGCGCGCAGCCGTTGGGGCAGCTGCGCATCGACGGGGGTAATTCGCTACAGCTGGCGGCTGATCCTCGCGCCGAGCGAAGTGCGTCGGGCAACGGTGGCGCATGAGGTGGCACACCGGGTGCACATGAATCACGGCCCCGATTTTCATGCGCTGGTAGAGCAGCTCTACGGTGCGGACCCTACACCGCACCGGCATTGGCTGCGCAACCATGGTTCCAGCCTGCACTGGTTCGGGCGGGAATAGCCTTCCGCCCGCGTGCCGCCCTCCCGGACGACGGGAGCGGAGGCTCCCAGGCGATCGTCAATATTCGTCGTTGGGTCGCTGGCGATCCTGCTGCGCCGGCTGTCGTTGCGGCGGGCGGCCGGGTTGCTGCTGCTGGCCCGGCGCGCGCCCCGTCATCCGATTGATCCAGTCGCGATCGAGCTTGTCGCCCTGTTGCTGGACCGGTGCCGGGCGGCCACCCGGCTGTGCGGGGGCGGCATCCATGTCTTCGCCGTCCTGCGGTTCCACCGGCACCTGCGGGGGCTGTGCGATGGGGTTGCCGTCGGGGTCGACCATCATCCCGTTGTCGGGGGCGCCATAGGCATCCTCGTCGGGCTCCAGCATGTTGTCCGGCGGGGTCAGCTGCGTTTCGAATTGCTCGATCGGGCGATTGGCGACCGCCTGGATCATGAAGTCGTGGAACGCGCGTGCGGGTGCACGACCGCCCTGCAGGCCCGGCACCACCTTGGCGTCATCGCGGCCCATCCACACGCCGGTGGTGAGACCGCTGGAGAAGCCGATGAACCAGCCGTCCTTGTTCGAGGTCGTGGTACCGGTCTTGCCCGCCACCGGCCGCCCGATCTGCGCGGCGCGACCGGTGCCGGTTGCCACCGCCGTCTGCATGAGATCGATCATCTGCGCCGCGACATAGTTGGCAACCAGCACGTGGCTGGTGTCCACCTCGTGCTGGTAGATCACGCGGTTGTTCGCGGTGACGCGGGTGATGCCATAGGGCGTCACCGCCACGCCGTTGTTGCCTACCGAGGCGAAGGCGCGGGTCATGTCGATCAGGCGGACGTTGGAGGTGCCGAGCACCATCGCCGGCTGGGTGTTGATCGGCGTGGTGATGCCGAACCGCTTCGCCATGTCCGCCACCGTCGTGAAGCCCACCTCCTGGCCGAGCTTCGCCGCGATCGTGTTGACCGAATAGGCGAAAGCGGTGCGGATCGTGATCGGTCCGCTGTTGCGGCGCGAATCGTTGCGCGGGCTCCAGCCGTCGATCGTCACCGGCTCGTCGACCACGATATCGTCGGGCTTATGTCCGGCTTCCAGCGCGGCGAGATACACGAACAGCTTGAACGACGAACCTGGCTGGCGCTGCGCCTGGGTCGCACGATTGTAGATCGACGACACATAGTCCTTGCCGCCCACCATCGCCCGCACTGCGCCGTCACGATCGATCGAAACCAGCGCACCTTGCGCGCCATCCGGGGCATTGGCGCGGATCGCCTGGTCGGCGCTGCGCTGCATGTTGAGGTCGAGCGTCGTCCACACGTCGAGCGGCGCCTCGGTCTCGTCGATCAGGGTTTCCAGCTGCGGCAACGCCCAGTCGGTGAAATAGCGGACGCTGTTCTGTTTCGGCTCGGGCGCTAGCTGCACGGCGTGCGGATCGGTCGCGTTGGCCTGCGCCTCGCTGATCTTGCCGGCTTCCGCCATCACCTTCAGCACCACCGTCGCACGATCGACCGCGGCTTCGGCATCGGCGGTGGGCGAGTAGTGCGACGGCGCCTTCACCAGCCCCGCGACGATCGCGGATTCGCCCAGCGTGAGATTGGTCGCCGAATGGCCGAAGAACTTGCGGCTCGCCGCGTCGATGCCATAGGCGCCGCCGCCGAAATAGACCTTGTTCAGGTAAAGCTCGAGAATCTCCTGCTTGGAGAATTTGCGCTCCAGCGCCAGCGCCAGGATCGCCTCGCGAATCTTGCGGCCGACGCTGTATTTGTTCGAGAGAAAGATCGTGCGCGCCACCTGCTGGGTGATGGTCGATCCGCCCTGCAGGCGGCGGCCCTCGTCATGCAGTCGCTTGGCGACCCACAGGATGCGGAGCACGCCGATGGGGTCGACACCCCAGTGCGATTCAAAGCGGCGATCCTCGGTCGCGATGATCGCGTCCTTCATCACCTGCGGGATCTGGTCGTACTTGATCCACTCGCCATAGCTCGGCCCGAGAGAGACCAGCACCGTGCCGTCCACCGCATGGACGCGGATCATCTGGCCGTTGGGCGACGACTTCATCTGGTCGAAGCTCGGCAGCGTCGACCGCGCCGAATAGACCGCGATCGCGAGCGAGACGAAGGCGATCAGCGCCAACGTCACGCCGCTTATCAGCGACCAGACGAAGAACTTCTTCCAGAAGGAGCCCCGGCGCCACCAGGGCGCAGCTGCGGTTTTCGATTTCACGGCCATGTACGGCGTGGTCGATTACAGGCTCGCGGGGCTTCCCACAAGGATCAGGCGGCCGATGCGCCCGCAGCGCGCGGTCGGAACTCGAGACTGACCGAATTCATGCAGTAGCGCAGACCCGTCGGCGGCGGCCCGTCGGGGAAAACATGGCCTAGATGTCCGTCGCACCGCGCACACCGCGCCTCGATCCGGCGCATGCCGTGGCTGGTATCGGCATGTTCGGAAACATGATCCGGAGCGACCGGCTGGGTGAAGCTCGGCCAGCCCGATCCGGAGTCATATTTGTCGACGCTGTCGAACAATTCGAGCTGGCAGGCGGCACAGCGATAGATGCCGTCGGCCTTGTTGTCATTGTAACGGCCCGAGAAGGCACGTTCGGTGCCCGCTTCGCGCAGCACGTGGAACTGCTCGGGGGTGAGGCGCTTCCGCCATTCGGATTCGGGGAGATTCAGCTGTTCCATAGGCCCGAAATGTGGGTTCGGGGCGGCCCTCCGTCAATCCGGAGAAAGGCTCAATCCGGGATGGTCACCCGCTGGACGATCGCGCCGCTCTTGCGCAGCTGGGCCTTCAGGTCCTCTGGTTTGGGCGCGTACAGGAAACCGAAGCTCACCGTGCCTTCGCGCGTGTTCACCGCGTGATGCAGGCGGTGCGCCTGAACGATCCGCTTCATATAGCTGGACCGCGGAATGTACCGGTGCCGGATCCGCTTGTGCACGATAAGGTCGTGGAAGCCGAAATAGATCGCACCATAGGCAGCGATGCCCGCGCCGATCCAGGTATAGCCTGGCCACCAGCCGAGCTGGACGCCGCCCAGGAGGAGCACGAAGGACGGCACCGCGAAGATCGCGGCATACAGATCGTTCAGCTCCCAATTGCCGGTGCGCGGGCGATGGTGGCTTTCGTGCAGGAACCAGCCGGGCCCATGCATGATCCAGCGATGTGCCGCATAGGCGAACAACTCCATGCCCAGCACGGTAGCGAAGAAGATCAGGACGGCGTTGAGCGTCGACATGGGCCCCATGTAGGCGATCCTGCCGCGGCATTCCATTGACTTTGCCCAAAGAGGCAGGGTCAGCCTTGCGGCATATCCAGAAGATCCGCCCCCATCGCCGAGATCAGCCAGTCGTGGAAAATCTGTACCGGCCGAAGCGTGAGCGCGCGGGGACGACAGACGAACCAGTAGCTGTAATGGCTTTCCACCGTCAGGTCGAACAGCTGCACCAGCCGCTCGTCACGAGCGGACTGGTAGTGCGATTCGAGCATGAAGGCGACCCCAAGCCCCTGGGCCGCCGCTTCGAGCATCAGATTGCCCGAATCGAACAGGTCGATCGCCGCCGGTTCCAGATCGGGATAACCGGCTGCCATCCGCCAGGCGGTAAAGGTCTCGGGCATTTCGCGGTGGACCAGCGCGGTAAGGCGCGAAAGGTCGGTGGGATCGCGCACCGGATTGGGCCCCTCCACCAGTGTCCGCGCGCCGATGACGTGCACGCGGTTGCGGTCCAGCCGCCGCGAATAATAGCCGGGGTCGATGTCGCGGGCGATGACGATCGCCGCGTCGAGGCCGTCGCCCAGTCGGGCCATGCCGTGGCTGCCCGTATCGACGTCGAGATGCAGTTCGGGGTGGCGCTGCTTCAGTTCCGGCAAGCGCGGCAACAGTTGCTGCGTCGCATAGAGCGGTAGCACGCCCAGGCGCAGCCGCAGCAGTTCGCTGCCGCTGGTCATGGTCTCGATAGCGTCGGTCATCGTGTCTAGCGCCGGCGCGATCAGGCTGAGCAGCCGATCGCCATCGTCGTTAAGCCGCAGCGACTGGTGCCGCCGCTCGAAAAGCGGCTTGCCGATAAAGCGCTCGAGCGCCTGCACGCGCCGGCTGAGCGCGGGCGAGGACAGCGCCAGTTCCTCGGCGGCGGCCTTGATCGAGCCCAGGCGGGCGACCTGGACAAAGGCTTCTATCGCGGTGAGCGGCGGAAGGCGTCGCATCGATCCGACTCTCTTCTTTGGTGCGGTGCAGCAAGAGGTTCCCAAGGGCAATCAACCCTCAAACAACCCATTCCCGGTGGCGAGGAATATCGCTCCGGACAATCGCGATTGCAACCCATGCATCTACGCGGTGTAATTTTCGCACTTGCACAAAACCGTACCGCGCTGCACATAGAGCAGGCCTTTCAGGCATCCTCTCCTAAAACTTTCCAAGGCCGCCCTTTTTGAGGCGGCCCTTTTTTTTGCCTTCGCCGTTCCTAGCTTTCGTGCCTAGCCACGAAGGAACCCAGAATGGCCGATGACGAATCCCGCACCCGCAGGCTCCAGGTCGCCAATGCGCGCCCGGAAGACAGCGGCCGCGGACTGGCCCATATCCCGCGCAGCCTGATGGCCGCGCTCGGCATCACCGAGGGTGATGTGATCGAGATCGTCGGCAAGCGCAGCACCCCTGCGCGCGCCGTTCTCCCCTATTCCGAAGACGAAGGCCTGGAGCTGCTCCGTATCGATGGCCTGCAGCGTGCCAATGCCGGTGTCGGCTCGGGCGACTTCGTCGAGGTGCGCCGTGCCGATTCGAAGCCCGCGACTCGAGTCGTGTTTGGTCCCGCCCAAGCCAATCTGCGCCTGCGCGGCACCGGCGAGGCGCTGAAGCGTACCTTCTTCACGCGTCCCCTCACGTCCGGCGACACGATCGCGACCGTCGGTCACCAGCGCGCGGATGTACCGCCCAATGTTCAGCAGTTTGTCCGCGCCCCGGCCTATGCGCTGCAGGAGATCCGGCTGACGGTGCTCTCCACCGTCCCGCGCGGCGTGGTGCATATCGACGAAAATACCGAGGTCGAACTGCGCGCCGAGTATGAGGAGGCCAAGGAAAGCCGCCGCGCCGATGTGACCTATGACGATATCGGCGGCATGGCCGGCACGATCGACCAGCTGCGCGAGATGGTCGAATTGCCGCTGCGCTACCCTGAGCTGTTCCAGCGCCTGGGCGTTGATCCGCCCAAGGGCGTGATTCTGCACGGGCCCCCCGGCACCGGCAAGACGCGACTCGCCCGCGCGGTCGCCAACGAAAGCGACGCCAGCTTCCACCTGATCAACGGGCCGGAGATCATGGGCTCGGCCTATGGCGAATCCGAGCAGCGGCTGCGGCAGGTGTTCGAGGAAGCGGCGAAGAACGCGCCGTCTATCGTGTTCATCGACGAGATCGACTCGATCGCCCCGAAGCGCGGCCAAGTGACCGGCGAGGCCGAAAAGCGTCTCGTCGCCCAGCTGCTGACGTTGATGGACGGGCTGGAGGCGCGCGCCAACATCGTCGTGATCGCCGCGACAAATCGCCCCGAGGCGATCGACGAGGCGCTGCGCCGTCCGGGCCGGTTCGATCGCGAGATCGTCGTCGGCGTGCCGGACGATCGCGGGCGCCGCGAGATCCTGGGCATTCACACGCGCGGCATGCCGCTGAGCGAGGACGTCGATCTCGCCGAGCTTGCGCGCACCACCTATGGCTTTGTCGGCGCAGACCTTGCGGCGCTGACCCGCGAGGCCGCGATCGAGGCGGTGCGGCGGATCATGCCGCGCCTCAACCTCGAGGAAGGCACGATTCCCGCGGACGTGCTCGACACGCTGTCGGTCACCCGCGACGATTTCCTGGAGGCGCTCAAACGCGTCCAGCCCTCGGCGATGCGCGAAGTGATGGTGCAGGCGCCGACGGTTCGCTGGGAAGATGTCGGTGGGCTCGACGATGCGCAGATGCGGTTGAAGGAAGGCGTCGAGCTGCCGCTCAAGGATCCGGATGCGTTCCGGCGCCTCGGCATCCGGCCCGCCAAGGGCTTCCTGCTCTATGGGCCCCCGGGCACCGGCAAGACGCTGCTCGCCAAGGCCGTGGCGCGCGAGGCGGAGGCGAACTTCATCGCCACCAAGTCGAGCGACCTGCTCTCCAAATGGTATGGCGAGAGCGAACAGCAGATCGCCCGGCTGTTCGCCCGTGCCCGCCAGGTCGCGCCCTGCGTGATCTTCATCGACGAGCTCGACTCGCTGGTCCCCGCCCGCGGCGGTGCGATGGGTGAGCCGCAGGTGACCGAGCGTGTGGTCAACACCATCCTTGCGGAGATGGACGGGCTGGAGGAGCTCCAGTCGGTGGTGGTGATCGGCGCGACCAACCGGCCGAACCTGATCGACCCTGCCCTGCTTCGCCCGGGCCGGTTCGACGAGCTGGTCTATGTCGGCGTGCCCGACAAGGCCGGGCGCGAGCGCATCCTGCGCATCCAGACCGACAAGATGCCGCTCGCGGCCGATGTCGACCTGGGTTCGATCGCCGAGCAGACCCAGCGCTATACCGGCGCCGATCTGGAAGACGTTGTTCGCCGCGCCGGCCTGGTCGCGCTCCGCCAGTCGCTGGAGACGCGCGAAGTGACGATGGCGCATTTCGAGGAAGCGCTGACGGACTCGCGTGCGACCGTCACGCCGGAGATGGAGAGCGACTATGCGGCGATGCAGGGCAAGCTGAAGCAGCAGGCCTCGGCCATCCAGCCGATCGGCTTCATCGCGCCCGGCATGCTGGAAGGCCGCGGGCCGAAGGGCTAAGCTGCCGCACCCAAGGCCGCCGACGACCATGGCGTGGTCGGCGGCCTTTTCTTTTTCCCGCGAGCAGCATGACCGATTCCAACCCGCTTCAGCAATCCAACCGGCAATGGCTCTGGCCGGCGCTCGCCCTGCTGGGCCTGTCGCTGGCGGGGCTCGCCGCCTTCCTCTGCCTGCGCTTCGCCAGCGGCTTTGCCTTCGATCCTGCCCTGCTGCTGGCATTTCGTACGCCGAACGACCTTGCGACGCCGATCGGCCCCGCCTGGCTGCTCCAGTCGGCAATCGATATCAGTGCGCTCGGCGGCTATACCGTGTTGTGGCTCGCAGGTGCCGGCACGCTGATCTTCCTGTTCGCGTTCGGCAAGCGGTCCGAAGCGCTGCTGCTCGGCGGATCGCTGGTCGGCGCGTCGACGATCAACGCGCTGCTCAAGATCTTCCTGCACCGTCCGCGGCCCGATGTGGTCCCCCACCTCGCCCATGTGTCCAGTGCCAGCTTCCCGAGCGGCCATGCCATGATCTCGGCCGCCGTCTATCTTACCCTCGGCATGATGGTCGCGCAGACGCAGACCAGCCGCTGGGCGCGTGCCTATCTGCTCGGCTTTTCGGTGCTGCTGGTGCTGCTGATCGGCTGCAGCCGGGTGTTCCTGGGCGTGCACTGGCCGTCGGACGTGCTGGCCGGCTGGTGCTTCGGCGCGATCTGGGCGCTGTGCATGTTCGCGCTCAACGCCCGGCTGCACCGCCGCTAGCAATCAACCGTCCGAGGCCTGCGTCGTCCAGCCGAGCCGGGGAATCGTGATCGAACGCTTGCCCGACAGGTCGACGCGGGTGACGAACAGCCCCTTGCTCTCGATATACTGCATCAGCCGCCGCGCGCGGCCGAGCGAGCTGGTGCCGTAGCTGGTCGCGATATCGGTGTCGCTCGGGCAGGGCTGGCCCTCGCGCGCCGCCTTGGCAACGAGCAGAAACGGGGCGAGCATGTCGTCGGGCAGTGCCCGCGCCGCTTCCAGCGCCTGTGCCCACTCGTCGTCGGGGTCGCCATGGATGCCCGCCCGCGCCGCCGAAAGGCGACGGACGAAGCCCGAAAGGTCGAGCGGCGGACGGGTCAGTCCCACCATCCGGCAGCGCACCTGGAAATCCTGGTACAGCACGGCGGGCGAACGGAGCGTCGACTGCTCGTCCTCGACGATCGCGCGCAGCACGTCGGCGACGAGGCCGGCGACTTCCTCGGGATCGTGATCGGGCTCGATTTCCATCGGCGCCGGGGCGGAGCGGGCAAGCTGCTCGAGCACGGTTTCCGGCTGGGCATAGGCATGCGCGGGCGGCGGGGCCGGCGGCACCCATTCGGGCTCGGCGGGGGCAAGCAACAGATCCTTGATCTCGCCCGTCGGTGCCTGGGGCAGCGGGGTCAGCTTGGGGCTCGAGCTGCGCGCGCTGGTTTCCACCGCACCGATGCGGATCGCCACCGGACGGCGCGTGATCGCCGGGCCCAGCCCCAGAAAATGCCCGCGCTGGAGATCGCGGATCGCTTCGGCCTGGCGGCGTTCCATGCCGAGCAGGTCGGCGGCGCGCTGCATGTCGATGTCGAGAAAGGTGCGGCCCATCAGGAAGTTCGAGGCTTCCGCCGCGACGTTCTTCGCGAGCTTGGCCAGGCGCTGCGTCGCGATCACGCCCGCCAGCCCACGCTTGCGGCCGCGGCACATCAGGTTGGTCATCGCCGAGAGCGAGGCGCGGCGCACTTCCTCCGCCACTTCGCCGCCGCCGGCAGGGGCGAACAGCTGGGCCTCGTCGACCACGACGAGGGCCGGATACCAATGGTCGCGCGGCGCATCGAACAGGCCGTTGAGGAAGGTGGCGGCGCAGCGCATCTGGCCTTCCGCCTCCAGCCCCTCGAGGCTCAGTACTACCGAAGCGCGATGTTCGCGGATGCGCGCTGCGAAGCGGGCGACGTCGCGCTCGCTATGGTCGACTGCCTCGATCGCGAGATGGCCGTAGCGATCGGAGAGGGTGACGAAATCGCCCTCCGGGTCGATCACCACTTGCTGGACGTGACCCGCGGATTGTTCGAGCAGGCGGCGGAGCAGGTGCGACTTGCCCGAGCCCGAATTGCCCTGGACGAGCAATCGGGTCGCAAGCAACTCCTCCAGATCGACCGGCACGGGTCCGCCCGTGCCGTCGACGCCCATGTCCACGCTGACGGTCATCGCCGCCGCTTTGCCGGATCAAGGGGGGCAGCGGCAAGGGCCGCGCTGCCGAAAACTGTGGGTGTTTGTTTCGCTTCAGGCCGCGTGGGCGGCATTGCGGCGCTGGCGGCGGCGTTCGAGCGCTTCCATCGTCTTCTCGGCGAGCAGCGTCAGCCGGGCAGTATCCTGCTCGGTCAGCTGCGGGCGGGCGGTGCTGTCGATCACGCACAAGGTACCGATCCGCTTGCCGCTGGCGGTGCGCAAGGGTGCGCCGGCATAGAAGCGGATGTTCGGGTCGCCGGTGACGAGCGGGTTTTCGGCAAAGCGCGGGTCGGCCTTGGCATCGTTGACCACGAACACGTCGGGCCCGCGGATCGCATGGGTGCAGAAGGATATCGAGCGCGGCGTCTCCTGCGGCTCCAGCCCGACGCGCGCCTTGAACCATTGCCGGTTCTCGTCGATCAGCGAAATCAGCGCTATCGGCACGCCCAGCGCAGCGGCGGCCTCGCGGACGATCGCGTCGAACTCGGCTTCGTTAGGGGTGTCCAGTACGCCATAGCCCTTGAGCTCGGAGAGGCGGGCGGGTTCATCCGAGGGATCCAGTGGCATCGTTCGTCTTCCTGCGTTTGCGCCCCCCGGCACATTCGGGCTAATACGGTAGGACAAGTTAACATTTGCTCGACAGCACAAGCAGGTGCCGAGCAGTCTGATGGCAGCCATGCACCCCGATCCCATTGAACATCTCCGCCGGGTTTTCGGCTATGACGCCTTTCGCGGCGTGCAGGGCTCGGTGGTCGACCGGGTCATGGCGGGGCAGCGTACGCTTGCGGTGATGCCCACCGGCGCGGGCAAGTCGCTCACCTACCAGCTGCCCTCGGTGATGCTGGAGGGCACCTGCGTCGTCGTCAGCCCGCTGATCGCGCTGATGCACGACCAGCTGCGTGCGGCCGAGGCCGTTGGCATCCGCGCGGCCACGCTGACTTCCGTCGACGACAATCGTGCCGAGACGATCGAGCGCTTCCGCGCCGGACAGCTCGACCTGCTGTACATCGCGCCGGAGCGGGCTTCGGGCGAGGGCTTCCGCAACCTGCTGACCCAGGCGCCGCTCAGCCTGTTCGCGATCGACGAGGCGCATTGCGTGTCCGAATGGGGGCATGATTTCCGCCCCGACTACCGGCTGCTGCGCCCGCTGCTCGATCGCTTCCCGGACGTGCCGCGTCTCGCGCTGACCGCCACGGCCGACGCGCATACCCGTGCGGACATCCTCGAGCAGCTGGGTATTCCGGAAGACGGGCTGATCGTCGCCGGCTTCGACCGGCCGAACATCCGCTACCATATCGCCCCGCGCGAAAACACGACGCGGCAGATCATCGACATCGTCGCCGAAAATCCGGGCCCCGGCATCGTCTATGCCCAGACGCGCAAGGGCGTGGAGCAGCTCGCCGAGAAGCTGGCGGCCGAAACCGGGCGGCCGGTGCTGCCCTATCATGCCGGGCTCGATCCCGACGTGCGCCGGCGTAATCAGGCGCAGTTCGTCGCGAGCGAGGACATGGTCGTCGTGGCCACGGTCGCGTTCGGCATGGGGATCGACAAGCCCGACGTGCGCTTCGTCGCGCATGCCGGGCTGCCCAAGTCGATCGAGGCCTATTATCAGGAAACCGGCCGCGCCGGTCGTGACGGGGACCCGTCTGTCGCGCATCTCTTCTGGGGCGCCGACGATTTCGCCCGCGCCCGCCAGCGGATCGGCGAGGTCGAGCCCGCCCGCCAGCCCGGCGAGCGCACCCGGCTGACCGCGCTCGGCGCGCTGGTCGAGACGGCGGGGTGCCGCCGCCGCATCCTGCTCAGGCATTTCGGCGAGGATGCACCCGAGACCTGCGGCAATTGCGACAATTGCCTCAATCCCCCGGCGGCGATCGACGTCAGCGTGACCGCCCAGAAATTCCTCTCGGCGGTGTTTCGTACCGGCATGCTCTACGGCATTGGCTATATCGAGGGCATCCTCACCGGCGTCTCGACCGAACGCAGCCTGATGAACGGGCACGAGAAGCTCTCGGTGTTCGGGATCGTCGACGGCGACGAAGTGGCGATGCTGAAACCCGTGTCGCGCGCGCTGCTGCTCCGCGATGCGCTGCGCACCAACGAGCATGGCGGGCTGGAGTTCGGCCCCGAGGCGCGCGCGATCCTCAAGGGCGAGGCGAAGCTGGAGCTGGTCCTGCCGCCCAAACGCGAGCGGCGTCGCCGCGGGGCCAAGGGCACGGTCCCGAATCCCGTCGGCAACCCGCTGTTCGAAGCGCTGCGCGCCAAGCGTCGCGAGATCGCGCAGGAGACCGGGTTGCCGCCCTATGTGATCTTCCATGACTCGGTGCTGCGCGACATGGCGATGGTGCGCCCGTCGTCGCTGGCGGAGATGGGGCAGCTTTCGGGCGTGGGTGCGCGCAAGCTCGATGCCTATGGACAGGACTTCCTGGACGTCCTCCGCCAGTTCTGATCGGCTTCCTAGGGACAGCGCCCCGCGCTACAGCCTCGCGCTGGAATCAGAAGGAGGACCTGCCATGCCCAACAAGATCGACGACCGCATCTCGGTGGCCCCGCAGATCCGGCCGGAGGACGTACCGGCACTCGCGGCAGCGGGGTTCGTGCACATCATCAACAATCGCCCCGAAGGCGAGGAATTCGGCCAGCCGACCGGTGGTGAGATCGCCGAAGCGGCCGAAGCGGCGGGGCTGGGCTATACCGAGATCCCGGTGACTCCCGGCGGCTTCTCGATGGCGCAGGTCGAGGCGATGGCCGAGGCGCTGGGCTCGGTGGACGGGCCGGTGCTGGCCTATTGCCGCTCGGGCACGCGGTCGTGCAATCTCTGGGCGCTGGCCAGCGCCTACAAGGGCGGCGAGCCCGACGCGCTGGTCGCGAAGGGCGCGGGTGCGGGCTACGACCTTTCCAGCATTCGCCCCGCGCTCGAGCAGCTGTCGGGGAAGTAAGCCTTCCACCCTAACGCTTCCCTCCCGCAAGCGGGAGGCGAACGTCTTCTGGTCGCGGTGCGCCGGCTTCTCCCGAACACAAAAAATGGGCTGGTGGTTGCCCACCAGCCCAGGCGTCCGCAGGAGGAACCTCGGTGGGGCACCGCGCCAGGAGAGACCTGCGCGGCGCCCGATGTCGTCAATAGTTGTAGGCGCGCTCGCCGTGCTCGTTGATGTCGAGCCCTTCGACTTCCACTTCCTTGGAAGGACGGATGCCGATGGTGAGCTTCAGGCCGTAGAAGAGAACCGCCGAGACCAGGCCCGACCAGAACAGGGTGATGCCCACGGCTTCGGCCTGGATGATCAGCTGGGCGGCCGTGTCGTAGCTGGGTGCTGCGACCGCCGGGAACTTGGTGTAGTCGATGATGCCCTGGCCGCCGAGCGCCGGGTTGGCGACGATCGCGGTGCCGAGCGCACCGACGATGCCGCCGACGCAGTGGACGCCGAACACGTCGAGCGAGTCGTCATACTTGAGCTTGTTCTTCACCGTGGTGACGAAGAAGAAGCAGATCGGCGACACGACCAGGCCCAGCACGATCGAGGTCATCGGCGCGGCATAGCCCGAGGCCGGGGTGATCGCGACGAGGCCGGCGACCGCACCGGTCACGCCACCCAGCAGCGAGGGCTTCTTGTGCACGACCTGCTCGATCACCGCCCAGCTGACCGCCGCAGCAGCGGTGGCGACGAAGGTGTTGATGAAGGCGACCGCGGTGACGCCGTTCGATTCGAGGTTGGAACCGGCGTTGAAGCCGAACCAGCCCACCCACAGCAGCGAGGCGCCGATCATGGTCATGGTCAGCGAGTGCGGCGGCATCGGTTCGCTCTTGAAGCCCACACGCTTGCCGATCACGAGGCAGCCGACCAGGCCGGCAATGCCCGCATTGATGTGGACGACGGTGCCGCCGGCGAAATCGAGCGCGCCCTTGCCCCACAGGAAGCCGTAATCGGTCGGAGCGTCGACGAGGAAGTCCGGGCCCGCCCAGTACCAGACCATGTGCGCGATCGGGAAATAGGCCAGCGTCATCCACAGCACGGTGAAGATGATGAGGGGGGTGAACTTCACCCGCTCGGCAAAGGCACCGACGATCAGCGCCGGCGTGATGCAGGCGAAGGTCATCTGGAAGCAGACGAACGCGAATTCGGGGATGTAGACGTTGTTCGAGAAGGTCGCGCCATAGGTGCTTGCGCTCACCCCTACCAGGAACGCCTTGGACAGGCCGCCAAAGAAGTGGTTGTCGCCACCGCTGGTGAACGCGATCGAATAGCCCCAGCTGACCCACACCAGGGCGGCGACCGAGACGATCATGAACACCTGCATCAGCACCGACAGCATGTTCTTGGTGCGCACCAGGCCGCCATAGAACAGCGCCAGCGCCGGCACCGACATCATCAGCACCAGCGCCGAGGAGATCAGCATCCAGGCGGTGTCGCCCTTGTTCACCATCGTCGCCTGCTGGGCGACGGTGGGCGCCTTGATCAGTGCCGGGGTCTGTGCCCAGGCGGGCATTGCCGCGACGAGCGCGGCCACGCCGAGCCCAAGCCCGGCGGTCTTCCATCCTTGCTTCATTGCTACCCCCTTGCTCACAGCGCCGTCTCGTCGGTCTCGCCGGTGCGGATGCGCACGGCCTGGCCCATGTCGAGGACGAAGATCTTGCCGTCACCGATCGCGCCGGTGCTCGCCGCTGCCTGGATCGCCTCCACGGCACGGTCGGCAAGATCGCTGCCCACGGCGACCTCGATCTTGATCTTCGGCACCATGTTCGTGCTGTACTCGGCGCCGCGATAGATCTCGGTCTGGCCCTTCTGGCGGCCGAACCCCTTCACTTCGGTAACGGTCATGCCCGTCACCCCGACGGTGGTGAGCGCCTCGCGCACCTCGTCGAGCTTGAAGGGTTTGATGATGGCGATGATGAGCTTCATGTCGCCCCCTCTGGCGGTTGTCCCGGGGAGCCACTTCGCAAGAGGCATGCCAAATGGAACGCACAGGGAAGATGTGCGTTTGGCGACGCCGAATATTACGAACTGGTGAATTTTGCGACGCGTGGCTGCCCGAAAAACGGGCAGATCATTGCAGCGTCGCGCTGTCCTCGCCGTGGCGGCCGAAGAACTGCATCAGCTGGACGATCAGCTCGGCACGGTCTTCCAGCCGGGGGGCCTCCAGCAGCGCCTGCTTCGATGCGGCGTCGAACGGCGCGATCTGGGCGATACCGTTGACCAGCGATTCATCGTCGAGCCGGGTCACCGCCTCCCAGTCCACCATATAGCCCAGGCCATCGGCGAAGCGGCGCGATTCCATTTCGATCGAGGCGCGGCCGGCCAGCGACAGTGATTCGGATTCGCCCGCTATCTCCAGTGCCGCCTCGACCTGGCGGAAGGGCGTGCCCACCTCCAGTTCGCGGACAATGGTGAAGCGGGTCAGCCCTTCGAGCACGATGTTGTAGCGCCCGTCGTCGAGCGCCTCGACATCGGCGATCCGGCCGACGCAGCCGATATCGAACAGCGTCGGCGGGTCCTTGTCGTCGCGCGGCTGGACCATGCCGATGCGACGATCGCGCGCGAGCGCCTCTGAGACCATCGCGCGGTAGCGCGGCTCGAAGATGTGGAGCGGCAGGTGCATGCGCGGGAACAGCAGCGCACCTGCCAGCGGAAACACCGAGAGCCGCGTCGTCTTCATCCGAACAGGATCTGCGAAAGCTTGCGGCGCTGCGCCGCGACCCACGGGTCCTCCAGCCCGACGACCTCGAACAGCTTGAGCAGCCGCTGGCGTGCGGCGCCCTCGTTCCAGGCGCGGTCGTCGCGGACCATGGCGAGCAGCGTTTCGGCCGCGCCCTCGCGATCGCCCGCCGCCATCTGGCCGCCGGCGAGCTCGTAGCGCGCATCCATGTCCTCGGGGTTCGCAGCCGCGCGCGCGGCGAGACCGGCGAGGTCGCCGACCGGCTGGGCTTCGCGGGCGAGGCTGAGCGCAGCGCGGGCGCGCTCGACCTCGGGGGCCTTGGCGCCGTCGTCCGGGATCGCGTCCAGCGCGGCCTGCGCGTCGTCATGGCGGCCGAGTGCGGTAAGCGCGCGGATGCGGCCGGCGGCAACCACCGCATGGTCCGGTGCCATTTCGGCGATCTGGTCGAAGATCGCGAGCGCGCGCTCGGCATCGCCGTCGGCCAGCACCTGCTCGCCCATCGCGATCAGCGGCTCAAGCTCGGCCTCTGCCTCGGCTTCTTCGCCGCTGATCGGCAGCTGACGGAGAATCTGGTCGAGCATCGTGCGCAGCTGCGATTCGGTGCGCGCGCTGGTCAGGTCGGCGACCAGCTGGCCCTGGAACATCGCATAGACGGTCGGGATCGAGCGGACCTGGAATTGGCTGGCGATGAAGTTGTTCTTGTCGACGTCGATCTTGGCCAGCATCACGCCCTTGGGGGCATAGTCGTCGGTGACCTTTTCGATCACCGGGCCCAGCGCCTTGCACGGCCCGCACCATTCTGCCCAGAAATCGATGACGACGAGCTTCGACATCGACGGCTCGACGACGTCCTTGCGGAAGGCGTCGACTGCCTGTTTGTCGGCGGGGCTCAAACCAAGCGTGGCCAAAATGCGCTCCTTAGCGAAACGGGTGCCGTCGCGTCGGACGGACGCACGGGCGGATTGGCCCCTATTTGGGCGTTCGGGGGCAAACCGCCAAGCCTTTTCCAAAAAGTGCAAATTGGGGGTTGCGCATGATGAAACCCGCTGTTAGTTGGCCCGCCTCACCCGCCGAGAGCGCTTCGAAACGCTCCCGGCCACGACGCCAGAGCGGGCGTAGCTCAGGGGTAGAGCACAACCTTGCCAAGGTTGGGGTCGAGGGTTCGAATCCCTTCGCCCGCTCCAGCGGTCCCGGCGATAGCGCCGTTTTCCGCCATCATGATACATCGGGACGCACCGTCCTGGATACGATCGCGTAGCATGCTACAGGCCAGATCCCTGATTCGGGAGTTGTCCTATGCCCCCCCTGTCGTTGTTCCTCGTTGCCGCCATCGCGCTGGGTGCCCCCGCCGATCAGCCGGAGCCGAGCGTTTGGCGCAATCCCAGCAACAGCGTCCATGTCCGTGCGGCACCATGCGGTACCAATGGAATGTGCGCGACGGTGATCTGGGCCAGTGAGAAGGCCAAGGCCGATGCGCGGCGGGGTGGAACCGAGCAGCTGGTCGGCACGCAGCTGTTCCAGAACTTCAAGATCGTTCGCGAGGGGCTTTGGAAGGGCACGGTGTTCGTCCCGGACATCCACCAGCGCTTTTCCGGTACGGTGACGGTGATCGACGAGAATACCATCGTCGGCAAGGGCTGCGCGCTGCTCGGCGCGGTGTGCAAGTCGCAGACCTGGACACGCGTCCGCCCCTGACGGCTCAGGGCATCAGCCGCTTGCGCCCTTCCGACAGGTGCCAGCGCATCGCCAGCGCCGCGCCGTCGGCGTCCTGCGCGCGGATCGCCTCGACGATCGTCTCGTGCTCGCGCACCATCGCCGCGATCGGCTCGGCCTCGCGCAGTCGGGCGATGTCGACGCCGGCGCGCATGATTCGCATGGTTTCCTCGTGGAGATGCTCGAATGCCTTCTCGAAGGCGGGATTGGCGGTGGCGCGGAAGATCGCGCGGTGGAGGCGCCAATCCTCGTCATGCGCCGGATCGCTGGAGAGCAACGCCCTGCGCAGATCGGCCATCGCCGCCTCGATTTCCGCCAGCTGCTCGGGCGAGCGGCGGCGCGCGGCGAGCCGTGCGGCTTCCGATTCCAGCGCGAATCGCACCTCATAGGTGCCGAGCGTCGCGGAGAGTTCGTCGAATGCCATATGTGCGCCCAGCCGGAGCGACGGGCGCCGCATCACATAGGAGCCGGCGCCGCGCCGCGCCTCGGTGATGCCGTCGGCCGCCAGCCGCACCAGCGCCTCGCGGACGACCGTGCGCGACATGCCGAAGCTTTCCGCCAGCCGCGATTCGGAGGGCAGTCGGTCGCCGATGTTCAGCCCGCCAAGGATGATCTCGAAGATTCGGGAATAGGCGCGGTCGGCAAGGCGCTGGTCGGCAGGTGCGTGGTTTCGCAGCATAGGGCGGCACGATACTAAGGCCGGGAAAAATGGCGAGTCGTGCCATGGTCTTAGGAGAAGCCGATGTCCGCCACCCCCGCCCCTATCCGCGTCGGCATCGGCGGCTGGACGTTCGAGCCGTGGCGCGGCACCTTCTATCCGGACAAGCTGCCGCAGAAGCGCGAGCTGGAATATGCCGCGGCGGCGCTCACCGCGATCGAGATCAACGGCACCTATTACTCCACCTTCAAGCCCGCCAGCTTCGCGGGCTGGGCGGCGGCGGCGCCCGAGGGCTTCGTCTATACGGTGAAGGGATCGCGCTTCGTCACCAATCGCAAGGTGCTGGCCGAGGCGGGCGAATCGATCGCGCGCTTCTGCGGCCAGGGCGTCACCGAGCTGGGCGACAAGCTCGGGCCCATCTTCTGGCAGTTCATGGCGACCAAGAAATTCGATGCCGAGGATTTCGGCGCCTTCCTCAAGCTGCTGCCGGCCGCGCAGGACGGTGTGAAGCTGCGCCACGCGGTGCAGGTGCGGCACGACAGTTTCCACACGCCCGAGTTCGTCGCGTTGTGCCGTGCGGCGGGCGTGGGAATCGTCTTTGCCGACTCGCCGCAATATCCGGCAATCGCGGATGTCAGCGGCGACTTCGTCTATGCGCGGCTGGAAGCAGGCGAAGACGACAATGTCTTCTGCTACCCCGAGGCGGATCTGCCGCGTTGGGTGGAGGCCGCCAAACGCTGGGCGGCGGGCGGCCAGCCCGAAGGACTGCCCACCTTCGCGCCCGAGCCCGCCCCGGTGCAGCCGCGCGAAACCTTCGTCTTCTTCATCCATGGCGGCAAGGTGCGCGCGCCGGCAGGTGCCCAAGCGCTCATCCGTCGACTCGAATGACCGAAGCACCCTTTACGGCGGCACTTCGTTGATCATGGGCAACCCCAGGAGGCCCCGCATGATTCACGATCCGGAACAGCAGCAGCCGCAGGACGACGAAGCCGAGGCAATGGAAGAGGCGCAGAAGGACGCCGCCGAAGAGCGCGAGGAAGAAGGCGGCTATCAATAACGGCGTTCGGGCGTGGCTGCGGGGTATACCGCGCTACACCCTGCCCCCGATGTTGGGCCTGATCCCATGGCGTTCAAGGTCTAGCCAAGCGGCTGCGTAATTGATAATCACTCGCAGCATGAACGCCCCTGCTGCGATCCCCGTGCCCGTACGTCTTGCCCAGCTGCATCGCCATGCCCCCGGCACCGTTGCCGGTGTCGACTGGGATCGACTTGCTGAACCCGAAGCGCGCCGCCTGCGCGAACTGGGTCTCGATGAAGGGGTGGAAGTGGAGCTGCTCCACCGTTCCGGGCTGTTCGGGGGCCCTCTCGCCTGCCGGATCGGCCGCATGACTGTGGCTCTCCGCCGCCATGTCGCCGCCGCGATTCATGTGACGCCGCTGGCCAAGCACGCATGAACACCACGCCATTGGTTGCGCTGGTCGGCAATCCCAATGCCGGCAAGAGCGCGCTGTTCAATGCGCTGACCGGCGCGCGGCAAAAGGTCGGCAATTATCCCGGTGTCACCGTCGAGCGCCATTCGGGGCGCATGGCGCTGCCCGATGGCCGCCCGATCGAGCTGGTCGACCTGCCCGGCGCCTATAGCCTGGACCCCGGCAGTCCCGATGAGCAGGTGACCCGCGACGTGCTGCTCGGCCGCCAGCAGGGCGAGCGGCTGCCCGACGCGATCCTCACCGTGGTCGACGCGTCCAATCTCGACAACCATCTCCGCTTCACCCTCCAGCTGATCGCGCTGGGCCTGCCGATCGTGGTGGCGCTCAACATGGTCGATCTTGCCGAGCGCGACGGCTTGAAGCTCGACGCGGAAGCGCTTGAACGCGAGCTTGGCGTCCCCGTCGTCGCCACCGTCGCGGTGCGCCGTCGCGGGCTCGATGCGCTCAAGGAACGGATGGGCGAGATGGTCAAGGGCGTGACCAAGATCCGCCCCTCGGCAGGCGTGCAGCACGACATCGTCCTGCTCCAGCGCCGCGCTCGCCAGATCGCCACCGCCGTCACCGTGTCGGAAACCGCCGCGCGTCGCTGGACGCACCGGCTCGACGCGTTGTTCCTCCATCCGGTCGCCGGGCCGATCATCCTGCTCGGCACGATGTTCCTGATGTTCCAGGCGGTGTTCGCCTGGTCGCAGGTGCCGATCGGCTGGATCGAGGACGGGATGAAGTGGCTCGGCGCCGAAGTCGGCACCGCACTGCCCGACGGCATATTCCGTTCGCTGATCGTCGACGGCGTGATCGCCGGCGTCGGCGCGGTGGTGGTGTTCCTGCCGCAGATCCTGATCCTGTTCGCCTTCATCCTGGTGCTGGAGGCGACCGGCTATATGGTGCGCGCCGCCTTCCTGATGGACCGGGTGATGGCGAGCGTGGGGCTTTCGGGCCGTGCGTTCATCCCGCTGCTTTCCAGCTTCGCCTGCGCGGTGCCGGGGATCATGGCGACGCGCACCATATCCGACGAGAAGGACCGGCTGACCACGATCCTGATCGCGCCGCTGATGACCTGCTCCGCGCGCCTGCCGGTCTACACCATCATCATCGGCGCGCTGATCCCCGATCGCGCGGTGCTGCCCGGCATGGGGTTGCAGGGGCTCGTGCTGTTCGCGCTCTATATCCTGGGTATCCTCGGCGCCTTCGTCGTCGCGCTGGTGCTGCGGCGCACGGTGACCAAGGGCGCGACCTCGGGCTTCATGATGGAGATGCCGAAATACCAATGGCCGAGCGCGCGCGACGTGCTGCTCGGGCTCTGGCAGCGGGCGCTGATCTTCCTGAAGCGTGCCGGCACGATCATTCTCTACACCACAGTCATCCTGTGGGCGCTCCTGAGCTTCCCCAAGCCGCCTGAAGGCAGCGGTATCTCCAAGGTCGATTATTCGATCGCCGGGCGGATCGGCAGCGGGCTGGAGAAGATCGTCGCCCCGATCGGCTTCAACCGCGACATGGCGCTGGCGGTGATCCCGGCGATGGCGGCGCGCGAAGTCGCGGTCGCGGCGATCGGCACCGTCTATGCCGTCGACAATCCCGATGACGCAGCGGGGGAGGAGTCGATCCGCGAACAGCTCCAGAAGCATTGGAGCCTGCCGAGCGCGCTCGCTTTCCTGATGTGGTTCGTGTTCGCGCCGCAGTGCATCTCGACGATCGCGGTCACCCGGCGCGAGACCAACGGGTGGAAATGGCCGGCCTTCATGATCGGCTATCTGTTCGCGCTCGCCTATGTCGCGGCGGGGATCACCTATTGGAGCGCGGTGGGCCTGGGCCTCTGACCTGATCCTCCACCTGGCGGGGGAGGATCGCAGGAATTGCATCCCCGGGCTGAAAACGGCAGAGGCAGGGGACTATGAGCACCATAACCCCCGAACTCCGCGCAGCTGCGCTCGTCTCCAAGGCCTGGCCCTATGAAGAGGCGCGCAAGCTGCTGAAACGCTATCCCCAGATTGCTGAGGGTGGCGCGCCGGAGAAAGGCCATGTGCTGTTCGAGACCGGCTATGGCCCCTCGGGGCTGCCGCATATCGGCACGTTCAACGAAGTGCTGCGCACCACCATGGTCCGCCGCGCCTTCGAGAGCCTGTGCGACGTCCCCACCCGCCTGATCGCGTTCAGCGACGACATGGACGGCCTGCGCAAGGTGCCGGACAATGTGCCCAACCAGGCGATGCTGCGCGAACATCTCGGCAAGCCGCTGACCGAGGTGCCCGATCCGTTCGAAAAGTACGAAAGCTTCGCGCATCACAACAATGCGCGGCTGCGCGAATTCCTCGACCAGTTCGGCTTCGACTATGAGTTCGCCTCCTCGACCGACTATTACACCGGCGGCCGCTTCGACGACGCGCTGAAGGGCGTGCTGCGGCACTATCAGGGCATCATGGACGTGATGCTGCCGACGCTCCGCGCCGAGCGCCAGGCGACCTATTCGCCCGTCCTGCCGATCAGCCCCAAGTCGGGCATCGTGCTGCAGGTGCCGGTCGAGGTGGTCGATGCCGAGGCGGGCCTGATCGCCTTCGAGGATGAGGGCGAGCGGATCGTCCAGTCGGTGCTCGGCGGCAAGGCCAAGCTCCAGTGGAAGGTCGACTGGGCGATGCGCTGGGTCGCGCTCGACGTCGATTACGAGATGGCGGGCAAGGACCTGATCGATTCGGTCACCCAGTCGGGCAAGATCGCCCGCGTGCTCGGCGGCCGTCCGCCCGAAGGCTTCAACTATGAGATGTTCCTCGACGAGAAGGGCGAGAAGATCTCCAAGTCCAAGGGCAACGGCCTCAGCCTCGAACAATGGCTGACCTATGGCCCGGAGGAAAGCATCGCCTTCTACGCCTATCGCGAGCCGAAAAAGGCCAAGCAGCTGCATCTGGGCGTGATCCCGCGCGCGATCGATGAATATTGGCAGTTCCGTGGCAATTATGCCGGCCAGGCGGTGGAGCAGCGGCTGGGCAACCCGGTCCACCATATCCACAATGGCGAGCCGCCGGCGGAGACGCTGCCGGTCACCTTCGGGCTGCTGCTCAACCTGGTCGGCGTGATGGGCGAGGCGACCAAGGAGCAGGTCTGGGGCTATCTTACGAACTATGTCCCGGACGCGAATCCGGAAACCTATCCGGCGCTCGACCGTCTGATCGGCTATGCGCTTGCCTATGCCCGCGATTTCGTCGCCCCGACGCTCAAGAAGCGTGCGCCGGTGGGGGTCGAGATCGACGCCTTGAAGCGACTCGACGCCGAACTCGCTGCCCTGCCCGCCGACGCGACCGCGGAAGCGATCCAGGACCAGGTGTACGAGATCGGCAAGACCGGCGGCTTCGAGAACCTGCGCGACTGGTTCAAGGCGCTGTACGAGACGCTGCTCGGCTCCGAACAGGGCCCGCGCATGGGCAGCTTCATCGCGCTGTACGGCATCGCGAACAGCCGCAAGCTGATCGCCGAGGCGCTGGCGAAGGTGGCCTGATTGGGCGCGTAAGATAAGCGTTTCCTCCCCCGCCAGGGGGAGGTGGCGCCAAAGGCGACGGAGGGGGAGGAAGCACGACGGCCTCTGTGCTGGCATCCTCCCCCTCCGACCCGCTCGCGCGGGCCACCTCCCCCTGGCGGGGGGAGGATACGCTGACTGTCAGGGAGGTCCGAATTGATGCGACGCCGAATCCGCCATATCCGATCGGCGACGCGTGCCTTCCTCCATGGTGAGGCTGCGGGGGGTATCGCCCTCATCGCCGCCGCGGCGCTGGCGATGCTGGCTGCGAATCTGTCCGGCGTCTCCGAAATCTATTTCCACACGCTGCACCTGCAGACCGGCCCGGTGATCGCGCCGCTTTACGGTCCGATGACGGTCCATCTGTGGATCAACGACGGCCTGATGGCGGTGTTCTTCCTGCTCGTCGGGCTCGAGATAAAGCGCGAGTTCGTCGACGGGCGACTGGCGAGCTGGGACCGCCGTCGCCTGCCGGTGATTGCCGCTGCCGCGGGAATGGCGGTGCCGGCGCTGGTCTATCTGCTGATCGCCGGCCGTACGCCGGGCGTGACCAGCGGCTGGGCGATTCCGGCTGCGACCGACATCGCCTTCGCGATCGGCGTGCTGGCGATTCTCGGCAGCCGCGCACCCGCCGCGCTCAAGCTGTTCCTGACGACGGTGGCGATCGTCGACGACATGGGCGCCGTCGCGATCATCGCAGTGGCCTACACCGCGCATATCGACCTGATCGCGCTCGCCGGCGCAGCCGTGGTCCTCGGCGTGATGATCGCCTGCAACCGCTTCGGCGTGCGCCACCTTGCCGTGTATCTGGCGCTGGCAGTGGTGCTGTGGGTGCTCGTGTTCCAGTCGGGCGTGCATGCGACCATCGCCGGCGTCGCCGCGGCGATGACCATCCCGCTCGTCAAGTCCCCCGCCGCGCCTGACGCGGTGGACTCGCCGCTCCACCGGCTGGAGCATGCGCTGCATCCCTGGTCGGCGTTCCTGATCGTGCCGCTGTTCGGCTTCGCCAACGCCGGCGTGTCGTTCGAGGGGCTGTCGCCCTCGATCCTGCTGGAGCCGTTGCCGCTCGGCATCGCCGCGGGGCTGTTCCTCGGCAAGCAGCTCGGCATCTTCGGCAGCATCTGGCTGGCGGTGAAGACGGGCATCGCCAAGCGCCCCGGCAATGCCGGCTGGCGGCAGATCTACGGCGTGTCGCTGCTCGCCGGCATCGGCTTCACGATGAGCCTGTTCATCGGCGGCCTCGCCTTTCCGGGCAACGAACTGCTCGTCGACGAGGTGAAGATCGGCGTGCTGCTCGGCTCGGTCCTGTCCGCGGTGGCGGGTTACGCGGTCCTGCGATCGACCAGCACCGCCACGCCCAAAATCGCCAACCCGCCCAGCGCCAGCAGCGCGCCGACCCAGCCGGTCGACGTCCAGCCGTAACCGGCGGCGATCGCGAGCCCGCCCAGCCAGGGGCCGAGCGCGTTGGCGGTGTTGAATGCGGAGTGGTTGAGCGCGGCCGCCAGCGCCTGCGCCTCGCCGGCGACGTCCATCAGCCGGGTCTGGAGCACCGGGCCCAGCGCCCCGGCAAAGCCGATCGCGAACACGTCGATCGACATCCACACCAGCGAGTGCGCCGCCAGCGGATAGAGCGACAGCGCGACGGCACTGGCGAGCAGCAGCGCGGCGCCCGTCGGCATCAGCGCGCGATCGGCAAAGCGCGGCACGACGATATTGCCGGCGATCATTCCCATGCCGAACACGCCCAGCACCAGCGGCACCGCCCAGGGCGGCGTGCCGGTGACGTGCATCAGCGTCGAGGCGACATAGGTGTAGACGCAGAACAGTCCACCGAACCCGATCGCGCTGACGCCGAGCGTCAGCCACACCTGTCCGTTCGCCAGGGCGCTGAGCTCCCGCAGCGGGCTTGCGCCCTGCTCCGGACGGTCCTTCGGTGCCAGCCAGACGACGAGCGCGACGGTCAGCAGCGCCAGCGCAGCGACAACCGCAAAGCCCCAGCGCCAACCCACAGCCTGCCCCAGCCAGTTGGCCGCCGGCACCCCCAATACGGTGGCGACCGACAGCCCGAGCATGATTCGCCCGACGGCCTGCGAGCGCTGGTCATAGGGCACCAGCGACGCCGCCACGAGGGCGGCAATGCCGAAATAGGCGCCGTGCGGCAGGCCGCTCAGGAAGCGGAACAGCAGCATCCAGTGATAGGTCGGCGCCAGCGCGCTCAGCGCGTTGAACAGCGCGAAGCTGGCCATCAGCGCGATCAGCAACGTCCGCCGCGACCATTTCGCCGCCGCGACCGCCAGCAATGGTGCGCCGACCACCACGCCCAGCGCATAGGCGCTGATCACATGGCCCGCGGTGGGCTCGTCGATGCCAAGACCCTTGGAGAAATAGGGCACGAGGCTCATCGTCGCGAATTCGGTGGTGCCGATGGCGAATCCGCCCATGGCGAGCGCAAAGTGGACCAGACCCGGCGCGCGGGTGGCGGAGCGTTGAACGGGAGCGTGCACGGTTCGCAAATGGGTTTGCTGCAGTGCAGCGTCAATCGAAAAGCCGTGCAAGTGCAAATGCTTTGCGCGCAATCAAGGACGGGCAGAAAGGCGTGCGACCCAGCCCCGTCGCCGCAGGACCAGCGCGTAATAGAGCAGGGAGGCGAGGATTTGCGCGGCGGTAGCGAGCAGTGCGGGCCGCCCTTCCTCCGGATCCAGCCAGTTCAGCCACGCGATGGCCGCCAGCACCAGCAGCGTCACCACCGCGGCGATCGGGTGGAGCGGCATGCGATACGGCGCATGCGCGGTGGTCGCGCGGCGTCGCCCGGCGATCGCGGCAAAGGCGAGGCCGGCATAGATGGCAATAAGGCCGGTGCCGCTCAGTACCAGCAACAGCCGGAGCGGCAGAAAGCAGGCCGCGATGCCGATCGCCCCCGAGGCGAGCGTCGCGCGCGCGGGTGATCCGAAGCGTGGGTGGATCGCCGCCAGCCAGGCATCGAGCGGCCGGCCCCAGCTGTCGTCGCGCGCGGTGGCGAAGAAGAAACGGCCGTTGGCGAGGATGCAGGCGATCACCGCGTTGACGATCGCGATGGCGATGCCGATCGTCACCCACAGGCTGGGAACGGCGCCGCCCAGAGCCCGGACGAAGCCGCCGAACGGATCCTCGGCGGTGAGGAAGCCGGCGAGATCGGGCGCGGCGATCAGCGCGGCGAGGATCGGCACCACCTCCAGCAGCAGTGCGCCGAGCAGGGCCAGGAGGATCGACTGGGCGATCCGCTGCGGCGCTGCGTGCATTTCCTCGCCGAAATAGACGGCGGCCCCATAGCCGTTGAGCGCGAAAACCGCGATCGAGGTCGCAAGGCCGATATTCGCCGCCGTGGCGGGCACCAGCGCCGTGCCGACGGGCGCCACCGGGTGCAGCAGCAACGTGGCGAGGTCGCGCAACGGCGCGTGCAGGCCGAGCGCCAGGATCACCAGCACCGCCGCGACCTCGGCCGCCAGGAAGCTGCCGGTCAGCACCGCGTTGAACCGGACGTTGAGGACGCCCAGCAGCGTCGAGGCGATCAGCACCGCGATCGCGAGCGGCACGGCCGGCAACCCAGGCAGCACGGTGGATGCCACCGATGCGATGCCCAGTGCGGCGACGGGCGGGAAGAGCAGATTGTTGCAGGCGTTGACGCCCAGCATCACAAACCCCGCCCCGGGCCCGAGCGTCTGCCCGACCATCACATATTCGCCGCCCGCCACAGGGAAGGCGGAGGACAGCTCGGCATAGATCAGCGCGGTACAAAGGCAGACCAGCCCCGCAATCCCCAGCGCGATCAGCGCGCCGGTGCCGGCGATCTGCAACATCCCCGGCACGATCACGAACAGCGACGAGGCGGGCGTGGTGATCGACAGGGTCAGGAACAGCACGCCGGCGGTACCCAGGCTGCGGTCGAGCTGCGTCTTCGGATCGGTCATCGGTCCCCCTGGGCGTGGAGCGTGGCGGTACGGCATGATGTCGTCAATCACGCCGGCTTGCCCTGCCTGCGCGATACGCTAGGTTGCGCGCGTGGCTTCTCCCATCCCTTCGGCCGGCGACGGCGCGCGAGCCCGGCTCGCTCACGCGCTTGGCGAGGTCGCGGGCGGTGACCGCAAGGCGCTAAAAACCGTCTATGATCTGACAGCGGCGAAGCTGATGGGCGTCTGCCTCCGTATCTGCCAGGACCGCGAGGCCGCAGAGGATGTGATGCAGGACGTGTATCTGAAGGTTTGGGATCGGGCAGGGCGCTTTGATGCGTCGCGCGCCAGCCCCATCACCTGGCTGTGCACGATTGCCCGCAACACCGCGATCGACTGGCGTCGTGCGCGCGGGTTGCGCGAGACCGCCCCGGTCGAGGCGGCGCTGGAGCTTGCCGATGGCCGCCCTACCGCCGAGGCGCTGCTCGAAGCGGGGGAGACGCAGGCGCGTATCTTCGACTGTATCGAAGCGCTGGACGAAAAGCCGCGTGGGGCGATCCGCGCCGCCTTCTTCCAGGGCCGCACCTATCCCGAACTCGCCGCCGCTGCCGCGGTGCCGCTGGGCACGATGAAGAGCTGGATCCGGCGCGGACTGCTGCAATTGCGCGGGTGCCTCGGCGATGGCTGAGCCGCTGCGCCCCGAAGAGGAAGATATCGCGCTTGCTGCCGAGCTGGCCTTGGGGCTGCTGGAGGGAGACGATCTCGCCGCCGCGCGTCGGCGCCAGCTCGCGGACCCTGCATTCGCCGTAGCGGTGGAGCGCTGGGTGCTCGATTTCGCGCCGCTGGCGCTCGGCGGGGTCGACGTGGCCGCCCCGGCCGGGCTGTGGGAGCGGATCGAGGCGCGACTGCCCGGCGAGGCGCACGGCGCGGTCGTCGCGCTGCGGCGCTGGCGCGCGACGGCGATCGCCACGAGCGCGGCCGCGGCGGTGCTGCTCGCGATCCTGCTGCTCCGCCCGGTGCCGCAGCCGGTGGTGCTGCCGCCGCCGCCGGTCGTCGTCGCGCAGATCACCGGCACGGCGGGCGCGGCCTTTGCGGCGCGCTATGATGCCGAGCAGGGCATGCTCCACGTCCGTACCGAGGCGATGCCGTCCAGCCGCCGCGCGCCCGAGCTGTGGGTGATCCCGGCGGGGGGCAAGCCGGTGTCGCTGGGCCTGGTCGCTTCGCAGGGCAATCGCGACATGGCGGTGGCGCCGGCGCATCGCCAGCTGCTTGCCGAGGGCGCTACGCTGGCGGTGACGATGGAAGACGCCGCCACCGCGCCGCATGCCGGCCCCAGCGGCCCGCCGGTCGCGGCAGGAAAAATCACGATTCTTTAAGAGTCGCTGCATCCGGGGGGCGGCGCCCCCCGTAGCTCCCACGCATCTCCGCAAAAGAGGGGTGCGTAGCAAGAGGAAGCTAGAAGATGCGCAAGACCCGTCTCGCCTCGGTCACCGGAATCGTCGGTGCCGCGCTGCTCGCCACCGGCGCGGTTGCCGCCGTGCAGAAATTCCCGATGGTCGGGGGTGCCGCGATGTATCCGACCAAGAACATCGTCCAGAATGCGGTGAACTCGAAGGACCACACCACGCTGGTCGCCGCCGTGAAGGCTGCCGGCCTGGTGGAGACGCTGTCGGGTCCGGGCCCCTTCACCGTCTTCGCGCCGACCAACGCCGCCTTCGCCAAGCTGCCCGCCGGCACCGTCGACACGCTGGTGAAGCCCGAGAACAAGGCGACGCTGACCAAGATCCTCACCTACCATGTCGTCGCCGGCAAGATGAGCGCGGCGCAGATCGCCGCGAACGCCAAGGCGCATGGCGGCAAGGCGACGCTGACCACGGTCGAGGGGGAGCCGATCACGATCATGAAGGGCCCGAGCGGCGGCTGGTGGATCCAGGACGCCAAGGGCGGCAAGGCCAAGATCACCATCGCCGACGTCAACCAGTCGAACGGCGTGATCCACGTGATCGACAGCGTCCTCATGCCCTGAGGCTGTCGAGGGGTCTCGCGCGCTCCCCCCTTTGGGCGAGGCCCCGGCCCGCCGGCGACCCTTCTTGCCGGCGGGCCTATCACCTCAACCAACCTACGAAAAAGGGCGGTCACACCATCGGTGGACCGCCCTTTTCCTTGAAGGTCACCGGCTCAGAGCTTGTCGGTCAGCTCCGGCACCAGCGTGAACAGGTCGCCGACCAGGCCGATATCCGCCACCTGGAAGATGGGGGCGTCCTCGTCCTTGTTGATCGCGACGATCGTCTTCGAATCCTTCATGCCGGCGAGGTGCTGGATCGCCCCCGAGATGCCGACCGCGACATAGACCTGCGGCGCGACGATCTTGCCGGTCTGGCCGACCTGATAGTCGTTCGGCGCATAGCCCGCGTCGACCGCCGCGCGGCTGGCACCGACCGCGGCACCGAGCTTGTCGGCCAGCGGATCGATCAGCGCGTGGAACTGCTCCGACGAGCCGAGTGCGCGACCGCCCGAGACGATGATCTTGGCGCTGGTCAGCTCCGGCCGCTCCGAGGCGGCGATCTCGGCGCCGACGAAGGTCGAGAGACCCTTGTCGCCTGCGACTGCGACGGCTTCCACCGTGCCGCTGCCGCCGGTCGTCGCCGCCTTGTCGAACGCGGTGCCGCGCACGGTGATCACCAGCTTCTTGTCGCTGGTTTGCACGGTAGCGATCGCGTTGCCGGCATAGATCGGCCGGGTGAAGGTGTCCGCACCCTCGACCGAGAGGATGTCCGAGATCTGCATCACGTCGAGCGCGGCGGCGATGCGCGGTGCCACATTCTTGCCCGTGGTGGTCGCCGGGAACAGCACGGCGTCGTGGGCATCCATCAGCTGGACGATCAGCGGCGCGACATTCTCGGCGAGGAAATGCTCATACGCGGCATCATCGGCGACATGGACCTTGCCCACGCCGGCGATCTGCGCGGCGGCTTCCGCCACGCCCGAAACGCCCTTGCCGGCGACGAGCAGATGCACTTCCCCCAGCTTGGCAGCTGCGGTGACGGTGGAGAGCGTCGCGTCCTTGACGCTCTGATTGTCGTGTTCGACCCAAACCAGCGTCTTCATCACGCGACTCCCATGCCCTTGAGCTTCTCGACCAGTTCGTCGACCGAACCCACCTTGATGCCGGCCTGGCGCTTGGCCGGCTCGACGACCTTCAGCGTCGTGAGGCGCGGCGTGATGTCGACGCCATAGTCGGCGACGGTCTTCTTCGCGACCGGCTTGGTCTTCGCCTTCATGATGTTCGGCAGCGTCGCATAGCGCGGCTCGTTGAGGCGCAGATCGGTGGTGACGATCGCGGGCAGCTTGAGGTCCACGGTCTCAAGCCCACCGTCGATCTCGCGCGTCACATGCACGCGGTCACCGGCGATCTCGACCTTCGAGGCGAAGGTGCCCTGCGCCCAGCCGAGCAGCGCGGCGAGCATCTGGCCGGTCTGGTTCGAATCGTCGTCGATCGCCTGCTTGCCGAGGATGATCAGCCCGGGCTGCTCCTCTTCCGCGACCTTGGCGAGCAGCTTGGCCACCGCCAGCGGCTCCACCGTCTCGTCGGTCTGGATCAGGATGCCGCGATCGGCACCCATCGCGCGCGCGGTCAGCAGCACATCGGTTTCCGCCTTGGCGACCCCGATCGTGACGACGACGATCTCGGTCGCCGCGCCCTTCTCCTTCAGCCGCACCGCTTCCTCGATCGCGATCTCGTCGAAGGGGTTCATGCTCATCTTGACGTTCGCCAGATCGACGCCCGTCCCGTCCGCTTTCACGCGGGGCTTCACGTTGTAATCAAGCACGCGCTTGACCGGTACCAGGACCTTCATTCGCATCCTTCCTGTCTGTCAGGGCTATCCCCTGCCAATTGGGTTACGTTTACGCGAACGTCAACCGCTCGCAAGCGATTCGGCGTACGCAGGGATCAGCGTGCCGAAGGATTCCGGAGGCGGGAATTTTGGATAGCTGTACGAAGCGCCAGTCTCGGCCCAGGGCAGCGCCTCCTCGGTCCAGGTCTCGAGGAAGGGCGGGGCGGACATCGGCGCATCGAGCATCGTCGTGCGAATGTTCACGAAGGCGTCCAGACCCTCGGGCCGGGTGAACAGCCAGCTTTTGCAATGCTCGCAGAAGAAATGCCGGGTGGCGCCGTGCAGGCCGCCGAGTACGGGTTCGCCTTGCGTCACCGCGAACGCTTCCGCCGGGTAGAGGCCGCTCAGCGAATAGGCGCTGGCGGTCATGCGCTGGCAGCCGGTGCAGTGGCAGGCCATGGTGACGAGCGCATCGCCCGTCACCCGGAACCGCACGCGGCCGCAGCGGCAGCCGCCATCGACCGTCTTCACAGCCGAGGCGGCCGCGTCGCTCACGCCGCGTTCTTGACCTCCGCCACGATCTTCTGGGCGGCATCGCCCAGGTCGTTGGCGGCGACGATCGGCAGACCGGAATTGGCCAGGATGTCCTTGCCCTGCTGGACGTTGGTGCCTTCGAGGCGGACGACCAGCGGCACCGAGAGGTTCACTTCCTTGGCGGCCGCGACAATGCCCTCGGCGATGATGTCGCAGCGCATGATGCCGCCGAAGATGTTGACCAGGATGCCCTTCACCGCCGGATCGCTCAGGATGATCTTGAACGCCGCGGTGACCTTCTCCTTGTTGGCGCCGCCGCCGACATCGAGGAAGTTGGCCGGGAACATGCCGTTCAGCTTGATGATGTCCATCGTCGCCATCGCCAGGCCGGCGCCGTTGACCATGCAGCCGATGTCGCCGTCGAGCTTGATATAGGCGAGGTCGTACTTCGACGCCTCGAGCTCCATCGGATCCTCTTCGGTCTCGTCGCGCAGCTCCATCAGGTCCTTGTGACGGTACATCGCGTTCGAATCGAAGCCGACCTTGGCGTCGAGCACCATCAGCTTGTTGTCGTCGGTGACGGCGAGCGGGTTGATCTCGATCTGCGAGGCATCGGTGCCGAGGAAGGTGTCGTACACCTTGCCGGCCAGGCTCTGCGCCTGCTTGGCGAGATCGCCCTCAAGGCCGAGCGCCTTGGCGACGGCGCGGCCGTGGTGCGGCATGAAGCCGGTCGCGGGATCGACGTCGAAGGTGTGGATCTTCTCCGGCGTGTCATGCGCGACGGTTTCGATGTCCATGCCGCCTTCGGTCGAGACGACGAAGGCGACGCGGCCGGTGGCGCGATCGACCAGCAGCGCGAGGTAGAATTCCTTGGCGATGTCGACACCGTCGGTGACGTACAGGCGGTTGACCTGCTTGCCGGCAGCGCCGGTCTGGATCGTCACCAGCGTGTTGCCGAGCATCTCGGTCGCGGCGTGACGGACTTCGTCCTCGGTCTTGGCGAGGCGGACACCGCCCTTGGCTTCGGCCGGCAGTTCCTTGAACTTGCCCTTGCCGCGGCCGCCGGCATGGATCTGCGCCTTCACGACATAGAGCGGCCCAGGCAGCTTCTTCGAGGCTTCGACGGCCTCTTCGACGCTCATCGCGGCAAAGCCGGCCGGCACGGGCACGCCGAACTTCGCGAGCAGTTCCTTGGCCTGATATTCGTGGATGTTCATGGGAGCAGTCCGCCTTTTCAAGGGAACGGGGAAAGGATCGCGCCCGCATAAGCACAGCGCGCGCGCGAAATCCACCCTTTTAGGGATTATTGAGATTGCGAATGGTTTGCAAGATGAGCGTCATTCGGAGGGAGCGCGCACCGCGGGGCTCGTCGGGCGCGCCATTCGATGATGCGTGAAGCGAGGCAATAGACGATTGCCCCGCTCCCGCCCCGCCCGCGCCGACGGGCCCCCCCTCCCCGGCGAGAAGAGGGTCTTGCAGCATCAAGCCTCGGTGCGCGCCTTGACGATCTTGCCGGGGCTCGCGGGCGGCTCGCCCTTGGGGAGCGCGTCGACATGCTCCATGCCTTCGACCACTTCGCCCCAGACGGTGTACTGGCCGTCGAGGAAGCTGGCATCGTCGAGGCAGATGAAGAACTGCGAGTTGGCGCTGTTCGGGTTCATCGTACGCGCCATGGAGCAGACGCCGCGCGCATGGCGCTCCTTCGAGAATTCCTGGGCGAGATCCGGCTTGTCCGAACCGCCCATGCCGGTGCCCGAGGGATCGCCGCCCTGCGCCATGAAACCGTCGATCACGCGGTGGAAGACCACGCCGTCATAGAAGCCTTCGTCAGCAAGGCCGGCGATGCGCTCCACATGCTTGGGCGCCAGGTCGGGACGAAGGCGAATGCGAACATCGCCGGTATCGAGCGTGAGTATGAGCGTCGTGGGTTCGGCCATGGGGCACCTCTTCTCTAAAACTGGAACGAAGCCCTAAGCGGTGCGCTGCCGACTTGCAAATCCGCGCTGGGGATGGCAGCGCCGCGACAAGAGCCGCAGCACGGGAGGTCGGACGGTGAGCGAGACCGAACTGCACGAAGAGGCCACCGCGCCAGAGAGCCAGCTGGACGAGGACGATCGGCTGAAGCCCGAATTCGTCAGCGCGGTTCTGGACGCGGTCGACGAAGGCGACAACGAGGCCGCGCATGCGCTGGTCGCGCCGCTCCACCCCGCCGATATCGCCGACCTGATCGAGCTGGTCCCGTCGGAGCAGCGCGCGGACGTCGTTACCGCCATCTCCGACCTGATCGACGGCGACGTGCTCGCCGAGATGAACGACTGGGTGCGCGAGGCGCTGGTCGACGCGCTGGAGCCGCACCAGGTCGCCGACCTCGCCGCCGAGCTCGATACCGACGACGCCGTCGCGATCATCGAGGACATGGATGTCGAGGACCAGCGCGAGGTGCTCCGCGCGCTCGACCCCGACGATCGCGCCGCGATCGAAGAGGCGCTGTCCTACCCCGAGGAGTCCGCCGGCCGCCTGATGCAGCGCGAGCTGATCGCGGTGCCCGAGCATTGGACCGTCGGTCATGTCCTGGATTACCTGCGCGGCAATGATTCGCTGACCACGGACTTCTGGGAAATCTTCGTCGTCGATCCCTCGCACAAGCCGATCGGCACCTGCGAGCTCTCCTGGATCCTGCGCACCCCGCGCGGCATCACGATCAGCGACGTGATGAAGCGCGAGCAGACCCTGATCCCGGTCGACATGGACCAGGAGGAAGTCGCGCTGCGCTTCCAGAAATACGCGCTGATCTCGGCGGCGGTGGTGGATCTGAGCGGGCGGCTGGTCGGCATGATCACGGTGGACGACATCGTCCACATCATCTCGCAGGAAGCCGGCGAGGATATTCTCCGCCTCTCCGGCGCCGGCGAGGGCGACATCAACGAGCCGGTGCTGCTGACGGTCAAGACGCGCCTGACCTGGCTGTTCGTCAACCTCGGCACCGCGATCCTCGCGGCATCGGTGGTGGGGCTGTTCCAGGGGGAGATCGCCAAGTTCGCGTTGCTGGCGGTGCTGATGCCGATCGTCTCCGGCATGGGCGGCAATGCGGGCACGCAAACGCTGGCGGTGGTGGTGCGGGCGATCGCGACGAACCAGCTGACCGAATCGAACACCATTCGCATGATCCTGCGCGAGCTGCGCATCGCCGCGGCCAACGGCCTGTCGCTCGGACTGGCGATCGGCGCGGGTACCATGCTGATCTACGGCATCCCCTGGCTGGCAGCGGTGATCGCGATGGCGATGGTGATCAACAATCTGATCGCCGGCATGGCAGGCGTGCTGATCCCGGTGACCCTCGATCGGCTGCGCGTCGATCCGGCGGTCGCCTCGGCGGTGTTCGTGACGATGATGACCGACGTGATGGGGTTCTTCTCGTTCCTGGGTCTCGCGACGCTTGTCGGCCTCGGCAGCTGACTTGATCGCGGGGCACGGACCGCCCAAATCCCCTGCGTGCCACTCCATCTCACCAAGGTCGCCTTTGCCTGCGACAGCGTCGACGTCCTTCGTGCCCGGCTGGAGGCGCGTGCCGCCCTCGGGGGCGTCGCCCTCACCACGCGCTATCTGCCGAAGCGGCATGCGGAAATCGACGGCGGCTCGCTATTCTGGATCCTCAAGCACCAGCTGATCGGCCGCTCGCCGATCCTGGGCTTCGGCGAAGCGGAAGGGGGGCGCACCGCCATCCTCCTCGAACCGCAGCTGATCCTCGTCCAGGCGCGACCGAAGCGCGCGCACCAGGGCTGGCGCTATCTGGAAGCAACCGATGCGCCGCCGGACCTGAGCGATTCGGACGGCGGCGTCGACACGCTGCCCGCGTCGCTGATGGGAGAGCTGGCGGGGCTCGGCCTGCTGTAACCGCGCAGCCCTGTGCAGGCACCTGAGGCAAGGCGGATGGAGTCGCACGCCTGACGGATCAGGCGCAGGGGAAACGCTGCTGCATCATGGCAGCGAAGGCGGCCCTGACGCTGGTCCCCCGCTGCGCCGGCGGTATCTTCTCGAACGCTGCGATCAGGTCGTTGCTGCCCATCTTCACCGTGCCCTTGGGCGAGGGCAGCTGCTCGGCTTCCTGCCCGCCGCGGCCGCCGCCGCAAGGTTGCCGCGATAGGCGGTGGAAGCGCCGTTGATCTCCTGCTTCAGCAGGCCGATGTCCGACGAGACCATCGCCATCGCACCCTTGGCCTGGAGCGCGTGCCCCTTGGCGAGAAACTCGGCCACGCTCATCGTCTGCGCGGGCGCCGCCATGAGCATCCGTCCGCCCGCGGCCAGAAACCGTCGTCGCATAGGAAAAACGCTCCCGGGAAGGGGTCCCGGGAGCGTTTTCTATCCTAGCGACGCTGGCCCTAGCGCTGCCGGAGGGCTCACGCCCCCTGCGGTGCCGGATTGCCGAACGGATCCTTGAGCTTGCGCGTCTTGGGGATCGAGGTGCCGCCCACCGCCGGCATGCCCGGCGTGCCGGTGGGATCGCCGCGATCCAGCGTCTCCCCGGCGATCAGCTTCTTGATCTCCTCGCCGGTCAGCGTCTCATATTCGAGCAGCGCCAGCGCGATGGTGTGGAGCTGGTCGGTATGGTCGCCCAGGATCTGCCGCGCGCGGTTAAGGCCCTTCTCGACGAAGCGCTTCACCTCGGCGTCGATCATGCGCGCCGTCTCGTCCGACATCGGCTTGGATCGCTGCACCGAATAGCCGGTGAAGCTGTCCTCGCTTTCGGAGAAGTCGAGCGGGCCCAGCGTGTCCGACAGGCCCCATTTGGTGACCATCGCGCGGGCGAGACGGGTCGCCTGCATGATGTCGTTCGAGGCGCCCGAGCTGACCTTGTCATAGCCGAAGATCAGTTCCTCGGCGACGCGGCCGCCGAACGCCACGGCGATATCGGCGTGCATCTTGTCGCGGTGATAGCTGTACGAATCGCGCTCCGGCAGCGGCTGCACCATGCCCAGCGCAAAGCCGCGCGGGATGATCGTCGCCTTGTGGATCGGATCGGCGGTCGGCTCGTGCGCGAACACCAGGGCGTGGCCGGCTTCGTGATAGGCGGTCATCCGCTTCTCGTCGTCGGTCATCACCATGCTGCGGCGCTCGGCACCCATCAGCACCTTGTCGCGGGCATCGTCGAATTCCTGCGCCGCCACCAGCCGCTTGCCGCGACGGGCCGCGAGCAGCGCCGCCTCGTTGACGAGGTTGGCGAGATCGGCACCCGAAAAGCCCGGCGTGCCGCGCGCAATTACGCGGGCATCGACGTCGGGCGCGATCGGCACCTTCTTCATATGGACCTGCAGGATCTTCACGCGGCCCTCGATATCGGGGCGCGGCACCTGCACCTGGCGGTCGAAGCGGCCCGGACGCAGCAGCGCCGGATCGAGCACGTCGGGGCGGTTGGTCGCGGCGACGATGATGATGCCTTCGTTCGCCTCGAAGCCGTCCATCTCGACCAGCAGCTGGTTCAGCGTCTGCTCGCGCTCGTCATTCTGGTTGCCCAGCCCTGCGCCGCGCGAACGGCCGACCGCGTCGATTTCGTCGATGAAGACGATGCACGGCGCCGACTTCTTGGCCTGCTCGAACATGTCGCGGACGCGGCTCGCGCCGACGCCGACGAACATCTCGACGAAGTCCGAACCCGAAATGGTGAAGAAGGGCACGCCCGCCTCGCCCGCGATCGCGCGGGCAAGCAGCGTCTTGCCGGTACCGGGCGAGCCGACCAGCAGCGCACCCTTGGGGATCTTGCCGCCGAGCCGTGCGAACTTCGACGGGTCCTTGAGGAACTCGACGATTTCCTGCAGCTCGTCGCGCGCCTCGTCGATGCCCGCGACGTCGTCGAAGGTGACCTTGCCTTCCTTCTGCGTCAGCAGGCGGGCGCGGCTCTTGCCGAAGCCCATCGCGCCGGAGCCCGAATTCTTCTGCATCTGGCGCAGCACGAAAAAGGCGATGCCGAGGAAGAGCAGGAAGGGCAGCGACTGGACGAGGATATACTGCCAGATCGACGGCGAATCTTCCGGACGCGCGTTCATCACCACGCCCTTGGCGCGCAGCGTCTCGACGAGCTTGGCGTCGCCGGGGTTGTTCGTGCGGAACTTGCCCTCGCTGGTGGTACCGGTGATGACGCCGGAGCCAACCGAGATGTTGACGTCCTTCACATCGCCCGACTGCACCTTGTCGAGGAAGGTCGAATAGGGGATCGCATTGCCCGTGGGCTGCGCGGTGCGGGTGTCGAACAGCGTGACGAACAACGCCAGGGCTGCGAGGATTCCCACCCAGATGAGCAGGCTCTTCATCCAGGGGTTGTTCCCCCCGTTTTCCGGACCCTGCTGCTTGCCGTTTTCGCTCATCGTGTACCCGGTACCTTTCCAGCCCTAAGATAGGCATGGCGGCGTTAATGACAATGGAACAACGTCGATCACGGTGATCGGTGCGGGGGGGCTGGTGCGAAGCGCCAGCGGGGCCCCGGCCGCACCACGACTCCGGCCAATGTCGCCACCGCTCCGGCATCGACCGCCGCGATGAGGCGGTCAAGCCCGGAACCGCGCGGAGGCGGGACGTCGTTTACCATCTTGAGCGCCCGAGCCACCAGGCGTCGGCGCAGTTCGGCGGGCAGGCCGTCCAGATCGAGGAGCAGTTGGGCGTCCGCGGTCTCCGCGCGCGCGCGCCATTCCCGATCGATGACCCATGCGAGCGCAGTCTCGGCGTCGCGCAGATTGGCCGCGGCGCGCGCGAGGCGTGCGGGCGGCAGGTCGGGGCTGTCGGCAAGCAGGCTGCGGATGCGGCTGCGATCGAAGCGCGGATGCCGGTTCGATGGATCCTCGACGGCGTCGATGCCGGCGGCATCGACGATCGCTGCGAGCTCGGTGCGGGACCAGCCGAGCAGCGGCCGGACGAGCAGGGTGGAATCGGCGACGCGAAGCGGTCGGCTGGGCAGCATCGCGGCAAGGCCCCCCAGCCCGGCCCCGCGGCGGGCTCGCAGCAGGAAGGTTTCGGCGAGATCGTCCTGCTGGTGCGCCACCGCGACCCAGGGCGCGCGGCACGTCGCTGCCCAATCGGCCAGGGCGCGATAGCGCATCGCGCGGGCGCGATCCTGGAGATTGCCGCGCACCAGCATTTCGGGGCGAAGCGGAAGCACGGCGTGCGGCACGCCGATACGCGCGCAGAGCATGCCGACGAACGCGGCTTCCCGGGCGGATTCGGTGCGCAAGCCATGATCGACCGTGGCCGCGACGACGCCGCCCGGGAAGGCCGCGCGCGCCAGCAGCAGCAATGCGAGGCTGTCCGCGCCGCCCGAAACGGCAACGCCGACCGGTGCCCCGGCGCCGGGTGTCTGCCCGGCGACCGCGCGCCAGTCGGCGAGGAAGCGGGCGACGGTCGCGCCCGCGATTGCGTCGATCGGCGACGCGTTACTTGCAGCGCTGATCCGCACGGCCCTTGGCGACGCCAGCGCGCATTTCTGCCGAGAGCCCGGGGCCATAGACCTTGTTCAGCTCGTCATACACCTTGCAGACCTCGCCGGAGGGCTTGTTCAGCTTCACCAGCGCCTGGGCGAGATAATAGAGGCTGTCCGGCGCGCGTTCGCCGTTCGGGTCCTTAGTATAGTTCTCGTACAGCGCCACCGCGGCGAGGCTGGGCTTGTTATCGTCGAGATAGGCGCGGCCGAGCAGGTTGCGCGCAAAGCTGGCGCGCTTGCCGGTCGGATATTTGGCCTTGTACTGCTCCAGCGCCTTGGCCGCTTCCGGATAGAGCTTCGCCTGCCACAGGCGGAAGCCATAGAGGTACAGGTCCTCGCCCGCATCCCCCGTGCTCGGCTTCTCCACCGCCGCCACCTTGGCCGCGCGATCGCCGGTCGGCCTGGCCGATGTGGCCGGTGCCGGCGCCGGCCCGGAATCCCCCGAGGCCGCGACGTCGCCGTCGGTCGGCGCGGCGTCGGTCGCGACGGGCGGCGCCTCGAGTGCCTTCACCCGCGCATCGGTCGCGGCCTTGTAGGCGCCGAACGACTCTTCGAGCTGCCGCAGGCGATACTGGTTCTGCTCGATCTGGCCGGTCATGGTCTGGATCTGGCTTTCCAGGGCGGCGACGCGCTCGGTCAGGTCGGCGAGCGGGGTCGTGGCGGGTACGCCCGGCGGGGTCGTGTCGACCTGCTGGGTAATCTGGGGCTCCACGGTCATGCCGGCACCGCCGGGGAAGACCTTGCGCTGCACCGCGCGCATCTCGCGCTCCAGCTTGTCGACGCGCTGGCCGACATTGCCGTCCTGGGCTTGCGCCATCGCGGAGCCGTTGAAGCCGAACGCGGCAAAGGCCAGTGCCGCTGCGAGAGCAATACGCATCGTCGATAATTCCCTCAGCGCCCCCCGGGGAACGGAGGCGTGGCGCCGCTATAGCCAAGCGGCGCCCGCTTGCGCCACCCCCTCAGGGGTTCGGCGTGTCGCCGCCGGGTGTCGTGCCGCCCGTGGGCGCCGACGGGGTCGCGATGCCCTCCGAAGGGGGCGACGTGCGATCGCGACGGCGCGGCGCGCGTTCGCGCAGCGGCATGGCCGCCGCGGCCGCCGCGCCCGGCGTCGGCGAAGGGGTGGCGCCCGGCTGGCCGCGTGCTCGGAGCGCCGCGGAGGTCAGTTCGGCCTCGACGACCTTTACCTCTGTGCCGAGCGGTGCGATCTCGCTGCCGTTCAGCAAGACCTGCAGCTGGTCCGGGCGGCCGGTGCGGACGCGCGGATGATCGGCGTCGTCGGGCACTTCATAGCGCTCGCCGGCGGTCAGTTCCTTTTCGGCCAGCCGCTTGCCGGTCGCGTCGGTCACGCGGATCCAGGCCGGGCCGCGTGCGACCAGCGTCACATGCTCGACGGCGGGAACCGTCGGGCTCGGCGCGGGAGCAGGCGCGCTCGGCGTGGGGGTAGGCGCGACCTCGAACTGCTGGGCAACCCCGTCGCCCTGCGCCGCGCCGCCGCGGAACCAGTTGGTGCCGTACCAGATGCCGATGCCCGCCACGAGCACCAGCGCGACGATGACGCCGAACCACACGATACCGCCGGGTGCTGCGCGCGACGGTTCCTGCAGCGGATATTCGGGGGTGAGAACGGGGCGTTCGATCTGGCCCAGCTCGCCGCGCACGTCGCGGGCGATCGCGACTTCGTCGATATTCACCGCCCGCGCATAGGCCTTGGCGAAACCGGTCGCATAGGTGATCGACGGCAGCCCCGAATAGGTGCCCTGCTCGATCGCCTCGAGATGGCGCTGCGGGATGCGGGTGCGCGCGGCGATCTCGGGCAGGTCCAGTCCCAAGGCTTCGCGTGCGGCACGCAGGCGTTCGCCGGGGCGCACGGTGGACGAGGTGGACTCTTCGGGCGTTTCGCCTTGCATTCTTTCCTCCGGCGGACGCGTTAGACCCTGGAACGACCGCCTTATCGTGCAGGGGATGCCCTCCCGGCCGTGCCACTGTCAACGCCGCCGCGCAATGATTGGCTTGCCTGGTCAGGCCAGTTCGACGCCCTGCGCCTCCGCCCATGTCGTCAGCACCTCGCGCAGCGGCGCCTCGGGGTGCCGCAGCATTTCGGTCATGGCCGCGAGCAGCGCGGTGCGATCCAGGGTGCGCAGCATTGCCTTGATCGGTCCGACGGCGGCAGGCGTGATCGATAGCCGGTCGATGCCGAGGCCGATCAGCGCCAGCGCCTCCAGCGGTCGCCCGCCCATCTCGCCGCACACCGCCACCGGCACGTTCGCAGCCCGCGCCTGGTCGCTGACGCGCTTCAGGAAGCGCAGGATCGCCGGGCTGAGCCAGTCATAGCGCAGCGCGAGCTTGGGGTGCGCGCGGTCGGCCGCGAACAGGAACTGCGTCAGGTCGTTGGTACCGATCGAAAGGAACTGCAGCTTGGGCAGCAGCAGGTCCAGCACCTCGGCCAGCGCCGGTACTTCCAGCATCGCGCCATAGCGGATCTCGTTCGGCAGCTTGCGCCCGCGCGCGGCGAGCCAGGCATGCTGCGCCTCGAACAGCGCGCGCGCCTCGTCGAACTCCCAGGGCTCCGATACCATCGGGAACATCACGTTGAGCGTCCGCCCCGCCGCCGCCTCGATCAGCGCGCGGGCCTGCGCCTTCATCAGGCCGTCGCGATCGAGCGCGAGGCGCAGCGCGCGCCACCCCATGGCGGGATTCTCTTCCTCGCCATCCTCGTCATGGTTCAGATAGGGCAGCGCCTTGTCGCCGCCGATGTCGACGGTGCGGAACACCACCGGCCGGTCGCCCGCCGTCTCCAGCACGTCGCGGTACAGCCGGCGCTGCGCCTCGCGCTGCGGCAGCGTGGCGGAGACGAGGAACTGGAACTCGGTGCGGAACAGGCCGATGCCGTCGGCGCCGGTAAGGTCGAGCGCTGCCACGTCATCGCGCAGCCCGGCATTGACCATCACCGTCACCCGGTGCCCATCCTTGGTCACCGGCGCGACATTCTTCAGCTGGGCGAAGGCGGCGCGGCGCTTCTGGCTGAGCGCCAGCTTGGCCTCGAACGCTTCCTCCATGGCGAGCGACGGGCGGACGAACACGCTTTCCTCGCCCACGTCGAGCAGCAGCAGGTCCCCCTCGGCCACTTCCCGGCGAACCTCGCGGACACGGCCCAGCACGGGCACCCCCATCGCGCGCGCGACGATGGTGACGTGCGCAGTCAGCGAACCTTCCTCGAGCACCACGCCCTTGAGCCGGCGCCGGTCATATTCGAGCAGCTCGGCGGGCCCCAGGTTCCGCGCGATCAGGATTGAATCCTGCCGCAACCCGAGCTGTGCGGCGGTGCCGAGCTGGCCCGAGACGATACGCAGCAGCCGGTTGGAGAGGTCCTCCAGATCGTGCATCCGGTCGCGGAGCAGCGGATCGTCGATCTCGCGCATGCGCTGGCGGGTGCGCTGCTGCACGCGCTCGATCGCCGCCTCGGCGGTCAGGCCGGAATCGATCGCCTCGTTGATGCGGCGGCTCCAGCCTTCGTCATAGGCGAACATCTTGTAGGTGGCGAGGATCTCCTCATGCTCCCCGCCGCTGCCGAATTCGGCCTGGCTGGTCATGCGCTCGATCTGCTCGCGCATCTTGTCGAACGCCGCATAGACGCGGTGGCGCTCCGCCTCCGTATCCTCGGCAACGGTATGTTCGATGAGGATGCGCGGCTGGTGGAACACCGCGACGCCGCGCGCCATGCCCTCGACAAGCCGGAAGCCGCGGATCGTGCCCGAGGCGGTGGGCTGAAGGCGCGTCGAGGTGCCGCCCGCCGCATCGATCAGTTCGGCATTGGCGATCAGCTCGGAAAGCACCATCGCGACGGTCTGCAGCGCCTCGATCTCGATATCGGCATAGCGCCGCGGATCGACATGCTGGACGGCGAGCACGCCCACCGCCCGTTCGCGCCGGATGATCGGCACGCCCGCGAAGCTGTGGAAACGGTCCTCGCCCGTCTCGGGATTATGGACGAAATTGGGGTGGCTGGTCGCCTCGTCGAGGTTGAGCGTCTCGACATGCGCGGCGATCGTGCCGACAAGCCCCTCGCCCAGCCCCAGCTTGGTGACGTGCACGGCTTCCTGTGCCAGCCCCCGCGTCGCGAACAGCTCCAGCACGCCTTCGCGCAGCAGGTAGATCGAGCAGACCTCGCTGTGCAGCGCTTCGCCGATGATGTTGACGACGGCGTTGAGCTTCGACTGGACCGGCAGCCGTTTCGCCATCAGGTCGTGCAGGCGGGTGAGGATTTCTCGGGCGGAGGCGGCTGCGGTCAAGGCCATATGTCAGCGGTAACAGATTGTGCGCACCCCCGCCAAGCCGGGTGCGCAGCAAAAGCGCGGAAAGCGTATCCTCCCGGGCACCACCAGGTCCCCCTCCCCCAGCAGGCGGGGGGAGGAATTAGAGCCTTACGCCGCGCGCTTCTCCAGCGCATGCGCCGCTTCGGCCATCAGCGTCTCGATGATCGTCGCGACCGGCTCTTCCTTGGTGACCATGCCGACCGACTGGCCCGCCATCACGCTGCCATGCTCGACATCGCCGTCGATCACCGCGCGGCGCAGCGCGCCGGCCCAATAATGCTCGATCTGCAACTGCGCCTCGGCCATCGCCACGCCGCCCTCGTCCAGAGCCTGCGCCACTTCGCGCTGCTTGACGATAAAGGCTTCCCCGCCGGCGTTCTTGAGCGCGCGGACCGGGATCACCGGCAGGCGCGGATCGATCTGCACGCTGGTGATCGCGTCGCGGGCGGAGGCGCGGATGAACGCCTTCTTGAAATTGGGATGGGCGATGCTCTCGGTCGCCGCCGCGAACCGCGTGCCCAGCTGCACGCCCGCCGCACCCATGTCGAGATAGCCGGCGATCGCTTCGCCGCGGCCGATGCCGCCCGCCACGAAGACGGGAACCTGCTCCGCCACCTCGGGCAGGATTTCCTGCGCGAGCACGCTGGTGGAGACCGGGCCGATATGGCCGCCGGCCTCCATGCCTTCGACGATCAGCGCGTCGACGCCCGAGCGGATCAGCTTCTTGGCCAGGCTGAGCGCCGGCGCGAAGCAGATCAGCTTGGCGCCCCGGCCCTTGATGGCGTCGAGCGAACCCGCCGGCGGCAGGCCGCCCGCAAGCACGACATGGCCGACCTCGTGCCGCGCGCAGACCTCGATCAGGTCGAACAGCTGCGGGTGCATGGTGATCAGATTGACGCCGAACGGCTTGGCGGTGAGCGCCTTGGTCGCGGCGATTTCCGCGTCGAGCAGTTCGGGGCTCATCGCGCCACAGGCGATCATGCCGAAACCGCCGGCATTGGAAATGGCGGCGACCAGATTGCGTTCCGACACCCACGACATCGCGCCGCAGAGGATCGCAACCTCGCTGCCCAGGAATTCGCAACCGCGCGCCATGCGTCGCGCCAGGCGCTCGGCGCCGATCGTGGAGGAGATGGTCATGCCGCCGGACCTAGCCGCCGGGGTACGGACTCGGCAAGAGGCGCGCGCCGCTTGCCGAGCGCCGGATCACGCCGCGACGTCTTCCGCGTCGAGGCCATAGGCCGTGTGCAGCACGCGCACCGCGAGCTCGGTATAGTCTTCCTCGATCAGCACCGAGACCTTGATCTCGGAGGTGGTGATCGCCTGGATGTTGATGCCGCGCGCGCCCAGCGTCTGGAACATCGTCGCGGCGACGCCCGCATGGCTGCGCATGCCCACGCCGACCACCGAGACCTTGGCCACGCGCGTGTCGTGGCTGATGCCGGTGAAGCCGATCGCTTCCTTCTGCTGCGCCAGGATCTCCAGCGAGCGGGCGAGATCCGCCGCCGGCACCGTGAACGTCACGTCCGTCGCGCTGGCGCTGCCGGCGCTCTGGTGCGCGATGTTCTGGATGATCATGTCGACATTGATGCTGGCATCGGCAAGCGGCGTGAAGATCGATGCCACCGCGCCGGGCTTGTCCGGCACTGCGGTCAGGGTGATCTTGGCCTCGTTCTTGTCGTGCGCGATGCCGGTGATGAGCTGGCGTTCCACGTCCTGAATCTCCTCTTCGCCCACGATCATCGTCCCGGGCAATGTATCTGCCATCGGCGCGTCGTCGCCCGTGAAGGACGAGAGCACCTGCACGCGAACCCCTTCCTTCATCGCCAGGCCGACCGAACGGGTCTGGAGCACCTTGGCGCCGACGCTGGCGAGTTCGAGCATTTCCTCATAGGTCACGCGCTTCAGCTTGCGTGCGCGGGGCACGATGCGCGGATCGGTGGTGTAGACGCCGTCGACATCGGTGTAGATGTCGCAGCGATCGGCCTTCACCGCCGCTGCCACCGCCACCGCCGAGGTGTCCGATCCACCACGCCCGAGCGTGGTGATCCGGTCCTCGTGCACGCCCTGGAAGCCGGGGATAACGGCGACTTCACCGTTACCCATGCTGGCGAGCAGCGCGTCGGTGCCGATCTCCTCGATGCGCGCCTTGGCGAAGGCGTCCGAGGTCTGCACCGGCAGCTGCCAGCCGAGCCAGGAGCGCGCCGGCACGCCGATCGCCTGCAGCGCGATCGCCAGCAGGCCGCTGGTGATCTGCTCGCCGGCGGAAACGACGACGTCATATTCCTTGGGGTCGTAGAGCGACGAGGCCTCGCGGCAGAAGCCGACCAGGCGATCGGTCTCGCCTGCCATCGCCGAGACGACCACCGCGACCTGGTTGCCCGCCTCCCACTCGCGTTTGACGCGGGCAGCGACGCTGCGGATACGCTCGATCCCGGCCATCGATGTGCCGCCGAACTTCATTACGATACGCGCCATGGCTGGTTGCTTGTTTCCTGCCCTTGGGAGAGATGGGCGTGCCTGATAGGAGCCAGCGATGCCGAACGCAACAATAGCTACGATTGACCCCCGAGAAGCGGAACATTTCGGTCGTCTGGCGGCCGATTGGTGGAATCCAAAGGGTTCCTCCGCCATGCTCCACCGGCTGAATCCTGCGCGGCTGGGCTATATCCGCCGCGCGATCGACGAACATTGGGCAGGTGATTCGGCGGACTTCATGCCGCTGACCGGCAAGGCCGCCATCGATGTGGGCTGCGGCGCCGGCCTTTTGTGCGAGCCGCTCGCCCGCCTCGGCGCGCGGGTAACCGGGGTGGATGCGGCGGCGGAAAATATCGGCGCGGCGCGCGCGCATGCCGAACTGTCCGGCCTGCCGATCGATTATGTCCATGGCGGGATCGAGGATCTGGCCGGTCGCAGCTTCGATCTTGTCACCTCGATGGAAGTGATCGAGCATGTCAGCGATCCCGCCGGCTTCGTGCGCGGGCTTGCCGGCGCGCTGGCCGAGGGCGGGCTCATGGTGCTTTCCACGCCCAACCGCACGCCGCTCTCGCGGCTGGCGATGATTACGCTCGCCGAAGGCGCCGGCGCGATTCCCAAGGGCACGCACGACTGGAGCCGCTTCCTCAAGCCGGAGGAACTTGAGGCGCTGCTCGCGGATTCGGGCCTGAAGGTGATCGACCGCCAGGGCCTGAGCTTCTCGCCCACCCGTGGTTTCGTGGTGACCGAGAACGAGGCGCTCAACTATCTGGTGACGGCGATCCGCAGCTGACGAGGAGACTGCCATGGACCCGCTCGACCGCTTCGTCGCCGCCCAGGCGACAGACTTTGCGGTCGCGCGTGCGGAACTCCAGCGCGGCCGCAAGACCAGCCACTGGATCTGGTATATCTTCCCGCAGATCGCGGGGCTCGGCCGGAGCGACATGGCGCAGCGTTATGCCATTGCCGATCTGGAAGAGGCGCGCGCCTATCTGGCGCACCCGCTGCTCGGCCCGCGGTTGCGGGACCTGACACGGACGCTGCTCGCCCATGCCGGCAAACGCCGCGCCGAGGCGATCCTCGGCGACATCGACGCGATGAAGGTCCGTTCCTCGATGACCCTGTTCGAGGCGGCGGACATCGAGCCGGACGGCATCTTCGCCGCCTGTCTCGATGCCTTCTATGCCGGCAGCCGTGATCCGGAGACGCTGCGGCGGATCACTTGTTGAGGTCGAGCACCAGGATCGGCCCCACGTCGAGCACCTGCTTGCCCGTGGCGAGCTGCATCGAGGCGGTGAGTTCGCCCGCGGCATAATCGCGATCGGCGATGCCGCTGGCGTGCACCATCTTCCACGCGGCCGTCGCTTCGGCCTCGCCCTTGAACACCGGCGTGTAGGGCGCCTTCGACAGATTGATCTGGAGCGCGGCGATCTTGGCGCTGGTTGCGCCGTCCGGCAGGGTGGCGGCGCGGATCCATGCCGCGACCACCAGCTTGTCGCCCTTCTTGACGGGCTGGGTGACCGTGGAGGTCAGCCCGATCGTCCAGGGCTGGTCCGACGCCGCCGGGATCGCGACGCGCAGCGCCCTGCCGCCCTGCACATTCTTGTCCTTCACCACCGCAGGCTGCGCGGGGAGGCCATAGACGGCGAAGCTTTCCGGCGCCGGGGCGTTGATGATTTGCTTGGAAACGTCGCTCTGCGGTTGCGCCTGGGCCGGCGCGGGCGACGCGACCATGCCGACACCATATGCGAACGCGATCAGCCATGATGTCATGGCACCCCTCCTCTTTGGTTGTCGTTGCTTCATGCTTGTTGTCCACGAAAGCTATCGTTTGCGTCAACGCTGTCAATAGCCTGTGATTGACACGCTTGTCCGCGCACCGGACAGAGGGCGCCATGTCCACGATCAAGCTGCACCCGAGCTGGCTGGCCCCGCTCGAGGAAGAGTTCGCCCAACCCTATATGGCCGCGCTGCGGGACTATCTGCGTGCCGAGAAAGCCGCCGGGAAACGCATTTTCCCGGCCGGCAGCGACTGGTTTCGCGCGCTCGACCTGACGCCGCTGGAGCAGGTGCGCGTCGTCATCCTGGGGCAGGACCCCTATCATGGCGAAGGGCAGGCGCACGGGCTGTGCTTCTCCGTCCAGCCGGGTGTCCGGACGCCGCCCAGCCTCGTCAACATCTACAAGGAGATGGAAACCGATCTCGGCATCCCGCGCGCGCGACACGGCTTTCTCGAGCATTGGGCCCGGCAGGGCGTGCTGCTGCTCAACGCGGTGCTGACGGTGGAGATGGGGCGCGCGGCGGCGCATCAGGGGCGGGGCTGGGAGCGCTTCACCGATGCGGTGATCCGGCTGGTCAATGCCCGGCCCGAGCCGGTGGTGTTCCTGCTCTGGGGCGCGCATGCGCAGAAAAAGGCGGCCTTTGTCGACTCGATCGAGAAGGGCGGGCGGCACCTCGTGCTGAAATCGCCGCACCCGTCGCCGCTGTCGGCGCATGCCGGCTTTTTCGGGTCGCGTCCGTTCAGCCGGACGAACGCGTTTCTGGAGTGCATCGGCCAGAAGCCGATCGACTGGGCGCTGCCGGCCACGCCGTGAGGCGGTGGCACCGGCAGCGCCGCGGCAGGATCAGGCGGCGAGCGCGGCCCGGCTGGTCCGCTGCCGGCGCAGCGCGCTGCCGGCCAGCGCGAAGCCGCCGATCAGCATCGCCCAGCTCGCCGGTTCCGGCACGGCGCCGCCGACCGGCGTGGTCGACATGGTCAGGCTCCAGCCGCCGCCGACCGACCCGACATCCCCTTCGCCCGTATCCAGCGCGATCAGGCGCCAGTCGCCATTGGGGTTGATGCCGTAGAAGTCGGAAAAGAACACCGCATTGTTCACGCCGGCGACACCGTAGCCGGCCCAGTTGGACGGCAGATAGGTCCCCGCGGTGATCGGTGCGGTCGTCGCCAGCGAATAGGGCAGGAAGCCCGCGGCGCTGTCGCTGAAGCTCACCGTGACGTTGGACAGCGCGTTGTTGAAGCCGGCCTCGCTCCAGAAGATGAAGCCGATCCCCGCATTCTCCGCGACCAGGCCGAAGACGAGATCGTTGGAGAAGCTGTGGCTGATTCCGGTCAGCGTGAGCGACAGGCCGGAAAGGCGACCATTGAGGCCCGACACATTGATGACGCTGTCGGCATAGCCGTTGGCGTTGCCGACCCTGTCCGGAATGCTGATCGTGCCGGAGTTCGAAAAGGTCTGCGCTGCGGCAGGCGCGGCGAGACAAACCAGTGCAAACGCTGCGATCCAAGCCTTCATCATGTCGCCCCCTGTGTTGTGCCCCTTGGGGCATCCTCTCCCGGCCGCCGCCGTGTAAATACGGAGGCGCGGGACCCGATCGGCCTGCGCCATCATGGTTAATATTCTATTAATCCACGCGGCCGTGAACCGGCAAATCGCCCCAGGGTTCCAGAGGAAACGATTTTTCTCGTCCCAAGGCGGGACGCAGCGGGCAAAGGGGGCGGCAAGCCTGCGCCGCCCCCGTCCCGGTCAGTCGTGCTCGCGCCCGCCGGCACCCATGTAGAGCTCGCTGCCGGTCTCGCGGAACACCTTGCTCATCTCTGCCATGCCCGTCTCGGCATCCACCGTCGCCGGCGTTGCCGCCAGGAAGGTATCGGCCGACGCGTTCTGCTTGGCGGCGAAGTCGCGCACCTCCTGCGTGATCTTCATCGAGCAGAATTTCGGCCCGCACATCGAGCAGAAATGCGCGGTCTTCGCACCTTCCGCCGGCAGCGTCTGGTCGTGATACTGCTCGGCCGTGTCCGGATCGAGCGACAGGTTGAACTGGTCGCGCCAGCGGAACTCGAAGCGCGCGCGGCTCAGCGCATCGTCGCGCACCTTCGCCGCCGGATGGCCCTTGGCGAGATCAGCCGCGTGCGCCGCCAGCTTGTAGGTGACCACGCCCACCTTCACGTCGTCGCGGTCGGGAAGCCCCAGATGCTCCTTCGGCGTGACGTAGCAGAGCATCGCCGTGCCGTACCAGCCGATCATCGCCGCGCCGATGCCGCTGGTGATGTGGTCATAGCCCGGCGCGATATCGGTGGTCAGCGGCCCGAGCGTGTAGAAGGGCGCCTCGCCGCACGCCTCGAGCTGCTTTTCCATGTTCTGCTTGATCTTGTGCATCGGCACATGGCCGGGGCCCTCGATCATCACCTGCACGTCCTGTTCCCAGGCGCGCTTGGTCAGCTCGCCCAGCGTGTAGAGCTCGGCGAACTGCGCCTCGTCATTGGCGTCGGCGATCGAGCCGGGGCGCAGGCCGTCGCCCAGCGAATAGGCGATGTCATAGGCCTTCATGATCTCGGTGATCTCGTCGAACCGCTCGTAGAGGAACGATTCACGGTGATGCGCGAGGCACCACTTCGCCATGATCGAGCCGCCGCGGCTGACGATGCCGGTGACGCGCTTGGCGGTCATCGGGATATAGGGCAGCCGCACGCCGGCATGGATGGTGAAATAGTCGACGCCCTGCTCGGCCTGCTCGATCAGCGTGTCGCGGAAGATCTCCCAGGTGAGGTCCTCGGCGATGCCGCCCACCTTTTCCAGCGCCTGGTAGATCGGCACCGTGCCGATCGGCACCGGCGAATTGCGCAGGATCCACTCGCGGGTGTCGTGGATGTTGCGGCCGGTGGAGAGGTCCATCACCGTGTCCGCGCCCCAGCGGATCGACCAGACCATCTTGTCGACCTCGTTCGCCACGTCGCTGGCGACCGCCGAATTGCCGATATTGGCGTTGATCTTGACCAGGAAATTGCGACCGATCGCCATCGGCTCGCTTTCCGGGTGGTTGATGTTGTTCGGGATGATCGCCCGCCCGCGCGCGACCTCCTCGCGGACGAATTCGGGGGTCACGTAATCGGGGATCGCGGCGCCCCAGTCCTGCCCGTCGCGGACATATTCGGCGAGCCGTTCGCGGCCGAGATTCTCGCGCTCGGCGACATATTCCATCTCGGGCGTGATGATGCCGCGCTTGGCATAGTGCATCTGGGACACGTTCATGCCCGGCTTGGCGCGCAGCGGGCGCTGCACCACGTTCGGGAACTGCGGCACGCCGGCCGAGCGGTCCGGGCCCTTCAGGCCGTTGTCCTCGGGCTTCACCTGGCGGCCGTCATAGGCTTCGACATCGCCGCGGCCGAGGATCCAGTCGCGGCGGATCGCCGGCAGGCCGGCCATGATGTCGATGCGGGCATCGGGATCGGTGTACGGGCCCGAGGTGTCGTAGACGCGCACCGGCGCCTCGCCGCTGCCCGGCTCGAGGTGGATCTCGCGCATCGCCACGCGATGCTTGCCGACGTGAATCTTGCGGCTGCCGCGGATCGGGCCGGTGGTGACGCCGATTTCGGTCTTGGCGGGAATGTCGGCCATGCTCGTCTACTCCTTCGGGCGGTACGCGGGGAGCAGATGGACCTCGGGAAACAAGACCCTCCCTCCCTACGCCGGTGTCAACCGGATCAGGTTCAGCGGGTCGAAGGCTGCGGCCTTCCTCTCAACCGCTGCATCAGCGGTCCCCCGGGGAATGGTTCGTCGTGTACAGGCCCGCGGCGCGCCCGGCAATCCCGACGCGCCGCATGCCTACCAAAGGTTAGGAAGATCAGGCGAGGCGCAGCAATGTCCGCGCACGGCGGCGGCGCAGCGCCCCACCGGCAAGGCCGAAGCCGCCGATCATCATCGCCCAGGCGGCCGGCTCGGGTACGCCCGACGTGGCCCCGACGCTGAAATCCGCCTTGAACTGCACGTCGCCATAGGCGCCTGCGCTATCGTCCCAGTTGCGGCCGAGCGTCTGGGCCAGGGTGCCGTTGGTGTAGACGAAATCGCCGCCGGCATAGGCGTCGCTGCCCAAGGACCCAGCGGTCGGCATCCAGGCAAAGCTCGCATTGCCGGGCTGGTCGACGCCTGCCGTCGTAAGAAACGCGACATAGCGATGGCCGGCAGCAAGGTCGACCGCGCCGACGTTGAAGGTGAGCGCGTCGAACGACGTGCCCTTGGTGCCGCCGAAGCTGCGGACGTCACTCGCGTAGAACGCCCCGCCGCTCGCCCGGTGGCCGGTCCAGGCATAGACATAGGCGCGGACATTGACCGGACCACCGCCAAGGAAGAAGGTGAAGGCGTTCAGCGCGTTCTCGCGTCCGACGGTGAAGGTCTGGCCATAGGTGGGCGTAGCGCCCGCACCGAAGGAATAGACCTGCGAAACATAGGGACCGGTGGTATCGATCGTCATCGCCAGGCTCGGCGTCGCGATCGATGCGGCAGCGAAACCCAGAACGCCAGCTACTGCATGTAGTTTCATGCCTTCCCCCCTGTTACGGCCCCTTCCGCGACGAAGACTCACTAGATACAGCGAAAAAGACCTGATCGGCCTACTAGCTACAGTGGCGATCCGGGCGGGGCAATTCGGAAGCGTGTCCGAATGCAACCGTTCGGCGCATTTTGTGTGTCCGTTCAGAATGTGTAGGCGAGACCGAGCGCACCGAACCATTGGTCGCGCGAACCGGCGATCCGCACGATCGGCGAGTCCGCAGCGTCGTCGAGCATGCGGCGATAGGCGACGCCGCCCACCACCGAAAGACCATGGGTAAGATCGCCGGTCAGGGACACGTTGCCCATCGCGCCCAGCGTCCAGTCCTTCCAGCCCTTGCGCGCGTTGTAGACCGGCAGGCCGCTCCGCGCGCTGCCGCCCGGCGTCACGCCGAAATAGGTCTGGGCATAGCCGTTGCCCATGTAGTTGGCCGAGAGGTTCAGCAGCACATAGGCCTTGCGGCTCAGCGGCGTCCCATAGCTTACCGAGGGCGAGACGATGTAGCTCTTGTGCACCGTGCCGACGTCATGGATGTACGACACGCCCACGGTCAGCTTGTCATAGTCGCTGGTGATAAGCCCCTGCTTGCCGAGCCCGACAAAGCCGCCGGCTTCGATCGCGGTGTCGACCTTGCCCAGCGCCGCGACCTGCCGGTCGTCGATGCGCGAGGTGCGGTTGAGATTGACGTTGACGACCGGGCCGGCCTGGAAGTCCCAGCCCTTGCCGTTATTGTCGGCGATCAGGTCCGCCCAGGCACGGCTGCCCAGCAGCGCGAAATTGATGCCGGAGACACGGCCGCGCACGGCCGGTGCGGCGGTGATCACGCTCTTGTCCGATCCGTCATAGCTCGGCACCACGGCGGCGCCCACGCCCACCATCACCGTATCGCGGTTCAGGTCCGGGGGGGTGTCGGCCCCTTGTTGCTGGGCGAAGGCGGGGGCCGCGGCGAACAGCGGGAGCATGGCGAGAGCGGCGCTCGCGACGGGGCGCAGGAAGGGCATGGGATACTCCGGGAACAGGATCAGACGATCGGACCCGGGAAACGCCCGCGATGTCGCCCAGTTCCTAGAGCAGGTAGCGCAGCTTGACTTCCTGCCGGTCGTCGCCGCCCTGGAGCGGGAAGCGCGCGGCGGAAAAACGGGGCGGCCCGAAGCCGATCACCGGGTTGCGCGAAAAGCCGAACCCCTCGCGCGGAATTCCCATGAAGGTATCCAGCTTGCCGTTGCCGTTCGCGTCGTGGATCACCGCCACGGCATAGTCGCCCGGGGCCAGGCCGCTCAGGCGCAGCTTGCCGTCGGCGGCCGGGATCGTCCGCTTGATCGCGCCGCGGCCGTCGCGGCAATCGGGGAACTGGTTCGCGGCGGGGGCGATGCAGATCTGCAGCAGGCCGCGCGTCGAGCGCAGGCTGGTGAAATCAAGCTCCAGCGTCGCCAGCGGCGCGGCGCTGGTCAGCAGCGGTAGCGCGACGATTGCCCAGGTACCGCGCCGCAGGATCGAACCGGCCCAGCCCCTGATCGGTCCCGCAGAGCCGGTCCCAGAACCGGAAATATAATCCATAATTGCACCCATACCGCTCGTGATGGCGCTGATGATGGCTCGCCGTGATCAGCCACGCACCCAAAGGCCCCCGCCACAGGAAGGCCGGGAAGATTTCCCAACCCATGTGATTGGTCACCCCCATAACCGTCATGATCGTCAGCACCAAGCCAAGCGCGCCGACATGAATGGGAATTGCGAAGACCAGCAGCGGAATCACGATCGCACCGGACAGGGCCTCCCCCCAATGGAAGCTCATCGCCGCCCAGGCCGTGGGGGGGCGGCTGGCATGGTGGACGGCGTGATAGCGGCGGAACAGTGCCGGGACGTGCATCGCCCGGTGGGTCCAGTAGAACCAGGTGTCGTGCAGGAAGAGGTACAGGAACACCGACACCGGCAGATACCAGAGCGGCATGGCGTGGATGTCCGCATAGATCAGCGTCCAGCCCCGTGCCTTCCAGCCCCAGGCGACGATGCCGGCCGGGATGCCGTAGATCGCGGCGGAAGCGAGGCTCCAGCCGATCTCCATGCGGATCTGCCTGGCCTGGCCGGCATAGAGCCCCGGATGGCGCATGCGCGTCGCCAGCGCGAACCCCGCCGACGCGGCGATATAGCGGGCGCCGACGATCACCGTCATCGCGATGGCGGAGGCGAGGATGGCGAGGGCGATGTCCATGGCTTCCGCTGCTACGCCTTCGCAGACCGGCCCGCAATGCGGCGCAAACCCGGTTGCGTCATCCCGCGCGCTCGCACCGGCGTCGCCGCCCCTGCGTAGTTCTACGCAGATCCGACGACCGTCTTTCTAAACACCAACGGGTCTACCGTTCGGAAATCAAAGAAGAACGAGCCTGGGTCGGGAAAGATTGTCATGAAGTATCGCCAGTGGCTGCTCGCATTTTGTTCCGGCGTGATCGCGCATCCTGCGCTCGCCCAGTCGAACGATAGCGCGACCAAGCCGTCGACGGCAGCGCGCGTGCCGGAGAAGGAAGTCTTCTCCACCGGTGTCGCCAAGGGCCGCGACCGGCTCGACAGCGCGACGTCGACCAGCGCCTATCGCGCGGCCGAGTTCGAGAAGCTGGGGCCCCGCCCCCTGGGCGACGTGCTCCGCACCATGCCGGGCCTGCGCGTCGAAAGCGGGATCGGCGAGGGCAACGCCAATTACACGGTTCGGGGCCTGCCGCTGGCGGCGGGCGGGTCGAAATACATGCAGTTCCAGGAAGACGGGCTGCCGGTCCTCGAATTCGGGGACATCTTCAACGTCGCGGTCGACGTGTTCATGCGCGCCGATTTCAACGTGGCCGCGATCGAATCGATCCGCGGCGGCTCCGGCTCCACCTTCTCGTCCAACGCGCCGGGCGGCCTCATCAACCTGATCTCGAAGACGGGCGAGACGCGCGGCGGCGCGGTGCAGGCGACCGTCGGCCTCGGCTATGGCGAGCGCCGGGTGGACATGGACTATGGCCAGCCGCTGGGCGACGGCTGGCGCTTCCATGTCGGCGGCTACTACCGCTCGGGTGAGGGTCCGCGCGACACCGGCTTCACCACCTACAAAGGCGGCCAATTCCGCTTTAACATGACCAAGCAGTTTGCGACCGGCTATGTCCGTGTCAGCGGCAAATGGCTCGACGACCGCTCACCTACCTTCGCGCCCTATCCGATCCGGATCTCCGGCACGAACGACAAGCCGGTCGTCGGCAGCGTGCACGGATTCGACATTCGCAAGGATTCGCTGCTCTCTCCCTTTATCGGACCTGTCACGACGCTGGACGGCGACAACAAGCTGGCCCGCTTTGCTGTCGCCAATGGCATGCACGCCAAGAGCAAGGCCATCGGATTGGAGGCGCAGTTCGACATTGCCGGTGTGACGATCAGCGAGCGCGCCCGCTACTCGATGAATTCGGGAGACTTCCTGCGCATATTCCCGTCGGCGGTCGGCCCTATCTCGACGATCGCCAATTCTCAGGCGGGCGTCGGCGCAATCGCGACCTATGCCAGCGGGCCGAACATCGGCAAGGCAGTGCCGGTCAATGCCAATGGCAATGGCCTGCTTTCGTTCAACTATATGGCGCAGACCCGCATCGGCGCGCTCGACAATTTCACCAACGACGTCCGGGCGACGAAGGTGTGGAAGCTCGGCCAGGGTGACCTGACCGTCACCGGCGGTCTCTACAAGGCGAATCAGAAATTGTACGCGACATGGCTGCATTCCGGCATCGACACCGATGTGGCCGGAAACGCGCAGACAGCGATGGTGAACGTCACCAGCGCAAGCGGCGTCGCGCAAACCCAGAACGGCTATTACACCTTCAGCCGAAACGGCAGCAAATTCCGCCGAATTTTCGACGTGTCGTACGATATTCTCGCACCCTATGGCTCGGTCAACTATCATATCGGCAAGCTCTCGATCGGCGGCAGCGTCCGCTATGATCGCGGCCGGGTGCGCGGTTCGCTGATCGGCGCCGATCTGGGCGGCGGCCGGGTGGGCCTGATCAGCTACGACATCAACGGCAACGGCGTGATTTCCGCGCCGGAGAAGCGCGTCGCTTTCCTGCCGCTCGATGCGCCCGCACCGGTCAACTACAACTACGGCTATTGGAGCTATTCGAGCGGCATCAACTACCGCGTCGCGGAGCCCTTCTCGGTCTTCGCCCGCTACAGCCGCGGCGCCCGGGCCAACGCCGACAAAATTCTGTTCACCCCCGCGGTGAGCGCCACCGACGGCCGCGTGCCCAACGCGGCCGACAAATATGATGAGGTCCGCCAGCTCGAAGGCGGCTTCAAGTTCCGCAAGGCGGGTGCGACGCTTAACGTCACCGCCTTCCGCGCGACCGCGGACGACCATAATGTTCTCAACGGATCGGCCAACCAGACCATCCGCAGCTACCGCGCCACCGGCGTGGAGATGGAGGGCAGCTATCGTCGCGGCATCTTCAGCATTGCGGCGGGCGCCACCTATACCAAGGCGAAGATCACCAAGGACTTCCTCGATCCGACATTGACCGGAAAGGAACCTCGTCACCAACCCGCCTGGACACTGGAAGCGACGCCGCAGATCGAACTCCGCCGCGCAACGCTCGGTGCGAATGTGGTGACGATCACCGGCAGCTATGCGCAGGACAGCAACTTGCTCAAGATGCCCGGCTTTACCGTGGTCAACGCCTTCCTGATCATGAAGCCGGTCGATCGGGTGCGGCTGATGCTCAACGCCAGCAACCTGTTCGATCAGGTCGGATTCTTCGAATTCAACCAGAGCGAAGTGCCGGCCAACGGCATCGGCTGGGGCCGTGCGATCAACGGCCGCACCGTATCGCTGTCGGCCAAGCTCGACTTCTGAGTCGTAGAGGAGGCACGTCCTGCTTTCTTCGCCCGGCAGCGCAATCCCGGTGCCGCGCGTCGACTGCGTATTGAAATCTGGCTGTAGATTCTGGTGATCCGCGCGATCTGGGCCTGCGCGACGGCCGCGGCGAGGAGGGTAGCGGCGACAAGCGTCGCGCCAAAAAAGCTTGCTTCGCGTCGCTCTGGTTCCCCTACTTCACAAATCGCTGATGCGCCTGGCGCGCGCTTGATGCCAAGTGTGCAAGCCATGGGCCGATGGTAAAAGAAAATGAACCACTTGGCGTGCGCCGGGGCGCCCCCGGCCAGCGACCGTTTCGTGCCGCGTCCCCAATGGCGGGGTTCCCACACCTCCGCCCTTGGGCTAGGCGACAGCCATGCCTTCAACCATCAGTTGTGACGTCGCCATTGTCGGCGGCGGCCTTGCCGGCGGGCTTATCGCGCTGGCAATCCGGAAGAAGAAACCCGATTGCACCGTCCGGCTGATCGAAGGCTCGGCGCGGATCGGCGGCAATCATCTCTGGTCGTTCTTCGCGGACGATATCCCACCCGAACATCGCTGGCTCGCCGCGCCGCTGATCAGCCATGGCTGGAACGGCTATGACGTCGCGTTCCCGGCGCACAGCCGCACTTTGCCCGGCCGCTATTATTCGGTCGAGTCGGAGCATTTCGATCGCGTGGTGCGAGAGGCGCTGGGGCCCAAGGGCCTGCTGCTCGGTCGCGAGGCGGCGGACATCACCCCCAATGCCGTAGCACTTGCGGATGGCGACCTGGTCGAGGCCGAGGGCGTGATCGATTGCCGCGGCGTCGGCGATACCAGCGCGCTCCAGCTAGGCTGGCAGAAATTCCACGGCGCTGAACTCGCGCTCGCCGCGCTCAACACGGTACCGCGCCCGCTGATCATGGACGCGACGGTGCCGCAGATCGACGGCTACCGCTTCGTCTACTGCCTGCCGTTCAGTCCGACGCGGATGTTCGTCGAGGACACCTATTACAGCGACACGCCATCGCTCGACATTCTCGCCACCGGCGACCGGATCGAGGCCTATGCCGATGCGGCGGGGTGGCAGGTCGATCGCGTGCTGCGCGAGGAAGTGGGCAGCCTGCCGGTGGCGATGGGCGGCGATCACAGCGCCTATTGGGCAGCGGGCGGCCGCGGCATTGCCAAGGCGGGGATGAAGGCGGGCCTGTTCCACCCGATGACCGGCTATTCCTTCCCCGACGCCGTCCGCACCGCCGCCATGATCGCCGATGCAAATGACTATTCGGGCGAGGCGCTGCACCAAATGCTGTATGGCTATTCGCGGGCGCTCTGGCGCAAGCGCGGCTTCTATCGCATGCTCGCCGCGATGCTGTTCAAGGCGGCCGAACCCGAGGAGCGCTATCGCGTGCTGGAACGATTCTACCGTCTGGATGCAGGACTGATCCAGCGCTTCTACGCCGCGCAATCGACCTGGGGAGACCGCGTCCGCGTGTTGTCGGGCAAGCCGCCGGTGCCGATCAGCCGCGCTCTTGCTGCGATCTGGAACCGCTGATGCGCCGCGCAGTCGTTATCGGCGCCGGGTTCGGCGGCCTCGCCCTTGCCATCCGCCTCCAGTCCGCGGGCGTCGACACCACCGTCATCGAAGCCCGCGACAAGCCGGGCGGGCGTGCCTATTATTGGGAGCGTGACGGCTTCACCTTCGACGGCGGCCCGACGGTGATCACCGACCCGGACGCGCTGAAGGAGCTGTGGCGCCTTTCCGGACACGATCTTTCGGAGGATGTGACGCTCAAGCCGGTCACGCCCTTCTATCGCCTGTCCTGGCCCGACGGCACGACGTTCGACTATACCAATGACGATGCCGTGCTGGCGGGCGAGATCGCCAAACTCGATGCAAGCGACATCGCCGGCTATCGCAAGTTCCTGGAATATTCCGAGCGGGTCTATCAGGAAGGCTATGTGAAGCTCGGCGCCAAGGCGTTCCTCGACTTCAAGTCGATGCTGAAGGCAGCGCCCGCGCTGATGCAAAACCAGGCCTGGCGCTCTGTCTATTCAATCGTGTCGAGCTATGTGAAGAACGAGAAGCTGCGCGAGGCGCTGTCGTTCCACACGTTGCTTGTCGGCGGCAATCCGATGGCGACCAGCAGCATCTATGCGCTGATCCACAAGCTGGAGCGCGACGGCGGCGTCTGGTGGGCCGAGGGCGGTACCAACCGCCTCATCGCGGGCATGATCCGTCACTTCGAACGGTTGGGCGGCGCAGTGCGGATCGGCGATCCCGTCGACGAGATCCTCACGCTGGGCGATCGTGTCGTCGGCGTGCGCACGCGCAGCGGCTTTGAGGTCGAAGTCGATGCGGTGGCGAGCAACGCCGATATCGTCCACAGCTATCGCGATCTGCTGCGCAATTCGCGCAGCGCGCGGCGCACCGCCGGCCGCCTGATCAACAAGCGCTATTCGCCCTCGCTGTTCGTCGTGCACTTCGGGCTTCGGGGGACCTTCCCGGACATCCCGCACCACATGATCCTGTTCGGCCCGCGCTATAAGGGGCTGCTCGACGATATCTACACCAATGGCGTGGTCAGTGAGGATTTCTCGCTCTACCTGCACCATCCCAGCGCATCCGATGCCAGCATGGCCCCCGAGGGGCATTCCACCTTCTACGCGCTGGCCCCGGTTCCGCACCTGGGCAAGTTCCCGGCCGACTGGAGCCAGGTAGGCCCTATCCTTGAAGCGCGCATCCTTGCCGAGGTCCAGCGCCGGTTGATCCCCGATCTTGCCGAGCGGATCGTCACCAAGTTCCATTATGCGCCGACCGACTTCCGCGACGATCTCGCGGCGCATCATGGATCGGGCTTCAGCCTGGAGCCGATCCTCACGCAGAGCGCCTGGTTCCGCGTGCACAATCGCGATGACGCGATTTCGAACATGTATTTCGTTGGCGCTGGTACGCATCCTGGCGCAGGCATTCCGGGTGTGGTGGGCAGCGCCAAGGCCACGGCGGAGCTGATGCTGGGCGAGATCGGGGCGTAGCAGAGGGTTAAGAGGGATCCTCCCAACTCAATTTCCTTCCTTCAGGGGATGGGTGGGGCCGTGTCTCCAGCGAGACCAATCGATGATCTGGAGCCCCGCCACCCCAACCCCGCCTCCCAGGGGGAAGGGCTAAGGAAGGGGCTCTCCCTCCCGGCCAAAACACGCTATCAGCCCCGCCACAGGAGCATCTCATGAAGCGTATCGCCGTCTATTGTGGCTCGGCCAGCCCGGCCGATCCGGTCTATATCGAAGCCGCCCGCACCCTGGGCCGCACGCTCGCCGAGCGTGGCATCGGTGTCGTCTATGGCGGTGGCCGCCTCGGTCTGATGGGCGCGGTCGCCGATGCTGCACTGGAGGCAGGCGGCGAGGTGATCGGCGTGATTCCCACCTTGCTGGTCAATGCCGAGGTCGCCCATCGCGGGCTAACCAGTCTGGAAGTCTGCGAGACGATGCATGAGCGCAAGGCGCGCTTTACCGAACTGGCCGACGGCTTCGTCAACCTGCCTGGCGGCACGGGTACGATGGACGAATTGTGGGAAGCGATGAGCTGGGCGCAGCTCGGCTACCACGCCGACCCGATCGGGCTGCTCAACATCGCCGGCTATTACGACAAGCTGGTCGAGTTCTGGGAGCATATGGGCGCTGTGGGCTTCGTTCGCCCGCAGCACCAGGGGCTGCTGCTGGTCGATTCCACCATCGACGGGCTGCTGGCGAAGATGGCCGAGGCGCAGCCCGTGGTACCAATCGCCCAGCTGCGCCGCGAACAGCTGTAATGCGCTTTCCCGGCCGCGACGCGATCGTCGCGACTGCGGGCGAATCGATCGCCCGCGGCTCGCGCAGCTTCGCCGCGGCGAGCAAGCTGTTCGACCCAGAGACCCGCGAACGCGCCTGGCTCCTCTATGCCTGGTGCCGCCGCTGCGACGATATCGTCGACGGCCAGGACCATGGCCATGGCATGACCCGCGTCGCCGATCCGGCTGCACGGCTGGCGGAAGTCCGCGAGCGCACCGCCGCGGCGCTGGCGGGGGAATGGGTCGGGGACGCTGCGTTCGACGCGCTGCGCATTGTGGCGGCCGAGACCGGCATGCCGCATCGCTTCGCATGGGACCTCATAGACGGATTCGCGCTCGATGCCGCGGACTGGCGCCCGCAGATCGAGGACGATTTGCTGCGCTATTGCTACCATGTGGCGGGCGTGGTCGGCTGCATGATGGCGGTGGTGATGGGCGTACGCCCCGACGACGAGGCGGTGCTTGACCGTGCCTGCGATCTCGGCCTCGCCTTCCAGCTCGCCAATATCGCGCGGGACGTCGGCGAGGATGCCGAAGCCGGTCGTTGCTACCTGCCGGCTGTCTGGCTCGCCGAAGTGGGGCTGACCCCGGCGGACCCGCTCGCCGATCGGAACGCGCTCGCCATTCTCGGTACCCGTCTGGCAGATCGGGCCGAAGGCTATGAGATCAGCGCACGGGGGGCGGCCGCGGCGCTTTCGTTCCGCTCGGCCTGGGCGGTGCTGGCGGCGGCGGACATCTATGGCGGCATCGCCCGGAAGGTCCGTGCGCGAGGCCCGCACGCCTGGGACAGCCGTACGTCCACTTCGGGCGGCGAGAAGCTGGCCGCTATCCTCAAGGCCTGGAGCGAGGCACGCCGCCGGGCACCTACGCCGCGTCCGGGGGGATTGTGGACCCGACCGCGCTGAGTCTCAGCCTTATCCGTTCAAGGCGTTGATCGCCGCATGCACGCGCGCCTCGATCTCGCGACGGGGCAGTCCAGCCTGAATCGGCTCGCCGAAGCGGAAGACGATCTCGCCCTTGTGCATTAGCCCCTTGCGCGGCCAGATATGGCCGCTTTTCACCGCAACCGGCACCACCGGCAGGTCGAGCGCGCGATAAAGCCCTGCAAATCCCGAGCGTAGCGGCGGCGCCTCACCCGGCGGCACGCGCGTACCTTCGGGGAAGATCAGTACCGAGCGGCCGGTGGCGCGGGCCTTCTGCGCCTCGCGCATCATCGAACGTAGCGCCGCTGCATTGGCCTCGCGGTCGACCACGATCGTGCCGTAGCGCTTCGCCGCCCAGCCCCAGAGCGGGATCTTGCTGAGCTCGCGCTTCATCACCGTGGCCGGGCTGCCGAGCATGCGGGTAAGCTCCAGCGCCTCGATATAGCTTTCGTGCTTGCCGGCGAACAGGATTTGCCCGGTCGGCACGGTGCCTTCGATCCGCAGCCGCGCGCCGACGATGGTGCGCACGAGCCATTGCAACTGCCACGCCCAGAAATTGGCATGCGCGCGCAGGAAGCGTGTGCCGAACAGCGCCGCGACCGGCACCAGCAGCACCATCACGATCGACATGCCGTAAAAGAAAACGCGAAACACCAACGTACGCAGCACGTCCATCAATCGACCCCCAGCAGGAGCGCCCCCCGGCGCACCAGATATTTATGATATTCGCGCAGCAGCATGCGCCAGCCCGGTCGGCTCGGGACACCGTCGCCAAGGATGGTCACGCCGCGCAGCACATGGCGCAGCTCCAGCCGGGCGCGCGCCATGTGCCAGTCCGAGGTGACGAGCCGGATGCTGCGATAGGCGTGCTCGTGCACCCATCGCCCGGTCTCGTCCGCGTTCGAGCGGGTATCGACCGCCTCGTGCCCCAGGTCCACGCAGCAGCGGAACAAGGCGCGCTCTGCGGGAAACTGCGCCGCCAACTCGCGTGGGCGCACGTCCGGATTCACGCCGCTCACCAGCATCCGCTTCGCATCCTCGCGGCGCAGTGCGTCCAGCCCGCGTTGAATCCGGCCCGGGCCGCCGGTCAGCACGACCACGGCGTCGGTGGGATGCGCGCCGAGCGGCTTGCCCAGGTTGAACAGGAAGACCGCGAAGCCGGCAGCCCATGCCAGGGCGAGCAGCACGAGCATGAAGAAGAATCGCCGGATCACAGCTTTCGCCCGAGCGTATGCAGCACGGTCATGCGCGTCGCGACTGTTGCCAGCAGCGCGAAACCCAGCGGTAGAAGGAGCAGCAGCGTCCAGTCGATCGGCAGCAGGGTCGCGCCGCCCAGCACGTCCGATCCGGTCAGCGCGAGCTTGGTCTGGAACAGGGCGACTAGCGCAAGCGCCGCCAGCGTGCCGAGGGCGCCGCCGAGCAGTGTGTCGCGCGCGATACGTCGCTGGAGGAGGCGGGCCACCTGAAGGTCGGTCGAACCGAGCATGTGCAGCACGTCGATGGTATCGCGGTGCGTGTCCAGCCCCGCGCGGGCGACAAGCAGCGCCACGCCGGCGGTGGCTGCCGCGATCACCAGCACCAGCCCGATGGCGACGAGGCCCAGCGCCGCCAGCAGGCCTCGCACGGGGGAAAGCCACCGCGCGCTGCTGTCCACCCGCGCCTGCGGCGCGATATGTCGGGCGGCGGCTGCCACCTGCGCGGCCGATCCCGGCGCGGCGGTGACGTCGATCAATACCGGCATCGGCAGATCCGGATCGAGCCCGGCATCGCCGAGCCAGGGTTTGAGCAGCTCCGCCAGTTCGGCGCGGTTCGCCTGACGCACCAGGGTCACGCCAGGCACCGTCGCGATTCCTGCGACCAGTGCCTTGGCACGGATGTCGCGCAGGCGAACATCGGATTCGATCAGCTGTACCGTCAGCTGCCCCGCCAGCTGCCGGTCGAGCCCGCTGGCCGACCGCGCCACGCCCAGGCCCAGCGCGCCGGCCAGTACGGTGAGGAACAGCATGATTGCCATGATCCCCGCCATCACCCAGCTGCGCTGGCCCTCGCCCAGCAGGCGCAGGTCGATTGCGGCGCGCTGCCGGAATCCGTTCATGCGCCCCCCGGGGGGTGGCGAAGCAGCCCGGAGGGGTCGACCAGCCGTCCCTTCTCGACGCGCATAAGCTGCGCGCGCGGAATGCGGCGGATCAGATGCAGATCGTGCGTCGCCACGACGATTGTGGTTCCCAGTCGGTTGAGCGCCTCGAACAGATGGAGGAGTCGATCCGCCATTTCCGGATCGACGTTGCCCGTTGGTTCGTCGGCAACAAGGATTTCGGGGCGGGCGATCACCGCGCGGGCAATGGCGATGCGCTGCTGTTCGCCGCCCGACAGCGTCGGCGGCTTGGCGGTAACGCGCGCGCTGAGGCCGACCCAGGCGAGCATTTCCATGACCGGCGTCTCGATCTCGCTCTCGCGAACGCCGGCGACACGAAGCGGCAGCGCTACATTGTCATAGGCCGAGAGCTGGGGCAGCAGCCGAAAATCCTGGAACACCACGCCGATGCGGCGGCGAAAGCCCGGGAGCCGGGCGCGGGGCAGGGCGCCGGCATCCTCGCCGAACAGGCGCACGGCACCGCGCGTCGGCCGCTGGGCGAGGTAGAGTAGCTTCAGCAGCGAGGTCTTGCCCGCGCCTGATGCGCCGGTGAGAAAATAGAAGCCGCCCGCCGCCAGCGTGAAGCTCACGTCCGACAGCGTTTCCGGTCCGGTCCCATAGCGCAGGCCGACATTTTCGAAGTGCACGATGTTCGCCATGCGCCGTGCGGCCTGGCCTCCTTTTCGCGTGGTCGTCGATCGCCATCGCACAGCCCCGGATGCCGCTCAAGCCGCCGTCCGTCCCAAGCCGCTTGCTGGCCCGAATCGGCCCCGCTAGACTCCGAGGTCCCGGCGCAGTTCGGGCCGTCGCGTTTCGGGCGGGTACCAGGGGGTTTGGGCATGATCTTGGAGTGCAGCCAGTGCGGATCGCGCTACGAGGTGCCGGATTCGGCGATCGGTCCGGACGGCCGCACGGTGCGCTGTGCGAACTGCAAGCATAGCTGGTTCCAGTCGGGCGCGCCGTTAGAGCGCCCTGGGTCTGAGCCTGCGCCGCTCGCGAGCGTTGCCGAGGCGGAACCGGAGACGGCGCCCGCGCCGCTGCCGCGCAGCTTCGCCGCGCAAGCGGAGGTGCCGGACTATGACCCGTTCGACGCGCCCGCTCCGCCGGTGAAGCGCAGCGGCCTACGGTGGACGATCGCGGCGCTGGTGGCGTTGGTTTCGGTGGTACTGGGCGGCGCCGCCCTGCTCTACTGGAAGGCGCCGCAGGTGCTCACCCAGCTGGGCCTCCCGATCGGTGGCGCGAGCACGCCGCTCGTGTTCAGCGACAAGAATGTTGCGCTGCAGGCCCGGCCGGACGGCAGCAAGCTGTTCATCGTTTCGGGCAAGGTGCTCAATCCGACCGGCAGCGTGCAGCACGTGCCCGATATCCGCATTCGCCTGATCGATGCGCAGGGCGGCGAGGTCTATAGCTGGCGGATCACCCCGGCGACCCGAACGCTCGATTCGCAGGCGAGCTTCGATTTCAACGGCGCCAAGGTCGATGTGCCGAGCGGCGCGAAGAATGTGCAGCTCAGCTTCGTGAGCGAACTCGACGGGTGACGACCAGCAGGCGGCCTCCGTCGAGCAGCGCCGCCGCGACCATGCCGAACCCGGACGCCAGCACCAGTGCCTGCGGGCCCAGCCCTGCTTGCACCAGCCACAAGCCGAGGCCACCGGTCACCAGGAAAAAGGCGAGAATGCCGTTCACCCCGGCCGCGACCTGGTCGCCGAGCGATCGCAGCGCATAGACGAATACCACCTGCACGCCGTCGAACAGGATGAAAGGCGCCCAGAGCAGCAGCATGGATGCCGCGAGCGTGTGAACCTCGCCCGGCGCGGGGAAGCGCTCCACAACCAGCATCGGCACGAAGACCAGACCCAGCGCCAGCAGGCCGGTGGCAAGGGCCGCAAGGACGGCGGCGATGCCCGCACGGCCGGCGGCCGCCTCGGGCACGCCCTCGCCTACCGCATTGCCGACGCGGACTCCCGCAGCCGATCCCAGGCCCAGTGCCACCGCGAACGTGACATTGTGGATCGAGAAGACGATCTGGAAGGCATGTGCGGTAGTCTCCCCGAGCTGGGTCGACAGCGCGATCAGAATCGAAAAGCCCACCAGCTCCAATCCGGAGGCGACGGCGGGCACGAGACCGAACCGAGCGAGCGCCCAGGCTCCCCTCCACGTTTCCGTCCGTCCCCAGTCGCCGAGCGACCGCACGCCGCGCGCCTCGGCACGCGGCAGGGTCCAGGCGGCCGCAAGCATGCCGATCGCGCCGAGCGCGGAGGCGATGGCGGTCGCCGTCGCGGCGCCCACCGCGCCCAGCGCCGGTAGCCCCCATGCGCCCGTGGCCAGCAGCCAGGCGAGCAAGGCGTTCACCGGCAGCACCCCGAGATTGACGACCGTGACCCGCGCCGGGCGGCTGACGCCTTCGAGAAAAAAACTCGTTGCGATGGTGAGCAGCTGGAAGGGATAGGCAAGCGCCATGATCTGCACCACCGGTGTACTCGCCGCGACCAGATCCGGGGACACACCCACGCCTGTGAGCAGCGGCGCGGCGAACCCGAACAGGATGCCCATGCTGGCGAGGCCGAGCAGCAAGGCGAGCAGCAAGCCTTCGTGCAGCACGCGACCGGTCTGGCGCAGCTCGCCCGAGCCATCTGCGCGCGACACATGAACGAGGATGCCAGTCAGCGCGCCCAGCCCCATCACGATGCCCGGAAAGGTGATCGTCCTGCTCGCGCCCAGCGCGGCAACTTGGTGCGTCCCTGCAAGGCCCACCACCACCACATCGGTCACATGGAGAATCGTCCAGTTGAGACCGGTCAGCATCACCGGCCAGGCCAGCGCGAGGAGTCGGCGGGTTTCCGCAGCGAGGGGGGAGGCGGCAGGCATGGCAGGGGGCATAGGCGGAAGCGATCGTGCAAGAAACCCGCACAAGATGGGTTGCCAGCCCTATTTCGCTTTGCTAGGGGCCGCTGCCTTACCAGCCGCTGGTTTGAAAATTCCGGCGGAAATTCACGTGCGGTCGTGGCGGAACTGGTAGACGCGCAACGTTGAGGTCGTTGTGGCCGAAAGGCCGTGGAAGTTCGAGTCTTCTCGACCGCACCATGAATTAAGACAATGGGGGCTCCGGCCCCCATTTTCGCATTCGCGTAGCATGCGCCGTAATTTATCCGATAATCGGGCACAGTTTTGCGACATGTGCGTCGTACCCGCCGAACAAGGACGAGCGGGCCTGCGGGCCCGCTTCTGATTCGGAACAAGGGACGGAGCAACGATGAAGCGACTGGGGACCACCCTGGCAGGTTTGTTGGCGGGCGTATCGCCGCTGGTGGCGCAGGCACAGACCACGACCCCGGCACTGCCGCCGAGCGGCCGCCCCACTTCGGTCCCCACCGCACCGGTGCAGGACGATCCCTATACGGACGAGATCGTCGTAACCTCCAGTCAGCAGCGCGGCGCAGTGCAGGGCGATATCCCGCCGGAAATCCAGCTCAACCAGGCGGACATCCGTGCCTATGCCGTGTCTTCGGTCGCGGACCTGCTGAACGAGCTCGCGCCGCAAACCGGCAGCGGGCGTGGCAGCGGCCGGCCGGTGGTGTTGCTCAACGGCCGCCGGATCTCAAGCTTCGCCGAGATCCGCGATCTCCCGACCGAAGCGATCGAGCGCGTTGATATCCTGCCCGAGGAAGTGGCGCTGAAGTTTGGCTATTCGGCCGACCAACGGGTGGTGAACTTCGTACTGCGTGAGCGATTCCGCGCGCTTACCACCGACCTGGAAGGCGGCGCTCCCACGGAAGGCGGTAACAGCACGCAGCAAGTGCAGGCCGACATCCTGAAGATCAACCGTGATCGCCGCGTCAATCTCGACGTGAAATATCAGGGGAACTCCGCGCTGCTCGAAAGCGAGCGCAACCTACTGCCTACGATCAGCGACGGCAGCGGCGTCAACCAGGCCCCTTATCGTACCTTGGTCGCGCCCAGCCAGGATCTCAACATCAACGGCAGCTACGCGCGTAACCTCAGCGCGAAGGTTGGCGCCACGGTCAACGGCACCCTCGAAGTGCAGCAGAGCGAAGCGCTACGCGGTCTTGCCCTCGCGCAGGTCGCCGCGCCGCTCGCGCTGTCGGCGGATCCGAGCCCGCTTACTGCGAGCAGCCGCACCATTACCGCGCACCTTGGTACCACCCTCAACGGCGACGGGCTGCCCTGGAGCAACAGCTGGAGCTGGTCGATCACCGGCAATTACGATCGCACGACCAGCAAGACGATCACCGATCGGGGTTTCGAGCCGAGCGGCGCCGTCCGTCCGGCGGATCGCGGCGATTCGACCTCGAACGTCGGCACCGTCGACGCATTGCTGCGCGGGCCGTTGTTCAAGCTGCCGGCGGGCGATGTCTCGACGTCGCTTCGGATCGGCGGCAGCATCAGCGACTTCGACAGCACCAGCTTCCGCGGCGGCGTCCTTCAACCGACCAAACCGCTCACCCGCAACATCGGCAGCGGCCAGCTCAATATCGACCTGCCGATCGCCAGCCGCCGCCGGGACGTGCTGCAGCCGCTGGGCGACCTGACGATCAACGGCAACGTCGCGGTGCAGCAGCTGTCGGACTTCGGAACGCTGACCACGACCGGATACGGCGTGAACTGGTCGCCGTTCAAGCCGGTGCGCCTGCTTGCCTCATGGACCAATGCCGAGGATGCGCCGACCACCGCGCAGCTGGGCGGACCGCTCATCACCAGCCCCAATACCCGCGTGTTCGACTATCGCACCGGCCAGACGGTGACGATCACGACCATTACGGGCGGCAACCCCTCGCTGCAGGCCGAGGAGCGGCATGTGATGAAGCTCGGCCTGGAGCTGCGTCCGCTGGAAAAGACCGATCTGTCGATCCGCGCGGATTATGTAACAAGCCGCATCCGCAACGACATCGCGACCTTCCCGGCCGCCACCGCGGCGATCGAGGCCGCATTCCCGACCCGCTTCGTCCGCGATCCCGATGGAGATCTTGTCAGCATCGACAATCGTGCGGTGAACTTCGCCGAGAACAACACCAGGCAATTGCGCTGGGGCTTCAATCTCTCGGTTCCGATCAAATCGTCGCTGGAAAAGAAGATCGCTGCGATGCGCGCCCAGCGTCAGGCCGAGCGGGCCGCCGCTATCGCCGCTGGCAAGCCGCTGCCGCCGGAAGGCCAGGCGCGGATGTTCGGCCAGCAGCAGGGCCAGAACGGCCAGCCGCCCCGCTCGCCCTTCGGCGGCAGCCTGTTCGGCCCGCCGCCGGCACCGCCTGCGGCCGCAGCGGCGGGCGGCGGAGGGCAGGGGGCCGGCGGCTTCCGGGGACGCGGCGGCTTTGGCGGGCCCAGTGGCGCGCTGGCCGGCCGGCTGCAGTTCAGCCTCTACCATACCTGGTACCTCAAGGATCAGATCAAGATCCGCGACGGCGTTCCGATTCTCGACCTGCTGCACGGCGATGCGGCCGGCAACAACGGCGGCCAGCCCGCACACCAGATCGACGCGCAGGCCGGGTTCACCAAGGACGGCGTCGGTGCGCGGCTCGGCTTCAAATGGCAAAGCAGCACGACCGTCTACACGGGGCTGAACAACACCAATCAGCTCCATTTCGGCGAGCTCGGTACGTTCAACCTGCGCGTTTTCGCGGACCTTGGTCGCCAGTTCAAGCTGGTGCGCGCGCATCACTGGTTGCGCGGCACCCGGGTGAGCCTGTCCGTCACCAATCTCTTCAACACGCGCCAGCGGGTAACCGACCAGACCGGCGTGGTTCCGCTCAACTATCAGCCGGACCTGCTCGATCCGACCGGTCGGGCGGTGCAGCTGAGCTTCCGCAAGCTGTTCTTCTGACGGTCACGCGGTGCGGCGCCGGTTGCGCGCAGCGCCGGCTTGGCCCATCACCCGGCACGAAACCAAGGGGGATGGGCGAATGAAGCGTGGGTTGCTGCTGGCGGCATGGGCCGCCGCGAGCGGGCTGTCGGTACCGGCGAGTGCACAGGTCAGCGCAGATTGGGTGCGCGCGCACGAGATATTCCTCGCCGGCGACGAACTGCGCGGGCGCGGCAGCGCGACGCCCGACGAAGCGATCGCCGCCGCCTATGTGGCGGCGCAGTTCCGCGGCTTCGGCCTCCAGCCCGCGCCGGGGATGGACGGCTACCTCCAGAAGGCCGATATCGTCCGCCTGAAGCTAAAGGCGCCGATCACCCTCACCGCCAATGGCGCACCGGTGCCGGGCGCGGTGCTGCTGGTCGGCGACGGCACGGGCAGCGAGGGCGTCGCCCGCCTCACCCCCGCCAAGGCGATGTCGCGCATGGCACCTGCCCCGGTGATGCTGATCACCGGCGACATGCCCGTCATGCAGCTCTACCGGCTGGCACGCGCGTTCAAGACGCCGCACCTGCTACTGGTCCGCGAGAGCGCCGATACCCAGGCGATGCTCAAGGCTTTGCACGGCGAACCGCGCCTGCCCGGCGGGCTGCGCGGCGAGACCCGAGATCCCGCGCCCTCGATCGTCGTGCTGCCGGCCGCCGCCTTCGATGCGCTGGCAGCGCAGAAGGACCCCAAGGTATCGCTCACCGTACCGGTGGAAGAGAAGGTCACGGCCACCACCAACGCGATCGGCTGGCTGCCGGGCACCGACCCCAAGGCGGGCGTGCTGCTCCTGAGCGCGCATCTCGACCATCTCGGCGTCCAGGCCGACGGCACGATTATGCACGGCGCCAATGACGACGCTTCGGGCACCACCGCGGTGCTCGAACTCGCCCGCACGCTTGCTGCCAAGGGCAAGACCAAGCGCGGCATCCTGTTCGTCGCTTACGGGTCGGAAGAGATCGGCGGCTATGGATCGACCTATTTCGGCGCCCACCCGCCGGTGCCGCTCGACCAGATCGTCGCCAATGTCGAGGTCGAGATGATCGGCGCGCAGGATCCGAAGCTTCCCGTCGGGACGATGATGATGACCGGCTTCGAGCGCTCGACTCTGGGCGAGACGCTCAAGAACCACGGCGCGCTGGTCACCGCCGACCCGTATCCGGAGCAGAACTTCTTCCAGCGCTCGGACAATTATTCGCTCGCGAAGAAGGGCGTCGTCGCCCACACCATCTCGGGCTGGGCGGTAGTGCCGACCTATCACAGCAAGGACGACACCGTCGCCAATATCGATATCGCCTTCATGACCCGCGCGATCCAGTCGCTGGTCGAGCCGCTCCACGCGCTGGCCAACAGCGACGCCAAGCCGGAATGGAAGCCCGGCGGCAAACCCGAATGATTGAACGAGGTAGCATGACCACCCCCCATATCGTCGCGCTCGGCGGCACGCTTCGCCCGCAATCCAGCACCGCCCGCCTGCTCGGCGCCGCCTTGGCCCGCGCCGAGGCGCGCGGCGCGCGTACCACCCTGCTGACCGGGCCCGACATCGTCTTCCCGCATTTCGAGCCCGAGCATGGCGAGAGCGACACCAAGGTGATTCGCTTCGTCGAGACGCTGCGCAGCGCCGATGCGGTGATCATCGGCTCGCCGGGCTATCACGGCACGCTCTCGGGCCTGGTGAAGACGGCGCTTGACTATGTCGAGCTGCTCAGCCGCGACGATCGCGTCTATTTCGACGGCATGCCGGTCGGCCTGATCGCCACGGCCGCGGGCTGGCAGGCCTCGGTCTCGACGCTGCAGGCGCTGCGCACCATCACGCATGCGCTGCGCGGCTGGCCGACGCCCATGGGGATTGCGGTGAACACGGTCGAGACGCCCGATGTCGAGACGTACTGCCAGGGTTCGCTCGACGTGATGGTGGGGCAGATCTTCGAGTTCCTGAAGCGGTAATCCGCCCTCCGTCGTGCCGGCGAAAGCCGGAATTCATCGGGGTCGCCGTCATGGCGCCTGCTGCAACAGCGCGGCGAATGGATTCCCGCGTCCGCAGGGATGCCAGGAATCAGCGAGTCTATTCGAACCAGTGGCGGTGGACGAAATATCCCGCGATCCCCGCCGACATGACCACGCACATGCCCACCACCCCCCAGAAAGCCCAGGGTTCGTGTGCGAAGGGGATCCCGTCGACGTTCATGCCCAGAAGTCCGGTGAGAAACGTCAGCGGCAGGAATACCATCGCGACGATGGCAATCACCAGCGAGCGCTGGTCGAGCAGCTCGCCGCGCAGGTCGGTGAGCGTTTCGTGCGTCAGCGCTGCGCGCTCGCGGATGCTCTCGACCTCTTCGGCCATGCGTGCGGCGCGGTCGGCGGCAGCCGAGAGATGCAGCCGATCGTCGTCCCGCAGCCAGTCACCCGGCAAGCCCGCCAGCTTCTCGATCGCCGCGCGCTGGGGGTTGAGGAACCGGCGATAGCCGATCGCCTGCACCCGCACCTTGTTAACCATCCGCCGCAGCTCGAAGGCGCGGTGGGCGGAGAGCTGCTCCTCGCAATCATCAAGGGAATCGCCGAGCTCGGCGACGACGGGATCAAGCTGCTCGGTGATCTCTTGCGCAAAGGCGGCGATCAGGTCGCCTGGGTCGAGGATCTTGCCCGCTTCCACCTGCGCGCGCACCGCCGGCAGAGCATTGAGATGCTTGCGGGTGACCGAAAAGACGCAGCCGCCCATGGCAAAGATGCGGATCGACGCGAGCGGATCGGATGCCGTGGTCGCCTCGGTCGAGAGACCGCGCAGGTTGATCACCGCGCCGTCGCCGACCGCATCGCAGCGCGGCCGCGTCTCGGTCGCGGTCAGCGAATCGATGACATAAGGGGAGAGCTTGGCCTCGCCGCCAAGCCAGAGCTGGGCGCGCTCGTCATTGGTGGTGAGGTGGATCCAGGTGAGGCCGCCGGTCGCCGCCAGCGCCGCGCGCATCGTCGGCTGTTCGACTGTGCCGTCCTTCACGACATAGGCGAAGCCGCTCAACCCGCCATCTCCAGCCAGAGCGACAGGCCATCGCCGGGATCGGCAGGGGGACGGGCGAGAATGCGCGCGGCATCGGCACGCGCGCGGTTGAGAATGGCATCGGGCACGTCGCCTAGATGGAAAAGCCGGTCCGCCTGCGCAAGCAGCCGGGCGTTGCGCAGCGTGAGGTCTTCGGGATCGGGCGAGCTAAGCCGCAGCGTGACAAGTTGCGCTTTGGGCGCGGCGCCATCGGCCAGCCAGCGATCGACGTCGCCGTCACCCGCGAGCAGATCGAGCATGCCGCCCTCGCCCAGCGCATCCGCCAAGGCTCGGCGGCGCGCACCGGCATCGGGCCAGCGCATCTTCATCGCCGCGCGGCTGCGACCCAGCCCCCGCGCGAGCGTGCCGAGGCTCGCCGGCAGCAACGCCTCCAGCCGCTGGCGGAGTGCCGCTGCCAGACCCGCCGAAACGCCGCCCGTGCCGATCGCGATCAGCACCGGATCGCGGTCGACGATCGCCGGCAGCGTAAAGTCGCACAGCTCCGGCCGGTCGACGCAGTTAACCAGCACGCCGCGTGCCTTGAGCCGGCCGACGACCTCTTCAGGCTCATCCAGCGCGACGATGGCGAGCGCGGCGATCTCGCCCTCGCTCACCACCTGCGCGCCGGCACGATCGAGCAGACGGCGCTTGGCGTCCGCCGGCTCGCCCTCGCCGATCAGGATTACCGGCCGCCCCGCCAGCTTCACGAACAGGGGCAGCGCGGCGAGCGTCACTTCAGCCAGTCCGGCACCTGCTCGGCGGCCATGATCTCCTCGGCGGAGATGCGGCCGGCGACCACGGCGTAGCGGTCACCCGAGACCAGTACTTCGGGCACCAGCGGGCGGCTATTGTACGTGCTGGCCATGGTCGCGCCGTACGCGCCCGCGGTCTCCAGCACGGCGAGGTCGCCGGCCTTGACTGCGTCGATCTCGCGCGCCTTAACGAACACGTCGGTGCTTTCGCACACCGGCCCCGCGACATTCGCCACAAAGCGCTCGCCGTTGGGCTGCACCGCCGCGAAACCGTGATAGGCGTCGTACAGGGCCACGCGGGCGAGGTCGTTCATCGCCGCGTCGACCACCACCCAGGGATGGACCTGCCCCGGCTTCACCCACAGCACTTCGGTGACGAGCAGGCCTGCGCTGCCGGCGATGGTGCGGCCCGGCTCGAACATCAGTTCGACATCCCAGTCCTTGGTCACCCGCGCGACCATCTCGGCATAGGCTTCCGGCGTCGGCGGTACCTCGCCGGGGCGATAGGCGACGCCCAGTCCGCCGCCGAGATCGACATGGGTGATGGTGTGGCCGTTCGCGCGAAGCTCGGCGAGCAGCCGGCCGACGCGCTCGAACGCGGCTTCCAGCGGGGCGAGGCCGAGCAGCTGGCTGCCGATATGCACCGCGATGCCGTGCAGATCGAGGCCGGGGAGGTTGCCGAGCCGATCGAAGATCGCCGGCGCTTCGCCGATCGGCAGGCCGAACTTGTTCTCCGCCTTGCCGGTCGAGATCTTCTCGTGCGTGCCAGCATCGACGTCCGGATTGACGCGCAGCGCTGCCCGCGCGGTCAGCCCGCGCTCGGCCGCGAGTGCCGCCAGCACTTCGCCTTCCTCGACCAGCTCGAGGTTGAACTGGCCGATCCCGGCCTCCAGCCCCTTGACCAGCTCGCGCCGGGTCTTGCCGACCCCCGAGAAGACGATGTCCTTGGGCGCCACGCCCGCCGCCAGCGCGCGTGCCATCTCGCCACCCGAGACGACGTCGGCGCCGAAGCCCTCGTTTGCCAGCAGCTTGAGCACCGCGAGGTTGGGATTGGCCTTGATCGCGAAGGCGAGGTGGATGCGCCCCAGCGGCTTCAGCGCGTCGCGAAAGGCGCGGGCATTGGCCTGGAAGCGTTCGGTGGAATAGACATAGACGGGCGTACCCACCTCGGCGGCGATGCGCGCGAGGGGCAGCGATTCGACGTGCAGTTCGCCGTCGATCATCGAAAAATCGGTCATGGGCCTCTGGGTGCGGCGTTAGAGCAAGATGCTCTCAGGGCCGCCAAAATCAGTTGGGTGGCAGGTCGAACTCGTCGCTCCGCCGCGCCTCGGACGCCTGGATCAGGTCGTCGCTGCGCGAGGGGCGAGTCTGGGCGGGCGCTTTGAGAAGGTCAGGAGGCGTGGGCGTCGCCGCGGCGCCGTATGGCGCCACCGGCAGCGATGCCCCCGGCGGCGGGGCCAGGGCCTCGCGCACGCCGCAGCCGCTCAGTGCCAGGCCCAGGGCCGGTACGACGAGCAGCAGTCGCTTCCTCATGCTTCCTCCTCACGGCCCTTGCGAGCCGCCGCTATCGCCGCGCGAACGCGCGACGGTGCCGTGCCGCCGAAGCTGGTCCGGCTGTTCACCGATGCGTCGACGCTGAGAACGCCGTACACGCGTTCGTCGATCCGTGCATCGATTTCCTGAAGCGCTGCGATCGGCAGCTGATCGAGCCGGATGCCCTCGGCTTCCGCCTTCGCTACCGCGCGGCCGGTGATGTGATGCGCCTCGCGGAACGGGATGCCGCCTTCGCGCACCAGCCAGTCGGCGAGGTCGGTGGCGGTCGAGAAACCGGCCTCCGCAGCCGCGCGCATCCGTTCCAGCCGGAACGTCGCGCTCTCGACCATGCCGGTCATCGCCGCGATGCTTAGGCCGAGCAGGTCGTGGGCTTCGAACACCGGCGGCTTGTCGTCCTGCATGTCCTTCGAATAGGCGAGCGGCAGCCCCTTCATCGTCATCATCAGGCTGAACAGCGCGCCGCTGATCCGCCCCGCATGTCCGCGGACCAGCTCGGCGGCGTCGGGGTTGCGCTTCTGCGGCATGATCGAGCTGCCGGTCGACCATTGGTCGGACAGCGCGACGAAACCGAAGGGTTGGCTGGCCCAGATCACGAATTCCTCGGCCAGCCGACTGAGGTGGAGGCTGCACTGCGCCGCCGCCGTCAGATAATCGAGCGCGAAGTCGCGGTCCGAAACCGAATCGAGCGAGTTGCGGGTCGGCCCGTCGAAGCCCAGCGCCTCGGCGGTGGCTTCGCGATCGAGGTTGAAGCCGGTACCGGCCAGCGCCGCCGAGCCCAGCGGGCACAGGTTCATGCGCGCGCGGGCGTCGTGCAACCGCGAGCGATCCCGCGCGAACATCTCGAAATAGGCCATCAGATGGTGGCCCAGCGTCACCGGCTGCGCGACCTGAAGGTGCGTGAAGCCCGGCATCACGCTGTCGGCATGCTGCTCGGCCCGCGCCAGCAGCGCGTCCTGCAGCGCACCCAGCGCCGCATCGGCCTGGTCGACCGCGTCGCGCACCCAGAGGCGGAAGTCGGTCGCGACCTGGTCGTTGCGCGAGCGCGCGGTGTGGAGGCGGCCCGCCACGGGCCCGATCTTCGACGCCAGCCGGCTTTCGGAGAGCATGTGGATGTCTTCGAGCGCCAGATCCTCGGGCACGCCGTTCGCGGCGAACTCTTCGGCGACCTGGTCGAGCCCCGCGCCGATCGTCGCTGCGTCTTCGGCCCCGACGATCCCCTGCTGGCCCAGCATCTCGACATGCGCCTTGGAGCCGCGCAGATCCTGTCGCCACATTCGCTTGTCGAAGGGAATAGAGGCGTTTATCTCGCGCATCACCGCGGACGGGCCTTCGGCGAAGCGCCCTCCCCACATGGAATTGGAGCTGTCCTTGCGCTCGGTGATCGGTCTTCTCCTTCTGGGCGCCCTCGCACTGGGCGCGTGCGATAAGCAATCGCAGCCTTCTCAGCAAGCGAACGTAGCGGCGCCTGCCAATGCAAGCGTGCCCGCGCCGGGCGGCACGGTCGACCGCAGCCACAAGGGCGAGGCGGCGCCAACGATTCCGTTCACCGATGCGGCGGGCAAGAAGGCCACGCTGGCGGCCTTCAAGGGCAAGCCGGTGCTGCTCAACCTGTGGGCGACCTGGTGCGTGCCGTGCATCAAGGAAATGCCGACGCTCGATACGCTGGCGGGCAAAACGGGCGACACGCTTGTTGTGCTGCCGCTCAGCCAGGACCTCAAGGGGATGGAGGTCGTCGGCCCCTTCTTCCAGAAGAACGGCTACCAGCACCTGAAGCCGTATCTGGATACGGACACGGCGTTCAGCGTGCAGCTGGGCGTCAACTTGCCGACGACGATCCTGTACGATTCCACCGGCAAGGAAGTTTGGCGCGTCTCCGGCGAGTTCGACTGGGCCAGCCCTGAAGCCGCCAAGCTGATCGCCGAAGTGAAGTAACGGCGTTCAGGCCATGTCCGCCAGCGTCTCGCGGAGCCAGGCTTCGGTTTCGTCGGGATGCGTCAGCGGCAGCATGTGGCCGCCGTCGACCAGCGTCAGCTTGCCCCCGGCGATCTCCGCGACCGTGCGTTCGCCGTGCAGCGTCGGATCGAGCAGCGCATCCTGCCGACCGTACAGGATCGAGACCGGTATCCGGATTTCGCCGTAGCGTGCGACCAGCGGCGGCATCGCGCGCTCCGCCATGCGAATCTCGAAACTGCCCATCCGATAGGCGGACGCGCGCGCCGACAGCGCCCCGCCCCCGGCCGTGGCGAAGTCCGCGGGCACCGGATCGGGCGCGAACACGGCTTCTGCGCCGCGTTTGCCGAACGCTACCGCCATCGGCACCGCGATCGTCCAGGCGAGTGCCTCGCGGACGCCCGGTGGCGCCATCAGGCCGCGGAACACCGCCGGCGGTCGCTCCACCGCCTGGGTCAGCGGCGCGATCAGCGCGAGGGCGCCGGGCAGCTCGGGACGTTCCGTAGCCAGCGCCAGCGACACTGCACCGCCCATCGAATGGCCGACGACCAGCGGCTTCCGCAGCCCTAGCGTTTCGATCAGCTGCCCGATCATCTGTCCCTGCCGCGCAAGATCGGGGCGCGGCCCGGTGAGGTGCGAATGTCCCCATCCCGGGCGATCGACGAGGATCACGCGGTGGTCCTTCGCGAGTCGTCCGGCGAGCGAATGGGAGAAGTTGCGTAGCTGCGCCATCAGACCGTGGATCATCACGATCGCCGGCCCAGTTGCATCCTTCGGACCCAGTTCGACGATGTGGAGCCGCGCGCCGTCGACGTCCACGAACCGGCCGTCTGCGGGCACCCTCTCTTCGGCCTTGCGGCCCGCCCAGGCGGACCATCCGGCCAGCCCCAATACACCGATGCCGGCCAATCCGAACGGTATCAGCGTCGATCGATTTTTCCCCATGTCCCCCCCCTTGCGATCGTGCAATCGTAGCAGACAGCGAAGCGAGGTGGCAGGAGGTTCCGCAGGGATGCTTAAGGACCGGCGGCTGCAACGTCATTCCGCGACGGGCGCGTCGCCTTCCTCGCGTTCCTGCGCCTGGCGCGCCCACATTTCGGCGTAGATACCGTCCTGGCGCAGCAACTCGGTGTGCGTGCCCTGCTCTACCACCCGGCCTGCCTCCAGCACGACGATCCGGTCGGCATGCACCACGGTCGACAGTCGATGGGCGATCACGATCGTGGTTCGGCCCTGCTCGATCGATTCGAGCGTCGCCTGGATGTCCGCCTCGGTACGGCTGTCGAGCGCGCTGGTCGCCTCGTCGAGGATCAGGATGGGCGGATTCTTGACCAGCGTGCGGGCGATCGCCACGCGCTGCTTTTCGCCGCCGGAGAGCTTGAGCCCGCGCTCGCCCACCCGCGTGTCGAGCCCGTCGGGCAGCGCCTGGATGAAGTTGGCGATCGACGCGCCGCGCACCGCATCGGCGATCTCCGCCTCGCTCGCGCCCTCGCGGCCATAGGCGATGTTGTAGCCGATCGTCTCGTTGAACAGCACCGTGTCCTGGGGCACGATCCCGATCGCGGCGCGGAGGCTCGTCTGGGTCACCTCGCGGATGTCCTGCCCGTCGATGGTGATGCGGCCGCCGGTCACGTCGTAGAAGCGGTACATCAGCCGAGCGAGCGTCGACTTGCCCGCCCCCGAGGGGCCGACCACGGCGACGGTGGCGCCTGCCGGGATGTCGAGATCGATGCCCTTCAGGATCTGGCGATCGGCGTCATAGCCGAACTGCACGCCCTCGAACCGTACATGCCCCTGCTGGATGGCAAGCGGCTGCGCGTGCGCCGAATCCTTCACCTCGGCGCCGGTATCGAGCAGGTCGAACATCGCGCCCATGTCGATCACGCCCTGGCGGATCGTGCGATACACCCAGCCGAGCATGTCGAGCGGACGGAACAGCTGGCTCAGCAGCGTCGACACCAGCACCACGTCGCCCGGCGTGAATCGCCCGCTCGCCCAGCCGAACACCACCAGCGCCATGCCCGCGGCGAGCATCAGGTTGGTGATCACCGCCTGGCCGATATTGAGCCAGGCGAGCGAGTTCTCGCTGGTGACGGCGGCGTTCATGTATGCCGTCATCGCCTTGTCGTAGCGCGCGCTCTCGCGGGCTTCGGCGTTGAAATACTTCACCGTTTCGAAGTTGAGCAGCGAATCGACTGCGTGCGCCACGGCCCCGGTATCGAGGTCATTCATCTGCTCGCGCAGCTTGGAGCGCCAGTCGGTCACCCAGCGGGTGAAGGCGATATAGACCACCACCATCGCCAGCGTGCCCGCGACCAGCCACCAGCCGAAGCGGGTGCCGAAGATGCCGAGCACCATGCCGAGCTCGAGGATCGTAGGGGCGATGTTGAACAGCAGGAAATAGAGCATCGTGTCGATGCTCTTGGTGCCGCGCTCGACCACCTTGGTCACCGCGCCGGTGCGGCGGTTGAGGTGGAAGCGCAAGGACAGCTGGTGGAGATGGCGGAACACGTCCGAGGCGAGCCGGCGGGTCGCGTCCTGCCCCACCCGCTCGAACACGGCGTTGCGGAGGTTGTCGAACAGCACCGTGCCCAGCCGCGCGGCGGCATAGCCGGTGACGAGCGCGACGATCAGCCATACCGCGTCGCGCGGGCCCGAGGCCATCCGGTCGATCGCGCCCTGCAGCGCGAACGGCGCGCCATAGACCTGCACCAGCTTCGAGCAGAGCACGAGCAGCAGCGCGAGCACGATCCGAATCCGCAGCCCCGGCGCATGGCGCGGCCACAGATAGGGCAGGAAGCGCTTCATCGTGCCGAGCATGGGCCGGTCGAGCGTGGCGGACGAGGTTTCGGGAGGCATCCGCCCTAATCTGGGACGCGGGCGCGCATGACGCAACCACGGGAACAGCCCGGAGGTCTGTCCGTTGAATCGGGCAGGAGGTCACGATCATGGACCAACTGCTATACGTGCTGGCGATCATGGGTTGCAGCGACGACGCGCAGGCCTGCCGCCAGGTCCGCCTGGAATCCGCCCGCTATACGTCGCAGGTCGCCTGCCAGGAAGCCATGGAGGGCGCACTTCGTCGCGCCACAGATGTCGATTATCCCGTCGTGCAGGCCTCCTGCCAGCGCCAGAGCCAGCAGATGGTATCGCGCGAGCAGCAGCACCCGATGACGGGGAGCTGACGCTTATTCGTGCGACCGGCCGAAGTCCGGCCGCGCATCGTCCTGGCCCTGGTCGATGATCGAGCGGCGGATCGCACGGGTGCGGCTGAACAGCTCGAACAGCTCGTCGCCCTTGCCCCAGCGGATCGCGCGTTGGAGCGCGGTCAGGTCCTCGGTGAAGCGCTGGAGCATGTCGAGCACCGCCTCGCGGTTGCTCAGGAATACGTCGCGCCACATCGTCGGGTCGGACGCAGCGATGCGGGTAAAGTCGCGGAAGCCGCCGGCCGAATATTTGATCACCTCGGACTGGGTGACTTCCTCCAGATCCGAGGCGGTGCCGACGATCGTATAGGCGATCAGGTGCGGCAAATGGCTGGTCACCGCGAGCACCCGGTCATGGTGCCCCGGCTCCATCGTCTCGACCATCGCGCCAAGCCGCCGCCAGAACTCTCGCACCCGCTCCACCGCGAGCGGATCGCTGCCCTCGGGCGGGGTGATGATACACCAGCGGTGATGGAACAGCGAGGCGAAGCCGGCGGTCGGGCCGCTATTCTCGGTGCCCGCTACCGGGTGCGCCGGAATGAAGGTGGCTTTCGGCAGCGCCGTGCGCACCGCCTCGATCACGCTTTCCTTCGACGAACCTACGTCGCTGACGATCGCCTCGGCCGGCAGGTCGGTGGCAAACTCCGCTGCCACGATGCCCATGGCGCCCACCGGCACGCACAGGATCACCAGGTCGGCGTCGATCACCGCGGTGCCGGCGCTGTCCGCCACATCATCGCACAGGTCGATCGCCACCGCTGTCTGCCGCACGGCGGGATCGGCGTCGTAGCCGGTCACCCGCACGCTGGGCATGTGCTGGCGGATGCCGCGGGCGATCGAAGACCCGATCAGCCCCAGACCCATGATGGTAACGCGTGCGAAGGGCAGCATCAGGCGCCGAGCAAGCGACGCAGCGACGCGGCCACGCCCTTGATTTCTTCCTCGGTGCCGATGGTGATGCGCAGCCCGTGCGGCAGGCCCTGACCGGGCAGCCAGCGGACGATATAGCCGTCCTCCATCAGGTGCTTATAGGCCTGCTCGCCGGTCACCGCGCCCTCGAACAGGACGAGCTGGAAGTTCGCCTTGGACGGCACCGCGCGAACGCCCTTGTTGCCCATGCTGGCGATCTCGTCGGCGAACCACCGGCGCCACCGCGCATTGTGCGCGCGGCTGTGCTCCACGAACGCCTTGTCGCCCAGCGCCGCGATCGCCGCGCGGCCCGCGCCGATGCTGAACGCAAACGGCGCGCGGATACGGTGCATCGCGGCGATGATGTCGGGGTGCGCATAGCCCCAGCCCACCCGCTCGGAGGCCAGGCCGAAGATCTTGGAGAAGGTGCGGGTCACCAACACGTTGGACTGGGTGCGGGCGAGTTCGAGGCCGCCATCATCGTCCTCGGGCTCGAGATATTCGGTATAGGCCTGGTCGAGCACCAGCAGCACGCTCTTGGGCAGCGCGGCATGGAGGCGGGCGATTTCCTCGCGCGCCGTGTAGGTGCCGGTCGGGTTGTTGGGGTTTGCCAGGAAGACGATCTTGGTCTTCTCGGTCACGCAGGCGAGAATCGCGTCGACATCGGTCGCATAGTCGCGGTCGGGCGCAACCACCGGCGTCGCGCCGACGCGGCGGGCGGCGATGTCATACACCGCGAAGCCATAGCGCACATAGATGATCTCGTCGCCCGCGCCGGCGAAGGCGCCGGCGGCGAGGTGCAGCACCTCGTCCGAGCCGGTACCGTAGACAATCCGCTCGGGCTCGACTCCGTAATGCGCGCCGAGCGTCTCGCGCAGCGCAACCGCGCCGGCATCGGGATAGCGCTCCAGCTCGGTCGCGGCGGCGGCATAGGCGTCGCGCGCGGCCTGCGGCGTGCCGAAGGGATTCTCGTTCGACGAGAGCTTGGCGGCGGGCTTGCCCGAATCGGTGGTGGCGCGGCCCGGGATATAGGGGGCGATGGCCATCACCCAGGGCTTGGGGACGGGTGCGTTCATGGGCCGGGGGATTGGAGGAATGGCGCCCGATTGGCAAGCCGTACGGCGGGGATGCTTGAACGCGCGCCTTCCTGCGCCTAACCCGCCGGCATGTCCGATGATCCGCGTTTCGGCCTTCGCCGCTCGGTAACGCTGCCGGGGCCGCTGCGCCTCGACGGCGGCGTGCTGTTCTCGCCGGTCGACATCGCCTACGAAACCTATGGCGCGCTGAACGAAAACGCGAGCAACGCCATCCTCGTCTGCCACGCGCTGACCGGCGACCAGCATCTGGCCTCCGAACATCCCGTTACCGGCAAGCCAGGCTGGTGGGCGCGGATGGTGGGGCCCGGCAAGCCGATCGATACCAATCGCTGGTTCGTGATCTGCTCGAACGTACTGGGCAGTTGTCTCGGCTCCTCGGGCCCCGCGACGATCAACCCGGCGACCGGCCAGCCCTGGGGCATGCACTTCCCCGTCATCACTATCCGCGACATGGTGCGCGCGCAGGCGATGCTGCTCGATCATCTGGGGGTCGACCGGCTGTTCGCGGTGGTTGGCGGGTCGATGGGGGGCATGCAGGCACTGAGCTGGGCGGCGACCTTCCCCGAGCGGGTGCGAGCCGCGGTGGTGATCGCGTCCGCCGCGCGCCACTCGGCACAGAACATCGCGTTCCACGAAGTCGGGCGCCAGGCGATCATGGCCGACCCCAAGTGGCGCGGCGGCGCCTATTACGAGGCGCAGGATCCGCCCGCCGCCGGCCTCGCCGTCGCGCGGATGGCGGCGCACATCACCTATCTGTCGGAAGCGGGCCTGACCGCCAAGTTCGGCCGCAAGCTCCAGGGCCGCGAGGCCAAGACCTTCGGCTTCGACGCCGATTTCCAGGTGGAGAGCTATCTGCGCCACCAGGGGCTCGCGTTCGTCGACCGGTTCGACGCCAACTCCTATCTCTACATTACGCGAGCCTTGGATTATTTCGACCTCGCCGAGGAGCATGGCGGGCTGCTCGCCAACGCCTTCCGCGCGTCCCAAGCGCGATTTTGCGTGGTGAGCTTCGATACCGACTGGCTCTATCCGACAGCGGAATCGCGCAGCATCGCCCATGCGCTGAATGCCGCAGGCGCGCCTGCCAGTTTCGTCGAATTGAGCTCGCCCTTCGGCCATGATGCCTTCCTGCTGGAGAGCCCGGAGCTCGACCGCGTGATCGGCGGCTTCCTTGCTGCGGGAGAACGGCCATGACGCTCCGGCCCGACCTGGCGATCATCGCGAGCCATGTGGATCGCGGAGCGCGCATCCTCGACGTCGGCTGCGGCGACGGCGCGCTGATGGCGGCGCTGCGCGACGACCGCGGCTGCGACGCGCGCGGGCTGGAGCTGGAGCCGGCCAACGTCGCCGCGGCGGTGGGGCGTGGCCTCTCGGTGATCCAGGGCGACGCCGATACCGACCTTGCCGACTATCCCGACGACAGCTTCGACTATGCGATCCTCAGCCAGACGCTGCAGACCACGCGGCGGCCGGACTGGGTGCTGGAGCAGCTGCTGCGGATCGGCCGCCACGCCTTCGTCTCCTTCCCCAATTTCGCCCATTGGCGGGTGCGCGCCTCGCTGCTGTTCGGGGGCCGGATGCCGGTCACGCGGCTGCTGCCGATCGCCTGGTATGCGACGCCCAACATCCACCACGTCACCGTCGACGATTTCCGCGCGCTGGTGAAGGAACGCGGCATCGCCATCGAGGGCGCCTGGTTCCTTTCCGGCGACCAGCAGACCGGGTCCGGCATGGCCAATCTCCTGGCGGAACACGCCGTCTTCCTATTGAGGCACGATCGATGACCGACGTAATCCTGCGTTCCACCCACCCCGCCTATCGCGACGATATCGGCGACCTCGTCACCCGCCGCCCGGTGCCGGGTCCTGGGTTGGAGCAGATCGGCGCCTTCCTGTTCCTCAACCATCACGGCCCGCAAACCTACGGCCCAAACAATCGCGGGCTCCCTTTCGGGCCCCACCCGCATCGCGGCTTCGAGACTGTCACCTTCATTCTCGAAGGTTCACTGGCGCATACCGATTCGGCGGGGCATGAGAGCATCATCCGCGCCGGCGGCGTCCAGTGGATGACGGCGGGAAGCGGCCTGATCCATGCCGAGATTTCTCCTGCAGAGTTCAAGCGCACGGGTGGCCCGCTGGAAATCCTCCAGCTCTGGGTGAACCTGCCGAACAAGCTGAAGATGACGGCGCCGCGCTATGTTGGCCTGCAGTCGGACGCCTTTCCCGGCGTGGCGGCGGGCGAGGGTGCGACGGTACACCTCGTTTCGGGCGATTTCGCCGGCCGCACCGGGCCTATCGAATCGCTGACCGGTGTGTTCCTGTGCTGGGCGGAGCTCGCAGGCGGAGCATCGCTCGCCTTCGACCGCCTCGCGAACCGCGACCTGTTTCTCTATGCTGTCGAAGGTGCCGTCAGGGTGGGCGACCGCGCGCTGCCGCAGTGGCACCTTGCCGGTCTGTCCGCCGGCGACACGCTGACGGTTACCGCGGACGCACCCGCACGCATCCTGTTCGGTCACGCTGCCCCGATCCCGGAACCGGTTATCGCGCATGGGCCGTTCGTGATGTCGTCCATCGAGGAGATCCGCCAGGCCTATGCCGATTACCAGATGGGCAAGTTCGGCGTGGCGGAGATCGTGGCGGGCTGAGGCTATACGGCTTCGGGGCGCAAAGGGCGACTGAGCAGCGCGTCGATCACGTCGGCAACCGGCGCGCCTTCCAGCAACGCGTTGACGGCTGCGGTCACGGGCATCTCGACGCCCGCTTTGGCAGCGGCCTCGCGCAGCACCGGGGCGGTGAACGCCCCTTCGGCCACCGTCTTCCTGTCGGACAGGAGTTCGGCGGCACTGCGCCCCTGGCCCAGCCCCACGCCGAGCGAGAAATTGCGCGAGCTCGTCGACGAGCAGGTCAGGACGAGATCGCCCAGCCCCGATAGTCCGGTCAGCGTCTCCGCCTGCCCACCGCGCGCCAGACCGAACCGCGTCATCTCGGCGAAGCCGCGCGCGATCGTCGCCGCGCGGGCGTTGAGGCCAAGCCCCGCCCCCTCGACCACGCCGCAGGCGATGGCGAGAACGTTCTTCACCGCACCGCCGATCTCCGCGCCGATGACGTCGGCCGAGGCATAGGGCCGGAAGGCCGGGGCGCCGAGCCGGTCGACCAGCCGGGTGCGCAGGTCCGCATTGTCGCAGGCTAGCGTCACCGCAGTTGGCTTCCCCGCCGCCACTTCATGCGCGAAGGTGGGGCCAGACAGCACCGCGATCGGCGCCTCGGGAGCGACGCTTTGCGCAACCTCGCTCACCAGCAGGCGCGTGCCCGCCTCGATTCCCTTGGCGCAGAGCACAAGCGGCGTGGCGCCGACGTTCGTCTCGGCAAGCACCGAGCGCACATGCTGCGCTGGCGCGACCACCAACAGCGCGTCGCAGCCGGCGAGATCGACCAGCCTGCCAGTCGCGCGGATGCTGGGGGACAGCGGCACGCCGGCGAGAAACTGGCGATTCTCATGGGCGGCGTTGATACTCTCGACCACCTCGGGCTCACGCGCCCAGAGCAGCACCGGCGCATCGCCACGCGCCGCCACCTGGGCGAGCGCGGTGCCCCAGGCGCCGCCGCCGATCACGCCGATCTTCATGCCTTTACTCCCGCGCCGCGCACCTTCTCCGCGTCCGGATCGAGTGGCCAGCGCGGTCGCGCCGGCACGTCGAGGGGATCGGTAAGGCCCTGGGCGAAGCGCTCTGCGCCCGCCCAGGCGATCATCGCGGCATTGTCTGTGCACAGCCATAGCGGAGGCGCGACGAAGGGCAGATCATGCGCCTCCGCCAGCGTCTCCAGTGCTGCGCGAACCGCCGTGTTCGCCGCGACGCCGCCTGCGACGACCAGCGCGGTCGGGCGCGTAACCGCCAGCGCCAGGCGCGTGCGATCAACCAGGCAGTCCACCACCGCCTGCTGGAAGGATGCCGCAAGATCTTCGGGGCTATAGTCGTTTACCGCCCGAGCTACGGCGCTCTTCAGGCCTGCGAAGGAGAAATGCGGCTCACCCGATCCGACCAGCGGGCGGGGCAGCGGCACGGCCTTGGGGTTACCGCGCGCCGCGGCCTTCTCCACTGCGGGGCCGCCGGGAAAGCCGAGGCCGAGCAGTTTGGCGGTCTTGTCGAACGCTTCGCCCGCCGCGTCGTCGATCGTGGTGGCGAGCCGGCGATAGCGGCTGACGCCTTCGACCAGAAGCAGCTGGCAATGGCCGCCCGAGACGAGCAGCAGCAGATAGGGGAATTCAAGGTTCCGATCCCCCAGACGTGGGGAGAGGGCGTGACCCTCCAGATGGTTCACCGCCACCAGCGGTTTGCCAGCCGCCAGTGCCAGCGCCTTGCCGGTGACGAGGCCCACCATCACCCCGCCGATCAGCCCGGGACCGGCAGTGGCGGCGATCGCGTCGACCTGCTCGAGCGTCACGCCCGCTTCTTCCAGCGCGGCCTCGATCAGCGGCGCCAGCATTTCGACATGCGCGCGCGCTGCGATTTCGGGCACCACGCCGCCATAGGGGCGGTGCGCCTCTTCTTGCCGCGCCAGCTTGTGCGCGCGGATCGTGCCGTCGCTTTCGACCAATGCCGCCGCGGTTTCGTCGCAGCTCGATTCCAGTCCGAGGATCAGTGCCATGCCACTCATCTAAGCCGCTTGGCGGCAGGGTCCAGAGGCGCGGCCGGTTTTGCCGCTTGCCGCTCCGCGATTACCCCCATTGCCCTTGGCACGCGGCGACCGTAGCACCACGGCCATGACTGCATTCCGCATCGGCACGCGCGGCTCGCCGCTCGCCCTTACCCAGGCCCAGATGGTCCGTGATGCGCTGAAGGCCGCGCACGGCGTAGAAGGCGACATCGTCGTCGTCCGTACGACCGGCGACAAGGTGCAGGATCGTCCGCTGGCCGAGATCGGCGGCAAGGCACTGTGGACCAAGGAGCTGGACCGCGCACTGCTCGAAGGCGAAATCGACTGCGCGGTGCATTCGATGAAAGACGTCGAAACGGTCCGTCCCGAAACGATCGCGATTGCGGCGATGCTGCCGCGCGCCGATGTGCGCGACCGGCTGGTCGGCGCCGAATCGCTCGCCGCGCTGAAGCCGGGCGCGGTGATCGGCACCGCGTCGCCGCGCCGCGCCGCGCAAGTGAAGCGGCATCGGCCGGATGTTTCGACCGTGCTGTTCCGCGGCAATGTCGATACGCGCCTCGCCAAGCTGGCGGCTGGTGAGGCGGACGCGACCCTGCTTGCCTCGGCCGGGCTCGACCGTCTCGGCCGATATGATGTCGGCCATGTCCTTCCCACCAATATGATGCTCCCGGCGCCGGCGCAGGGCGCGGTCGGAATCGAGGCGCGCGCTGGTGATTCGCCCGTGCTCGCGTTGCTGGCGGCGATCGACCATCCCGTCACGCGTGCCTGCGTGCTGGCAGAGCGCGCGCTGCTTGCCGCACTGATGGCGGATTGCCATTCGCCGGTCGCGGCGCTGGCGACGATCGAGGGCGCGATCCTCACCATCGAGGCCGAGCTTTACGCCGCCGATGGCAGCGCGCATGTCCATGGCATGATCGAAGGCGCGCCCGAGGACGCGATGCTGCCCGCGGTGCTAGCCCGCGACTTGCTCGACCGCGCGCCGGATGCGGTGCGCGCGCTGTTCGCCGGATGAGCCGGCCGCTCGCGGTGCTGCGACCCGAGCCGGGCAATCGCATCACCGCCGCCGCAATCGAGGGGCGGGGTCGCACGGCGATTCGCCTGCCGTTGTTCGAAACGCGACCGCTCGCCTGGGCCGTACCCGACCCCGCTGGCTTCGATGCGCTGATCCTGACGAGCGCGAACGCCCTGCGCTGGGGGGGCGAGGGGCTGAACGCGTTGCGCAGCCTGCCGGTATACGCCGTGGGCGAGGCCACTGCCTCGGCGGCGCAGCGTGCACATTTCGAGGTCGCGGCCATCGGCCGATCGGGTGCGGCAGCCCTGGTCGAGGCGGCTGAGGCCCGGGGCGTCCGTCGCGCGCTGCATCTGGTCGGCCGGGAGCGAACGCTGGAGGTGGGAGGCATCGTGGCCGAAGTGGTGCCGGTCTATGCCAGCGAGGTGCTGCCGGTCACGCAGAAGGATGCCGCGGCGTTGCAGGGCTGCATCGCGCTGGTCCAGTCTGCCCGCGCAGGGATGCGACTGGCCGAGGTCGTGCCGGACCGCCGCGAGGTCATCCTTGCCGCCGTCAGCGAGGCGGCCGCGGTCGGGGCCGGAAGCGGCTGGCGGGCCGTGGCGATAGCTCCGCGGCCGGAAACCGAAGCGCTGATCGACACCGCCATCGCGCTCGCCGATTGACCCGCAGGGCGCACGCGGCGAAAAGGGCGCCCATGAGCGACGAGCCCCTGGCGCCCGAGCCGGTCCGAACCCTGAGTCCGCGCCGAAACCGAATGATCCCCGTGGGGCTGGGCTTTCTTGCCGGCGTTGCGCTGACGGCCGGTGCGATCCAGCTCGCCGGGCCACATCTGACGCCCACCACGCCGGCGACGACGACCAAGCCTGCCGCGGCGCCTTCCACCTCCGGCCAGCTCCTGAAGATGCCGCCGCCGGTGCTTCCGCCGGCCACCGATGTGGCTACGCTCGACGCGCGCGAAAGCGTGCTTGCGGCCCGGCTCGACGCACTGGAGCTGCAATTGCGCCAGGCCGACGAAAGCGCGCGCAACGCGGCACAATATTCCACCCAGGCGGAACGGCTGATGGTCGCCGCCGCCGTGCGTCGCGCCATCGAACGCGGCCAGCCATTGGGTAGCCTGGAGCAACAGCTTCGCGCGCGCTTCGGCGAACGTCATCCGCAGGCTGTCGGGGCCATCGTTGCTGCGGCGTCGGACCCGTTGACACTGGAAGACCTTCGGATTGCGCTGGACACGATCGCGCCACGGCTCGGTACCGGGCCAGATGACAGCCTGTGGGTACGCATCCGCAGCTTTGTCGGCGACCTGTTCGTGCTTCACCAGGCCGGCATGCCGAGCCCGCGCCCGGCCGAACGCCTGCGCCGCGCCCGCAGCGCGCTGGCCGCCGGCAATGTCGAAACGGCGATCGCCGAAGTTGCGCATATGCCCGGCGCCTCCGTGGCGGAGGGCTGGACCAGCGCCGCCTCGCGCTATGTGAATGCCCGCAAGGCACTGGACGAAATAGAGAAGGCGGCAGCTGCAACGCCGCCCAAACCCCCGGTCGTGGCGCAGGCAGCCGCCCCCGCCCCGGCACCGGAGACACCGAGGAACGACTGAAATGGCAGAGATGGGCCGGTTCGACTGGCAGGATCCGTTCGGGCTCGACGGCGAGCTGACCGACGAAGAGCGGATGGTGCGCGATGCCGCACGCGATTATGCGCAGGGCGAGCTGCTCCCGCGCGTCACCTCCGCGTACCTTGAGGAACGCTTCGACCGCGAGATCATGACCGAGATGGGCACGCTGGGCCTGCTCGGGCCGACGATTCCCGAAACCTATGGCGGCGCCGGGCTTGGCTATGTCGCCTATGGCCTGGTCGCGCGCGAAGTGGAGCGGGTCGATTCGGGCTATCGCTCGGCGATGAGCGTGCAGAGCTCGCTGGTGATGCACCCGATCCACGCCTATGGCAGCGAGGAGCAGCGGCGGAAATATCTGCCCAAGCTGGCGAGCGGCGAATGGGTCGGCTGCTTCGGGCTGACAGAGCCGGATGCGGGCTCCGACCCCGCCGGCATGCGCACTCGGGCCGAGAAGATCGATGGCGGCTACCGGATCACCGGCGCCAAGATGTGGATCACGAACTCCCCTATCGCGGATGTGTTCGTCGTCTGGGCGAAGAGCGACGCGCATGACGGCGCGATCCGCGGCTTCGTGCTCGAGCGCGGCATGAAGGGGCTCACCAGCCCGAAGATCGAGGGCAAGCTTTCCTTACGCGCCTCGGTGACCGGCGAGATCGTGATGGACGGGGTGGAGGTGGGCGAAGACGCGCTGCTGCCCAACGTCCAGGGGCTGAAGGGCCCGTTCGGCTGTCTCAACCGTGCGCGCTACGGCATTGCCTGGGGCACGATGGGCGCGGCCGAGGCGTGCTTCCATGCCGCGCGGCAGTACACGCTCGATCGCCACCAGTTCGGCCGGCCGCTGGCGGCGACCCAGCTGGTGCAGCTCAAGCTCGCCAATATGGAGACCGAGATCGCGCTGGGGCTGCAGGCGGCGCTGCGCTGCGGGCGGATGTTCGATGCGGGCACGCTCAGTCCCGAGGCTATCAGCATCATCAAGCGCAACAATTGCGGCAAGGCGCTCGATATCGCCCGGGTGGCGCGCGACATGCACGGCGGCAACGGCATCTCGGCCGAGTTCCACGTGATCCGTCACGCGATCAACCTCGAGACGGTGAACACCTATGAGGGCACGCACGACGTGCACGGGCTGATCCTCGGCCGGGCGATCACCGGCATCGCGGCGTTCTGATGGCGCCCGATCGGCAGCCGGTGCTGGAGGGCGATCTCGTTCGCATCCGGCCGCTGGTCGCGGCGGATTGGGAGGCGCTCTACACCGTCGCCGCCGATCCGCTGATCTGGGAAGTGCATCCGCGACCGGATCGCTGGCAGGAGCCGGTGTTCCGCACGTTTTTCGCCGAAGCACTGGCCTGTGGCGGCGGCCTTGCGATCGAGGACAAGGCGACCGGCGCGATCATCGGCTCCAGCCGGTACGACTATCATGTGCCCGACGAGGACGAGATCGAGATCGGCTGGACCTTCCTTGCCCGCGCCTATTGGGGCGGCACCTACAATCGCGAGGTGAAGCGGCTGATGCTCGACCATATCCACCGATACGTGGGTACCGTCGTGTTTCTGGTCGGCGAGCACAATCTCCGGTCGCGAGGCGCGATGGCGAAGATCGGCGGACAGCTGATCCCCGGGCGCCACCATCGCGGCGGCGGCCAGGTCTTCGCGGATCACGTCGTCTACGCGATCCGGCGCCCGTGAAACCGCTCGCCGGCATCAAGGTCGTCGAGCTGGCCCGCATCCTTGCGGGTCCCTGGTGCGGGCAGCTGCTCGCGGATCTAGGGGCCGAGGTGGTGAAGGTCGAGCGGCCCGGTGCCGGCGACGACACCCGCCACTGGGGCCCGCCCTTCCTCCACGACGGCGAGGGCATGCACCGCGACGCCGCCTATTTCCACGCCTGCAACCGCGGCAAGACCAGTGTCGGCATCGACATCGCCACGCCCGAGGGCCAGGCGGCGGCCAGGGCGCTGATCGCCGATGCCGATGTGGTGATCGAGAACTACAAGGTCGGCGGGCTGGTGAAATACGGCCTCGACGCCGCCAGCCTGCGTGCGGCCAAACCGCGGCTGATCGTCTGCTCGATCACCGGCTTCGGCCAGACCGGGCCCTATGCGGGTCGCGCCGGCTATGACTTCATCATCCAGGGCATGGGCGGCGCGATGAGCCTCACCGGCGAGCCCGACGGCGCGCCGCAAAAGGCGGGGGTCGCCTATGCCGACATCTTCACCGGCGTCTATTCGGCCGTGGCGATCCTCGCCGCCCTGCGCCGTCGCGACAAGGAGGGGGTGGGGGCGCATATCGACATGGCCCTGCTCGACACCCAGGTCGCGGTGCTCGCCAACCAGGCGCTCAACTGGATGGCGAGCGGCACGGTGCCGCACCGCATGGGCAACGGCCATGCGAATCTGGTGCCCTACCAGGCCTTTGCCTGCTGCGACGGCGAGCTGATCGTGGCGGTGGGGAACGACTCGCAGTTCGCCAGGCTCTGCGCGATCCTCGGGCTCGATCTGGCGGACGATCCGCGGTTTGCTACCAACCCGGCGCGCGTGACGAATCGCGATGCGCTGATCCCGCAGCTCGCCCGCGCAATCCTCGATTGGGCCAAGGCCGATCTCTACGAAGCGCTGGAGGCGCAGGGCGTGCCCGCCGGGCCGATCAATCGCCTCGACGAGGTCTTCGCCGATCCGCAGGTGGTCGCACGCGGGATGGCGATCGTCCGCGAGGGGCTACCGGGTCTCGCCAGCCCGATTACGATCGATGGCGAACGCATGGTCGCCGAACGCGCGAGCCCGGCGCGACCTCAGATCGCCGGGTAGCGCAGCCGGCCGATGAAGCGGGAAAGGCTGGGCCGGTTGGTCGTGCGGTTGACGAATCCGGCCTTTGCCTTCTCGAACCGCATGATTCCCTCGATCCGGCGCGCGAGGAAGGCGCGGGTATCGGCCCACGCCTCGCTCTCGTCCTGCACGAATACCGCGATGGTCGCGGCATAGACGCTGCCGAGCGTCATCCGCTTGGTATAATGGTTGTAATCGGTGGCGGTGTCGCCCGCCGCGCGCCACATCGCATCCGCCGCGCGCCAGCCGAGCTTGCTCGCCCGCGCGAGATTCTGCGGCATGGCGAGGATCGCCAGCGCCCGGCGCAGCGCGTCGCGATAGGGGGCCAGCAGCGCCAGCCGCGCCTCGACCAGCGCGGTGATGCGCGCACGGATCTTCATCCCAGCCAGCGTCTCGGGCGAAAGCTCGTCCAGCATCGCGCGGTCGATATGTGCGAACCAGGCGTCGATCATTGCCAGCGGGCCATCCGAGAAGGCGAGCCGCGCCACGTCGCGGTCGACGCCCATGCCGTCGGCGGTGGCGTCGAGCGCGCGCTGGTTCCAGCCGTCGAAGGCGGCGTTGGCGGCAAGCGACGGCGCAAGCGCCGCGCGCAGTTCGTCGAGGGTGGCGTCGGCGAGATCCATGGGACTGATCTAGGCGCGAAGCCGCGCCCCGGCAACCGCCTACCCCTTGGGCCGTACCGCGCCCTGCCGCACCAGCACCAGCGCCGCCGCGACCAGCGCCGCGCCGAACAGATCGGCGGTGCCGAGGCGCTCGCCGAAAATCACCCAGCCCAGCGCCGCGCCTACCGCCGGCTGCACCAGCAAGGCGATGCCGATCACCAGCGGCGAGAGATGGCCGAGCGCATAGATCATGCACCCCTGTCCGATCAGCTGGCTGACGATGGCGAGCGCGAGCAGCGGCCACCAGAGATGCGGCACGATCTGCTCGCCCATTGCCAGCGCGATCACGAGCAGCGGCGGGATCGTGGCGAGCGAAGACAGCGCCAGCGCCGGCACCGGGCCCAGCGACACCCGCACCCGCGCCATCAGCGCAAAGTATACCGCGTAGAACACGCCCGCCGCCAGGCAGAACAGGTCGCCCGCCAGATGCCGCGAGGAGAGCTCGGCCGAGCGCCCGAGCAGCAGCGCGCCGCCGATCGCCGCCAGCAGCAGCGCCGCGCCCTGCATCTTGCTCGGCCAGGCGCGGGCGACGACGAAGCCGTAGATCGGGAAGATCAGCGACGCCGAATTGCCGAACAGGGTGGAGTTGGCGAGCGTGGTGCGGACGATGCCGATGTGCCAACTGGCGAGGTCGAGCGCGAACACCACGCCGGCGATGGCGAGGATCCACCAGCGCCCGCGCCCGGCGGCGATCGGCTTTTCGCCCATCGCACTGGCCGCAGCGAACAGGATCGGCGTGGCGATGATCAGTCGCCAGAACGCCGCTGAAACCGGCCCCACATCCGCCATCCGCACGAACAACGGCCCCGTGGCCAGCGCGGCGTTGGCGATCAATGCCGCGACGAGCGCGGTCGCAACATGGCTTCGTGCCGGGGAAGTTTTTGTTGTCGGTGCGTTGCGCTGCATGGCGCCGTGTAGCGCCCTATCTGTGCGAAGTCACAAGCTGCAAAAGGAATTTCGATGCCCAGCCTGTTCGATCCGATTCAGCTCGGCGCGATCCACGCCGCCAATCGCGTGTGGATGTCGCCGCTCACCCGTGGCCGGTCGACGCGCGGCCATGTGCCGACCCCGGTCATGGTCGATTATTACCGCCAGCGCGCCAGCGCCGGCCTGATCATCACCGAGGCGACCGGCATCAGTCAGCAGGGGCTGGGCTGGGCCTATGCCCCCGGCATCTGGAGCGACGAGCAGGTCGAGGCGTGGAAGCCGATCACCGCGGCCGTCCACGAGGCCGGCGGCAAGATCGTCTCGCAGCTCTGGCACATGGGCCGGCTGGTGCATTCGGACTTCCTCGGCGGCGAACCGCCGGTCTCGGCCTCGGCGACCACCGCGCCCGGCGAAGTGCGTACCTATCCGGCCGAGGATGCCGGGGAGACCAAGCGGCCCTACAGTCAGGCCCGTCCGCTGCGCACCGACGAGATCCCCGGCATCCTCGCCGACTATGAACGCGCCGCCGAGAACGCGATCCGCGCCGGGTTCGACGGGGTACAGATCCACGCTGCCAATGGCTATCTGATCGACCAGTTCCTGCGCGACAATGCCAATTTCCGCGAGGACGAATATGGCGGCTCGATCGAAAACCGTATCCGCCTGCTCCGAGAAGTGAGCCAGCGCGTGGTCGACACGATCGGTGCCGATCGCACCGGCGTTCGCCTCTCGCCCAATGGCGAGGTGCAGGGCGTCAACGATAGCAACCCGGCGCCGCTGTTCGAAGCCGCGGCGGCGGCGCTCGATGATATCGGTGTCGCGTTCCTCGAGATGCGCGAGCCGCGTCCGGGCGGCAGCCGGGGCTTGCCCGACCAGCCGCCGATCCATCCGCTGATGCGCAAGGTCTATCGCGGCGTGCTCGCGCTCAATTCGGACTATGATGCGGCAAGCGCCCAGGCGGCGCTCGATGCGGGCGAGGCCGATGCGATTGCGTTCGGCCGGACCTTCCTCGCCAACCCGGACCTGCCGCGCCGCCTGCGCGAAGGGCTGCCGCTCAATCCGCAGCGCGAGCAGTTCTTCTATATCGGCGGGGCGGAGGGCTATACCGACTATCCGACCGCCGACGAGGCCGCGCTTCAACCGGCCTGATCGAAGCCGTCGATCCAGCGGGTGCTGGCCGCGCGGAGACGCTCGCGCGTCTTCTGCGGGGTCAGCACCGCCGCGAGGGTGAAAGGAAACCAGGGCCAGAACAGGAACGTGCCCGTTACCAGCAGCGCGATCAGGATCGCGCCGCCGAAGCGCAGCGTCGCCAGCCGCGCATGGGCGGTGTAGTTGAGCTTGATCGTGCGCGGCGCCTTGGCGTCGAACCAGCTGCGGGTGACGAAGCTGTCCGGCGTCGCGCGCGGTTGCTTGAAGCCGAACTTCCAGCCCTGCGCACCCCTCCCGCTTGCGGGAGGGGCAGGGGGAGGGGCTATCCTCAACCCCCGTCGCTTCTGGCTGCCATCCCCTCTCCCGACCCCTCCCGCAAACGGCAGGGGAGATTTGGTGGGGGAAACCTCGCGCCCGGTCTTGCGATCGATCACGACCAGCCGCCGGCCCCGCTCTTCGACGCGATAGCGAGAGGGGGGCATGTCCATGGCGTCAGCCCAGCGCCGCGCGGCGGGCGCGCCATTGGTCCGCGGTCTGCGCCCAGCGATCGACCCGCAGATGCGCGAGCGGCGCGGGTAGCTGGGTCGGCCCGCCATTCTCCGCGCCAAGCGCCTGCGCCAGCCGGATCGATGCGGTGTTCTCGGGATCGATGGTGTGGATCACCTCGTCCCAGCCGAGCATTTCGACCGCATAGTCGATCGCGGCGATGGCGGCTTCGCGGGCATAGCCCTTGCCTACCGCTTCGCTGGCCAGGCCCCAGCCGACTTCCAGCCCGGGCCAGCCTTCCGGCGCATGCGGGCCGATGCGGCCGATCCAGCGCCCGCTCGCCCGCTCGACCACCGCGAACATCGAGAAGCCGCGGATCGCCCAGGCGCCCGCCATGCTGCACAGGCTGCGCCAGGCGGTGCCGCGCGGCTGTACGCCGCCCAGGAACCGCATCACCTCCGGGTCGGCATGGAACGCCGCCCATGCCTCGAAATCGCCAGCCTCGTGCTGGCGCAGGATCAGGCGCTCGGTTTCGAGCACCGGCACCTGCATCAGCCGAACTTGGCCTTGAGCGCGAGCATCGCCAGCGCCGCCTTGGCGGCCTCGCCGCCCTTGTCCTTCTGCTTCGGATCGGCGCGGACCAGCGCCTGCGCCTCGTTCTCGACCGTGAGGATGCCGTTGCCGATCGCGACGCCGTCCATCGACAGCGCCATCAGCCCGCGCGCGCTTTCGCCCGCGACGATCTCGAAATGATAGGTCTCGCCGCGGATCACCACGCCGATGCCCACGAACGCATCATAGCGGCCGCTGTCCGCCGCCAGCGCGACCGCGCCCGGGATTTCCAGCGCGCCGGGCACGGTGATCACCTCGGCCTTGTGGCCCGCCGCCTCGATCGCGGCCTTGGCGCCGGCGATCAGCAGGTCGTTGAGATGCTCGTAGAAGCGCGCTTCGACGATGAGGACGTTGGCCATTATTGCTCCGGATCGATGGGACGCGTGCCGGCGATCGACAGGCCGTAGCCGTCGAGCCCGATCAGCGTGTGATGGGTGTTGGAGAGCAGGATCATGTCCTGCACGCCGAGTTCGGTGAGAATGGTCGCGCCGACGCCGTAATCGCGCAACTCATCCATGTCCTTGGGCGGAATCGCGCCGCTGCGGGTCTGCAGCGCGACGGTATAGCCGTCGGGGCGCGGGCGGTTGATTACCACGATGACACCGGCACCTTCCGCACCGATGATCTCCATCGACTTGCGCAGCAGCCCGCCGCGCGGGCCCCCCTCGCCGAACACATCGGCAAAGGGCGACAGCGCGTGCATCCGCACCAGCGTCGGCTTGTCGGGATTTATCCGGCCCTTGACCAGGGCGACCTGCTCGCTCCCCGTCGCCTTGTTCCAGAAGGTGAGTGCGCGCCACTCGCCGCCCCATTCGCTGGTGAAGCTGGCCTCGGCGCGCTGCTCGACCAGATGGTCGTGGCGGCGGCGATAGGCGATCAGGTCGCGAATCGTGCCGATCTTGAGGTTGTGGAGCTGGGCGAAGCCGACGAGATCGTCGAGCCGCGCCATCGTCCCGTCGTCCTTCATGATCTCGCAGATCACGCCGGCGGGGTTCAACCCGGCAAGGCGGGCGACGTCGACGGCGGCTTCGGTGTGGCCGGCGCGGACCAGCACGCCGCCGTCGCGCGCGACCAGCGGGAACACATGCCCCGGCGTGACGATGTCGGCGCGGTCCTTGGTGCTGTCGATCGCGACCGAGATGGTGCGGGCGCGGTCGGCGGCGGAGATGCCGGTGGTCACGCCTTCCTTGGCCTCGATCGAGACGGTGAAGGCGGTTTCGTGCCGCGTGCCGTTGGCGCGGCTCATCAGCTCGAGCCCGAGCTGGTCGACGCGCGCCTTGGTCATCGCCAGGCAGATCAGGCCGCGGCCGTACTTGGCCATGAAGTTGATCGCGTCGGGCGTCGCCATCTGGGCGGGGATGACCAGATCGCCTTCATTTTCGCGATCCTCGTCATCGACCAGGATGAACATCCGGCCGTTGCGGGCCTCGTCGATCAGTTCCTCGGGCGAGGAGAGGAAGCCGTGCTTGAGCGCGGCGAGTTCAGCCTTTGGCACGTAATGCCTCCATGCGCTGGAGATAACGCGCCAGCACGTCGATCTCCAGATTGACCGCCTGGCCCTCCGCCAGCGTGGCGAAGGTGGTGACCGTGGCGGTGTGGGGAATGATGTTGAGATGGAATTCGACGCCTTCGGGCGTGTCGTCCACCGCGTTTACCGTCAGCGACACGCCGTCGACGGTGATCGAGCCCTTGGGCGCGACATAGGGCGCGATCTCCGGCCCCGCCGCGATCACGACATGGTGCGAACCGTCGATCGCCTCGATCAGCTTGACGCGGCCGATGCCGTCGACATGGCCGGTGACGATGTGCCCGCCCAGCTCGTCGCCCAGCCGCAGCGCGCGCTCGAGGTTGAGCTTGCGGCCGGCGGTCCACTGGTCGTCGGCGGTGCGCGAGACGGTCTCGCCCGACACGTCGAAGTCGAGCCAGCCGGGGCCCTTGTCGACCACCGTCAGGCACACGCCCGAACAGGCGACCGAGGCGCCGAGATCGATCTCATGGGTGGGATAGGCCGTCGCCACGCGCACGCGCAGGTCGCCCTGGCGCTCTACCGCGTCGATCGTGCCGACATCGCTTACGATTCCGGTGAACATCAGTTGCGCTCGTAGACCTCGAACCGATCGCTGCCAAGCATACGAGAGTCCAGCAGGCGCCAGCGATCATGCGCCTCGGACAATGCGGCGAGGCCGAATGCTTCGACCGCGGGTTTGCCGCCGCCGAGCAGGATCGGCGCGCGGTAGAGAAGCAGCCTGTCGACCATGTCGGCACGGAGGAAGGCCGTTGCGGCTTTGGCACCGCCTTCCACCATCAGCGTGTCGATGCCCGTAAGGTGCCGGACGTCGCCGATGTCCGCGATGCGCTCCCAGCTCGGGGGCGTGGGGCCGGTCGAGGAAAGCAGGATGCGGCGCGGCGTGCGATCGGCAAGGCCGGGAAGACGGACGTCCAGTTTCGGGACATCGGCCAGAAAGGTGCCGCGGCCGACCAGGATACCATCATGGCGCGCCCGCTCGAGATGGGCGTGTGCGCGGGCCTGGGGGCCGGTGATCCATTTGCTTTCCCCCGTCGACAGCGCGATGCGACCGTCGAGCGAGGTGGCGAGCTTCAGCGTGACATGGGGACGTCGTTTGGCGAGGCGGGTCAGGAACCCCGCCATGCTGCGCCGCGCCTCGGCTTCCATCAGCCCAGAGTCGACCGCGATGCCGGCCTGCTGCAGCCGAGCGAAACCGGCGCCGTCGGTACGGGGGTCTGGATCGCGCAGTGCCGCCACCACGCGCGCCACGCCGGCAGCGACCAGCAGGTCCGCACAGGCAGGGCCCCGCGCCGAAACGTGCGCGCAGGGCTCCAGTGTTACATAGGCCGTCGCACCGCGGGCGGACTCACCAGCTTCTGCCAGCGCCATCGCCTCGGCATGGGGGCGACCGCCGGGCTGGGTCCAGCCGCGCCCGATGACGCGGCCATCGCGCACGAGCACGCAGCCAACATTGGGATTGGGCGCCGTCCGCCCGCGCCCGCGCTCGGCAAGACCGAGCGCTCCGGCCATCCAGCGCGCGTCGCTCAAATCCCGTGCTTCTTCAGCCAGTCGTCATATTTCTTGAAATCGGCCTGGCGCTTTTTCTGGCGCTCCTGGAAGGCCGCTTCCTCCTCCTGGCGCTTGGCCTCGTCGACCTTCTGCTTCGCGCGGATCTCGGCTTCGGTGCGCGTGATCGGCCAGCTGTCCACATAGACGATGTTCTTCTTGTACGGCACCGGCACGTGCGAGTCCTTCACGAACACGACGATGATGCCGAACGTGACCACCAGCGCAAGGATCATGAACCACAGTTCGTGCTTCTTGCGCGTCGCCAGATAGCCGCGCAGATCGCGAAGCGCGCGGAGGGGCGAGATGTACTTAAGGAAGGTCATCGGTGGCCTAAGATAGGGACACGGGGGCTTCAGGGCCAGCCCCCGTGTCCACGCGACGCCATCGAAGGGATCAGCGCGCGTCTTCGATTCGGAAGCGGACGGTCATGGTCTTCCAGCTTTCTTCGGCCACCCCGCCGCGCGTGGCGGCGCGGAAGCGCCATTTGCCGAGCGCCTGGCGCTTGGTGACAGCGAAGAAGGCATCGCTGGTGGCGCTCACCGGTTCCACCGCCTTTACCCGGCCGTCGATGCCGATCAACACGCGCAGGGTGACGACACCGTCACGCTGCGCGCGGATTTCCTGGGACGGATATTCGGGCTGGAAATCCTGCGCGTAGCGAGGATCGGTGGTGGCGCCGATCAGCACGGGCACGGCCTTGGGGGGATCCGCGACGACCGGCGGCCCGGCCTCGGCGGGCTTGGCGAAGGGTGCCGGCGGATCACCGATGACGGTGGTGGACTCGATCCGGTTGTCGGACGGATGGGAAATCACGGGATCGGGGATCGTGGGTAGCGGCTGGGTAGGTGTCACGACCTTGTCGGGCTTGGGTTGCAGCCTGACCGGCTCCACCGGTGGCGGGGGCGGCAGCGGGATGTTCCGGCCCTCGAACGGCTTGGGCTGAGGCTTGGGCAGGAAGTGGGGCGCCGAAAGGATCAGGCCGGCGATGATCGCGCCATTGATGGCGAGCGCAGCCCCGAAGCTGACCGAACGCGGTGCACTGGCATGATAACGGGTATCGGCATGCATGACGTTGCACTCCTTCTCCAACACCGGTCTATGAACGCCGGATGAAGGTGATGGTACAACGTTACATAATGGGCGTAAAGATGGAACGGCTCAGCCGGTGGCGAGCCGTTCCAGCGCACGATCCTTGCCGATCAGCGGCAGCAATGCGGCCATATCCGGGCCATGGTCGCGCCCCGTCAGCGCGCGACGAAGCGGCAGGAACAGTGCCTTGCCCTTGCGCCCGGTAGCCGCCTTCAGCGCATCGGTAAGCGCCCGCCATGGATCGGCCGCCCAGTCCAGACCGGCGGCGAGGGCATGCGCCTGATCCAGGAACGGGCGATCCTCCGCTTCTACCGGCGGCGGGGCGATCGGGCCTTCGACCACCGCCCACCAGTCCGCCGCCTCGGCAACGCTGGCGAGGTTCGGACGAATCGCTTCCCACCCGGCGGCATCGATTCCGGCAGGCAGCCGCTCGGCGACGGCCGCGTGATCGAGCTGGTGCACGATCCGGGCATTGAGCTGAGCAAGTTCGCCTTCGTCGAATCGCGCGGGCGCGCGGCCGAAACGGCCGAAATCGAAGCTGGCAATCAGCGGTGCCGGATCGGCGAACGGCTCGACCGGATCGCTGGTGCCGAGGCGAGCGAGCAGCGCGATCAGCGCCTGGGGTTCGATGCCCGCCTCGCGGAAATGCTCGATGCCGAGCGAGCCCAGCCGCTTCGACAGCTTGCCCTCGGCACCGGTGAGCAGCGCCTCGTGGGCAAAACCGGGCACCGCGCCGCCCAGCGCGTCGAACATCTGGATCTGGCTCGCGGTATTCGAGACATGGTCCTCGCCGCGCACGACATGGGTGACGCCCATGTCGATGTCATCGATCACGGACGGGAGCAGATAGAGCCACGAGCCATCGGCGCGGCGCACGACGGGATCGCTCAGCAGGCTCGCCTCGAAGCGCTGCGGCCCGCGAACAAGATCGTCCCATCCGATCGCGGCGCCGTGATCGAGCTTGAAGCGCCAGTGCGGGCGCACGCCCTCGGCTTCCAAGCCGGCGCGGTCCGTGTCGCTCAGCGCGAGCGCGGCGCGATCATAGACCGGCGGGAGGCCGCGGCCGAGCAGCACTTTGCGCTTGAGCTCCAGCTCCTGCGCGGTCTCATAAGCGGGGTAGACCCGGCCATCCGCGACCAGCTGGGCGAAGCGCGCTTCGTAGCGCTCGAATCGCGCCGACTGGCGTTCCTCGGAATCGGGCGCGAGCCCCATCCAGGCGAGATCGGCGCGGATCGCCTCGACGAATCGTTCTTCCGATCGCGCCTGATCGGTATCGTCGATGCGCAGCAGGAAGGTGCCGCCGTGGCGGCGTGCGAACAGCCAATTGTGCAGCGCAGTCCGCAGGTTGCCGACATGCAGCGTGCCGGTGGGGCTGGGGGCGAAACGGGTAACGACGGTCATGCCATGGGCCTAGGCTGGCACAGGCAAAGCAGCAATGCCCTCTTTGCGTCACGGAAACGTCGCACTAAAGGGCGCGGGCATCGGGACATCGCGAAGCGGCTCAGGAGGCCAGCATTCTATGAAACTCATGGCCGGCAATTCGAACCTGCCGCTGGCGAGCGCCATCGCCGACTATCTGGAGATTCCGCTCACCCAGGCGAACGTCCGCCGCTTCGCCGACGAGGAAATCTTCGTCGAGATCCTGGAGAACGTCCGCGGCGAGGACGTGTTCGTGCTCCAGTCGACCAGCTATCCGGCCAACGACAATCTGATGGAGCTGCTGATCATGATCGACGCGCTCCGCCGCGCGTCGGCCAAGCGGATCACCGCGGTGCTCCCCTATTTCGGCTATGCGCGCCAGGATCGGAAGCCCGGACCCCGCACGCCGATCTCGGCCAAGCTGGTCGCCAACCTGATCACCATGGCGGGCGCCAATCGCGTCCTCTCGGTCGACCTGCACGCCGGCCAGATCCAGGGCTTCTTCGACATTCCGACCGACAATCTGTTCGCGGCGCCGGTGATGTCGGCCGACATCCAGACGCGCTTCATCGACAAGGAATGGATGGTCGTATCGCCCGACGTGGGTGGCGTGGTGCGCGCGCGCCAGCTCGCCAAGCGGCTGGACAATGCCCCCCTCGCCATCGTCGACAAGCGCCGCGAGCGTCCGGGCGAATCCGAGGTGATGAACATCATCGGCGAAGTGAAGGGCCGCTTCTGCATCCTGATCGACGACATCGTTGATTCGGCCGGCACGCTCTGCAACGCGGCGGCGGCGCTGAAGGCGGCGGGCGCCGAGGACGTGGTCGCCTATTGCACGCACGGCGTGCTCTCGGGCGCGGCGATGTCACGCGTCGCCAAGTCGGAGCTGCGCGAACTGGTGATCACCGATTCGATCGGCAACCACGAAGTCGTCGCGGCCGGCGAGAAGGTCCGCCACCTCACCATCGCGCCGCTGATCGCCGAGGCGATCCGCCGCATTGCCGACGAAAGCTCGGTGTCGAGCCTGTTCGACTGAGCTGCCGCCGAAGCCCCTTCCCCTCGGGGAGGGGCTCAAGCTGCCTTCGCCACCGCTTCCCAGATCAACGCGCCGCCTACCACGATCATCAGCACATAGATTGCCGTATAGAAGCGCTCGGGCGACACCCGGCGCACCAGCCACACGCCGGCGAGCGTGGACGCCAGCGCCAGCGGGAACAGCACTGCCGAGGTCAGCAGGTTCGCGTGCGTGAACTGGCCCAGCGCCCAATAGGCGGGCACCTTGATCCAGTTGGTCGCGGCGAAGAAGATCGCGGTCGTGCCCACCAGACGGTCGCGCGGCAGGTTGCGCGGCAGCACCCACAGCTGGAAGGGCGGTTGGCCGGCATGGGCGATCTGGCTGGTGAATCCCGAGGCGACGCCGAACAGGCTGCCTACCCATTCGGGCCAGCGCGCCGCCATCGCCGGCGTCGTGCGGCTGCTCGCCCAGAGGCGATAGAGCCCGAACAGGATCGAGATCGCGCCTACCGCCGCCAGCACCAGCACCGGCGACACGCTCGCCGCAAAGCCATAGCCGAGCGCGATTCCCGCCATCGATCCGGGCAGCATCCACCCCAGCAGCCGCCAGTCGACGGTACGGCGAAACGCCCAGACGCTTACCACGTCCTGCAGGATCAGGATCGGCAGGGTGATCGCGGCGGCGCGCACGGGATCGATCGCCAACGCAAGCAGCGGCAGCGACAGCGCCCCCATGCCGGCGAAGCCGCCCTTGGACAGGCCGAGCAGCAGCACGGCGGGTACGGCGAGCGCATAGAAATGCCAGTCGGTTATCATCGCCGTCCGCTTTCGCAGGGCTTGTCCGGATTGCAAAGCGCCGCACGCATCCTAGGATTCCCGGATGGGAGCGGATCGTAGCGGCCAGATTGCCGTGCTTTTCATATCGAAGCGCACCGCCGATGACGATGCGGGTTATGCCGCAGCGGCGACGGCGATGGACGTGCTGGCGGCGCGGCAGCCCGGCTATCGCGGTGTCGAGTCGCAACGCGGGGACGCGGGCGTGGGCATCACGATCAGCTACTGGGCGGACGAGGCCAGCGCCGCCGCCTGGCGCGACCATCCCGAGCACGTCGCCATCCGTGCCGAAGGCCGTGCGCGCTGGTACGAATGGTATGAGGTGATCGTTACCAGGGTCGAGCGCGGCTATCGGTGGCGCCGCCCATGAGCCGCACGATCGACCGCGATTTCGCGCTGCTGTTCGGCGTGATGCTGATGATCGCGGCGGGCAATACCGCGCTGCAATCGATCCTGCCCGCGCTCGGTCGCTCGCTGCACGCGGCCGACAGCGCGGTAGCCGCAGTTTTCTCGGTTTCGGCCTTGCTCTGGATGCTCACCGCGCCCTTCTGGGCGAACCGCTCCGAGCGGGCCGGGCGGCGGGCGATGGTGCTGCTCGGCATCCTTGGCTTCACCGCATCGCTGGGGCTGTGCGGACTGTGCCTCGCCCTCGGCATCAACGGGGTGCTGAGCCCCTTCGCCACCTTTGCCGCCTTTGTGGTGGGCCGTATGCTCTATGGCGGGTTCGGATCGGCTGCCCCGCCGGCAGTACAGGCGATCGTGGCCAGCCGTACCAGCCGCGAGGACCGCACCAAGGCGTTGACGCTGCTGGCGTCCGCTTTCGGGCTGGGAACCATCCTCGGACCCGCGGTGGCGCCGTATCTGGTGATGGGGCACCTCTGGCCCGGCGGGCCGCTGATCGGCCTGTCCGGCCCCGCCTTCGCGGCAAGCGCGGTGGGACTGGTGCTGCTGGTCGCCGTGCTGCGGTTGTTGCCGGCGGATTCGGGCGCGGTCGAACATGGTGCGGCGGCCAGTTATCCGTCGATCGGCGGACAGGGAACCGGCGCCACCGTCGCCGCAGCGGTGGGCGAGCATGTCGAGCATGTCCGTACCTTCGATCCGCAGGTGCGGCCCTGGATGGTCGCAGGGCTGGTCACCGGCCATGCCCAGGCGATGACAGGGCAGGCGATCGGCTTTCTCGTCATCGATCGGCTGCGCCTCGCCCCCGCCGCGGCGCTGGAGCCGACGGGGCTGGTGCTGATGATCGGCGCGGGCGCCTCGCTGCTGGTGCAATGGGGACTGATTCCGCTGCTTGAACTCAAACCCCGGGCGTTGATCCTGGCGGGGGCGGCGCTGGGAGCGCTCGGCTGCGTGGCGACGGCGATGGCGGGCTCGCTGTACGGCATCGCGCTGGGCTATGCGACCATCGCCCTGGGCATGGGCTTCGCGCGACCGGGCTTCACCGCAGGGGCATCGCTGGCGGTGGGACCGCACGCGCAAGGATCGGTGGCCGGGCGCGTTACCTCGATCAACGGCGCGGCGTTCGTGCTGGGGCCTTCGATCGGGGTCGCGATGTACGAAGTCTGGGGGGCGCTGCCGTATCTGGTCGCGGCCGGCGCGCTGGTGGCGTTGCTCGGCTATGGCTGGGTGGCTGCGCGGCACCTCCCCGCATCGGAGGGGAAGGGGCGGAACGGTCCTGCAGCCGGCGCCCACGCGACTATTGAATGAAAATGAAAAGCCGCGCTACGTTGCGGCAATCTACCGGCAAATGTGCCGGGGACAACGGGGGAGGAACGATGAAGAAGCTTTCGGCAATCGCTTGCGGGGTTTTGCTCGCCGGCATCGCGCAATCGGCAAGTGCCCAGGACAAGCCCGCCGCTGCAACGCCGCTCGTCAATGAAGATGTCGGCGTACCGGTATTTCCATACGACATCACCGATCGGCCCTATACGGTGCTCGGCGAAGTCAAGGCGGGGGTCCGCAAGGCGACGGTGTTCAGCAAGTCGCCGTCGCAGAAGAAGATCTATGCCGAGCTTTGGGAGCGTGCGCAGAAACTGGGCGCCGATGCCGTGATCAAGGCCAGCTATGGCGACGCCCATGTCAGCGCGTTTAGCTGGGGCAAGGCCAATGCCACGGGCGTGGCGATCAAGTTCCTGCCGCGCGACGGGACGACGTCCGCCGGCGCCGCTCCTGCGAGCCGCTGACCCCATGCGAGGCGTGCGCGCGGCAGCGGCGTCGGTGCTCGCCGTCGTCGCCCTGGGGTTTGCGGCCGCACAGACCTTGCCCGTCGCGCCCGCCGCACCTGCGGCGCACCGCCTCCCCAACGGGATGGCGGTGCGCCTGATGGTGCTGAAGGAAGTGAACAGCCGCGAGGCGAAGTCCGGCGACCGGTTCAAGCTGCGTGTCGATTCGCCGGTGATACTGGACGGAGTCACGCGGATCCCCATCGGGGCGATCGCCTGGGGCGAAATCGTCGTGGCGAAGGACACCGGCGCGGTCGGCGGCAAAGGGCGGCTGAGCGCGCGCCTGCTCTATGTCGAGGCACCGGACGGGCGAATCATGCTGTCAGGCAGCCAGGACCGGCAGGGCAAGGGCAACACCACCGGCGTGGTCCTGTCGGTGATCGGCTTCGGCGTGCTGGGCCTGCTCAACAAAGGGGGCAATGCTGTGTTGAAGGCGGGCGACATCGTCACCGGCTATGTCGAAGACCCCGCGCCTGCACCCGATAGGCCGCAGCCAGCACCGCCCAGCCCCGGCGAATAGCAGGCGGATCGCTCATTGGCGGCGGTTATTCGGCGATGCGGGAAGCTGTGTCCCTTGACGCTTGAGTTTGCCCCCGTCTCAGAGACGAGTGACATTTTCCTCGATTCGCCCTTTGACACCTACCTGGCCCTAATTGGCCCATTGCTGACAGCATATTGCCCGATTATTTGATTTCAGCAACTTACAAAGTGCTCAGCCAGCCCTGCTTTCCACCTTCAAGCGGGTCCGACTTTTTCGATCGATGCGCGACCACATCGTTTGCCGACCTCGTCGACAGCACGCGTCATACCTGACTCGCCAGGCCTACCGCGGTATGCCGGGGGGATCAGGACCTGTTTCTGTGGCAGACTGTCTTAAGTCATCCCAGTGCTGGTGTGGACGGTCTCTCATCCCAACGGCTTCAAGACGCGTTAGCGTTGCGAGCCAGATGAGAGGAGAAGACGATGACGAACATACCAGTACGGATCGGCATGGACAC
>NZ_LXVY01000044.1 GCF_001650735.1 Sphingomonas sp. TDK1 | reverse complement strand
AGATGTGTATAAGAGACAGGTGCGAACACCGGACGGTTACGATAGCCCGATTAAGAGGGCAAGATAAAAGCGGTGCCTCCAAGCGGCCCCGAAAGTGGCGACTGCACGTCGTTTTTGATGGAGGCATGCCCATGGCGATGCCTCCATCGGAAAGGCTTGGTCACTGGAATGTCAGCATTTCTGCGGCTTTCCGGCTCCCCCGAATGGAGGCCCTTGAAGGGCTGCGCTGGCGCACCCTCATCTGGCGCTTTCCAGCATGGGACAGCGTCATGGCCGAGGATCCATTCGAGCTATGGTTGGGGCGGGTCGGCGCGGATCGACCGTTCGCGCACCAGCTTCGCAAGGCGACCAATCTCGCTGGCGGCGCAGCACGATCTTCCGCTGCGCGCGCCAGGCATTTCGATGGCAGCAGGATCGGTCGCGGTTCGGGCGTGGGCCGGGTACTTGGGTCTTCCGATCGCTTTGCCGGAATTCGGGCGCGCCGGGTCGTCGTGAAAGCGCGCTTCGTGAAGCTGGCCGGCAAGGGCGCGAAGGGCGCTGTAGCGCACCTGCACTATCTGCAGCGCGACGGCACCACGCGCGAGGGTGAACGCGGCACGCTCTATGCTGCTGATCACGATGTTGCGGACGGCAAGGCATTCCTCGGACGCAGCACTGGCGACCGGCACCAGTTTCGCTTCATCGTCGCGCCCGAAGATGGCGTGCAATATGACGACTTGAAACCGCTGGTGCGCCGTTGGATGGCGCAGGTCGAACAGGACCTCGGCACGAAGCTCGACTGGGTGGCCGTCGACCATTTCAACACCGGTCATCCGCATGCCCATGTGCTGGTGCGCGGGGTCGACGATCGTGGCCAGGATGTGATCATCGCTCGTGAGTATATCAGCCAAGGGCTCGCCGCGCGGGCGGCGGAGCTGGTCAATCTCGACCTCGGACCGCGCACCGATCGTGAAATTTTCGAGGGGCGTCAGCGCGAGGTCGGCCAGGAGCGATTCACCAGCATCGACCGCAGGTTGCTGATCGCGCGTGAGGCCGACGGGCTGGTGCCCTCCTGGCATGGTGACAGCATCGAGCAGGGGCTGCGCGCAGCGCGCCTGGGCACGCTAGCGCGGATAGGACTAGCAACCGAGGAGGTGAAAGGGCGCTACCAGCTCGCCGACGATCTGGAAGCAACGCTGCGTGACATGGGCCGACGTGGCGACATCATCGCGACCATGCACGCGCAGCTGAAGGCACGTGCGCCCGAAGTGCATCCGCAGGACTATGCGATCTACGAACCAGCCGAGGGCAAGCCGCTGATCGGCCGTGTCGTGGCGACGGGACTGGCCGACGAGCATCGCGACCGCCATTACCTGATCGTGGCAGCGACCGACGGGCGCAGCCACTATGTCGAGCTGGGCAATCGGTCGCTCTCGGAAGTGAGCGATCGCCCCGAGATTGTGCGGGTGTCGCCGGTCATCGCTGGCATCCGCGACGTCGATCGGACGGTTGCTGAGGTCGCTGCCGCCAATAGCGGCATCTACAGCGTCGACGGGCATCTCCGCCACGACGTCAGTGCCAGCCAGCGTTTCGCCGAAGCGCATGTCCGGCGGCTGGAAGCGTTGCGACGGGGCGGGGGCGAGGTCGAGCGCATGCCGGACGGCAGCTGGAAGATCGGCGCCGATCATCTCGACAAGGTGCTGGCCTTCGAGCGACGGGCGGCTGCGGCACGGCCCGTTGAGATCGAAACGCTTGCCGAGCGCCCGGTCCTGGAACTGGTCCGCCACAACGGCGTGACCTGGCTGGACGAGCAGCATGTCGCGAAGGAACCGGAGGCGCTGGGCGGCGGGTTCGGGGCACAGGTGCGGCAGGCATTGGTGCTTCGCCGCCAGTGGCTGATCGAGGAGGACCTCGCCTGGCGCGATGGCGATACCGTCCGCTTCCGCGCCAATTTGCTGACCGACCTGCGCCGTCGCGAACTGCGACAGGTGGCGGATCAGCTCTCGAAGGAAATGGGTCTCGGCTATGCCGAGCATCGCGATGGCCCGATCGAAGGCATTTATCGCAAGGCGGTGCAGGTGGGCGCAGCGAAATACGCGGTGATCGAGAAATCGCGCGAATTCACGCTCGTGCCGTGGCGGCCCGTGCTGGAGAAGCAGATCGGTCGCACCGTTTCCGGCATCGATCGCGGCGGCACGACCAGCTGGACATTCGGTCGCCAGCGTTCGGGGCCAGAGATCGGCGGGTTCTGAGAATCCCCGAAGAGGTACGGCGATTCACCAGCGAGGACCTGTAACGGAAGCGTGAACAGGCGGATTCTGCACCACATGCAGACCCGCAAGACCCGCCACCAATTCTATCTTCCCGACGAACTGTCGGCGAAGCTCGACGCGATGGCTGCGCAGCCGGGGTCGTCGAAGACTGCGATTCTGACCGACGCGCTGACCGCATGGTTCGATCGCCGTGCCGGCCATGAACTCGACCAGCGCTTTGGTCCCCGGCTCGACCGCCAGAACCGCGCCGCCGACCGGATGGAGCAGAAGCTCGACTATCTGACCGAAGCCCTCGGGCTCTTCGTCCGCCACCAGCTCACCCTTACGGCGCACCAGCCGGCCTTTGATACCGAGACGCAGCGTCTCGGCCGGCTTCGCTACGACGCCTTCGTCGAGCTCGTCGGCCGTGCAATCGCCCGAGGGGACACGAACAACCGCATCGCCAACCGTCAATCCCCAGAAGTGGGGAGGGGCAGATGAAGGAGCATACCATGCGCCCTACGCCGCGCCGGCCGAATGCCGATCTGTTGCCCATCACGCTGCGGATTGCTGATGCCTGCCGCATCACCGGCATCGGCCGCTCCAAGTTCTACGAGCTGATCAAGGCTGGTGAGATCGAGGTGATCAAGGTGGGGGCGATCACTCTCGTGCCGATGACCAGCATTGATGCGCTGCTTCAGCGTGACCGTCCGGCTGCGTGCGATCAGGCCCGCCCGCCCTTGGCCGAAGTGAGGCACCCATTTTTGGCCAACGCCATTCTGACGGCGAGCCTTGCCTCGACCCCAGAGGCGGTTCGGTGCGATCTTTCGACAGCGGACGAGGGGAGGCGCAGGAAAGCTGAAGATGGCATTGTAGAGCGTATGATCTTTGCGCTCTATGATCGAGACGACGGGGCCGGCGTGGATCGTTCATCCCACCTTACGCCCTCTCGTTGACATAGCTTTGGCTCCGGCCTCTCCTATGGAACATTTCTAAAGCTGACCTGCGAGATAAGACTCAATTTTGGACTTTGCTGCCATTCAAAAGCCACGGGCAGAACGTCAGCTCTTGTCTGGAGCAGTCATTTGGCGTTCGCCCGAGTGGCATTGAGAGCAACAGAAGCTGGCCCGTTAGCATCTCCGCTCACTTTTCCGGCCAGACTTAGGCCGCACGTTCGGCCGCCGCTTCGTTCGCCGGGACCGCGTCCTTGCGAGCTTCCCAGGTCGCCACAAGAAAGGTCGCCATCGACCCTGCAAGATTGACCGCCAGTTCGGCGTGGCGCGGCGCGGGCTTCGCCTTACGCGGGCCGCTGCTGTGTGCGTCGCCGAGCCTGTTGCGCAAGGCACCGAGCGATTCGACGATCGACTGGCAGTTGCCGAGGATCTGCTTGAAGACCGGCTCGCTATGCCCGTCCGGCGCCAAGTTCAGCGCCTTCGATAATTTTCGGTAGAGCTGCGGCAGATCGTCCTGATCCGTTGCCGGCGCCTCCAGCGTCGGCGCGAGATCGTCCAGGAGCCACCGGAAGACGTCTTCGAGCAGCGTGCGCGCCAGCGTGATGGCGCCTGCCGGATCCGTCGCGCGACGATCGAGCGCCGCCTCCCAGCGCGCATGGACCTGCTCGGGCTCGAATCGCGCGAGCGTCCCGGAGATGCTGGCTTCGGCCGGCGAACCAATCGCGGCCGCTTCGACCTTGTAGATCACGCTTCCCGACAGGCGGCCCGCGCGCTGCAGGCGATAGCCGTCATGGCGCAGATGCTCGTTAATGCCTTCTACCCGCGCCAGCTGGACCGTATCGGGGACAGTGGTCGGATGAACCAGCGCTTCGAGTACGCGAAAGAACAGCACCTTCGAGCAGTCGATCAGGCCGAGATGCTCGAGCAGTTCGCGATTGCTCCAGTCGTCGTTCCTTACCGTGTGCTGGAGGACATCCTCACGCAGGCTGCTGTGTTCGCCCCAATCATTCTGAAAAACCGACGGCATCGCGCCGAGCGGCCAGATCGTCTCCAGAAAGGTCAGCTCGTCATACTCGCTGCAAAGATACTGGCCGTCGAAGAGACTGATGATCCGGCGCCGCGTCAGCGCCGAGACCATAGGCCCGTCAGCTTCCTCGGCCTTGGCGAGCAATTCCGACAAAGCGAAATCCGCCTCTTCGGCCAGGAGCGCGTGGATCATCGGCAGCAGCTTGGGCGCCGGCACCTCCATCAGCCGGGAATGCGCATATTTGAACTTGCTGCGCATCGCCTCGTCTTCCGTCCCCGCCTCAAGACCGAGCCGTACGCACAACGCGGGCACGTCGTAGGCCTTGGCACCGGCAATGATCTCGGCCGCGCGTGTACGGATCGCTTTGATCAGGGACGGATCGGCCCCCATGCCTTGAAACCCTCTTTCACCGGACGAAGCACAGACAGGCGCGTCCATTCATGACGATCGGTCGAGCGTGAGGACGTGAAAGGTCAGCGAAGGCGGTAGCCGTCCATGTCCTCGCTCAGCGCCGCGAGCTGATCGAGCGCCTCATTGCGGGTCGCATCACGCTTGATTCGATAGGCCTCGATATCGGCCGCGCGCAGCCTGCGATGGCTGCCGACCTTGACCCCGGGCAAGGTGCCGCCATCGACCAGGCGTACGACATATTGTCGGGAGACGTTAAGTCGCTCGGCCGCTGCCTGCGTCGTCAGCATCTCGTCGTCGGCAACCACCGATACCTGCCGGCCTTCCGCCATGAGTGTAGCGGCGCGCGCCATGACGTCCGCGAGCGACGCTGGCAGTTCGAGCTGACGCCCAGTCGCGTCGATGACATGCACCGTGGTGCGCGCCTTGCCCTTGCTCCCGGTCGCGAACATGCCCGCTAGGTGCGTCACCACTGTCCGTTCGCCATGGGCAACCGATTTGCGACCCTTGCGGGACTCGGAGGTTCGGACATCTGCCATGGAGGTCAATATGGCGAACAAACGACCCAAACGCAACCAACAGGAGGTGAGGAGCAGGTCGACGACTGGAGCACATCGGAGCACGTGTCAGCACAGGTTAGCACTGTAGCATCACGGAGTACATAGCCGCCTCGCCTAAACCACGGGCAAGCCTCAGAAAATTGATCCCCTGTCGCCGCATATGGCGTACCGCCTGCAAGCCTCGTGACTCACATGAGTCAGCTTACTAAGGTTGAAACGCCGGTTCGATGTCGGCCAGCCGGCGTGATGCCTTGCGTATGGCTCTATTTGTACTGGAAATCAATGAGATAATCCGATCACGAAATCAAAGTGAGGATTGAAGCGATGGCCACATTGAAGGGGAAAGCAGTTCGCTCCAAGGATATCGAGCTGCGCGACACCTATTTCGAGGATGCGGCCGAGCGGCTGTGGGATCGCGGCAAGCATCATGGGTTCGCGACCGTGCCTAAGACGATGCCGCTCCTCATGCGGGCGCTCGACGAGCTCTCCAAGGGGAAGCCGCTGGGCTACACCTATTTCGCCCTGTTCTGCGCGACTTGGGACAATGGCTTGGTCCGGCTCGGCCGATCGACCTGCCTTATGCCTCCGGCTTTACCGGCCCGCGCGGTGTGCGCGGCTGGCAGGAGCGTATGAAGCTGCTGGAGAGTTTCGGGTTCGTGGAGATCCGCCCGAGGGGCGGACAGAAGTTCGGCCTGGCCTTCCTGCCCAATCCCAACATCGTGCTGCTCGACCTGTGGGAGAAGAAGCAGGCGCAGGGGAACGGACCCTTTGATCCCCCCGGTCTCGGCGGGCTGCAGGATGCGACCATGAGCGCCTTCCTCGAGCGTGCGATCGACGTGGGAGCGAACGACGTCACGCGCAAACACGCCAAAATCAATGCGGCGAAGCGCAGCGCAGCCGAGGACGAGGCCGCGCAGCCGAGGACGAAACGGGTCCGGACCGCGAAGTCCGCGAAGGAATAGACAGTCATGCTTCTGGCTGCGGTTCTCGACGCCAATGTGCTTTTCCCCATGATCCTGCGGGACACGTTACTGCGCGTGGCAGCGGCGGGGTGTTTCCGGGCGCATTGGTCCGAACGGATTCTCGATGAGATGTCGCGCAACCTGGTCGAGGATCACCGCGTCACGCTGGAGAACGCCGAGCGCTTGCAGCGTCAGATGGCGACCGCGTTCCCGGACGCGGCCGTCGAGGACTGGGCGCTGCATGAGGGTGCGATGTCGAACGATCCGAAGGATCGGCATGTCGCGGCGGCGGCGGTTGCGATCGGCGCGGACCTGATCGTCACCGCGAATCTCAAGGATTTCGTCCCGCTGCCCGACGGCCTGCGCGCGATCGGGCCGGACGCCTTTCTGTGCGATCGGTTCCTGGCCATGCCTGAAGCCATGCTGGCCGCGCTCGATCGGCAGGCGGCCGGGTATCGCAATCCCCCGGCCGGACGTGCCGAACTGCTCGACTGGCTGGAGCGCGACGTGCCCGATTTCGTGGCTGCCGTCCGAGCGCAAGAGGCCATCGGAGGGGCGTAAGCTCAATTTCTTTCGAACCCCAATCGGCTTCCACGATGCCTATGTTGCGACGCCAAGCCAGAAGACCGCGCGGGCGGCCTGGGGCAGCGACGCGGACCTGCTCGCGCGCGGGAGCGCCGAGCACAGTCCGGAGGTCAAGCCGGAGACAGGTCTTGCGCTAAGCAACCTCTGACCAAGCGGCCGACGCTTCCAAGATTTAGGCGATCCGCGCCGGGGGCCACTTCCCAAAATATGGCATCGAGCAAACATGGCGTTGCAAATACATAAAGATGTCATTCTTCCCACCCGCCGCCCAGCGCCAGGAAAAGGTCGATCTGTCGATCGACGACGGTTGCGCGGGCGGTGGACAGGCTAGCCTGGGCATCGGCGTACCGGGCCTGTGCGTTCAGGACGTCGAGGAAGGGCGTGCGGCCGAACCGCTGGAGCCTTTCGGCATCACGGCTGGCATGGGCGGCGGCGCCTTCCGCCCGCTCCAGATCCCGCAGCCGGTCCGTCGCCCGCGCATATGCCGATAGCGCCGTCTCGGTCTGCTGCAGCGCGGTCAGCACGGTGCCATCGAAGCCCGCGAGCGCAGCGTCGGCATCGGCACCGGCCTGATCGATCCGGGCACGGACCGCTTTCCTGTTCGGGAACGACCACGACACGAGCGGGCCGAGGCTGAACCCGAACGAAGTCGATCCCAAAGCGCGGCCTACCGAAGCAGCGGTGCCTGTCGATCCACCGATGCTGACCTTCGGGTAGAGTTCGGCCTCCGCGATGCCGATGCCCGCAGTGGTGACCGCGAGCACGCGCTCGGCCCCTCGCACGTCCGGGCGACGCCGGAGCAGCATCGCACCGTCCCCGACCGGGATCGGCCGCGCCAGCGCCGGGATCGCAGCGCAGGCCTCGAGCTCGCGTGGATAGTCGGAGGGCGTCCGGCCCATCAGCGCGGCCAGTTCGAACAACGCTGCCTTTCGGTCCGCAAGGATGTCCGGAAGGGCTGCCTCACTGGCGAAGGCGGCGGCGCGTGCCCGGTCGATGTCGAAGCGCGTGCCGCGTCCCCCACGCGCCGTGCGCACCGCCACCGCCAAGGTCGCGCGCTGGATCGCGGCCACCCGGCGCGCCGCTGCCAGGGCCACGCCATCGGTGCAGACCCGTGCATAATTCCGGGCAATGGCTGCCGCGACCACAACGCGCACCTGATCGCGCGCCGCCACCGCCGCCTCTGCTTGCGCCGTAGCGGCCTCGATCCCGCGCCGGATACCGCCCGCGAGATCGAGCGGGTAGCTGGCATCGAAGCCGAGCGCATAGCTGAAAGGCGCCGGCAGGGCGGCAGTGGGGCCGCCGATCCGACCGCCCGACGCCTGGCCGCTCAGGCCGGTGCTGACGGTCCGTGCGGCGGCGGCTTCGCGAACGATCGCGCTCGCGCGGCGGAGATTCGCGTCGGCAGCGCGCAGATCGGTGTTGGCGGCCAGCGCCTCCTCGACATAGCCGTCGAGCCGGGGATCGCCGTAGAGCCGCCACCAGCGCGGCGGCAACGCGGCCTGCGATACGCTCATATCCTTGCTTCCCAGGAACGGTGCCGCCGCTTCGGGTCGGTTGACGATTGCGGCCGGGGGAATGCGATAGTCCGGCCCGGCGACACAGCCGGCGAGGAGCAGGGCGGGGAGGGCGGTGAAGACACGCTTCACGACCGCCGCCCTCCTACCGGCGCCGCGACGGCGGGAAGAAGCTCCACCGTCGCCGTGCGTCCCGCGATCAAGCGTGTGCCGGCAGGCACCCGGTCGATATGCACGCGAACGGGAATGCGCTGGGCAAGCTGAACCCAGGAAAAGGTCGGCGCGACTTTCGGCAGCAGATTGCCGGTATCGTCGCGCTGATCGTCGGCGATCGCGGCGGCGATGCTCTCGACATGTCCGGCGATCTCGCCATCCTCTCCCATCAAACGGACGCGCGCGCGGTCGCCGATCGCCACCCGGCGCAGCTTGGTCTCTTCGAAATAGCCCTCGACCCGAAGCGAGGCCGTGTCGACCAACGCCATCGCCTGCGTGCCGGCGGCAAGATAGTCGCCGGGGTGGATGTCTAGGTTGGTGACGATGCCCGCCACGGTGGCGCGGATCTCGGTCCGCTCGATATCGACCTTGGCGACATTGCGGTCGGCGATGGCGCGGGTCAGCGCGGCCTCCGAGGTCCGGACCCTGGCAGCGCTCTGTTCGCGCGCTTCGGTCGCGACGAGGTCGCCCAACGCCACGTCGCGGCGCGCCTCCTTACGCGCCTGTTCGAGCTGCGCTCGCGCCTCGGCAATGGCGGCATCCGCGCGCTCGATCGTGGCGGCGAGGCGCGGCCGGTCGAGCACGATCAGGAGTTGACCGGGCCGGACGGTCTCATTGTCGCGGACCATTACCTGCGTCACCAGTCCACCGACATCGGTCGAGACGCGAACGACATCCGCGCGGATGCGGCCGTCGCGCGTCCAGGGCGTCTGCTGGAGCCGGTCCCAGAGCTGCCAGGCGACCAGCGCGGTAATAGCGACGACGGCAAGCGTGATGCCGTAGCGCGCTAGGACGGAGAGAATGGACTTCATAACAGGGTTCCGGTCACAGGCAGGCCCGCAGGAGCAGGCCGTAGAGGAGGAGGAACACGGCGAGCTCGGTGAGCGCCGGCAAGGCGAGGCGGCGCGACAGGCCGGTGACGGCGAAGAGCCGCAGCAGGAGCACTGTCGCGATAAGGGCAAGGCAGGCGAGCGCCAGCAGTCCCGGCACCAGCACGCCCGCGATGTCGAGGTCGGGGATCATGCCGCGCGCTGCGGATCGGTTGTGGCCGCCAGCGCAAAGCGGAGGTCGAGCAGCGGATCGAGCAGCCGCAACCTGCCTTCGTCCGCATCGGCCGCGACGCGAGCGATCAGTGTTTCGAGGCGCTGGTGCAACGCCGCCACCGCGTCGGCATTATCATCGCGGCTGTTTGCCAGTCCTTCGGCGAGCGCCCCGAGCAGTTGCCGTGCGTGTCGGTCGATCGCGTCAGAGGCAGGGACCAGCGCGCGATGCAGCCGGGCAACCGCATGCCCGATGCGAAGATAGCGGAGCATCGCATCTAGTGTGTCGGCGCGAAGGCGCGTCGACGCGGCAAGCCGCGGCAGTTGCAGCGCGGTGCGATCCACCATCAGGCTCGTCCAGCCGGCCTCGGCCGGGCCGTGGCCGCGCGCGCGTCGGGCGACGTCGCGGCGGCTCAGCCACAGCAGGCGGTCGATCGCCGCATCGGCAGGCACGGTCTGGAGCAGGGTCATGCTTGCGGCCCCGAACCCGGTTGCCACGAACAGCGCCACGCTGCCGTTGAGGGCATCGGCGAAATCGGCGCTATACTGTGCACCCAACCCGGAGAGGATCGGGATCGTCAGCGTGATGCCCAGCGCCATATAGGCCGTGGCCGGCCGGGGCTGCAGTGAGCCGCCCCACAGAAACGCGGGGGCGAGCACGACGACCAGCATCGGGAAGTCGGTGACGCGCGGCAGGATGATGAAGCTGTAGGCCAGGCTCAGCACCACACCGTAGAGCGAGCCCAGCATGTATTTGCGCACATTCGGCGCAGGCGCGTCGACATTGCCGAACAGCGCGCAGGTAACGCCGAGCACCGATACTGCCAGCCCACCGTCCGGCCAGGCCGACCAGATCCATAGAAGGCAGCCGGCAAGGATGCCGAGGGTTGCACCGATCGCGGCACGTGCCGCCATAAGCGGGTCGCGGTGATGGACATAGCCCGTTGCCGGCATGCCACCGAACCGCGATGCTCGATTTCGGGCCGGGCGGGCGTTCGCGACTTCGCGCCCGAGCAGGTCGCCCTCGTGGAGCAGCCTGACCAGTTCAGCGAGGTGGCCGGCGAGATTGCCGGCGAGCAGCTGTCCCCCTTGCGCCGGTTCGGCATAGGTTTCTGCTCGCAGCTGATTCGCCCGGTCGATCAGATGGGGCGCGGTGGCGTCCGTCTCGGACGAGGGCGCCGCGTCGATCCACTGGCCGATGTCGTGCCGCAGCGCCGCCAACGCTTCGTCGTCGTGAATCGCCGCCAGCCGCGCCTCGATCTCGGTCGCCAGCGGGAGCAGCCGCGCCAGCCGATCGTGGAGGTGCCGCAACGTCGCACGGCGTGGGCGGGCGATCGCCGGGTCGTAGGGGAGATGCATTGCCAGCCCGTTCAGGGCGAGCAGATCGAGCGCCAGCCGGTGGCGGTCGGCCTGCTGTCGCGGGTCCGTTTCGCCGCGCAGTAGGTCGCCGGCCAAACGCCGTGCATCGCGCAATGTCGCTGTCACCTTGGCCACGAGTTGGCCGGTCATTGGCCGGGGCAGCAGGAAGCGGTGGATCAGCACAGCACAGAGAATGCCAAGCCCGATTTCCTGCACGCGGACCAGCGCGGTGTCGAAGATCGCGTCCGGCTCGGCGACGGCGGGAAAGCCGATCAGGCTGGCGGTATAGCCGGCCAGCACGAAGGCATAGGCGCGCGGCGTGCGGTCGAGCAGCGACAGGAACAGGCAGAAGCCGATCCAGCCGGCCAGCACCAGGCTGCAAATGATGGGCTCGGCGACAAAGGTAGGAAGGATTACCACCGTCGCCGCAGCGCCGATCAGCGTGCCCACCATGCGGTAGACGCCGCGGCTGAGCGACGCACCGGCCGAGCCTTGCGACACCAGATAGGCCGTGATGATTGCCCAGGACGGGCGGGGAAGCCCGATGCGCAGGGCGATATAATAGGCCAGCATCGCCGCCGCGAAGGTCTTGGCGGAGAACAGCAGCGCCTCCGCATCGGCGCGCAGCGCCGGCGCGCGCAGGAACGTGCCGATCGGCGGCAGCGTCAGTCGCGGCCCGACCCAACCATAAGTGTAAAACAGCCAGATACCCATCGGCTTGTTGATAACGATTCTTAGATCGTTATAAATTCGGTATCCTGACAATCAGTCCCTGAATTCGGTCAATCGCATGCTGTCCCCGCAACCCGCCATCGCCGCCTTCGATCCTGACGCGACCGACCGGCCTGCGATTGCCCGCAATCTCGATTTCGCGGACTATGCCGCAGAGGTGCCCGCGCATGTGCACCGCAAGGGGCAGATGATCTTGGCGCTGCATGGCGCGGTCACTTGCACCGCGGACGACCAGCTCTGGATAGTACCGCCGAACTGCGGAGTCTGGATTCCGGGGGGCACGCCCCACAGTGCCCGCGCCACGCTCAACGCGCGGCTGAGCTATCTGTTCGTCGAGCCGGGGGTGGCAAGCCTGCCGGACCATTGCTGCGCGTTGTCGATATCCCCGATGATCCGCGCGATGATCGATCGACTGACCGAGGAAGGCGCCAGCTATCCGCCGGACGGCCATGCCGCACGGCTGGCGCGCGTGCTGCTCGATGAATTGGCCGAGATGCCGCACGAACGGTTCAATCTGCCGGTTTCGACCAACCCGAAAATCCGGACCATTGCCGATGCGCTAACGTCCAACCCGTCGGACCGCGCTACACAGGCGGAATGGGCGAAGCGCGTGGCGTTGGGCGAACGGTCATTGTCACGGCTTATGATCCGCGAAACCGGTCTCACCTTCGGTCGCTGGCGCCAACAGCTGCATCTGATCATCGCGCTTCGGGAGCTGGCAGGAGGGGCATCCGTGCAAGGCGTGGCTGCGGATCTGGGCTATGAGTCCGTCAACGCGTTCATCACCATGTTCCAGAAGGCGTTGGGCAGTACGCCCGCGCGCTTCTTCGCCGGAAGGCGGCAGAATCGGGCTTAATCTTCAAGATCGCGGAGCGGACCAAGATCTGACGGGAGGATAGGTCCGACGTGCGCTTTCAGCCACGTGCGTCCGCACGTGCATATTTGACGTATATTTGACAAGTTTGCTGCTGATCCAGCTAAGCCATTGAAAAATAGCGAACCCGACAGGATTCGAACCTGTGGCCTCTGCCTTCGGAGCGCGCGCTGTAGAGCCGGACAGCCGCTGGTATGCTCAACGATGGAAGGTGGGCGGGCATCAGCAGAAGCATCCGTTCCGGAGCGCAGCCGGTCGGAGCTATCCTGTTGCAGCTGCCTGACCTCGACGCTCATTCATCGTACGCTGCGCTGCAAATTGCACCGGAACAGTAGCGAACGGCACCAGAAGGTCACTGATGCGCGAGACCGGAAAGGCGGAATGTAGCGGCTGACCCCGCATAGGCTGATCTGGCGGGCGGAGGCCCGCATGACCCCTACCAAACTGCTCATCGGACAGATCCTGATCGTGCTCGTCATCGTGTCGGCGGGGGTCTGGTTCGCGACGCAGTGGGCCGCGGCGGAACTGGCGTATCAGCCCGAACTGGGCCGGCCCTGGTTTGTCGCCTTCGGGCGTCCTTTCTATCGACCCTGGGCGTTGTTCGGCTGGTGGTTCTCGTTCGAGGCCTATGCCCCGACGATCTTCGAACAAGCTGGCGCCATTGCGGCTACGAGCGGTTTGGTCGGGTGCGGGGCAGCAATCTGCGGGTCCCTCTGGCGTGCCCGTCAGCGGCGCCATGTCACGACCTACGGCTCCGCCCGCTGGGCAACCGTTCAGGACATTCGCGCCGCTGGGCTTGTCACGGACGCCGGTGTGTTCCTCGGTCGCATGGGTCAGCAGTATCTGCGCCACGACGGCCCCGAGCACGTCATGGCGTTCGCGCCGACCCGGAGCGGCAAGGGCGTGGGCCTGGTCATACCCTCGCTGCTCGGCTGGACCGGCTCGGCGGTCGTCCACGACATCAAGGGCGAGAACTGGCAGCTGACCGCCGGCTGGCGCCAGCGCTTCTCGCATTGCCTGCTGTTCAATCCGACGGATGCGCGCTCGGCGCGGTACAATCCGCTGCTCGAGGTCCGTCGCGGCAAGGATGAGGTCCGCGACGTCCAGAACATCGCCGACATCCTGGTCGATCCCGAAGGAGCGCTGGAGCGCCGGAATCATTGGGAGAAGACCAGCCATTCGCTGCTGGTCGGCGCGATCCTCCATGTCCTCTACGCCGAGGAGGAAAAGACGCTGGCCCGCGTCGCGTCCTTCCTTTCCGATCCGCAGCGCAAGTTCACCGACACGCTGGACCGGATGATGACCACCAATCATCTCGGAACCCCGGAAGCGCCGGCGGTGCATCCGGTAGTTGCATCGGCGGCACGCGACGTGCTGAACAAGTCCGAGAACGAACGCTCCGGCGTGCTGTCGACCGCCATGTCGTTTCTCGGCCTCCACCGGGATCCGACGGTCGCGGCCGTCACGTCGCGCTGCGACTGGCGCATCGCCGATCTGGTCGAGGCAGAGGCGCCGGTGTCGCTCTACCTGGTGGTGCCGCCCTCGGACATCAGCCGCACCAAGCCGCTGATCCGTCTCGTGCTCAACCAGATCGGCCGTCGCCTGACCGAGCATCTCGAAGCCGAGAAGGCCGCCAAGACTGGTGGCCGCCACAAGCTGCTGATGATGCTCGACGAGTTCCCGGCGCTGGGGCGCCTCGACTTCTTCGAGACCAGCCTGGCGTTCCTCGCCGGTTATGGCGTCCGCGCCTTTTTGATCGCCCAGAGTCTCAATCAGATCGAGAAGGCATATGGCGAGCACAACGCCATCCTCGATAACTGTCATGTCCGCATTGCCTTCGCGACCAACGACGATCGCACGGCGAAGCGCATTTCCGATGCCCTTGGTACCTCGACCGAGCAACGCGCGATGCGCAATTATGCCGGGCATCGGCTGGCGCCCTGGCTCGCCCATGTCATGGTCAGCCGGCAGGAGACGGCGCGGGCGCTGCTGACGCCCGGCGAAGTCATGCAGCTGCCGCCGACGGAGGAGCTGGTGCTGGTGGCGGGTACACCGCCGATCCGTGCCACCAAGCTGCGCTACTACAAGGATGCAGTCTTCAAGGCCCGGATCCTGCCGCCGCCTGTGCTCAGTGATGGCGATTATGCCGATCGGCCTGCGCCGCGGGCGAATGACTGGGCCGGCGTCGTCCGTGACACGGATACGCGCCTCGCAGGAGGTGCGGCAGAGCAGCGCGAGGATGAGGACGGTGGGCGCGAGCAGGCGCGTCATCCTGGGCAGGAGCTTCCTGCGAAGCCGGCGGTAGAACCCACGCCCACCGAGGTGCTCGGGCTCGGCCAGGACGAGGACGATCCGGCTGCCGACCAGCGTGCCATGGACCGCGCCGGTGCCTCCGGCATCGCGCGCGCCGCCTTCGCGATGGACGCAGGGGCGGATGGTACCGGCGGGCATCGGGCCGGCGACCTGCAGTTGGAGCTGTGACCATGGTCGAGAAGGTCCGCCACCAGCTCTTCCTGCCAAAGCCGCTCAGCGATCGGCTGGAGGCCCTTGCGGCGAAGCCGGGCGCATCGAAGTCTGCGATCCTCGCGGATGCCGTCACTGCCTGGCTAAACCGGCGCGGCGTGTCCGAACTGGAGGAGCGTTTCGGCCTGCGGCTGGACCGCATGACGACGGCGATCGGCAGGATCGAACGGAACGAGCACGTCCTGCTCGAGACCCTCGCACTGTTCGTCCGCTACGAGCTTGCGATCCACGCGCCGCTTGCCGATAGCGACCAGGCGGGTCGCGCCATGGGGGCGAAGCGATTCGAGGCGTTCGTCACCCAGGTCGGCCGGCAGGTTGCGGCTGGCCGCAGGACGATCGGCGCCTCGGAGCCCGGCCAATGACCGCCGGTATCGCCAGCGACCGGCGCCGCGCGATGCTGCGAACAGCCATGGGCCCGGTGATGGCCGCAGCGCTCGCCGATCCGCGCGTCACCGAGATCATGGTCAACCCGGACGGCGCGCTCCGCCTGGACCGGTTGGGGGAGGGGCGCTCCGACACCGGCATTCGCATGGAGGCCGCGCAGGTCGAGCGGATCATCCGGCTTGTCGCGGCGCATGCGCGCGCCGAGGTGCATGGCGAGGCGCCGATCGTGTCGGCGGAACTCCCGCCCCACGAAGAAGGGCAGGCAGGGGAGCGGTTCGAAGGCGTGCTGCCGCCGGTGTCCACCGCGCCGTGCTTCTCGATCCGCAAGCCGGCCGAGCGTCTCTACCGGCTCGACGACTATGTGGCCGACGGGGTCATGACGCGGCTGGCCGCCGACCGGCTGAAAGCCTGTGTCCTCCTGCGCCACAATATCCTGATCGCCGGTGGCACCAGTTCGGGCAAGACCACGCTCGCCAATGCGCTGCTCGCCGAGATGGCGTGCCTCGACGAGCGCATCCTCCTGATCGAAGACACGCGCGAGCTGCAGAGCCCTGCCCCGGACACAGTCGCGCTGCGCACCCGGCCCGGGGTCGTGACCATGGCGGACCTCGTCCGCTCGACCCTCCGGCTGCGCCCCGACCGCATCATCGTCGGTGAGGTCCGCGGGCCCGAGGCACTCGACATGCTCAAGGCGTGGAACACCGGCCACCCCGGCGGCATCGCCACGGTCCACGCCAATAGCGCGCTGTCCGCGCTCACCCGCATCGAAGGCCTGGTGCAGGAGTCGGTGATCACCGTGCCGCGCCAGCTCATTGCCGAGGCGATCGACGTCATCGTGTTCGTCTCCGGCCGCGGTCTCGACCGGCGTGTCTCGCAGGTCGCCCGCGTCGCCGGGCTCGACCCAGACACCGGCAGCTACGCGCTCGCCGACCTTCTCTTGCCCTCCAGCCCCGAAGGAGATTGATCATGCAATTCGCCAAGATCCCTGCACGCCGCGCGCGCCTCGTCGAGCTTGCCGCCATCGGCATCGCATTTGCCACCTCGGCCCATGCCGCGGGGTCGGGGATGCCGTGGGAAGAACCGCTCCAGCAGGTGCTCGAGTCGGTCCAGGGGCCGGTCGCCAAGATCGTTGCCGTTATCGTCATCATCACGACCGGCCTGTCGCTGGCGTTTGGCGAGAGCAGCGGCGGCTTCCGGCGGCTGATCCAGATCGTGTTCGGGCTGTCGATCGCGTTTGCCGCCTCCAGCTTCTTCCTCAGCTTCTTCAGCTTCGGCGGGGGAGCGCTGGTCGCATGAGCGACACCGGCCAGCACCTGCCAGGCTTCGAGGCGCCGATCCATGCGAGCCTGGGATCGCCGATCCTGCTCGGCAGCGCCCCGCGCGGGCTCGCGATCGTCAACGGGACCGTCGCCGCGGCGGTCGGCCTCGGGTTGCAGCAGTGGTTGGCCGGGCTCGTGCTCTGGGCCGTCGGGCACAGCATCGCCGTGTTCGCTGCGCGGCGGGACCCGGACTTTGCGCCCGTCCTGCTTCGCCACCTCCGGCAGAAGGGATATTTCGCATGCTGAACCTCGCCGAATATCGTCGCCGCGCGGATCGGCTGATCGATCATCTTCCCTGGGCGGCGCTGGTCGCTCCCGGCGTCGTCCTCAACAAGGATGGCAGCTTCCAGCGCAGCTTCCGCTTCCGCGGACCCGATCTCGAGTCCGCCACCGAGGCCGAGCTGATCTCGGCCTCCGCGCGCGCCAACAATGTGCTCAAGCGGTTCGGCAGCGGCTGGGCCCTGTTCTTCGACGCCGAGCGGCGCGAGGCGGGCGCCTATCCCGACAGCGATTTCCCCGACGCCGCATCCTGGCTTGTCGACCAGGAGCGGCGGGCGGCCTTCCTCGTCGAGGGCGCCCATTTCGAAAGCTGCTACCACCTGACCCTGGTCTGGCTGCCGGCGCCGGACAGCGCCGAGGCCGCCGGACGGACGCTGGTCGAGCGGCCCGATGCCGGGTCGGGTCGGGACTGGCGGGGGGCGCTGGCGCACTTCATCGCGGAGACCGATCGAGCGCTCGACCTGTTCGCGAGCTTCATGCCCGAGGTTCATGCGCTGGACGACAGCGAGACACTGACCTTCCTGCACGGCACGATCTCGACGCGGCTGCAGGATGTCGCTGTGCCGGAGACGCCGATCTACCTGGACGCGCTGCTCGCCGATACGCCGCTGACCGGCGGGCTGGAGCCGCGACTGGGGGACCACCATCTCCGCACCCTGACTATCCTCGGGTTTCCGAGCATGAGCCGCCCGGGCATCCTCGATGCTCTCAATCACCAGGACTTCGCCTATCGCTGGGTCACGCGCTTCATCGCCTTGGACAAGGGCGACGCCACCAAGGCGCTGACCAAGATCCGTCGCCAGTGGTTCAACAAGCGCAAGTCGATCACCGCGCTGCTCCGCGAGGTGATGTACAACCAGCCATCGCAGCTGCTCGACACCGACGCCGACAACAAGGTGGTCGATGCCGACCTGGCGCTCCAGGTGCTGGGCGGCGACCATGTCGCCTTCGGCTACCTGACCACCACCATCACGGTCATGGACACCGATCGCGCCCGCGTCGAGGACAAGGTCCGACAGGTCGAGCGGATCATCGGCGGACTCGGCTTCACCTGCATCCGCGAGGGCGTCAACGCGGTCGAAGCCTGGCTCTCGTCGCTGCCGGGGCAGGTCTATGCCAATGTCCGCCAGCCGCTCGTCCATACGCTGAACCTTGCCCACCTGATGCCGCTGTCGTCTGTCTGGCCGGGACCTAGCCGCAATGCGCATCTGGATGGCCCGCCGCTGCTCCACGCCAGCACCGCCGGGTCGACGCCGTTCCGGCTGTCGACCCATGTCGGTGATGTCGGGCACATGCTGGTGGTGGGGCCGACCGGCGCGGGCAAGTCGGTGCTGCTGGCGCTGATCGCGCTCCAGTTTCGGCGCTACGCGGACGCGCAGGTCTATATCTTCGACAAGGGCTTCTCGGCGCGTGCCACCGTGCTGGCGATGGGTGGCGCGCACCATGCGCTGGGAATGGGCGCCGAGGCCGGCGACACGCTGGCCTTCCAGCCGCTGCGCCGGATCGACGATGCCGCCGAGCGCAGCTGGGCTGCCGAATGGATCGCGGCGCTGCTCGCGCACGAGAAGGTGCTGGTCACGCCCGAGGTCAAGGACGCGGTCTGGTCCGCGCTGAGCAGCTTGGCGTCGGCGCCGGTAGAGGAGCGCACCCTGACCGGGCTGGTGCTGCTGCTCCAGTCGAACGCGCTGCGCACCGCGCTTAGCGCCTATACGCTCGAAGGTCCCTATGGCCGGCTGCTCGATGCGGCCGAGCAGCAGTTCGCTTTCGCCGATGTCCAGTGTTTCGAGACCGAAGCGCTGATGGGCCAGGCCGGCGTGGTCGCCCCCGTGCTGACCTACCTGTTCCACCGACTGGAGGAGCGCTTCGACGGCCGACCGACGTTGCTGATCCTCGACGAGGCCTGGATCTTCCTCGACCACCCCCTGTTCGCCGCGCGCATCCGCGAATGGCTGAAGGTGCTGCGCAAGAAGAATGTCGCCGTGCTGTTCGCGACCCAGAGCCTTGCCGACATCGCATCGAGCAGCATTGCGCCCGCCATTCTGGAAAGCTGTCCGCAGCGCATCCTGCTGCCCAACGACCGGGCGATCGAGCCCCAGAGTCGCGAGGCATATGTGCGGTTCGGGCTCAACGACCGGCAGATCGAGCTGGTCAGCCGCGCCACGCCCAAGCGGCACTATTACCTGCAGTCCGCACGCGGCAATCGGCTGTTCGAGCTGGGGCTGGGGCCAATCGCCCTGGCCTTGTGCGGCGCCTCCGATCCCGGGACGCAGGCCCGCATCGACGCGATGCTCGCCAAGGGCGGGCACGCCGACTTCGCCGCGCGCTTCCTCGTCGATCGCGACCTCGACTGGGCCGCCGAACTGCTCGCCACCTTCCCCGACCGCGAAGAAAAGGAGTGATGTGATGCGTATCCGCACCCGCAAATATCTGGTCGCGAGCGCCCTGGGCCTCGGCACGGCCGGATCGTTCGCCATGGCGCTGACCTGCACGCCGGCCCGCGCGCAGTTCACCGTGTTCGATCCCAGCAACTACAGCCAGAACCTGCTGACCGCCGCGCGCACCCTCCAACAGATCAACAACCAGATCCAGTCGCTCCAGAACGAAGCGACCATGCTGATCAACCAGGCGAAGAACCTGACCCGGATCGACTTTCCCGAGCTTCAGGCGCTCACCCAGACGCTGCAGCAGGTCGACCGGCTGATGGGGCAGGCGCAGGGGATCCAGTTCCGGGTGTCGGGGCTCGACCAGCAGTTCCGCCAGCTCTTCCCGCAGAGCCTCTCGGCGGCGCTCCGGACCAACGCGCAGGTCGTCGCCGCGCGCGCCCGGCTCGATACCGCCATGGCCGCCTATCAGCAGACGATGACCGTGCAGGCGCAGGTGACCGAGAATGTCACGGCCGATGCCCAGGCGCTGAGCGGGATCGTCGCCAAGAGCCAGGGCGCCGAGGGCGCGCTCCAGGCCCAGCAGGCGACCAACCAGCTGCTGGCGCTGGCCGCCAAGCAGCAATTCCAGATCCAGAACATGATGGCCGCGCAGTACCGCGCCGAGGCGATCGAGCAGGCGCGCCGCGCGCAGGCCGAGATCGACGCGCGCGCGGCAACCCGCAGGTTCCTCGGCTCCGGCTCGGCCTACACCCCCAGGTAGCGCCGCCGGTCAGGGCGGTGGCGGTCTTGCCTCCCGCCGCCGTCCGCCGCGGGGCGGGGCTCTCACCCCCGGTCCCGCCTCGCGGCATTCCTCCAGCGCAGGACATCGCCACCGTGAACGACCTCAACGTCATCGATCGCTTCCTGGCCGCGTTCACCCGCTACATCGACAGCGGGTTCGGTCTGCTTGGCGGGGATGTCCGCTTTCTCACGGCTACCCTGATCGGCATCGACATCACACTTGCCGGGCTGTTCTGGGCGATGGGCGGCGAGGACAATGTCATCGGCCGGTTCCTGCGCAAGATCCTCTATATCGGCGCCTTCGCGTTCATCCTGAACAGTTTCTCGACGCTCGCCGACATCATCTTCCGCTCGTTCGCGCAGGCCGGGCTGACCGCCGGTGGGGGCACGCTGTCCGCCGAGGATCTGCTTAAGCCCGGTCGTCTCGCCGGCACGGGCTTCGCCGCCGCATGGCCGCTGCTCGACCAAGTGTCGCAGCTGATGGGCTTCACGACCTTCTTCGACAATTTCCTGACGATCGCGGTGCTGCTGTTCGCCTGGGCAGTCGTGATCCTGACCTTCTTCCTGCTCGCGGTGCAGATGTTCGTCACGATCGTCGAGTTCAAGCTGACTTCGCTCGCCGGCTTCCTCCTTGTGCCCTTTGCGCTGTGGAACCGCACCAGCTTCCTCGCAGAGCGGGTGCTCGGCAATGTCGTCTCGTCCGGCATCAAGGTAATGGTGCTCGCGGTCATCGTCGGCATCGGCGCCAATTTCTTCAGCGAGTTCACCAGCGCGCTGCAGGGCCAGGAGCCCGATATCGGCCAGGCGATGAGCCTGATGCTCGCCAGCCTGACCATCTTCGGGCTGGGGATCTTCGGACCCGGAATCGCTTCGGGCCTCGTGTCCGGTGCGCCGCAGCTCGGCGCGGGAGCAGCGCTGGGCACCACGGTCGGCGCGGCCGGCATGGCGATGCTTGCCGGGGGTGCTGCCGTCGGCGGTGCCCGCATGCTGGGCGGGGCCGCGCTGGGGGCCGTCCGCGCAGGCACCGCGATGGGATCGGCTGCTTCCACGGCCTATACGCTGGGCAAGGAAACCGCTGTGGCGCCGACCATGTCGGCGGGGCTGGGCGGGGTGGCCCGTGCCGCCGGCAATGCCGCACGCGGACGGGTCTCCAGCGCGCTGGGGCTAGGGGAGGCGGCGTCGCGCGGCCGGGCAGCAGCCTGGAATGCGCTGAATCGCACCGGCGGCGATACCGCCTCGCAGTCGGCCGCCGAAGAAGCCGTGCCTGCATGGGCCCGCGCCATGCAGCGCCAGCAGACCATCCGTCATCACCGCCAGGTCGCCTTGCACGCTCTCCAGCAGGGCGATCGCGGCGGCGCATCCGCCACTCTAGACATCAAGGAAAGGGACTAGCTGATGGTCTTCAGACGCGCCGTCCAGCGCTATGGACGAACCCCCGAACCGGAGACGCCGTACCAGCGAGCCGGGCAGCTCTGGGACGAGCGGATCGGCTCGGCCCGCGTGCAGGCGCGGAACTGGCGGTTGATGGCGTTCGGGTGCCTTGCGCTCGCCACCGGCCTGTCGGGTGCGCTCGCCTGGCAGTCGGCGCAGAGCCGGGTGACGCCCTATGTCGTCGAAGTCGATCGGCTGGGGGAGGCGCGTGCCGTCACCGAGGCCGAGGCCGGGTACCGCCTGACCGACCCGCAGATCGCCTGGCACCTGTCCCGCTTCATCGCCAATGTCCGCGGCCGCTCGCTCGATCCGGTGCTGGTGCGTAAGGACTGGCTGGACGCTTATGACTTCGCCACCAAGCGCGGTGCGCAGTTCCTCGGCGACTATGCCCGCGCGGCCGACCCTTTCGGGGCCATTGGCGAGAAGACGGTGACGGTGCAGGTCACCAGCGTGGTGCGGGCATCCGATCGCTCGTTCCAGGTCAAATGGACCGAGACCGCGTTCGAGCGCGGCGCCGAGGCCGGCACGTCGCGCTGGACGGCTATCCTGACCGTCGCAATCACGCCGCCCAAGGATGCTGACACGCTCCGCCGCAATCCGCTCGGTGTCTATGTCGATGCGATCGACTGGAGCCGGGAACTGGACGCGCCGGCCGCCCCGAAGCCGGCAGCCACGCCGATGCTCCCGTCGTTCGCCCCCGCCTCGGCGCCGACCAGTCCCCCAGTCGATCCCGCTGCCCCGGCGCAGCCCAGGAAGGAGGTCCAGTCATGAAGCTTTTGCTCGCCCTAACGGCGGTGTTCCTCGCCATGGAATCTGCATTGGCCCAACATGCACCGCCGCCTCCGGCCAAACCGATCCCGGCGCCGACCGCCACCGCGTCCCCGCCTGCCAAGCCGCCGGTCCGCAAGCAGGTGCGCAAGTCTTTCAGCCCCGGCGCCGCGCGCGTCGCTGCTGCCAATCGCGCAGCTACCCAGCAGCCGCAGGCCCAGGGGTTCGTCAACGCGGTCCAGATCTATGCCTTCAGCGAGGGCATGATCTATCAGGTTTATACGGCGCCGGGTGCCGTGACCGACCTTGCCTTGCAGCCGGGCGAGAACCTCGTCGCTGTCGCGGCGGGCGATACGGTCCGCTGGGTGATCGGCGACACCAACAGCGGCACCGGCGCCGACAAGCGCACGCATATCCTCGTGAAGCCCTCTGCGAGCGGCCTTGCTACCAACCTCGTCATCACCACCGATCGCCGCAGCTATCATCTCCAGCTTACGGCCACCTCGCGGACCGCCATGGCCGCCCTGTCCTGGACCTATCCTGCAGACCAGCTGATCGCGCTCCGGCAGAAGGAAGCCCAGGCCGCTGCGGTAGCCCCGATCGCTGCGGGCCTGTCGGTCGACAGCCTGCACTTCAATTATTCGGTGACTGGCGACAGCCCGGCATGGCGCCCGCTCCGCGCGTTCGACGACGGGCAGCAGACCTTCGTCGAGTTCCCCGCCAGCATCGCGGTCGGCGAGGCGCCGCCGCTGTTCGTGATCGGCGCGGCGGGAGAGGCCGAACTGGTCAACTACCGGATACGCGGACGCTTCTATGTCGTCGACCGGATCTTCGAGCGCGCCGAACTGCGGCTCGGCACCGGCAAGCAGCAGGTCGTCCGCATCGACCGGGTCGGCGAGGTCGCGGCACCGAAAGGCAAGCGCTCATGAGCGATGATGCTGTCCCGCCAACCCCAAAGTTCGACCCCGAATCGCTGGCGATCCGGGTCAAGCCGCCGCGCGCCATCCGCTTTCGGCGCGGCGTGATCATCGCTATCGCGGCACTGGGTTCGGTCGCCCTTGTCGCCGTGGCATGGAGTGCCTTGGGATCGCGCCTGCGGCAGGCGGTAGCCGAGCGGAAGGAGCTATCGGAACCGAGCAGACAGCCGCCGCCCGATACCTTGAACCGCCTGCCGGCAAGCTATGGTGATGTTCCAAAGCTCGGGCCGCCGCTGCCAGGTGACCTGGGGCGCCCCATCCTCGAGCGCCAGCGCCGCATGGCGGCCGAGGTGGAGGCGAATGACGCGGACGGGCCGGGGAGGGTGGAGGCACAGGCCGCGGCGCAGGAGCGCGAGCGGCAGCTTGCCGAGCTGAAGGCAGCACGCGCATCGGGACTACTGGTGCAGAACCAGAGCAGGCCATCGGCGCCGGTGTCAGCGGAGATCGCTGCTCCGCCGACACCCGTGACCACGGAAGCGCCAACGCTGGCAATCGACCCGGAGCGCGATCCCAATGCGCAGAGCCGCAAGGCCCAGTTCATCGCCACGCGCGACACATTGGCTGACACCAATCCGCACAGGCTGGAAGCCGCGCCGTCCCCCTATCTCCTGTCGGCCGGCAGTGTGATCCCGGCGAGCCTGATGTCCGGTCTGCGGTCCGATCTGCCTGGCCTGGTGACGGCGCAAGTGACGGCGAATGTGTTCGACAGTCCCACCGGGCGCATCCTGCTCATCCCACAAGGTGCGCGGCTCGTCGGGAGCTACGACTCCGTGGTCGCGTTCGGGCAAAAGCGTGCGCTGGTCATTTGGCAGCGCATCCTGCTGCCGGACGGCAGCTCGCTCCGGATAGACAACGTGCCGGCGACCGATGCCTCGGGCTATGCCGGCCTGCAGGACAAGGTGGACTTCCACACCTGGACGCTGCTCGAGGGGGTCGCGCTGTCGACCCTGCTCGGCGTAGGCTCGGAGCTGACGGTTTCTGGTGACAGCGATCTGGTCCGGGCGATCCGACAGTCAACGCAGCAGAATGTCGCACGCGCGGGCGACCAGATCACCTCGCGTAATCTCAACATCCAGCCGACGCTCACAATTCGCCCCGGCACGAACGTGCTGCTCGTGGTCCACAAGGACCTGGTCCTCGCGCCCTGGCGCGGATAGGAGGCCGACATGCCTGATTTGAAACTGGCAAAGCTACCGGATCGAAAGCCCGTCAAGCTGGCGATCCTCATCACTCCCGACCTGCACCAGCGGCTGCAGGACTATGCTGCGCTATATGCCGACACTTATGGGCAGAAGGAGGAGATAACGGATCTAATCCCGGCCATGCTGGCGTCCTTCCTCGATAGCGATCGGGGGTTCCTGCGGGGGCGTGGAGCCAGCCGGTGACATCCGGACCAAGCGGTGGAAGGCTCGTTGCTGGCCAGCTTGCGATTTTCGGCCCTGCCGGAAGCGGAGCCGATCTCGCGAGAGTGTCCGATCCCATAAGAACGTTCGTCGAAAGGAGCGGAGGGGCGCGTATGGACGCGCCCCTCCGCGTCGGCCGGCCTATGACTGCCAGCCTGGCGGGCTCCGTACGGGTTCGCCGTCATCCCCGCCACCGCCCTCGATCCGCCCCACCGTGCGGCGTCTCCGGCGGTCCCCGCGCTTATTGGGTCCGGGTCCCCATCATCCCGCTACTCCGCCGCCTCAGCTACGGGCGCGATCGTCTCGATTTCCCCGATCGTTTGAAGTTCCTTCAGGTATTCGGGCCGGTGCTGGGCGATCCACCGCACGATTCGGTCGTTCCCGAGCAGCGTGCGGACATAGGCACGCGCCACTGTAAGATGCAGCGTGTCGACGCCGTATCGATCTTCAACAGACTTGACCTGCATCTGGAGACCGACAAGCTCTCGCTCCATTCGGGCCATCTGTTCGCTGGAAACGGACGCGGGCCGCTTTGCGGGAACATGCACCAACTGATCTTCCGCCGTGGCCGCGAGCATTGCTTTGGCGAACACGACCGTGAAGTTCTGCTGTCCCGTCATGAGCTCTGCGGCCTCGATCTGCCGTATCGGGGACATGCGCCGGAGGACGTCGAAGACGGCTATCGGGCAGGGCGCGTCTTTCAGGATGTCGATGACCTCGCTGCAGATCCCATTTAGCATCCGCGAGCGCCGATGGATGGATGCAACCTCCAGTCCAAGGGCTTCCGCGATCTTCGCTTCCGGCACGCCCCGCTCGATTGCGCGTCGGACCATGCGATGTTCCTGGATTGCCGCCAGACGATTTATTCGCTTGTTGTAGGTGTAGCTCTCATCATCCGTCGAGATGATGCAATCCACCTCGAGTACTCCAAGATCGCGCAGCGCTTCGATACGTAGATGACCGTCAAGCAGCAGGAACTTGCCGCTCTGCGTCGGATTGGGAGCAACAACCGGCGCCTCGACAAGCCCGATCGCGCGGACCGAGCTCATAATCTGAGCGTACTTCTTGCTCTCCTTCACGCCTGAGCGGAGCGCTTTGAGCGGGATCAGGTCTGACAACAGGATCCGCTTCGTTTCGTCCTGGAAGGAAAGCTTGATCGGGTGGCGCGAGGTCATGATAGGCTCTTTCCATATACACGTGCCGCCAACGCCCTAGGCATCGTGTCCAGTCCTTCAGCCCTCAGCAACGTCCCGAAGCTTTCCTCGCTGACGAGATCCTTCAGCGCTTCGATGACGAACAGCAGGCGCGCCTGGGTAAAATCCGACTTCTTGACCAGGACACGCTGCTTCTCCGCCTCCTGTTGATAGAGGCGCACCATCTCCGTCGCGGTGATGCGCCGCCGTGCGGTGCGCCTTCCCAAGCCGCTGTCGGGAACGCCCCGGCGCTGTCGCAGTCGCTGATCGAGCATTCGGCGAACGGCGCTCAGCTTCTTGCCTTTCAGCTTGCCGCCTTCATAGGCTTCGAGCAGCAGGCCCTGGGCATCTTCGGACTGGGCCCGGGCTATGTCGATCGCCAGGCTCACCGGGATCAGACCGGTCTCCACGGCCGCCAACAGCCGCTCCTCCCCACGTTCCAGAAGCTGACCGATCATGTTCGCCCAGCTCGGCGTGCAACCGATCTTCTCCGCAATCTGCACATCGTTGTACCCGCGGCGACGCAAGGAGCCGATCTCGTGCATGATGTCGATCGATCGATGCTGCCGGCGCGCAATGTTTTCGACCAGGCTCATGACCAGGCATTCGTCTTCTTCGGCGTCGATGACGACCGCCGGAATTTCCGACGCGCCGAGCATCCGCAGTGCTTCCAGTCGGCCTTCCCCGCAGATCAGATCGAACGTGTCGCCGTTACCGGTCGGATTGCGCCGGACCGTTACGGGGCGTTTAAGGCCGATCGCGTCGATATTGTCGACGATCTCGCGATGCTGCCGCCGGTTGCGGGCCCTTGGGTTGAGCACGTTGATCCGATCGATCGGTATCGATGCGATGCGCTGAGCATGTCTGGGAACGGTCATGCCGCCACCGGAAGGCGGATGCGCCTGGCGAGTTCGTAAAGGGGGTCGAGGGTCTCAAAGCGATAGGCGTCGAGCGACAGCCCATTTTCCTCAGCAAGGCGCACGTCTGCACTGGCCCTGTCGATGCGGGGGAAAAGATAAAAATCGAGGGGGCCTTCGTTGCGGGCGTCCATCCGGATCGCAACGGTGATGTCGGGTGCAACGCTCGTGTCGAAGCGGATATTCCACCGCAGCGACCCCGCCTGGGTTCGCCTGCAGCGCGCGATGAGGATCGAGACGGACATCTCATTGTGCACCGTAAGGAGCCCGTCGGCTGAAACGCGGGACACTGGTGCTCCGACCGCTGCGAATCCATCGACGACTTCGTCGATGACCTGCGGGTGCATTCGCCTGAGGGCCTGGTTGATGGCGATGTAACGATAGTCGCGTCGCGGCCGATATCCGACCAGGCTGTATGCTCTCAGCAGGCTTCCGAACCGCGAACGATAGCTGCTGCTGGACGGCAAACCGTCAGCCTCGTCGATGATCATCCCGGACAGCAGGTTCTCGGCTTGGAACAGGCTTCGAAGGCCCTCCAGCATCTCTTCGTCGCTCAGCCGGAACGCACGTGCCCTGATGATCGCCTGCGCCGCTTCGAACAGATCCCTGTCGATCAAGGCAGGGAACGCATCTTCGGCGCGGATCCACATGGCTGGATCGTTGCGGACCCGCTTCTTCTTCAGCTTGAAGGAAACGCGGTTCCAGACATTGTTGCCGATGTACTTTTCATTGATGAGTATCTGGTGGACGGCGCCGCGGGTCCAGGGGCGGCCGAGATCCGTGACCAAGCCCCGCTCGTTCAGAGCCGCGGCGATATCGCGTTCGCCCAGCCGATCATGCACGAATGCTCGGTAGATTTCGCGGACGATCGCGGATTCTTTGTCCGGACCGGGGGCCAGCACCACGCGGTCCGTATGGATGCTTTTCTGCTCGCCACGCTCGAGTTCACCCTTGATAGCGCCCGATTGGTCGACGAGCACCCGGCGCAGCCCGAAGCCCGCTGGGCCCCCTTGCCGAAAACCGAGTTCGATCAATCTGCATTGGCCGGCGAAAACCTTGGTAGACAGTTCCCGGCTGTATTCCCCCGCCATGGCCCGCTTAACGCCTTTGACGATCGTCGAGATTGGACTTCCATCATTCTCGAACTGTTCGGCGCAATAGTGAACGGCGATCCCAGCGCGGCGGCAAATATACTCGTAATAGGCGCTCTCGTCGGCATCCTGAAAACGACCCCACCGGCTGACGTCGTAGACGAGTATTGCTTGGTAGTCTGCGATACCGGCGCTGACTTCATCGATGAGGCGTTTGAGTGCATCGCGACCATCGATGCGGAGACCGCTCTTGCCTTCATCTGCGTAGGTTCGAACGATCGAGAAGCCTCGCGCGGCGGCGTAGTGACGGATGGCCTCCGCTTGGTTTTCGGTGGAGTAGCGCTGATGGTCCGTCGACATACGGACATACTCGGCAGCCCGCATACGGGTCGGTTCGTCTGAATGCTGGGTCTGCGGGACTAGCCAACTCTCCACGCACTGGACCTCACTGTTCATCGTGCGGCGCGGTGCCTGACGATTCCCGGGTTGGTTGGACGCAGGACTGATCCCGCACGTGTGACGACATAGCGGGAAAGGAATGGAAAGGTGTTTCCGAAAACGGGCAGCAATTTACATTCCGGCAGCGACGAGGCCGATCTGGCGCTACTGATTTCGCGGGCGCTATTGGCAGAACTGGGTGCAAGCCACCGGGCAACGAAAACGGCGATGGGGTGGACAGGTGCAAGCGAGCGGACGGTCAAACACTGGCTGGCGGCTACCCACGTGCCCCAGGGGAACCACCTTGTGTCACTCGTCCGGCACTCCGATCAGGTTCTCGGCGCAATTCTTGTGGCGGCGGGTCGAGGAGATTTGCGGATTTCGCTGGAGTTGAACTTGGTGCGGGTCAAGCTTCTGGAACTTGCCGCATTGCTTGAACGCGCTTGAAGACAGAGGGGCCCCTTTCGATCAGAAAATCGAGAATCGACCGCGAATCATGCTTCAGGAAGTACCAAAATGGTTCGTGGGGCGAGGGTTCGTGTCCGGGTTTCGGACCGAAATTTTTGGTGGGCCACGAGTGGGCCACGGCATTTTGGGGATTTGAAAAGTGGCGGTTTTCTGGGGTTTCTGGAGGTAGATGTGAGTCCGGCCAGGGGCTTGCAATGCGCTTGGTCGATTTCCGCTCCCGACCAGATCGCGACGTTCGTTTTGGTGACGCGAACGTCGCAAATTGACAAGAGCCGTCATTCGCGCGCTGCGCGTCGACGCGCGAGATCCTCGAGCCACGCGGGCAAGGTCTCATAGGTCGGCATTGGATCGTCGGCGGCCATGATCAGTGAGTGCGACCATAGAATGTCGGTGTCATAGTAGTGGCGGCAGTCCATCGCGCCATCGACTTCCAGCCAGTGGCTGGCCTCGGGGAGCAGTTCGGTCGGCAATGGATGGCGCGCGAACGGGTTGTGAAAGACTTCCAGTTCGGCACACCATGGTTCCCAACCCTTCGAGCGCGCCGGGCTTGCGATCATAAAAGCGCCCGTATCGCACACAGCGGCCAACATGCGATTGCATGCCGCGCGTCAGCGCGACGCGATTGAATTTGCTGAGCGCGCAGGCGTTGGTGAAGATGACCGCTGACAGCTCGGCATGGGCATTATTGCGGAACAGCCCTGCCGGAAATTTCGAGGGACCAAGCAGGCGTTTGACCTCATAGCCAGCGGCGACGCGCTTGCCGTTGATCTCGATCGGTTCAGCTCGACATGCTCGACGCCTTCGAAGCCGATCGCCAGCAGCGCCGGGCCGCCAAGCCCTACTTCGGCCACGCACGCCGCCAATCGCTCGACGCTCGCGACAATGCGGCCTTCAAGGTCGCGGCCATCTACCATGATCTGAGGATCATCATCGATCCGTGATCCGATCGTCGCCTCCAGCTCGATCGCGCCCGGTCGCACGAGTCGCATTCGCCAGCGCGACTCGGCATTGGGCTTGCCGACCCCGCGCGGTACGTCGGCGCTCCACCATTGATCACCAGCGGCATCGGTCACGACGCGCGCGTGGACGTCAGGCGCAATGCTCCATCCGTTTGTGGGGCCGTCAAGACAGGTCACACATCCAAGACTCATCGTGGAAACGGATTATACCAGGTTGCGCGGATAAGAACCCATCGCTGCCCCATATCGTCACCCCGGCGAAAGCCGGGGTCCATTGGGGTCTCGCTGTCGGCTTTCACTGTGACCGAGAGGCGAATGGATCCCGGCCTTCGCCGGGATGACGGCGTGCGGCATGGTGAGTCCGCCTCAATGCACGTTGGTATTAGATCTCGGCGTTCACGCCAATGCAGCCGGACCGACAGTCGAGTTTTAACCGGGTGCCAACCATCGCCAAGCTGGCAGAGACATTGCCGCTCTCTTCAGGGGGAGCTATCACGTCGAGGCATGAAGCCGAGACCTGCGAGCAACGCGACGATCAGGTGGATGCATTGCGACGGCGAACGACCGTTTGGGCATTGGTATATTCAAGTAGCCCTTCCACGCCGCCTTCCACCCCGAGTCCCGATTGCTTCATCCCGCCAAAGGCAGCGAGGGGGCTGAGATGCTGGGTCTCGTTGATCCACACCGTGCCGCTGGCGATCCGCCGTGCCACCGCGAGCGCGGCATCCTCGTCGCTGCCCCAGACCGAGGCGCCCAACCCATAGTCGCTTGCATTGGCGCGGGCGATCACCTCGTCGATATCGCGAAACTTCACTAGCGGCAGCACCGGGCCGAACTGTTCCTCCTGGACGATCCGGCTCGTTTCGGGCGGATTATCGAGGATCGTCACCGGGACGAAATAGCCTGGTCCTTCATGCGGCGCGTCGCCGGTCAGGAAGCGATAGCCCTGCTCGCGCGCATCCGCGATCAGATCGAGCACCCGGCGATATTGCACGGCATTGTTGATCGGCCCCAACTGCGTTCCCTGCTCGGCACCGTCGCCCAACCTCACCGTGCGTGCATAGGCGACCAGCGCGTCCTTCAGGCGATCATAGACCTGCTCGTGCACATACATGCGCTTGGTGGCGATGCAGACCTGCCCGTTATTGGCGAAGGCGGCCCAGAACAGCCGCTCGGCCAGCGCCTCCACATCCGCATCGGCCAGCACGATCGCGGGATCATTGCCGCCCAGTTCCAGTGTGACGCGCTTGAGCGTCGCCGAGGCGCTCTGCATGACCCGGCGGCCGGTGGCGGTCGAGCCGGTGAAGCTCACCTTATCGATGCCGGGATGTTCGGTCAGCCAAGGGCCGAGCCGGTCGCCGCCGCTGATGGTGTTGAGCACGCCGGCGGGCAGGATCGCCGCCGCCAGTTCGCCGAATTTCAGCGTCGTCAGCGGCGTGAAGGGCGAGGGTTTCAGCACTACGGTGTTGCCCGCCAGCAGCGCCGGGCCCAGCTTGAACATCGCCAGCACCATCGGGAAATTCCACGGCGCGATCGCGCCGACCACGCCGATCGGCACGTGCCGCGTCTCGCTGTAGCGTTCGGCGCTGTCTTCGTTGACGGTTACGGGCAGGTCCAGGGTCGCCGCCCCTTGCAGCCAATAGGCGGAGGCGAGGATCTCTGTACGGGCATCAGCATGAGGCTTGCCCTGCTCCGCGGTCAGGAGGCGGGTGAAGCCGTCGATTTCGGCCATCAGCGCATTGGCCAGTTGCTCCAGCAGCGCGCGGCGCGTCGCGATTGGCGTGTCGGCCCAGCCCGGGAAAGCCGCGCGTGCCGCAGCGACGGCCGCATCCAGTTCGGCGCGTGTGGCGTCGGGGGCCTGCGCGATCGGCGCCTCGGTGGCCGGATTGAGCACGTCGAACCGGTGCTCGCCGGCAACCGCGCGCCCACCGATGGTCATCGAAAACAGCCCGTCAAACTGCATGTCACTCTCCTGTGCGTCGGCGCGATGCCGGGGCCGCGCTCTTGAATGGGGGCGTATCAGATCGCCCGGCGCTTGCCGCCCGCAGCGCAAGAAATGTCAAAAAGCGCGGCAAGTCGGTGCAACGCGCTGGGCGGCGGGCTGGGCTACACCCTCGAGTGGAAGAGGCCGCAACAGAGCCTCATCGAAAAATGGAGAGGCACCATGAAGGCCAGCATCATCGCTGCGCTGCTTGCAGGGGTCGCATCGATACTTCCCGTGTCGGCCTATGCGCAGTCCGCAGCGGACACCGACCCGGCTGCACCCGATCAGACCACGCCGTCGGCGCAGGCGAGCGCGGCGGGCGACGGGGAGATCATCGTCACGGCACAGCGGCGGGCGGAATCGATCCTCACCGTGCCGATCGCCATTTCGGCGATCGGGGGCGACACGCTGGCCAGCAAGGGAATCGTCAACTCCGCCAGCCTGGCGACGGCGGTGCCGAACCTTCAGGTCAGCAGTCCCTATGGATCGACCCAGCCGAACTTCTCGCTGCGCGGCATCAGCGTTGCCAACGAGTACAACTCGAACCAGGCGTCGCCGATCGGCGTGTATGTCGACGATGTCTATCTCGCGAGCCGCACCGCGCACGGCATGGGCCTGTTCGACATGGAACGTGTAGAGGTGCTGCGTGGGCCGCAGGGCACGCTGTTCGGCCGCAACACGACCGGCGGCGCGATCAACTTCATCACCAAGACGCCGACGCTTAGCGGCAACCAGGGCTATGCCGAGGCCGGCTACGGCAATTTCAACACCGTCACTGCCCAGGCCGCGATTGAAGCGACGATGGTGGAAGATGAACTGGGCGTGCGGATCGCCGGCAACTATGTGAAGGGCGACGGCCAGATCCAGAATGTCTATCCCGGTGGCCGCGATGCCAATTCGCAGGACACGCTGCAGGGCCGCGCGACCCTGCGCATCCGGCCGGGCAAGGGGCCGCTCGACATCAAGCTCAAAGTCTATGGGGGGCGCGATCGCGCCAGCCAGGCTGCCGTGCAAGGGCTGCTGCCCTATCGCAGCGGACTCGATTTTTTCCAGGTCAACGAGAACCGCATCGGCCTGAACAAGACCGAGGCCTATGGTGGATCGGCGACGATCGCCTACACCATCTCGCCGGCGCTAACCTTCACCTCGATCACCTCGCGCGACGGCGGCAAGCAGAATCTGCAACAGGCTGCCGACGGATCGCCGCTCGATATCCTCGACATCAACTGGCAATCGAAATTCCAGCAGTTCAGCGAGGAGGCGCGCTTCAACTATGATGCGGGCAAGCTGAAGCTGGTAGGCGGCGGCTTCTATGGCTGGGACGAGACGATCACGGACAACACGTTCAACATCGGCCAGGCGATCGCGCCGACGATCAACGGCGGCTTCTTCCAGCATTATCGCCAGGTCCGCCGCTCCTATGCGGTGTTTGCACAGGGCGATTATGCGCTCACCCCAAAGCTGACCCTCACGCTCGGCGCCCGCTATACCTGGGACCGCAGCCAGTATCGCGACGGCTATGCCTATCTCTTCGCCGGCAATGTCGATGGTGCCCGGACGCCGCTTGCGACGACGGTGCCATGCCCCACCGTGCCTGGCACCTGTGCCTACAACCCCGCAGCGCGCTACCAGCTTGATGGCCGTAACAATGCGCTCACTGGGCGGGTGTCGCTCAGCTATACCTTCGACAACGGCACGCTCGTCTATGCCAGCTATAATCGCGGCTATCGCTCTGGCGCGTTCAACGGCGGCGGCTATACCTCGTCGGCGGGCATCAACTACATCAATCCCGAACGGGTCAACGCCTATGAGGTGGGCCTGAAGGGCCGCTATCTCGACAATGCACTGACCCTGTCGATGGCCGGCTTCTACTATGACTATCGCAACCAGCAGGTGCAGGACACGCGGCCGGGACCGGTCTCCTTCCTGGTCAACGCGCCCAAGGCCGAAGTCTATGGGGTGGAGGGCGAGGCGCGGCTTCGCGTGGCGCCGACGCTGACCCTGAACGCTGCCGCCGGCTATCTCCATTCGACCTACAAGGAACTGACCCTTCAGGGCACCAACCTGTCCGGCAACGACCTGCCGTTCGCGCCGCGCTTCACGGCGCAGGCGGGGGCGGACCTGACCCTGTTCCGGCGGGGTACCACCGGCCTGACCCTTTCGCCCAGCGTCGCCTATTTCTCACGGCAGTATTTTTCGCCGTTCAACGCGGTGAACGCCGTGGGCACGGCGCAGCAGAACCGCGAACTTCAGCAGGAAGGCTATGCCAAGGTGAACCTAACCGCCGCACTTACCGTCGACCGCTTCACCTTCAAGGCATTCGCCAACAACCTGCTCAACGCGCGCACCTATGCCTATGGGCTCGATCTTCGCGGTGCCGGCTTCCCCTACAACTTCCTGGTTCCGGCGATGCCGCGAACCTATGGCCTCTCCGCCCGGGTGAGTTTCTGATCATGGCAACATTGCTGCAAGCCGACCTGAAGGATCCAAGCCTGTACGAGGCTGGGGTTCCCTGGGATCTCTTCGCGGCGCTGCGCCGCGAAGATCCGGTCCACTGGACGCCCGAAACCGATGGCGACGGTTTCTGGTCGGTGCTGCGCCATGCCGATATCGTCGAGGTATCGCGCCAGCCCCAGCTATTCTCCTCGGCGCACGAAAATGGCGGGCACCGCATCTTCAACGAGAATGAAGTGGGGCTCACCGGCGCAGGGGAGTCGGCGATCGGCGTACCGTTCATCTCGCGCGATCCACCGGTACACACCCGCTACCGCAAGTTCATCATGCCTGCGCTGGCGCCGGGCCGGCTGGGCGACATCGAGACGCGGATCCGCGAGCGCGTGACGCGGCTGGTCGACGCGATTCCGCTCGGCGAGCCGGTCAATCTTGTACCGCTCCTGTCGGCGCCGCTGCCGTTGATGACACTGGCCGAACTGCTCGGCGTGTCGGGCGATCTGTGGCCGAGCCTTTATGATTGGACCAACGCCTTTGTCGGCGAGGACGATCCCGAGTTCCGCCAGAGCCCCGAGGCGATGGCCGCAACCCTCAGCGAATTCTTCGCCTTCGCGCAGGAGCTGTTCGAGGCGCGCCGCGCCGAACCCACGTCGGACATCGCCTCGCTGCTCGCCAATGCCGAGATCGACGGCGTACCGGTGCCGTTCCGGGATTTCATCGGCAACCTGATCCTGGTGCTGGTCGGCGGCAACGAGACCACCCGCAATTCGCTGAGCCACAGCGTCGCGGCCTTTTCGGCAAACCCAGACCAGTGGCAGGCGATCCGTGCCGACCGCAGCCTGCTCAAGACCGCGACGGCGGAGATGGTGCGTCATGCCAGCCCGGTGATGCACATGCGCCGCACCGCGATGGAAGACACGGTCATCGGCGGGCAGAAGGTGGCGAAGGGGGACAAGGTGGTCCTCTGGTACATTTCCGCCAATCGCGACGAACAGGTGTTCCCCGATGCCGATCGCTTCCTGGTCGGACGCAAGGGCGCGCAGCATGTCGGTTTCGGATCGGGGCAGCATGTCTGCGTCGGCTCGCGGCTGGCGGAGATGCAGTTGCGCGTCGCCTTCGACATGCTGGCGGATCGTGTTACCTCGTTCGAGGTGCAAGCGCCGCCGCGACGGTTCCGGTCGAATTTCATCAACGGCCTCAAGAACCTCGACGTCATTCTGCGGCCTGCCTGAGGAGAGGTGCGATGGCGAACCGGCCGATGAGCAACGAAACCATCATTGCGGATACGATTGGCCGAGCGCCCGATCGCAGCGTGAACATCGGCGCCTGGCAATTCGCCCGCTGGCGCCAGTTCATCGGCAGCTACGAGCTGCCCGCGCTGGTGGATCCGGTGTTCGTCGTCCATGTCGGCGGCAAGCCCGATACCCGGTTGTGGGAAGCCGACCATTGGAGCGCCTCGCGCTCGATCCCGGGCTGCGCGACGATCGTGCCCGCGGGATGCCGCACCGGCTGGCGGATCGACGGGGAGCTGGACGTCGTCACCGTCTCCGTGCCGGTCGCGCAGTTGCAGGACCAGAGCGCCTATAACCAGTTCCGCGAGATGCGCTTCGCCTTTGCCGATCCGCTGGGCATCGCATTGACCCGGCAGATTCTGGGAGAGCTCTACGGCGCGCCCACGCCCGAACGCACCGCCTATATTGGCACGCTGCTCGATGCGCTGAAGGCGCATACCCTGCGCGGAACCACGCCGGGCACCGAGGGCGCGTTCCCCAGCGCCGACTTCTCCGCCTATCGCATCCACCAGATTATGAACGATATTCTCGCGCGACCCGAAGCCGAGCACAGCCTGGAGGCGCTCGCCGCCAAGGCGGGGCTGACGGCGTCGCACTTCTGCCGCGTGTTCAAGCGCGCGACCGGCATGTCGCCGCACCAATATGTGATGAAGGCGCGGCTCGACCGCGCCCGCGATCTGCTGGGGCAATCCGACCTTTCGGTCGCGCAGGTCGCCGACATGACCGGCTTCACCAGCCAGAGCCACTTCACCCGCGCCTTCCGCCAATATGCCGGCCAGACGCCGAGCAGCTGGCGACACCCCTCCCAATAATCCGAGGAAAGCATGCAGACACTCGCCGCCGTTGCCCGTGAACCCCATGGGCCCTTTTCGATCGAGACGGTGGCGGTGGAAGCGCCGCGCGCCGGCGAGGTGCTCGTGCGCATCGTCGGGGTTGGCCTGTGCCATACGGATCTGGTGTTTCGAGACCAATTCGTGCCCTATCCGCTGCCGGCGGTACTAGGCCATGAGGGCGCGGGGATCGTCGAGGCGGTGGGAGAAGGGGTGACGGACCTGGCGCCCGGCGACCGCGTGGTGCTCGGCTTTTCGAGCTGCGGCCACTGCCCGCGCTGCGACGAGGGGTTGCCCAGCTATTGCCGGGAATTCCCGCCGCTCAACTATGCGGGGATGCGGCTGGACGACGGCTCCAAGGCCTATGCGAACGGCGACGAGGCGATCGCCTCGCACTTCTTCGGCCAGTCGAGCTTTGCGGGCCATGCGGTGGTGCGCGCGCGAAACGTGGTGAAGATCGAGGACCCGGAGGCGCCGCTCGAAATCCTCGGGCCGCTCGGCTGCGGGTTTCAGACCGGGGCGGGCGGCGTGATGCGCTCGATGGCGTGCTCGGCGGGGTCGAGCATCGCGATCGTCGGCGGCGGGCCGGTTGGCCTCGCCGCGGTTATGGGTGCCGTGATCCAGGGCTGTTCGACGATCGTGCTTATCGAGCCGGTTGCCGCGCGGCGCCAGCTTGCGCTCGACTTGGGGGCGACGCAGGTGATCGATCCCGCCGCTGGCGACGTGACCGAGGCATTGCGCGCCTTGCTGCCGGACGGCGTCGACTTCGCCTTCGATACGAGCGGCCGGGTGGAGGCGATCCAGGCGGTGCTCGGCGCCCTTACGTCGCGCGGGATGCTCGGGCTGGTCGGCGTGCCGCCGCGCGCCGAGGATGCGCTGACGATCAATCTTGCCGGCATGATCACCTATGGCCAGCGGGTAGTGGGAATCATGGAAGGTGACAGCGATCCGCAGCGCTTCATTCCCGAGCTGGTCGCCGCGCATCGCGCCGGGCGTTTCCCGTTCGACCGGCTGGTGAAGACCTTCCCGCTCTCCGCGATCAACGAGGCGATCGACGCCCAGAAGCGCGGCGAGTGTGTGAAGGTGGTGCTGATCCCCTGAATCGCGAAGCCCCCCGTCAGACGGCGGGGGGCATGTAGCGCTCGCGCAGCAGCCGCTTGAACAGCTTGCCGGTGGGTTCGCGCGGCAGGGCGTCGGTGAAGTCGATCCGGCGCGGCGTCTTGACCGGGCCGAGTTCCTGCCGGGCGAAGGCGCGCAGTTCCTCGACCAGCGCGGCGTCGGCGATCGCCGAGGGGGCGGGCTGCACCACCGCCAGCACCATCTCGCCCATTTCCTCGCACGGCACCCCGATCACCGCCACGTCGGTGACGGCGGGATGCGTGACGAGCAGGTTCTCGATTTCCTGGGGGTAGATGTTCACGCCCCCCGAGATGATCATGAAGCTCTTGCGATCGGACAGGAACAGATAGCCGTCGGCATCGACATGGCCGATATCGCCCAGCGTCGCCCAGCCGCGCGCGTCATGCGCTTCCGCGGTCTTGGTGGGATCGTTGAGGTATTCGAAGACGGGGCCGTCGCTGAAGAAGATCGCGCCGGTCTCCCCTGGCGGCAACTCGCGCCCCGCCTCGTCGAGCACGTGCAGTTTGCCGAGCACCGCGCGGCCGACCGATCCCGGTTTTTCGAGCCATTCCGCGCAGGAGAGGGCGGTGATTCCGCAGCATTCGGTGCCCGAATAATATTCATGGACGATCGGCCCGACCCAGTCGATCATCGCCTGTTTGACCGGCACGGGGCAGGGCGCTGCGGCGTGGACCACCGCGCGGAGCGACGAAAGGTCGTGCGCCGATCGTATGGCCTTCGGCAGCTTCAGCATCCGTACGAAATGGGTCGGCACGAAGGTGGCGTGGGTGATCCGGTGGCGCGCGATCAGGCGCAGCGTTTCCTCCGCATCAAACCTCGCCATCACCACCACCGTGCCGCCGAGCTGCTGCACCGCCATCGCCCAGCGTAGCGGCGCGGCATGATAAAGCGGGGAGGTGGAGAGATAGATGGTGTCCTCGCCCATGCCGTACAGCGTAGTGCCCATCCGCATCAGCGGCGTCTCGGCGCCGATCGAGCCGGTGGGCAGCGCGGGCTTCACGCCTTTCGGGCGGCCCGTGGTGCCCGAGGAATAGAGCAGGTCGGTGCCGGCGCTTTCGTCGGCGATCGGAGATTGTGGGTGCAGCGATGCCGCCGCCCGCCAGTCGCCCAGCCGGTCGTCGCTGCCGGTCCAGCGATAGGCCACGAGTTCCGGCAGCTCGGCAAGCGCGGTGCGGGCGAGCTCGGCATGCTCCGGGGAGGCGAGCAGCAGCCTCGCGCCGCAATCGCGCAGGATATAGGCGATGTCGCGCGGGCTCAGCTTGTTCGAGATCGCCGTCTGGTACAGCCCGGAACGTTGTGCCGCCCAACCGAACACGAAGACTTCGGGCGCATTGGCGAATAGCGTCGCAACCACGTCGCCGCGTCGCAGCCCCAGCGCGCGCAACTGCCACGCGCTTTGGTTTGACAGCGCGTCCAGGGTGCCGAAGCTGATCGTCTCGCCGGTTTCGGCCAGCACTAGGGCGGGCCTGTGCGGATGGCGCGCGGCATGATCGGCCGGGTGCATCGTTCCTCTCCTTCACTGTTCTGCGAGCGAGGAACCACGCGCATGGTCGGGGCAGCAACGGGCGCGCAAGAAATGTCAAAATCCGCGCATCGCCCGGGCAAAGCCCAAAGGACCACCGTCCGCTATTCCGGTTCCAGCGGCAATCCGGCCAACGGATGCCGGTGGAGAGGCGATGTGATTCTCACCGAAGACCAGCGACAGATCCGCGACTCCGTCCGCGCATTCGCGCAGGAACGCATTCGCCCGGACAGCGGAAGGTTCGAGGCCGAGGGCGGCTTCCCGCCCGCATTGTTCCGCGACCTGGGGGCGATGGGCCTCATGGGCATGACCGCGCCGGCCGAGTGGGGTGGAGCGGGAGCCGATAGCGTCGCCTATGCGCTGGCGCTGATCGAGCTCGCCGCGGCCGATGGCGCGCTTTCGACCATCGTCTCGATCCAGAACTCGATCCTGGTGAACGGGCTGCTGCAGCATGGATCGGCGGCGCAGCAGGCACGCTGGCTGCCGGCGCTGATCGCGGGAGAAGCGATCGGCGCCTTCGCGCTTACCGAAAGCGAAGCGGGCTCTGATGCCGCCGCGATCCGCACCCGTGCCACCCGCGTCGATGGCGGCTGGCGGATCGACGGCGCCAAGCAGTTCATCACCTCGGGGCGGATCGCCTCGGTCGCGATCGTGATCGCGGTCACCGATCCGGCGCTAGGGCGCAGGGGCATCTCCGCCTTCCTCGTACCAACCGACACGCCTGGGTTTTCGGTCGACAAGGTCGAACACAAGCTGGGGCAGGGGGCATCGGACACCTGCGCGCTCCGGTTCGATGCCTGTGTGGTGCCGGAGGATGCGCTGTTCGGCGCCGAAGGCCGGGGCTATGCGCTGGCGCTGGCCAATCTGGAAGCCGGGCGCATCGGCATCGCCGCGCAGGCGGTGGGCATGGCGCAGGCGGCGCTCGCCATCGCGACCGGCTATGCGCGCGAGCGCCGCAGCTTCGGCAAGCCGATCCTCGAACACCAGGCGGTAGGCTTCCGTCTTGCAGATCTCGCCACCCGGCTGGAGGCGGCGCGGCAGCTGGTGCTCCACGCTGCTGCACTGAAGGATGCCGGTGCGCCGGCGCTGGAGGCGGCGTCGATGGCCAAGCTGTTCGCCTCGGAGACCGCCGAGGCGGTGGTCTCGGGCGCGCTCCAGACGCTGGGCGGCTATGGCTATCTGGAGGAATTCGGCATCGCCCGCATCTATCGCGACGTCCGCGTCTGCCAGATTTACGAGGGTACGTCGGACGTCCAGCGCATGGTGATCGCCCGTGGCCTCTGAACGCGACGCAATTGTGGTGGCGGGCCATGCCCGCACGCCGATGGGTGGGTTCCAGGGTGCCTTCGCGCCGCTCGGCGCAGTCGATCTCGGCGCGGCGGCCGTGCGCGCTGCAGTTGCCCGAGCAGGTGTTGCCGATACGGCGGTCGAGCGCATCTATATGGGCTGCGTGCTGCCGGCGGGGCTCGGTCAGGCGCCGGCGCGCCAGGCAGCGCGCAAGGCCGGCCTGTCGGACTCGGTCGAGGCGACGACGCTCAACAAAATGTGCGGATCGGGCATGCAGGCGGTGATCCTCGCTGCCGAGACGCTGGCCGCCGGCGCTGCGGACTGCATCGTCGCGGGCGGCATGGAGAGCATGACCAACGCGCCCTATCTGCTGCCCCGGCATCGCGCGGGCGCGCGGATCGGGCATGGCCGGGTGCTCGATTCGATGATGCTCGACGGGCTGGAGGATGCCTATGCCCCCGGCAAGCCGATGGGCGCCTTCGCCGAGGAGGCGGCGCGCCATTATGGCTTTGGGAGGGAAGCGCAGGATGCCTTCGCGCTCGAAAGCCTCGACCGCGCCCAGCGCGCCGTCGCGTCGGGTGCCTTTGCCGGCGAGATCGTGACCGTCCCCGTTCCGGGCCGCAAAGGGACGATCGAGGTCGCAACCGACGAACAGCCCGGCAATGCCCGGCCCGACAAGGTCCCGTTGCTGCGCCCGGCCTTTTCGCAGGACGGCACGATCACCGCCGCGAGTTCGGCGTCGATTTCCGATGGTGCGGCGGCGTTGGTGCTGACGCGCGTGGACAAAGCGGATCGGCTTGGCCTCGTGACGCAAGCCCGCATTGTCGCGACCGCGGCGCATGCCCATGCGCCCGAATGGTTCACCACCGCCCCGGTGTTCGCGGTCCGCAAGGCGCTCGATCGCGCCGGCTGGACCGCTGCCGAGGTGGACCTGTTCGAAGTGAACGAGGCGTTCGCGGTCGTCGCCATGATCGCGATGCGCGAGCTCGGCATCGATAGCGACCGTATGAATGTGAACGGTGGCGCGACGGCGCTCGGCCACCCGATCGGCGCCAGCGGCGCGCGGATCCTGGTCACCCTGATCGCCGCGCTGCGCGCCCGGGGCGGCCGGCGCGGCATCGCTTCGCTGTGCATCGGCGGCGGCGAGGCGACGGCGGTCGCGATCGAACTGATCTGATATCGAGGAGGAATCGACAGCATGGACATCAACGGCGTTCCCGCCATCGTCACCGGCGGTGCATCGGGACTTGGCGGCGGCACCGCCCGCAGGCTTGCCGCTAGCGGCGCGAAGGTCGCGATCTTCGATCTCAACGCCGATCTCGGCACGGCGTTGGCGGCGGAACTCGGCGGCCATTTCGTGCGCGTCGACGTGACCGACGCGCAGGCCGTGGCCAACGCCATCGCGGAGGCGGAGGCGGTCAACGGCAAGGCGCGCATCCTGGTCAATTGCGCCGGCATCGGCCCGCCCGCCAAGGTGATCGACCGTGATGGCAATGCCCTGCCGCTCGCGTCCTTCTCGAAGATCGTGACGGTCAATCTGGTCGGCAGCTTCAACGTGCTGTCGAAGTTCGCCGCCGCCCTGCACGCTGCGGACCCGATCGGTGAGGAGCGGGGCGTGATCATCAACACGGCCTCGGTCGCGGCCTATGACGGGCAGATCGGCCAGGCCGCCTATGCGGCCTCGAAGGGCGGCGTGGTCGGCATGACGCTGCCGATCGCGCGCGAATTCGCGCGCTACGGCATCCGAGTGATGACCATCGCGCCTGGCATCTTCTGGACGCCGCTCCTCGAAACGCTGCCGGCCGAAGCGCAGGCAAGCCTGGGCGCACAGGTGCCGTTCCCGTCGCGGCTGGGCCAGCCCGACGAATATGCCCGGCTGGTCGAGGCGATCGTGACGAACCCGATGCTCAACGGCGAGACGATCCGGATCGACGGTGCGATCCGCATGGCGCCGCGATGAACCCGCCGACGCCGCGCGCGGCCGAGATCGGCGCCCGCGTTGAAGCGTTCGTGCGCGAGCTGGTCGTGCCCTTTGAGCGCGATCGTCGCCGCGACGCCCACGGCCCCAGCGATGCGATGGTCGCCGAGCTGCGCCAGCTGGCCCGCGCGGCGGGCGTGCTGACGCCGCATATCCTCGCGGACGGCACCCATCTCACCCAGCGCGAGACCGCATACGTGCTGTGCCTGTCTGGCCTGTCGCCGCTGGGGCCGGTGGCGCTCAACACCGCCGCGCCCGACGAAGGCAATATGTACCTGCTCGGTAAGGTGGGCAGCGCCGAGCAGAAGCGCCGCTTTCTCGATCCGATGGTGCGTGGCGAGGTCCGCTCGGCTTTCTTCATGACCGAGCCGGCGGAGGAAGGCGGCGCCGGATCCGACCCGTCGATGATGCAGACCACCGCGGTGCTCCACGGCAACCATTGGGTGGTGAACGGGCGCAAGGCGTTCATCACCGGCGCGCAAGGTGCGGGGCTGGGCATCGTCATGGCCAAATCCGCCGATGGCGCCTGCATGTTCCTGGTCGACCTGCCCGATCCGGCGATCACGATCGAACGCGTGCTCGACACGATCGACAGTTCGATGCCGGGCGGCCATGCGGTGGTGCGGATCGACCATCTGCGCGTGCCCGCCGACCAGATGCTTGGGCATAGCGGCGAAGGTTTTCGCTATGCTCAGGTGCGCCTGGCGCCGGCGCGGCTGTCACACTGCATGCGCTGGCTGGGGGCGTGCATCCGCGCGCACGAGATCGCCACCGACTATGCCTGCTGCCGCCAGGCGTTCGGCAAGCTGCTTATCGACCATGAGGGCGTCGGGTTTCAGCTCGCCGACAACCTGATCGACCTCAAACAGGCCGAGCGGATGATCGACTGGTGCGCCGGCGTGCTCGATGCAGGTGAAGCCGGCGGCATCGAAAGCTCGATGACGAAGGTGGCGGTTTCCGAGGCGCTGATGCGCGTCGCGGATCGCTGCGTGCAAGTGATGGGCGGCACCGGGGTGACCGGCGACACCATCGTCGAACAGGTGTTCCGCGAGATCCGGGCTTTCCGGATCTATGACGGCCCCAGCGAAGTGCATCGCTGGAGCCTCGCCAAGCACATCAAGCGCACATGGAAGGAGCGCGCATGACCGCGTCCAGCATCACCGTCGAACGCGACGGTCCGCTTACCATTGTCACGCTCGCGCGGCCGGAGGCGCACAATGCACTCCACGCTGGGGCGCACGAGGAACTGGCGGGGGTGTTCGACGCCTTCGCCGCCGACCCCGATCAATGGGTGGCGATCATCACCGGCACCGGCGAGAAGGCGTTCTGCGCCGGCCATGACCTGAAGCAGCAGGCGGCGGGCGGCGGCCTCAAGACGCCGCGCAGCGGCTTTGCCGGGCTCACTGCGCGGTTCGGCATGACCAAGCCGGTGATCGCGGCGGTGAATGGTGTGGCGATGGGCGGCGGCTTCGAGATCGCGCTCGCCTGCGACATCGTCGTTGCACACGCCCGGGCGGTGTTCGCGCTGCCCGAGCCGCGCGTCGGGCTGGCGGCGCTTGCCGGGGGCATGCAGCGGCTGCCTCGCGCGATCGGCCTCAAGCAGGCGATGGGAATGATGCTCACCGGCCGGCGGGTCTCGGCCGAAGAGGGGATGCGGCTGGGCTTCGTCAATGCGGTGACCGAGGGCGATGTGCTGGCGCTCGCCCGGCAATGGGCCGCGGACATCCTGGCCTGCAGCCCGATGGCAGTGCGCGCTACCAAGGATGCGGTGCTGCGCGGGCTGGAGACGCCGGTAGAACGGGCGATGGCCGAGCAATGGTCCTATCCCGCGCTCGCGGCGATGCTGGCATCGCAGGATGCGGTGGAAGGCCCTGCCGCCTTCGCCGAGAAGCGTCCGCCGGCCTGGAAGGGGTGCTGACCATGGCGACCCCGCTCGATCAGGCGAGCAATGCCGGCACCACGCCGGTGCGCGAGGGGCACCGCTTCGACGAGGCCGCGCTCGCGCGCTGGATGGCTGCGGAAGTGGAGGGCTTTGCCGGGCCGCTCGTCGTCGAGCAGTTCAAGGGCGGCCAGTCTAACCCGACCTATCGGCTCTCCACGCCGAAGCGCCGCTATGTGCTGCGCCGCAAGCCGCCGGGCCCGCTGCTGAAGGGCGCGCACGACGTGCTGCGCGAGGCGCGCGTGCTCCGCGCGCTCGCGGGATCGCACGTGCCCGTCGCGGCGGTTGTCGGTGTCTGCGCCGACGAAGCGGTGATCGGCTCGCCCTTCTATGTGATGGACCTCGTGGAGGGCCGCATCTTTTGGGACGCGACCTTCTCCGATGTGCCGGTTATGGAGCGCTCCGCCTATTTCCATGCGATGAACGCGACCATCGCCACGCTGCACCAGCTCGATCCGGCGGTGATCGGGCTGGCCGATTACGGCAAGCCGGGCAATTACTTCGCACGCCAGATCGGCCGCTGGACCCGGCAATATCTCGACGACATCGACGCCGGCCGCGATGCGGACATGGACGCGCTCGTTGCGTGGCTGCCCGCGCACATCCCCGAAGGTGACGAGACCCGGCTGGTGCATGGGGATTTCCGTTGCGACAATCTGATCTTCCATCCCAGCGAGCCGCGGATCGTCGCGGTGCTCGACTGGGAGTTGTCGACACTCGGCCATCCGCTCGCCGATTTCGCCTATCACGCGCTGATGTACCGGATGCCGCCGGATATCGTCGCGGGGCTGGGCGGGGCGGACATCGCTGTGCTGGGGATCCCGGACGAGCAGGCCTATGTCGCCGCCTATTGCGCGCGCACAGGCCGCGCCGGGCTGCCCGACTATGACTTCTACGTCGCGTTCAATTTCTTCCGGCTGGCCGCGATCTTCCACGGGATCAAGGGACGGGTGATCCGCGGCACGGCGGCCTCTGCCCATGCCCGCGAACGTGCTGCCAGCTTTCCCCGGCTCGCGCGCCTCGCGCGCGCCGCGATGGAGGCGTGCCAATGAGCCCGATCCTGCTCGAACGCGATGGTCCGGTGGCGCAGATCCGGCTCCATCGGCCCGAGGCGGGCAACGCAATCAACCTCGCGCTTGCCGAGGCGCTGGCTGAGGCTGCGGTCGAGGTGGCGGCCGATGCGACGATACGCTGCGTGGTGCTGACCGGTACCGGCCGCATCTTTTGCGCCGGGGGCGACGTCGCGGCGATGGCAACCGCGGGGGCCGAGGCGCCACGCCTGCTGCGCGGGCTGATCGATCCGCTCAACCGCGCGATCCTGACGCTGATGACGATGCCCAAGCCGCTGCTGGGAGTGGTCAACGGCGCGGCGGCGGGCGCCGGGCTCAGTCTCGCGTTGATCGGCGATGTCGTAATCGCCGCGCACTCGGCCCATTTCACCGCTGCCTATACCGGTGTGGGCCTAACCCCCGATGGCGGCATGAGCTGGTTCCTGCCGCGCCTGATCGGCCTGCGCCGCGCCCAGGCGATGATCCTCACCAACCAGCGGCTCGATGCCGAGGCAGCGGAGCGATCGGGCCTCGTCACTGCCACCGTCGACGATGCAGCGCTGGCGGAGGAGGCGGCGGCTTGCGTCGCCCGGCTGGTCGCCGCGCCCGCGGGAGCACTGGGTGCAGCGCGCGGACTGTTGCTGGACGGCGGAGCGGCATTGCTGCGCGACCATCTCGAAAGCGAGGCCGCCACCATCGAACGCAGCGGCGCACAGGCGGAGGCCCAGGAGGGGTTCGCCGCCTTCGCCGCCCGCCGCAAACCGAATTTCCAGGGAGTCTGAGCATGGCCGAAGCCTATATCGTCGAAGCCGTTCGCACCGCCGGCGGCCGCCGCAACGGTCGCCTCGCCGGGGTGCACCCCGCCGATCTCGCCGCCACCGTGCTTAATGCGCTGATCGATCGCAGCGGGATCGATCCGGCGGCGGTGGACGACGTGATCCTCGGCTGCGTCACCCAGGCGGGCGAGCAGGCATTTGCCTTTGCCCGCAACGCGGTGCTCGCCTCGAAGCTGCCGGCCAGCGTGCCGGCGGTGACGATCGACCGGCAATGCGGCTCGTCGCAACAGGCGGTCCACTTCGCGGCGCAGGCGGTGATGTCCGGCACGCAGGACGTGGTGATCGCGGCGGGCGCCGAAAGCATGACGCGAGTGCCGATGTTCTCCAACCTGTCGTTCCACCAGCGCGAGGGGATCGGCATCGGCCCGGTCAGCCCCAGCATCGCCGCGCGCTTCGGCGTGCGCGAGTTCAGCCAGTTTCAGGGCGCGGAAGCGATCGCGCGCAAGCATGGCTTCGATCGCGAGACGCTCGATCGCTATGCGCTCGAAAGCCACCGCCGCGCCGCCGCCGCCACCGATGGCGGCGCCTTTGCCGACGAGATCGTGCCGGTGCCGGTCGACGGCGGCCTGCATGTTCGAGACGAGGGCATTCGCTACGATGCGACGCTGGAAGGCATAGGTGGCGTGAAGCTGTTGCAGGAAGGCGGCGTCATCTCCGCTGCCAATGCGAGCCAGATCTGCGATGGGGCGAGCGGCGTGCTGGTAGTGAGCGAACGCGCGCTGAAGGCGCACGGGCTGACGCCGATCGCGCGGATCGTCGACATGACCGTTACCGCCGGCGATCCGGTGATCATGCTCGAAGAGCCGTTGTTTGCCACCGATCGTGCACTCGCCAAGGCGGGGCTGTCGATCGACGATATCGACCTATACGAAGTCAACGAAGCGTTCGCGCCGGTGCCGCTCGCCTGGCTGGGCCATGTCGACGGCGATCCCGCGCGGCTGAATGTTAACGGGGGGGCGATCGCACTCGGCCATCCGCTCGGCGCCAGCGGCACCAAGCTGATGGCGACGCTGATCCACGCGCTGCGCGCGCGCGGTAAGCGCTATGGCCTGCAGACTATGTGCGAAGGCGGTGGCATCGCCAACGTCACCATCGTCGAGGCGCTGTGATGGCCCTCCGCACGCGAATTACCGAGCTGCTCGGCATCGAGCACCCGATCGTGCAGGGCGGCATGATGTGGGTGGGGCGGGCGGAGCTTGCCGCTGCCGTGTCGAACGCCGGCGGCTTGGGGATGCTCACCGCGCTGACCCAGCCGACACCCGATGACCTTCGTCGCGAGATCGATCGTTGCCGCGCGATGACCGATCGGCCGTTCGGGGTGAACTTGACGATCCTGCCCGCGGTCTCGCCGCCGCCCTATGCCGAGTATCGGCAGGCGATCATCGACAGCGGCGTCACCATCGTCGAGACCGCCGGCCATCGCCCGCAGGAACATGTCGAAGCGTTCAAGGCGCGCGGCATCACCGTGATCCACAAATGCACCGCCGTCCGCCATGCCCTTTCGGCCGAGCGGATGGGTGTGGACGCGATCTCGATCGACGGGTTCGAATGCGCCGGCCATCCCGGCGAAGACGATGTGCCTGGTCTGGTCCTGATCCCGGCCGCTGCCGATCGGGTGCGGGTGCCGATGCTTGCGAGCGGCGGCTTTGCCGATGGGCGCGGGCTGGTCGCAGCGCTGGCGCTGGGAGCGGAGGGCATCAATATGGGCACGCGCTTCTGCGCGACCGTGGAAGCGCCGATCCACGATGCGGTCAAGCGCTTCCTTGTCGACAATGACGAGCGCGCGACCAACCTTATCTTCCGCCGTTTCGGCAATACTGGACGGGTGGCGAAGAACAGCGTGTCGGATGCGGTGGTCGCGCGTTCTGGCGCGCCGGACACGGTGTTCGAAGATATCCGCCCGCTGGTTTCCGGCGCGCGGGGACGGACAGCGCTGGAAACAGGCGATCTCGATGCCGGACTCATCTGGGCGGGGCAGGTCCAGGGGCTGATCCATGACGTGCCGACCTGCCGCGACCTGATCAGTCGGATTGTCACCGAGGCGGAAGCCCTGATCGCTGGCCGGCTGGCCGCATGTGCAACCGTGGAACATGGGGTGGAAATCACATGATCCGCCAGTTCACCGTTATCGGCCGCGACGGAGCGCCATGCGCGCTCCCTCTCAGGTACCAGCACCTCATCCTCCCCAAGCAACTCGCCAGGGATGACGGCCAATCGGTAGGCACCCTCCACCCCAACTGCGCTATCAAAAGGCCGAGCGAGCACGGCGAACCGATCGGCGGGGGCCGGCGCGTCGCGAGCATGGTCGATGACCGCGCGAACGACGCCGCGAAAATCCGCCCAGCTTTCCGAACGCCGAATCCACGTCCTCGACATGGCCGACCATCCAGGACGGTGTACTATGTTCCCGATAGACGAGAGCCTGGATGATGAGCTCGCCACCTCCCTCGTGCTCACCGCGATCGGGTTCGGTGGTTTGGACGACGGACAGTTTCCAGGATTCCCTTAATCAGAATGCGTTAGTGTTTTCTCGGCGGTGGTCATTTCGGTCTGAAAAAGCGTTAGCGAATCACTTTTGCAAAGTACCAAATGGTTTCGGGCGAGGGTTTGTGTCCGGGTTTCGGACCAGATTTTTTGGTGGGCCACGAAGGGGCCACGGATCGCAGGCTCCGCTAGAACCCACGCTTTTCTGCGGGCTACAGCGCCAGATGTGAGTCCTGTAAGCGCACCAGTACATATTGAGAACATTGTAGAAAACCGCGGAAAACTGCGGTAAAATGTCTCCTGCGGGTCCCGTGGTTTCCCATTTTGTTCCACCGTGGCCCACCCAAAGTGGGCCACGAATCGGTGGGCCACGGAGATCGCAGGAAGGCGTGGCCCACCATGCTTACGAACGTCGAGATTCGCGCCCTGAAGCCTACGGCACGTCCGTTCCAGGTTCCGGACGGCGAGGGCTTGTATCTTCTCGTGCAGCCTTCCGGGGCACTGTCGTGGCGGTTTCGCTACAAGGTGTATGGTATCGAGCGGAAGCTGTCGCTTGGTAGCTTCCCCAAGGTTACCCTCCAGCAGGCGCGCCAAAAGCGAGACGAGGCGCGCGCCGAGCTCGCTGACGGCTTCGATCCGGTCGAGCAGAAGCGACAGAAGCAGCTTGAGGCGGAACTGGCAGCGAAGACCACCTTCGAGCTGGTCGCCAATGAATATATCGAGAAAATGGAGCGGGAGGGAAAATCGGCGGCGACCCTCAAGAAGGCGCGCTGGTTTCTCGAACTGCTGGGCGGGATCGCCCGCCGGCCCATCGCGGCCATTACGCCGCACGAGTTGCTGGATGTCCTAAAGCGCGTTGAACGTCGCGGGCATCATGAAACGGCGGTGCGGCTGCGCTCCTTCGCAGGTCGCGTGTTTCGCTATGGCTTCGCGACCCTGCGTACGGAGAAGAACCCGGCAGACATTCTCCGGGGTGCGCTCACCGTTCCACGCGTGAAACATCACGCGGCGATCGTTCAGCCGAAGAAGGTCGGGGAACTGCTTCGCGCGATCGAAGACTATCAGGGGCGCCCCGAAACGCTCTACGCGCTGCGGATCGCACCGCACGTGTGCCTACGGCCGGGTGAGCTCCGGCAGGCGAAATGGAGCGAGATCGACTTCGCCGAGAAGGTGTGACGCGTGCCTGCGGAGCGTATGAAGAGGAAGCAGCCGCACGCTGTGCCGCTATCCCGGCAGGTGCTGTATCTGCTTCAGGATCTGCGGTCGCTTGCCCGCTCAAGCGAATTCCTGTTTCCCGCGCTGCATACGACGTTGCGTCCGATCTCCGACAACACGCTGAATGTCGCACTTCGGCGCCTGGGCTTCGAGCATGACGAAATGACCAGCCACGGCTTCCGCGCCATGGCGAGCACGCTGCTCAATGAATCCGGCCTTTGGCACCCCGATGCGATCGAGCGTGCATTGGCGAACGGCGAAAGGGATCGTGTCCGGGCAGCGTACCACCGGGGGCTCATTGGGATGAGCGGGTCCGCATGGCGCAGTGGTGTTCTGACTACCTCGATCAGCTTCGCGTCGGCGGTGCGGTGATCAAAGCCGAGTTTCGCAAACGCGGATAGACGGAAGTTTGCGGTGACCTGGCCGGTTTGGAATGGCCCTTCGATCAGGCTGCTTGCAATACGCTTGGCCGATTTCTGGTCGCGACTAACTCAAGACGTTCCCGACCAGCGCGCGACGTCCTCCTTGTCCTCCAATCTCGCGACTAAGTGTTGATTTCGCACTCCACCACCCCCCCCTCATTATCCGGTGCTATCAGCGCCGATGTTGAGCGTCGCCCTCGCGATGACGGCTTGATGTGAGCCATGTTTCCGCAATGCGCCACGCCCGCTCATCGTCAACATCGATCCATTCAAGATCGCTGCAATCTTTGATGCCGGCGGCCCCGTCGGATGCCAGACGCCGCATCCCTTCGGTGAGAGATGGCTTTTCCAGTCCGCGAAGTGCATCGAAGAGGCCCTTGCCGACGGTGAAGACGCCTGTGTCGAAGCAATCGTAGAGGGCCAGGCCCTTGCCGATGCCGACCAAGCGATCGCCCTCCGTCTGAACGCATGTCACATCGTCAAGATCGACCCAATCGTTATCGAGCCGACGATCGATCCCGAGCGACGCACCGCCGCCCGTCGCGGTATCCGCCATGCGCCGGTAGAATTGCGGTTCGACCAGGTGATCGCACATCGCAAGGATCGCCTCCGCACCGTTCAGCAGGGGCTCCGCTGCGAGCAACGACGACCCGTTGGGATGCCGGTTGTCTTCTACCCGTACGGTCTCGACACGGATCGGCCAGTCGTTCGCCGCGACATAGGCTTCGATCGTCTCGGCCTCATAGCCGACGACCACGATCGTGTGCGCAAGCCCCGCCTGCGCCATGCCGAAGACGGCGTGGGCAAGCAGGGTCTGCCCGTCAACGAGGCAAAGGGGCTTGAGCGGCGCGACAGCGCGAAGGCGCGAGCCTTCGCCTGCCGCGAGAACAATGCCGGTGTCGATCATTCCGCCGCAACGGCAATGAACTCGTCGACTGCGCGCGCTGCCAGATCATCGGTCATCTGGAAACGCGGGTGCTTGCAGAAATAGGCCGATGCCGCATCGATCGGCCCCGCCAGGCCGCGATCCTTGGCCAGCTTGGCGCACCGGATCATATCGATGGCGACGCCGGCACTGTTGGGGCTGTCCTCGACGGAAAGGCGCAGCTCGAGGTTCATCGGCACGCCGCCGAACATCGTGCCTTCCATCCGCAGGAAGCAAACCTTGTTGTCATTCTGCCACGGCACATAGTCGGACGGGCCGATATGAACATTCTCGTCTTCCAAACGCTCCGCCGCGACCGACTGCACCGCCTCGGTCTTCGAGATCTTCTTGGAGGCTAGACGGCGGTGATTCGACATGTTCAGGAAGTCGGTGTTGCCGCCGGTGTTGAGCTGATAGGTCCGCTCCAGCTTGACGCCCCGCTTGGCGAACAGATCCGTCAGCACGCGATGCACGATGGTGGCACCGAGCTGCGCCTTGATGTCGTCGCCGATGATCGGCACGCCAGCCTTGGTGAAGCGTTCCGCCCATACGGGGTCACTGGCGATGAACACCGGGATGTTGTTGACGAAGGCCACACCCGCCTCGAGCGCGCATTCGGCGTAGAACTCGCTGGCAGCCTGCGAGCCAACCGGCAGATAGTTCATCAGCACATCGGTCTTGGTCTCGCGCAAGGCGGCAACCACTTCCGCCTTGGTTGCTTCGCGCTCGCTAGAGAGCAGGAAGGTCCGATGATCGTCATAGTCCGCCATATGCTCGGCGACGCCGTCGAGAACGTGCCCCATCTGCACCTTCGTCCCGGTATGCGGCACGGTTTCGCAGAAAATCGCGGTGCAATTGGGCTTGGCGAAAATCGCTTCCGATACGTCCTTGCCGACTTTCCGTTGATCAACGTCCCAAGCCGCGACGACACGGATATCATTCGGCTTATAGCCGCCCAAGTCCCAATGCATGAGCCCGACGGTCTCATTTGCGCCCTCGCGATAGTAGGAAAGCCCCTGCACGAGAGAGCTGGCGCAGTTTCCCACACCAACGACGGCGATATTGATGGCCGACATTACTTATTTATTCCTTTGATTTTTGAAGAGCGATCCATCGATACTGTTCCGAGGCGATTTTCGACCATGCGATGCTGGAATAGTCCGAAGACGAGGATGATGTTCAGTGGAACGAGTTCGAACCACCAAAACAGGCGTGGGTTGCCGACAAGGCAGGCAAGGAAAATCGCATAGACCCGAACATTGGCGGACAGCAGGCTCATCAGCCGCATGGGCTTGGCGGCCAGGGCTCCATAGGTCGCCGCAAGGTCTGCGGGAGCACGGTGATGCTGCAGTACGTCGTCGAATCGTGCGGCGACACGATCCAGCATGCCCCAGCCAAAATCATACAGGCGAATGAGCGGATTGCGGCTCGGCGCAGGAAGCGCGATCATCGCCACCGCCTTGCAACGACGGTGAAAGCGGGTCCGTTCGCTCTCGTACAGGTTTGACTGTACCATGTGGGCAACGCCGGCGGCGACCGCCAATGCCCAGCCTTCCAACGTGCCGATCGACAGGGCCAGCGAAACATAGATCAGGATGAAAACGCCATGGTCACACAACCCGTCCAGCACGCGCCCTAGCGGACTCGCGGTGCCGGTTGCGCGCGCGATCATCCCGTCCAGGCCATCGGCGACGAGCCAGCCGACGGACAGCAGCAAGCCGGCAAGGGCGAACGGCCAGATTTTCCACTGCGCGTAGGCGAGCGCCGCCACCATGCCCAGGGCGAGCCCGCCCAGGGAAACGGCATTGGCAGAGATCCCGCGCGCGAGGAACCAGGGCAGCAGGCGGCGCGCTGCTGGATGGATAATCCACAGGTTTGTCGGATCTTCTATCCGACGGTCTCGTGACAGGTCGGTGATGGCAAGTGTCATTGAAGCGTAATCTAGGGGTTAGGGTGCCCCTTCAGCAAGCGATTTGCAGCGGCCCGTCACCGACGCTCAGGCAGGCTCCCAAAGGCGGTTGCGGCGGTGGTCTGTATCCGGTGCCCGCCGGTCCACGGATTGGCGGTGACTTTCGTTGGAGTTTGCTGATAAGGAACGATTTGCGCCTGCCAAACCCGCCCTTTCGACATCTCCGGACGGTCGGAATGTCGGCGACAGTCGACCCATATCCGTGCCGAATGCAGCGAGACACACTGCCATGAATGTCCAATAATGGGTGTTTCTACTCTGATGGCGGCGCTGCTTGTGGCCAGCGGCCCCGCAGAGGCGGGCGCGGCAGGCACGCCGGACGAACTAATCGCGGTGCCGGTCCTTTCCGTTGTATTGCCCGCTGTGGATGCCCAGTCCACCGAGTCGGCGCAAACCACGGTTGCGCCGAGTCAGACCGCGCCTCAGGCCTCCAGCGCTGCACCCGAGCCGGGGCAAGCCACGGTTGCGCCGAGTCAGGCCTCGTCGCAAGCCGACGGCACCGCACCCGAGCAAGCCCCACAGGCGAATCCGGAAGATGTCGAAATCGTCGTCAGCGCGAGACCGCGTCCGCCCCGCGAGGATCCTCTTCAGGAAGTGAACCTGAAGACCTATGCCGTCGTGCAGGCGGCCGACAAGCTGGTCGTCGCACCCGCGGCCAAGACCTATTCCAAAATAGTACCGTCCTTCATCCGCGCCGGATTGCGGCACTTTTTCAATAATTTGAACGAGCCGGTCGTTTTCTTAAACTATCTCCTGCAGCACAAGATCGGGAAAGCATTCGAGACGGTTGGGCGCTTTGGAGTCAATTCCACGCTCGGCATTGCCGGCGTGGTCGACGTGGCAAAGAAGAAGCCCTTCAAGCTCCCCAAAAGACGCAACAGCTTTGCCAACACGATGGGCTTCTATGGCATCAAGCCGGGGCCCTTTCTTTTCCTTCCGCTCATCGGACCGACGACGGTGCGTGATCTCGTCGGCCTTTCGGTAGACAAGCTTTTACTACCCTCGACCGTCGGGAAGCCCTTCAACCGCGTCTGGTATACGTTGCCCGCCACCATCATCGGAACCTTGGACGACCGGGTTGAATTCGCCGATAAGTTGCAGAAGTTCCGCGATTCGTCGGATCCATATGCGGCCTCGCGCGCATCCTATCTCCAGTCCAGGCAGGCGGAAATCGACGCGTTGCATGTTCACGGCCATCGCAAGCGCAGGCCGGAGGTGCAGCCGGACGCGCCTGCAACGCCGCCTCCCCCGAATGGCACCAAATGACCGTTGACGGGTGGTCGGCTGAGGCACCGGACGCGCAGAGTTCTGAGGGAAATCGACGGCTCCATCGCGGAGCACTGGCGGTGGGTGGCGGGTTCGCGATCAAGTTCGGGGCCCGCATTTCGTTCTTGTTGGTCGCGGCCGTCCTATATGGCGCCACGCTTTACGGTGCGTACAGCGTCGCGCTCGCCATCGTCGAGGTTTCCATTACCATCGGCGGGGCGGGCATGAAGACCATGCTTTTCCAGATCCTGGAAAATACGGAACATTCGACGTCGCCGGGTGACCGTCTGCTCGAAACGGGCCTGATCGTCGTCGGCGTCAGCGCGCTGGTAACGACGCTGATCGTTTCATGCATATTGCTCTTGCCAGGGCTGGGACTGGTTGGCTGGACCCTGTTGTGGATGGCGCCGCTCATCACTGGGCAAGCGTTGCTGGATCTCCTGCTCGCCGCCACACGCTGGCAGGGTCTTGTTCGCTACGAGGTGCTCTGCAGAAGCATCATCGAACCCTATGTGGCGGTTCTGATATCCGTGGTCGCCTTCTGGTTTGGCGCCCCGCAATTCGGCCTCGTGATAGGCTACGCCGCGGGGACGCTTGCGGCAATTGTCGTTGCCCTGTCAGCAGTGCTGCGGAGCTTTAACATGCGAGGCGTGACCATAAGGCCCTCTGATTTTCAGCAGCTGTTCAGCACGATGCGCCACAACAGCTGGGTGACAGGGACGGACTGCGTCACCGCGCTTGCAGAACGCGCAGACCTGTACATCGTCGGTTTGATGTTGGGCGATGCTCCGGCAGGCGTTTATGGTGTGGCACGGCAGGTCTGCACACCGCTTCGGCAGGTGCGGCAGTCCTTCGATGCGCTGTTGACACCCATCGTTGCGCGGGAGTTGAGACTTTCCGGACTCGGCCCGGCGAGGCGTACCATCGCTGGCGTGAGCAGGAAGATATTGGATCTGCAGTTGCCGACCTTTCTGCTGATCGCCGGCATGGGAGCGGCGATACTCCGTCTGCTGGGCGGCTATTATCCTGCCGCCTATGCTCCAATGCTGATCCTGTGCCTTGCCGAGATTCTGCAGGCCAGCTTTGGCATTGCCGATCTGCTGTTTGCGTATCGCGCACCGGGGCACGGGCTTTTAGTAACGGTAGCAGGCGCAGTAATCGGCATAGTGGCTTCCTTTCTCCTGGCAAGTTTCGGGATGGTCGGAATCGCCTCGGGGCTGTTGTTGGGATACATCGCCAGGGCCTTGATCCGGCGGAGGATGATACATTTACTCTTTGCCGTTTCCTCCCCGCTACGACCGCTGATCCCGACAGCCATCGCCTTCGCTGCTGGCGGAGCAGTGGTGCTAATAGCGGTCGAAATCTCCTATCTAACGTCGTTAGTGCCTGCTATTTTCTTTACGGCTGTGGCGGTAGCCATTTTCTTTACGACGCGAAATTTCGTGGAACGTGGATTTCATCTTCGGATGGTCTGACGAGTGGATGAACGTATCTTTTCCTATCTTGGGAGCCGGTGAGGGGTGGTTGCAACTATGCGCCAGCCAAATTTCCTATCACGTACCCGTCGACCTTGTGACCGGCGTTCTGGCGTGGACGGCGCCCGACGAACGTAGCTGCGCGATACGCGGTCGTAGTGCGTTCATGTGTTAGCGGCTCCCGTAGCGTTGGAGCTTTCCCTCGCTTCCTGTCTTTCGATGAGTGACCGCGGAGGCTCTAGGCGTCGACTCCTGGCAAAACCTGCCGTTCGCCACGTAATGCAGTAATGGCGGATTTGTCCCAAATAGCGCCGGTCGATGTTTCCGGCAGCAGTCGACCACCCTAAGCCATTCCGATGTGAAAGCCGGAATGTCGCCTCACGCCGGAACCGGCCATTCGTTCTGCCATATTCTCTCTATCTCATCCGTTTCGCCGGATAAGTGTTTTCACCGCGAAGCAGAGCAAATCCGGTGATTGCACCGTCGTTGCCGCGTTCGAAGCGGATCGACATGTCCTGTGCGGTCATGAAGAACGACGCCTTCGATTCCGCGAACATCTCCATGCGTTTGGCCCCGAACAACTGGCTTTGAAAATACAGGCGGTCTCCTTCGGCGATGACGTGCGCGGGCAGGTCCAGCAGTTGATAGTCGCCCGCAACCTGCATGTTGACCGCCGCGTCACCGGGAAGCGCGGCTTTCTCGACCACCTTGAAATCGGGCCAGCCATATTCGGCGGCAATGCTGGACAGGATTTCCGCGATCAGCGCCGCGCCGGTATCGCTGTTGGTCATAACGATCGCGCCCTGGCCCGCGCGGGTGTACCCATATAGCTGGGATCGGAAGCCCATGGTGCCGCCGCTATGGCTGAAGCTCGTCCGGTCGCCCAGCGTCTCGACGAAGAAGCCAAGCCCATATTCGCCCAGGCCGCGCGTCAGCATGGTGGTCGTCATCGCGCGCGACAATACAGCGTCGGACTTCCCCGCTTCCGCCTTCTGCACCTCGAGCACCACACGCGCCAGATCACTGGGCGTGGTCCACAGGCCTGCCGCGGCGGATTCAGGATAGTTGTGCCATCGGCCCGCGATGGCCGTGCCGGCGCCGACATAAGCAGTGGCGGCCAGGTCGCGCCGGGTGTCAGGCAACGGCACGGCGAAACTGCTTTCGGACATTCCCATCCGATCCAGCACCGCCGCCTGCATGTATCGGTCAAAGGGCTGGCCGCTGGCTTCGCTCATCATGACCTGAACGACGGTGTAACCGCCTCCCGAGTAGCGCCAGGCGCTTCCCGGAACCAGATCGACACGGACCGGATCGGAGTTGGCGGGTGGAACGCCGTCCAGCACTTGCACCAGCGTCGGAAGCGCCTGCCCCTGCGCGTAGCCCATGAAGCCGTGGACGGTGAGGCCGGCGCTGTGATTGAGCAACATGCGTAGGGTAATCGCCTTTTGGCGGGCAAGATCGTTCTGCGGGATCTTCCACGCGATAAGCTGGCGGTTGGCCTCTTCGTCCAGCGACAATTTACCCTGCTCGACAAGGCGCAAAGCCCCGATGGCAGTGATTGCCTTGCTGATCGAGCCGGCCTGGAACAAGGTTTTTGTTGTCGCCGGCCGCTGACTGGCAATGTCGGCCATGCCATAGGCGCGCGCCCATTCGATGCGACCATTGTTGATCAAGGCGATGCTGACAGCGGGCACCTGATAAAATGCCATGCGCTCGGCCAGCGCCATCTTCTGATCCGGTGCGCCTTTGATTACCACGGGCGCCGAAAGCCCCTGTTCCACCCGGCCGATTCTGGCTTGGACCGCCGAGGGTGGCACTTCGTCGGAAGCAGATGGATGGCTTTCCTGCGCGGTTGCGCACGGGCTCCACAGCAGGAGCGCTGCGCAGGTCAACAACGAAGACGTTTTCATGCAGGATTTGCCATCGCAAGGGAGAGGCCGGGCGAGATGCGTGGCGCAATAGCTATCTGACCGCTGCGTACGCACACCGCTTCGTTGCATCGCCTGCATGCATTGTCAAAGCAGCCCTGGAGCATTCACAGTGGGTGTGCGCCTGCGTTTCGCGAACATCTTGAAATGAGAGGTGTGGTCCCGGGACCCGGCGACAATTCCGACAGCAGGCGACCACCATGTGCCGCCCCCAGCCTCCGTTACAACGACAGCTCCTGAGAATAGCTGCCATTGCCATTCCTTCCATTTGTTCGGCAGCAGCGCGCCTCAATCTCGATCGTTCGAGGTGTTGTCGCGCCGTCCCGATAGACGTCGTTGCTCATACGCTGCTTGCGGCTTTCAAGCTGGCACTTCTGCCGAGCGGCGCCCAACGTTGCTGGTGAGGAAGCGTTGAGCTTCATCCCTTTTCGGCGGCGGCCCGGGAAGCGCATTGCCAGTCGGGTTGCCGCGCAGCTTTATGGCGGCTGGTCGTCCAAAGCGCCACCAGGCCCATCAGCGATGTCACGGCGCCTGCCAGCGCCACGGCCGGATAGCCGAGTCCGGCAGCAATCACGCCGCCCCCCAGCGCGGCACCGAACGCATTGCCAAGATTGAATGCGCCGATATTGACCGCCGAGGCGAGGTTCGGGGCGTCTGCTGCCGCCGTCATAACGCGGACCTGTAGCGGCGGCACAAGCGCAAAGCTTGCGACACCCCACAGGAAGATCAGCACCGCGCTCGGGCCGGCCTGCGGCATCAGCAGGGCGAAGGCGATCAAGATGGCGGACAGACATCCCAGCGTGATCAGCAAGGTGCGGTCGACCGAACGATCGGCGAACCGGCCGCCCAGCCAGTTGCCCGCCGTCAGGCCCACGCCATAGAGCATCAGCATCGCGGTGATGAAGCCCAGCGACGCATGCGTCGCGTCGCGCAGGATAGGCGTGATGTAGGTGAACACGGTGAACATCGCGCTCGATCCGATCACGGTTAGCGCCAGCGCACCCAGCACCCGCTTGCGGGCGAGTACCCGCAGCTCTGCGAGCACGTTGCCGCCCGCGGGTGCAGGGAGGGCAGGCAGGGTCACGCGAAGTGCGGCCATCGTGAGCACGCCGAGGCCGGCGATGCCCCAGAAGGACGCGCGCCACCCGAGATGCTCGCCGACCCAGGTGGCGAGCGGCACACCCACCACATTGGCGATGGTCAGCCCCATGAACATAGAGGCGACCGCGCTGGCCCGGCGCTCGGGTGCGACCAGCCCTGCCGCCACGACCGAACCCACCCCGAAAAAGGCGCCGTGGTTGAACGAGGTGAGCACGCGCGCGACGAGCAGCAGCGCATAGCTGTCGGACACCGCCGCGAGCAGGTTGCCCGCGGTGAAGATGCCCGCCAGGCCGATCAGCAGCATCCGCCGCGGCACCCGGCCGGTGGTCAGCGTCATCAGCGGCGCGCCGAGCATCACGCCCAGCGCATAGGCGCTGATCAGCAGCCCCGCCGCGGGGATGGAAACCTGCAGATCCTTTGCGATGACGGGCAGCAGCCCCATCGGCGCGAATTCGGTGACGCCGATGCCGAAGGCACCGACCGCGAGGGCCAGCAAGCCGAGTTGGTTCTTCATACGAGCCTCGGTGCCAGGCGGGCAAAGCCCTCCTGCTGGCGATAGGGGGTATGCGGATAGGGTGGCAGCACCTCGCTTGCGCGATCGAGCGTGGCGATCTGCTCCGCGCTGAGCGCCCAGCCGACGGCACCGAGATTCTGGCGAAGCTGCGCCTCGTTGCGCGCGCCGATGATCACCGACGACACGGTGGGGCGCTGGAGCAGCCAGTTGATCGCGATCTGCGGCACGGTCTTGCCGATCTCGGCGGCGACCGCTTCGAGCGCATCGACGACGCGGTAGAGATGCTCGGCCTCGACGGGCGGCGCGAACTGTTCGGTCGCATGCAGGCGGCTGCCGTCGGGGATCGGGCGATCGCGGCCGATCTTGCCGGTCAGCCGGCCCCAGCCGAGCGGGCTCCATACCAGCGCGCCCACGCCCTGGTCGGCGGCAAGCGGCATCAGATCCGCCTCATAGGCGCGGCCGATCAGCGAATAATAGACCTGGTGCGCCACCAGTCGCGGCCATCCATGGCGCTCCGCCACGGCCTGCGCCTTCATCACCTGCCAGCCGGGATAGTTGGACACACCGGCATAGCGAACCTTGCCCGACGCGATCAGCAAGTCGAACGTGCCCATCACCTCCTCGGTCGGGGTGGAGGCGTCGAAGGCGTGGAGCTGGAGCAGGTCGATATAGTCGGTGCCCAGCCGGCGCAGCGCATCCTCGACGGCCCGGATCAGGCGGGCGCGGGAGGCACCCCAATCCTGCGAGGCGTCGCCCATCGGTAGTCCGGTCTTGGTCGAGACGAGCACCGCGTCGCGGCGGCCGCGGATCGCCTCGCCCAGAATCTCCTCCGAGGCGCCACCCGAATATACGTCTGCAGTGTCAAACAGCGTCACGCCGGCATCGAGGCAGATGTCGATCAGTCGCCGTGCCTCGGCCGCATCGCTCTGGCCCCAGGCGCTGAACAGCGGCCCCTGGCCGCCGAAAGTGCCCGCGCCGAAGCTGAGCGCGGGCACGCGCAGGCCCGATCGTCCCAATTGCCGATATTCCATGCTCACCATCCTATTGCTTGTTCGGAGGCAAAGATGGACGGTGCGGCAGTGTCGGTGTAGCTGGAGCGAACGCGAAGGATTTGTGCAATGGACGCAAAGATGAGCGGCGGCAGCGACCGGGCGCATGCGCTCGCACTGTTCGCTGCGGTGATCGAGCTAGGCAGCTTCTCGGCGGCCGGCCGGAAGCTAGGCATGAGTCCTTCGGCCGTGGCGCGCGCAGTCGACCGCATCGAAGCGCGACTGGGCGTGCGCCTGCTGCTGCGCTCTACCCGGGCGCTCACGCTCACCGCCGAGGGCCACGCCTATCTGCAGGCCGCGCGCCGGATTCTCGCCGATCTCGACGACGCGGAGCAGCAGATCGCCGACCAGGGCAGTCCGCGGGGGCGACTGCGGGTCAGCGCGGCGCTGTCACATGGGCGGCTGTGCGTGGTGCCACTCCTTGGCGAGTTCGCCGCGCTGTACCCCGACATCCTGATCGACATCGCATTGACCGATACGCTGGTCGACATCGCCGCCGGGCAAGCCGATGTCGCGGTGCGGTTTGGACCGTTGCCGGACAGCTCCCTCACCGCCCGCAAGCTTGGCGAGACCCGGCGGGTGATCGTCGCCGCGCCCAACTATCTCGCGCGGCACGGAATGCCGCAGGTGCCCGAGGACCTGTTCGCCCATAATTGCCTGAATTTCAGCTTTCGTCGTTCCGAACCCGTTTGGCCGTTCCGCCGCGATGGCCATGACTTCGCGCTACCGGTGCGCGGTGGATTGGAAGCCAATAATGGCGAGACGCTCGGGCAGCTGGCGGCAATCGGGGTCGGCATCGCGCGGGTGGGTGCCTTCAGCGTGGTCGAGGAGATCGCAAGCGGCGCGCTTGTGCCGCTCCTCGAGGCGTTCAACCCCGGCGACGTCGAGCAAATCCACGCGGTGTTCGTGGGCGGGTCGAATGTGCCGGCGCGGGTACGGGTGTTCGTAGACTTCTTGGCCGCCAACCTCCGATAGCGCCTTGCTCTAAGCCAAGTACGTCGCGGCGTTCAGCGCTCAGAAGCAACCTAGCAGATTACGACCAAGAACCTCCGGCAGCTCCCGACCCAGACTGTGCGAAAACGCAGCAGAAGTGGTAATGTGGTCCGACAGTTTGGAGGGGCGGATGGGTCGCTTCATTGCCGGCGCGGATCGTACGCAGACGACGCTGTTTCCGCCATGCATGGACGATTGGATCGAGGAGGAGAATCCCGTTCGGGCGGTCGATGTCATCGAGTGGGCGCAGGACAGGGGTGGTCGGCTACAATGTTCAGGTGGCGGTAGACACAGACCACCATATCATCGTCACGCACGAGGTGACGAACGTAGGAACCGCTCGGGCGCAACGCAGCGGCATGGCAACCAAGGCCAAGGCAGTTCTTGGCATAGAGCAACTCGATGTGGTGGCCGATCGCGGCTATTTCTCCAGCGAACAGATACTCGCCAGCGAACAGGCCGGCGTCACCGTCACTCTGCCAAAGCCGTTGACCTCACAGGCCAAGGCTGCGGGACGGTATGGCAAGCAGGATTTCGTCCATATCCCCGATCAGGACACGTATCGCTGCCCAGCCGGCGAGGCGCTGACATACCGCTACACCAACTTGGAAGTGGGTTTGACGGTAAGCCGATACTGGACAAGCGCGTGCCCAAGATGCCCCCTCAAGGCGCGTTGCACACCGGACCCGGAACGTAGGGTCACACGTTGGGAACATGAGCACATACTCGAAGCCATGCAGCAGCGCTTGGACGCAAACCCCAACGCAATGCGGGTACGGCGCCAGACCGTCGAACACCCCTTCGGCACGTTGAAGTCGCGCATGGGTGCATCGCACTTCCTCATGAAAACCAAGCGTCACGTTTCAACCGAGATGGCGCTCCACGTTCTCGCATATAACCTGACCCGCGCGCTCAGCATCCTCGGGGCCCGGAAGATGCTAACCGCAATTGCCACCTGAGTGCGCGTCGCTCGATGGGCTTGCGCGTCTTTGCGGGCGTGCCTTTGATCGCGTCACGCCGTTTTCACACAGCCTGGAGCGGAAGCTGTCGCTTGGTAACTTCCCCGAAGTAACTCTCCAACAGGCACGCGTGGAGCTCGCCGACAGCTTCGATCCGGTCGAGCAGAAGCGACAGAAGCAGCTCGATGCGGAACTGGCGGCGAAGACCACTTTCGAGCTGGTCGCCAATGAATATATCGAGAAGATAGAGCGGGAGGGAAAGTCGGCGGCCACCCTTTAGAAGGCGCGCTGGTTTCTTGAACTGCTCGGTGGCGTCGCCCGCCGGCCGATCGCGGCGATCGCACCGCACGAGCTGCTGGATGTCCTGAAACGCGCTGAACGTCGCGGGCATCACGAGACGGCAGTGCGGCTGCGCGCCTTTGCGGGCCGCGTGTTCGGCTATGGCTTCGCAACGCTGCGCACCGAAAAGAACCCGGCGGACATTCTCCGGGGTGCGCTGACCGTTCCGCGCGTGAAGCATCATGCGGCGATCGTTCAGCCGAAGGAGGTCGGGGAACTGCCTCGAAGACGATAGAGGGCGCCCCGACACGCTCTTCGCGCTGTGGCCCGCTCTGCACGGCGAGGGCCCGTATCCGGTTTTCGGACCAGATTTTTGGGTGGGCTACGAAGCACTCGCGGATCGGGAATTCGCCGGCGCTCACGCTTCTTTGGGGGACACCGCCAATGGGAGTCCCACGAGCTTTCGACTTAAGACGCTTCCGCACACGGTCGGTAGTCATGCCTTTACCGGCGTACGTGGCGATCCAAAGCGACGAGCGCATCGCAAGGGCGCAGCTTTTCCTGAAACCAGCAAATCCTGCCGCACCACTGACAACACGCCGCTACTCCTATGGGGTGTCGGCATTCTTCCTTGTCAGTGCTTCCCGCAGCCGCTCGACCGCTTCGGCTGCGGTCGGTGAAAGGCCGGGTGCGGCTTCGAGCAGGCTCGCCTTCATGCCAGGGTCCCAGAACAGCGTGATATGTTCGGCGGTCGCGGCAGCGGCCTCCGCCTCGCCCATCGTCACGAAATTGGCTGCGATCTGATTGGCCATGCGAATGAGCGGATCGTGCTCCCTCATTCGGCCGCCTCGGTTTCGATCCGGCGCGAGCGGGTGGCGAGCGCCTCATAGTCTTCCTGCCAAGCGCTGGGCCCGTTGGAGGCCGAAACCTGCACCGCCGTTACCTTGTATTCCGGGCAATTGGTCGCCCAATCCGAATAGTCGGTGGTGATGACATTGGCCTGGGTCGCAGGGTGGTGGAAGGTCGTGTAGACGACGCCCGGCGCCACGCGATCGGTGACGACGATGCGCAGGGTCGTCTCACCCGCCCGGCTGGCCAGGCGGGCCCAGTCGCCGTTCTTGAGTCCCCGATCCTCGGCATCCACCGGGTGAATTTCGAGAAGATCCTCGGGATGCCATACCACATTGTCCGTGCGCCGCGTCTGCGCGCCGACATTATACTGGCTCAGAATCCGCCCGGTGGTGAGCAACAGCGGAAAGCGCGGGCCGGTCTTCTCGTCGGTCGGGATATAGTCGGTGACCACGAACTTGCCCTTGCCACGCACAAAGCCGTCGATGTGCATCACCGGCGTGCCCTCTGGCGCGGCTGCGTTGGCGGGCCATTGGATCGACCCCATCGCGTCCAGCCGCGCGAAGCTCACGCCGGCGAAGCTCGGCGTCAGCCGGGCGATCTCGTCCATGATCTCGCGGGGATGGGTGTAGTGCCAGTCGAGACCCAGCGCATTGGCGAGGCGCTGGGTCACTTCCCAATCGGCCATGCCGTTCATCGGCGTCATCACCTTGCGTACGGGCTGGATGCGACGCTCGGCGTTGGTAAAGGTGCCATCCTTTTCGAGGAAGGTCGAACCGGGCAGAAAGATGTGCGCGTAGTTCGCCGTCTCGTTCAGAAACAGGTCGTGGACGATGACGCATTCCATCGCGGCCAGCCCGGCCGAGACGTGCTGGGTGTTGGGATCGGACTGGAGAATGTCCTCGCCCTGCACGTACAGCGCCTTGAACGTGCCGTCGACCGCGGCGTCGAGCATGTTGGTGATGCGCAGGCCCGGTTCCGGATCGATGGCGACGCCCCATGCATCCTCGAACAGCGCGCGGGCGGTCGCGTCAGACACGTGCCGATAGCCGGAAAGTTCGTGGGGGAAGCTGCCCATGTCGCACGCCCCCTGGACATTGTTCTGCCCGCGCAGCGGGTTTACGCCGACGCCCTCGCGCCCGATATTGCCGGTCGCCATCGCAAGGTTGGCGATCGCCATCACGGTCGACGAGCCTTGCGAGTGCTCGGTAACGCCCAGGCCATAATAGATCGCCGCATTGCCGCCGGTGGCATAGAGCCGTGCCGCCTCGCGCAGCGCGGCGGGATCGACCATGGTCACGGGTGCCAGCGCCTCGGGCGCGTTGCGCGATTGCGAGACGAACTCGGCCCAGTGCTGATATTCGTCCCAGTCGCACCGTTCGCGGACAAAGGCTTCGTTCGCCAGCCCCTCGGTCACGATGACGTGCGCCATTGCGGTCAATACCGCGACGTTGGTACCCGGCCGCAGCGGCAGGTGGTGTGCCGCCGCGATGTGCGGGGACCGCACGATGTCGATCCGGCGCGGGTCGATCACGATCAGCTTCGCGCCCTCGCGCAGCCGCCGCTTCATGCGGCTGGCGAAGACCGGATGGCCGTCGGTCGGGTTGGCGCCGATGATCAGGATGACATCGGCCTGCATCACGCTGTCGAAATCCTGGGTGCCCGCGCTCGTCCCGAAGGTGGTCTTCAGCCCATAGCCGGTCGGCGAGTGGCACACCCGTGCGCAGGTATCGACATTGTTGTTGCCGAACCCGGCGCGGATCAGCTTCTGGACGAGGAAGGTTTCTTCGTTGGTACAACGGCTCGAGGTGATGCCGCCGACCGCGCCGCGCCCATATTTTGCCTGGATGCGGCGGATTTCGGATGCGGCATGGGCGAAGGCTTCGTCCCAGCTGACTTCCCGCCAGGGCTGGTCGATCGACGCGCGGATCATCGGGTTGAGGATGCGTTCCTGGTGGTTGGCATAGCCCCAGGCGAAGCGGCCCTTGACGCAGCTATGCCCGCGATTGGCCTTGCCGTCCTTCCACGGCACCATCCGCACCAGCTGCTCGCCGCGCATCTCGGCGCGGAAGGTGCAACCGACCCCGCAATAAGCGCAGGTGGTGACGACGCTGCGGTCCGGCGTGCCGATTTCGACGACCTTGCGTTCCTGCAGGGTCGAGGTCGGGCAGGCCTGGACGCAGGCGCCGCACGAGACACATTCCGACGAAAGGAAATTGTCCGCGGCGGTACCTGCGGAGATTTTCGACGCGAAGCCGCGCCCGTCCATGGTCAGCGCCAGCGTGCCCTGGACCTCGTCACAGGCGCGGACACAGCGCGAACAGGCGATGCACTTGCTGGGATCGAAATCGAAATAGGGGTTGGACAGGTCTTTCGGCTGGTCGCGGTGATGTTCGCCCGCATAGCCATAGCGGACCTCGCGCAGGCCGACCGCACCCGCCTGATCCTGCAGCTCGCAATCGCCATTGGCAGGGCAGGTAAGGCAGTCGAGCGGGTGATCGGATATGTACAGCTCCATCACGCCCTTGCGCAGCTTGTGCAGCGTCGGCGTCTGGGTGCGCACCACCATGCCGGGTTCGACCGGCGTCGTGCAGCTGGCGGGCGTGCCGCGCCGGCCGTCGATCTCCACCAGGCACAGCCGGCAGGATCCGAATTGCTTCAGACTGTCGGTGGCGCACAGCTTGGGGATGGCGGTGCCCAGTTCGGCCGCCGCGCGCATCACCGTGGTGCCGGCGGGCACGGTGGTTTCGCGGCCGTCGATGGTTAGCGTGACGCTGGTCGACGCGTCGGACGCGGGGGTGCCGAAATCGGCCTGGGGTTCATAGCCCATCCTGTTGCTCCAGCCGCGCACGATCGTTGCGGCGATTCAAGGTGTCGGGAAGAGGGGGACGGCGCCGCATCGCGCGCGCGGATCCGGTTCGTGAGGTTTCGATCATGCTGTCGCCTCGGCCAGGCGAAGGCCGAAATCCTCGGGGAAATGGTTGATCGCGCTGAGCACCGGATAGGGCGTGAAGCCGCCAAGGGCGCAGAGCGACCCGAATTTCATCGTCTCGCACAGGTCGGCGATCAGCGCGAGATTGGCGTCCGGCGCGTCGCCGGCGATCACCTTGTCGAGCGTCTCGCGCCCCCGTACCGATCCGATCCGGCACGGCGTGCACTTGCCGCAGCTCTCCGCCGCGCAGAATTCGAAGGCGAACCGCGCCTGCTTCGCCATGTCGACCCGGTCGTCGAACACGGTGATGCCGCCATGGCCGATCAGCCCGTCCACCGCCGCGAACGCCTCATAGTCGAACGGCGTGTCGAAAAGCGCGGGTGGAAAATAAGCGCCCAGCGGCCCGCCGACCTGCACCGCGCGAACCGGCCGGCCGCTGTCCGTGCCGCCGCCGATGCGTTCCACCAGCTCGCCCAGCGTGATCCCGAACGCGGTCTCGAACAGCCCGCCATGCTTGACGTTGCCCGCCAGCTGGACCGGCATCGTGCCGCGCGACCGGCCCATGCCATAGTCCGCATAGGCCTGGGCGCCCTGCGCCAGCACATAGGGCACCGCGACGAGGGTCAGCACATTGTTGATCACGGTCGGACAGCCGAACAGCCCCATATGCGCGGGCAGGGGAGGCTTTGCCCGCACCTCGCCGCGCTTGCCCTCCAGGCTGTTGAGCAGCGAGGTTTCCTCGCCGCACACATAGGCACCTGCCCCGACACGCACCTCGATCTCGAATGGCGCGACGATCGCGGCGGCGAGACGCACCGCCGCCTGCATCTTGGCGATGGCATGCGGATATTCGGAGCGGATATAGACGAAGCCCTTGTCGGCGCCGACCGCCAATCCCGCGATTGCCATGCCTTCGATCAGCAGGAAGGGGTCCCCCTCCATCACCATTCGGTCGGCAAAGCTGCCGCTGTCGCCTTCGTCGGCATTGCACACGATATATTTATGCGGGGCCGCCGCGCGGGCGACGGTGCTCCACTTGATCCCGGCCGGGAAGCCCGCGCCGCCGCGGCCGCGCAGGCCCGACGCGGTCACCTCCGCGACGACCGCCTCCGCCCCCATCGCCCGTGCGCGCTCGAGACCGGCCCAGCCTCCCGTCGCGGCATAATCCTCAAGGCTCAACGGCCGTGTCCGTCCCGCGCGCGCAAAGGTCAGCCGGGTTTGGGCGGCGAGGAACGGATGCTCGGCGATGCGGCCGATGCACAGTGCTTCCGCTTCGCCCGCCAGGATCGCCGCGACATCGCCGACGCCGACTGGCCCATAGCCGACGCCGTCAATGTCGACGAGCGGCTCCAGCCAGTGCATGCCCCAGCTCGAAGTCCGGACCACCGCATGCCCGCGATCGGCGAACGCCTGCGCGACCGCGTCCGCCCCGCATGCGAGCGCAAGCGCGTCGTCCGAGATGCGAACCTGCATCACAGCGCTCCGATCAGCGCGGCGACCTTGCCGCCGTCGAGCCGCGCATGCACCGCGTCGCCGACCATCGCGTTCGGTCCGACCGAGCACAGCCCCAGGCAATAGACCGTCTCCACCCGCACCCGCCCGCCGGCGACGCGCTCGGCTTCGGCTGCCAGCGCGTCGCTGCCCCGCGCCTGGCAACTTTCCGCGCGGCACAGCTTGATTGCCGGACGCGGATCGGGGGTGCGGCGAAAGTCGTGATAGAAGCTGACGACACCGGACACCTCGGCGCGGCTCAGGTTGAGATGCTGCGCGATGGTGCGGATCGCCGCTTCGGAGACATGGCCGAAGGCCGCCTGCACGTCGTGCAGGATCGGCAGCAGGGCATCCTGCCTAGGGGGGTGCGCGTGCAGAATGTCGTCCAGATCAGCCATCGTTCCTCCACCGGCGACTGTGTCGGGCGGTGGCGACAAACTCAAATCAAACTTGGCGATAAGTGATAGCCATACTCTATCAAGCCTGGGTCAGCTTCTGCGCGACGGCTAGCGCGGCCCGCGCGACCGGTGCCATCGGTTCGGCGGCGGCGACCAGCATGCCGATGCTGTTGGTCTGGGGCAGGTCGGCGATCGGGATCAGCCGCACGCCGGTGTCCGGCGCGATGAACGCCGCATGGCTGTCCGTGACGATGCTGTTCAGTCCGCCATGCGCCACCAGCGACAGCAAGGCGAGATAGGAATCGGTCGTCGCCACCGGCTGCACCTGCACGCGCAGCCGCGCGAAATGAGCGTCGAGGATCCGGCGGTTCTGCATCCCCTGATGCAGCAGGCAGAGCGGTTCGCCGACCGCCTCGGCCAAGCTGACGCTGTCCTGCTGGGCGAGCGGGCTTCGCGGATGCGCGGCGAGGCAATAGCGTTCGTGATAGAGCGGCGCCGCCGTCACCCCGGCGGGGGCGTCGCCGGTGAGATAGGTCAGCCCCGCGTCCAGCTCGAATCCCGTGATGCCGCGAAGGATATGGTCCGAGGTCAGCTGTCGGATCGCGACCCGCAGGTCGGGATAGTCGGCCGTCAGCGCGCGCAGGAACCGCCCGGTATAGGGCATGGCGGCGGGGATGCAGCCCAGCCGCATCTCGCCGCGCAGCGACCCGGCCGCGTCGATGGCGAGGCGCATCTCGTGGTGCGCGGCGACCAGCCGGCGCGCATGCGAAAGGATCGTCTCGCCCTCGATCGTCAGCGCCACGAAGCGGCGGTCGCGCTGGACCAGCCGCTTGCCCAGTTGCGCCTCTAGTGTTGCGATGGCCGTCGACAGGGTCGGCTGGGTTACGTTGCAGCGCGCGGCGGCGCGCGCGAAATGCTGTTCCTCGGCCAGCGCGATGAAATATTCGAGGTGCCGCAGTTGCATCACCACCATCGCTAGGGGGGATCCCGGGCGTCGTAAAGGGAAGCGGCGGTGTCAGTCCTCGGGGGCGATGACGACCCGCAGCCCTGCCACCGCCGGGGTCAGGCGAATCTGGCAGGCGAGGCGCGAGGTCGCCTGACGATGGCTGCTGCTCTCGAGCAGATCGTTCTCGTCTTCGCTCGGCGGCGGCAACGCGGTAGCGGAGTCCGCATCGACATAGACGTGGCACGTCGCGCAGGAGCAGCAGCCCCCACACAGCGCCAGCAGCTCATCGATGCCCTGCTCGCGGATCGCTTCCATCAGCGTCAGCCCGTCTTCGGCCTGTAGGGCGCGCTGCGTGCCGCTGCGATCGGTGACGAGGATTTCAGTCATTGGAGGCGTTCCCGCTGAGCCGTTGCCCATGCCAGTGGAGATGGTCGGCCATGAAGGTCGAAATGAAATAATAGCTGTGGTCGTAGCCGGGATGGATGCGAATGGTCGCGGGCTGGCCGGTGCGCTTGCAAACGTCTTCGAGCAATTCGGTCTTCAGCTGCTCGGCAAGGAAATTGTCGGCACCGCCCTGGTCGACCAGCAGATCGGGCAGGCGTGCGCCATCCTCGATCAGCGCGCAGGCATCATAGGCGCGCCAGGCGCTACGATCGGTGCCCAGATAGCCGTTCAACGCCTTCTCGCCCCAGGGGCAGTGCATCGGGCTGACGATCGGCGAAAAGGCGGATACCGAGCGGAAGCGGCCGGGGTTGCGCAGCGCGATGGTCAGCGCGCCGTGCCCGCCCATCGAATGGCCGGTGATTCCCTGTCGCTGCATGTCGACGGGCAGGTTCCGTGCGACCAGCTCGGGCAGTTCGCGTTCGATATAGCGCCGCATTTGATAGTGGCGGCGCCAGGGCGCCTGCGTGGCATCGACATAGAAGCCGGCGCCCTTGCCGAAATCATAGGCCGCGTCATCGGGAACGTCGTCGCCGCGCGGCGACGTGTCCGGCGCGATGAAGATCAGGCCGAGTTCGGCGCAGACACGCCGAAACTCGCCCTTTTCCGTTACATTGGCATGGGTGCAGGTCAGCCCCGAAAGATACCATAGGACCGGCAGGCGCGCACCGGGCGCATGCGCCGGCACGAACGCCGAAAAGGTCATCGGGGTACCCGTCGCCTCGCTCTGGTGGGTGAAGACGTGCTGCGTCCCGCCAAAGCTGAAATTCGAACTGACCTGCTCCATCATATGGCCTTTCAGACGAAGGTGTAGGCGCAGATCTTGTTGCCGCCCGGATCGCGAAGATAGGCAGCATAGGCGCCGGGAAGATGATTGCGCGGTCCCGGCGCGCCCTCGTCGGTGCCACCCGCCGCCAGGCCTGCCGCATGGAAGGCATCGACGTCCGCCGGGCTGGCAGCGGCGAAGCCGATCGTCACGCCGTTGCTGGTCGGCGCCTGGCCGTTGCCGGGGCGGACCAACAGGAACGCCGGCTTGTCCTTGCCGTAGAGCATCCAATTGCCGTCGTTGAACGGCCCGAGATTCTTCACGCCGAGCGACGCCAGCGCCGCGTCGTAGAATTTCACCGACGCGTCGAGGTCCTTTGCGCCGAGCATCGTGTGCGAGAAGACGCCGTCACCAGAAATAACCGACATTTCGTATCTCCATCAGTTGGGAATTAGTACACGACGACGCTGCGGATGCTCTCGCCCGCGTGCATCAGGTCGAAGCCCTTGTTGATTTCTTCGAGCGACAGGACATGGGTGATCATCGGATCGATCGCGATCTTGCCTTCCATGTACCAGTCGACGATCTTCGGCACGTCGGTGCGGCCCTTGGCGCCGCCGAACGCGGTGCCGCGCCAGTTGCGCCCGGTCACCAGCTGGAAGGGCCGCGTGGAAATCTCCTTGCCCGCCTCGGCCACGCCGATGATGATCGACGTGCCCCAGCCGCGATGGCAGGCTTCGAGCGCGGTGCGCATCACCTCGGTGTTGCCGGTCGCGTCGAAGCTATAGTCGGCGCCGCCGTCGGTCAGTTCCAGCAGCTTGGCGATCGTCTCCTCGCGCGAAAGGCCCTTGGAGTTGAGGAAGTGGGTCATGCCGAACTGCCGGCCCCAGGCCTCGCGCTCCGGGTTGATGTCGACGCCGATGATGCGGCCGGCACCGGCCAGCTTCGCGCCCTGGATGACGTTGAGGCCGATGCCGCCCAGGCCGAACACGACGACATTCTCGCCCACCTGCACCTTGGCGGTGTTGACCACCGCACCGACGCCGGTGGTGACGCCGCAGCCGATATAGCAGCTGGTCTGGAACGGCGCGTCCTCGCGGATCTTCGCCACCGCGATCTCGGGCAGCACGGTGAAGTTCGAAAAGGTCGAGCAGCCCATGTAATGGAAGATCGGCTTGCCCTTGTAGCTGAACCGGGTCGTGCCGTCGGGCATCAGCCCCTTGCCCTGGGTGGCGCGGATCGCGGTGCACAGGTTGGTCTTGCCGCTGAGGCACGACTTACACTGGCGGCATTCCGGCGTGTAGAGCGGGATGACGTGATCGCCGGGCTTCACGCTGGTCACGCCGGCGCCGACCTCGCGGACGATGCCGGCGCCTTCATGGCCGAGTACCGAGGGGAAGATGCCTTCGCTGTCGAACCCGTCGAGCGTGTAGGCATCGGTATGGCAGATGCCGGTCGCCATGATCTCGACCAGCACTTCGCCGGGCTTCGGTCCCTCCAGATCGAGTTCGACGATCTCCAGCGGCTTCTTGGCTTCGAAGGCGACGGCGGCGCGAGTCTTCATGATGGTCTCTCCTTGGCTCGACCAGCTAGCATTATCCCACCGGTGCGATAATATACTCATTTCGCAAATGAGTATGCCATTTCGAGGGGTAATATGCGCCAATGGGCCGGGATCGAGGAGTTCGTGGCGGTCGCGCGAACGGGCAGCTTCACCGCAGGCGCAGCGCGGCTGGGGATGTCGCCGACGCATGTCAGCCGCGCGATTATTGCGATCGAGCAGCGGCTCGACGCGCAACTCCTCTATCGCACCACCCGCACCGTCCGCCTGACCGACACGGGCAGGGCGTTTCTCGAACGCTGTGAGCGAATCCTCCGCGAGCGGGACGAGGCGTTCGCCCTGGTCGGGGGCAAGGGGGAGCCGCAAGGCGAACTGCGGGTCACCTGCTCCACGACGATGGGGGAACGGTTCGTGGCGCCGATCCTGCGGCGCTGGTCGATCCGGCATCCGCGGCTGTCGCTCAACATCGAACTGACCAATCGAGTGATCGATCTGGTCGCGGAGGATTTCGATCTGGCCATCCGCACCGGCAGTGTCGACGATCCGCGGCTGACCAAGACCCGCGTGGCATCGCGCACGCTCTATACCTGCGCGGCGCCCACCTATCTCGCGCGCCGCGGCACCCCCCGCGACATCGCCGATCTTGCGGAGCATGAGTGCATCATCGGCAGCGCCTCGACCTGGCACTTCCGCGCGACCGGCCAGGCGGTGCTGCACCGACCGACGGGAAGCTTCCGCTGCAACAGCGGGCATGCGGTGATCGAGGCATGCGTATCGGGGCTCGGCATCTGCCAGCTGCCCGACTTCTATATCCTGCCCTATCTGCAGCACGGCATGGTCCGCCTGGTGCTGCCGGAGGCGCAGGCCGCGGACGAACCGATCTGGGCGGTCTATCCGCAGCACCGCCACTTGCTGCCCAAGGTCCAGCAAGCCGTCGCCACGCTGGTGCACGAACTGGCTGCGGCGATGAACCAGCCGCACTTGCGCGACCTTGCGCCGGCCTAGGTCGGCGCGCCGACACATGCGGCAGCCGTGAATACGTATTCTGGATAAGCCTGAGCAGCGCGGCGCGCTAGCCGATTCTCGGGCTCCTGGCGCTGGATCGGACGACCAGCGTGCCTTCCACCACCGAGTGGGTGATGCGTTCGGGTTCGTCGCGAAGTTCGCGGATGATGTCGATCGTCCGATCGACCATGGTCGCGACCGGCTGTGCGAACGTTGTCAGCGAGAAGGCGGGCCAGGCCGCGATCGGCACGTCGTCAAACCCGACGATCGAGATGTCGCGACCGGGTTCCAGCCCGAATTCGAACCGCGCGACGTTGAGCGCGGCGATCGCCATGTGATCGTTGCAGCAGAAAATGGCATCCGGTCGATCGGCGCGGGTCAGCAGCCGTCGCGTCGCCGCGGTAGCGGGGTCATGCTGGAAATCGCCGCGCTCCTCAATCGGCTTGGGCAGCCCATGCTCTTCGAAATACGAAAGAAATCCGTGCTCGCGTTCCCTGCTGGTCGAGCTGCCGGCAATGCCGCCCATGATGGCGATGCGCGCATGGCCTCCCGCATGCAGAAAGGCGGCGAGCGTGCGTGCGCCGACAATGTTGTTGCCGACGACGGAAGACACCTCGGGATCGTCCGACCGCCGGTTGAACAGGATGACGGGCACCTGCGCGCGTCGGCATTGTGCGGCCAAGGCCGAGGTCAGCGTGGCGGAAAGCAGAATCAGCGCGTCGAGCCGGTAGTGCAGCACTTCCTGGATTTCGGCGTTCAGCGTCGTCGAAAGGTCGATGGGGAACAGAAGGAGGCGGTAGCCGGCCCGTTCCAGCGCGTGGGAAAACAGTTCCAGCGCCTCGGCGAAAAACGGGTTGCGCAGATTGCCGACGCCGATGCCGACGATGTTGGACCGGCCGCTGATCAGCGAGCGCGCGATCAGATTGGGCTGGTACCCAAGCCGCTCGGCGGCGGCGAGAATCTTCGCGCGGGTGCCGGATGCGACGCTCGCGCCCGGCGTGAAGGCGCGCGACACGGCCGATTGCGACACGCCGGCCTCGCGCGCCACGTCGTGGGCCGTCACCAGCGACCGCGTCCCGTTGTTCTTTTTTCGAACGACCATGCCTCGTCTTGCCGACACATGCCTTCAGCATCAAGTCCCCCAGGGCGCATTGCATACGCTTGCAAAGCGTCGCGATCAGCGGTAGCGAGGCACAAGAGGTGCCGGAAGGGCGCCCGGCTGGAGAGACTCGTGTTCGAACCATTTCCCGGTAATTACATTTGGAACCTGGGCGTGAACCTCGCGCTGATCGGCGGCGGCAATCACGGCGAAGTCGATATCGCCTGCCGCCCGATCCGGGAGGCTGCGGCGCAGGGTGCGGATGCCGCGACCGCCGCCTTTTTCGAAAGCTGGCTGCGCGTCGCCAACCAGCTGGTGGCGAATGCCGCCGTCGACGAAAAGGCTGGGCGATCCTGGTCCGCGGCGGCCAAGCTGTTCCGGGCCTGCGGGTATTTCCTCAACGCCGAGCGCTTGCAGGCCCGCGACTATGCCCCGCGCTGGCAGGCCTATCGGGATGGTCTGGACTGTTTTCGGCGCTCGATCGAACTGGGCGGGGACCCGGTCGAATTCGTCGAGATCCCCTATGGCGACAGCACCTATCCAGCGCTGTTCGTGCGCGCCCCGGCCACCGCCCAGGGCCCGGCGCCCTGCATCGTCAGCTGCAACGGGCTGGATAGCATGAAGGAGCAGATCTACGGCAACGGCTTTGCCCAGGCGCTCGCGCGCCGCGGTATCTCTACCTTGCTGCTCGACCAGCCCGGGACCGGGGAGGCTCTGCGCCTGCGCGGCCTGACCGGGACGCATGCCGCCGAGCGCTGGGCCAGTCCCGCGGTCGATTATCTGTCGACCCGATCCGATGTCGATGCCGCGCGGATCGGCATGTTCGGCCTGTCGCTGGGCGGCTATTACGCCCCCCGCGCCGTCGCCTTCGAGCCGCGGTTCAGCCTGTGCGCGGTGATGGGCGCCAATCACGATTGGGGCGCGATGCAGCAGCGGCGCATGGCGCGCGAGGGCGAAAACCCCGTTCCCCATTACTGGGACCATGTGATGTGGGTGTTCGGCCAGCCCGACATCGACAGTTTCATGGCCTGGGCACCCAACATGTGCCTGGACGGCGTGGTCGAGAAGATCGTCGCGCCGTTCCTGGTCACCCATGGTGCGGGCGACCGGCAGATCCCGGTCGAGCATGCCCATCGCTCCTACGATCAGGCGACCGGTGCGCGCGAACGCGCGCTGCGCATCTTCACCGAACAGGATTTCGAGATCGAGCATTGCGGCGCCGACAACGGCACGGTCGCCCGCGACTTCATTGCGGACTGGATCGCCGAGCGTTTCGGCGGCCGTACCGGCTGAACGGAGAGGAACAATGGCGATATTGGGCGTAGAAAGCGTCGAGTTCGGGGTGGATGATCTCGAACGCTGCACCCGCTTCTGGCAGGATTTCGGGCTCAACCCGGTGGCGCAGGACGCGGCGGAAAGCATCTTCGACGTACCGAGCGGCTCGCGGATCATCGTCCGCAAGGGCGACGATCCCCGCCTGCCGCCGCGCAACTTTCCGGGCAACGGCATTCGACGCACGATCTGGGGCGTCGACACGGCGGAAAGCCTGGACCGCTATGCCGAGCGTCTGGCCGCGCGCGTCGACGTGCAGCGGGAGGCGGACGGCACGATCCTGTTCCAGACGCCCGACGGCCAGCATTGCGGGCTGCGGCTGTGGAGCAAGCGCCCGGTCCTGTCCAACCCCGATCCGGTCAATGCGCCGGGGAACATCAAGCGGCTGAACCAGTGGCGGCAATGGCGCCACAAGGCGATCCCGAAGACCATCAACCATGTCGTCTTCTTTTCGCCGGATTATGTGAGCGCGTTCGAATTCTACCGCGACGTCCTCGATTTCCGCTACTCGGATCATAGCAAGGGCGTCGGCATCTTCGCGCGTGCGGACGGCACCAACGAGCATCACAGCATCTTCTGGGTGAATTGCGACCTGCCGTTCGCGCCGGACCAGCATGGTTTCATGCACATCGCCTTCGGCCTCGACGATATCGACGAGGTCATGCTGGGCGCCAATCTGATGGAGCGGCGCGGCTGGAAAAATAACAGCATGAACAGCTCCGGCGGCATCTCTCGTCACCGGATCTCGTCGGCGATCTATTATTATCTCGACAATCCGAACGGCGGCGAGGCGGAATATCACGCGGATACCGATTATCTGGATGACAATTGGGTACCGCGCGCCTGGGACTTCAAGTTCGGATCGCTGCTGTGGTCTGCGAACACCCCGCCGATCTTCGCGGCCGACAACATCCCCTGGGACGTGACGTTCGACCAGGACCAGCGCTCGTTCGAGCCCTACCGCAAGCATTTGTCGAACCCGGAAGCGGCGCGGCTCGCCGCGCTGACCCCGGACGACGAACACGCCCTCTGACGAAGGAAAGAGCATGGCCGAGAGCTTTCGACGCATCGTTACGACGCATGATTCCACCGGGCGTTCCGTCGTCCGCAGCGTGGACACGCTGACCCCGCAGCCCATCGCCGGCGGCGTCGCCGATTTCCAGCTGGTCTGGACGACGCCGACCGTTCCCGCGGACAATAACGGCGACGACGACGGCGCCGCGCGGGAGGCCGGCCTCACGCTGCAGGGCGGATCGGTGATCCGCATCGTCGACATGATGCCGGGCCAGGCGTCGCCGATGCATCGCAGCTTCTCGATCGACTATGGCATCGTCCTGTCGGGTGTGCTGGAGTTGGAACTGGACGGCGGCGAGGTCGTCGCGCTCGGTGCGGGGGACATCGTCGTCCAGCGCGGCACCAACCATCTCTGGCGCAATCCGTCGCCCGACACGGTCTGCCGGATCGCGTTCATCCTGATCGAAGCCGCGCCCGTCGTCGTGGACGGCAAGGTGCTGGAGGAACTGCACCCCTGATGGCCCAGCGGCACATCCTCGTCACCGGGGCGAACGGCTTCATCGGCAGCCGGCTGGCCACGCAGCTGATGGAATCGCCAGACTTTGCGGATTGTCGCTTCACGCTGCTGGATCTGGCGCACGCGACGCCCTCCACGGATCCGCGCGTGCGGCAGCTCGCCGGTGACCTGAGCGACCCGGCCACTCTGGATTCGGCGATCGGGGGGCGGGCGGACCTCGTCTTCCATCTCGCCGGGATTCTGGGCGGGGCTGCCGAACAGGACTATGCGCTCGCCCGGCGGGTGAACATCGACGCAACGCTGACTCTGCTGGAGCGGCTGCGCGACGCCGAGAATCCGCCGCGCGTGGTGTTCGCCAGTACGATCGCCGTGTTCGGACCTTGCGGGGGCGCGCCGATCGACGACGATACCCTGCCGCTACCGACGATGACCTATGGCGCGCAGAAGCGGATGATCGAAATCGCCGTGGAGCAGTTCAGTGCGCGCGGCTGGATCGACGGGCTGGCCCTGCGCCTGCCCGGTATCGTCGCGCGCAAGGATGCCGATGCCCGGCTGAAGTCCGCCTTCCTCAACACGATGTTCCACGCGTACGAGGCGGGCCGCGACATCGTCCTGCCGGTGTCGCCCGACGGCACGACCTGGCTGATCTCCGTGCCGGCGTGCGTCGAGGCGTTCGTTCATGCGGCGCGCTTGCCGGGCGGCACGATCGGCGCGCGTCGCGCTTTCACCCTTCCGGCGCAGCGCGTACGGATCGATGGGCTGGTCGCGGCACTGGCACGCCGCTTTCCGACGAGCCACAGCCAGGTAACCTATCAGCCGGACGCAGCGCTGGAACAGTTGTTTGCGCGTCAGCCGCAACTCACGACCGCCTTGGCCGACGCGCTGGGGTTTTGCCATGACGGCGATATCGATCGGCTGGTGGCACGCGCACTTCAGGCCTGATCGTCACCTCGAGCACTAAAAAAAGGGGGTTCCGCCGCAAGCGGAACCCCCTTTTCCATGGGCCATGCGGCCCGCTTCAGAAGTTGAAGCGGGCGCGGGCACCCACCGTGCGCGGCGGGCGGATCGAGGCAAGCACCATGCCGCCGGGTGCGGCCAGTGCATTGGCGGACGAGATGAACGGGTAGCGGAATGCCTGGGTCAGCACCCCCTCATTGGTGATGTTGCGGACATAGGCGCTGATCGAGAAGCGGCGGTTCTCGGTGGTGTAGCTGAGGTCCGCATCCACCGTCGCGTAGCTGTCCTGCTCGGTCGTCGGAATGAACTCGATCGACAGGTACGAGCTCGATGCGAACTGCCCGGTGACACCGGCGGTAATCCGCGCGCCGCTCGCAAGGTCGAAGTCGTGGCTATAACCGGCCGTGCCGGTCCAGGTCGGCGACCGCACCAGCTGGAAGCCCGCGCAATCGACCTTCTGCGCGCCGTTGACCAGCGGGCCCAGCGCGCAACCCGTTGCCGGCGGGCCGAAGACCGCCGTGGGATGCGTATACACGAAGGTGTCGTACTTGCTCTTGTTGTACTGCACCTTGAGCGTGAGGGTGTCGTTCGGGTCGGGCCGGAACTGCACGTCCACATCGGCGCCGTAGCTTTTCGCGCGGCCGGCATTCTCGGTCACGAAGGTGAAGAAGCCGGGCAACGTCGTCGGCGCGAGATGCGCTTCCTGATGGTCGCGATACTTCCAGTAGAAGGCCTCGATGTTGAGCTGCAGCCGGTTGTCGAGGAACCGGTTCTTGATGCCCATGTCGAACGCGGTCAGCTTTTCCGGCAGGAAGGTGTTGGGGGCCGGCGCCGCGAAGAAGCCGCCCGATTTGAAGCCGGTGCTGACATTGCCGTACAGCATCGAGGCCGGTGCCAGATCATATTCGAAGCCGGCCTTCCAGGTCCAGCTATTGTAGCTCAGGCGGCCGCCCAGCTGCACGTCCAGCCGGCAGAACAGCGGCGGGCTGGGCGTGGAGGGATCGAACACCGCGGTGCCCGAGCACAGGGGCGGGGCTGCGTTGGGAAAGCCGTAGGAACTGGTGAGACCGGCCTGCCGCTTGCGCTCATAGGTGTAGCGCAGGCCGCCGGTGAGGCGGAGCGCATCCAGCACGCGCAGCGTTGCCTGGCCGAAGCCCGCATAGCTCCGGATCTGGGATGCGAAGTTGGGCACGGTCTGCGCGTTTACGCCTTGCGAGACATATTGCAGGCGACGGCCGTCGATGTTGCTCTGTTCCTCGTTGAAATAATAGCCGCCGATGACCCATTTCAGCGCCGGGGTCTCGTTGGACAGGCGTGCCTCGACGCTGGTCTGCCGATCATGTTCGTCGTCGTTGACCTGGAAGCCGGGGACATAGGTGCGGTCGGACAGTTTGGCGTCGCGATAGGCGGGAATCAGGGTCAACGTCGCCGGGCCGAACTTCCAGCTGAGCTCGCCGGAGATCGCGTAGACGTCGATCTTTGCGAAGCCGTCGTCGGCGAATCCGGTCAGCAGGCCCCCGATGCCCGGCTCATTGCGGACGATACGGACCACGGCCGGGTCGCTGATCCCGCGCCAGCGGCTGCCGGGCAGGCTGGGATTGAGGACCGAGCCGGCGCCCTTGCCGCCGACGCCCTGATAGCTGCCGGTCAACAGCAGCGACACGTCGGCGTTGGGCTCCCAGAGCAGGTGCACGCGCGCGCCGCCCGAATGGTCGTCGTCATAGCCGTTGCTGAGATAGCCGTCGCGCCGCGTGATCTGTCCCGACGCGCGCAGCGCCGCCGTTTTCCCGATCGGCAGGTTGAGCGCGGCGGTCGCGCGCCACAGATCATAATTGCCGACTTCGCCTTCGGCGAAGCCGCTGACCTGGCCGAGGCGGGGGCGGGCGGTGAGGAAGTTGATCGCGCCGCCCGATGCGTTGCGGCCGTAGAGCGTTCCCTGCGGCCCCTTCAGAACCTCGACCCGGTCCAGGTCGTAGAGCGCGCTGCGGGTCGCCCAGCCGCGCGACACATAGACGCCGTCGATGTTATAGGCGACGGCGCCCTCGGCATAGCTGTTGGCGGCATAGTTGCCGACGCCGCGGATATAGGTCTGGGGTGAGTTGCCGCTGGTCGCGACCGACACACCCGGCGCGATCGCGCTCAGATCTTCGGGCTTGCTGATGCCGCGCCGCGTCAGATCGTCTGCCGAGATCGCCTGAATCGAAAGCGCCGTGCGCTGCACATTCTCTGCGCGGCGCGAGGCGGTGACGATGATGTCCTGAACGCCAACCTGTTCGTCGGCCGGCGGCGTCGCCGGCGGAGCCTCCTGGGCCAGGGCCGCGCCCGAGCTGAACAGGCAGGTGGTTGCGAGTAACCGGCGAATCATGATCCTCTCCCATTTTTTTGATGCATTATCGGGAGAGGGCGGCAGAAGCCGCATACGAAACCATTTCCTCTCCCAGCAGACGTTCTTTGCGCGTCGGCTTCCCGTCACATAGCACGTTTTTCATGCGGTGGAATACGTATTCATTTTTTATTGCAATCTGCCCTTCGTTGCGACAAGAAACGTCCAGACGCCTCCCGCTGAGAAAGGCGCTTTTGAATGCAGATGGAGAGAGGCCTGTGTCGTTTCTGAAAAACACCTGGTATCTGGCTGCCTGGTCGGAGGAAGTAGGCGCCACGCCGCTTGCCCGTACCATCGCCGATGTGCCGATCGCCCTGTTTCGAGACGAATCGGGGGCCGCGGCCGCCGTGCTCGATATGTGCCCGCATCGTTTCGTGCCGCTGTCGCGCGGCCGCGTCGAAGACGGGGTGCTGGTGTGCGGCTATCATGGCCTGGGCTTCGGCCGCGACGGCGCCTGTCGGCGCAATCCGCACGGTCCGATCGTGTCGTCGCTGGCGGTGCGGGCATTCCCGCTCGTGGAGCGGCACGCCGGGCTGTGGCTGTGGCTGGGGGATCCCGCCGCGGCCGATCCCGCGAAGATCCCCGATCTGAGCTTCATCGATCAGACGCCGCCCGAGTCCCGTGCTTCCGGCTACCTGGTCAACACGGCCAATTATCTGTTGATGGTCGACAATATCATGGACCTCAGCCACGCCGACTATCTGCATCCCGATACGCTGGGCGGCGGCATCAATACGCGCACCAAGGGCAAGGTCGAGGAGCAGGGCGACCGCGTCACCATTCGCTGGCACGCGGACAACGAGCTGCTGCCGCCGGTCCAGAACGCCTTCCTGCCGGAGCCGGGCCAGCGCGCCGATTTTCGGAACGAAGTGACCTGGCACCCGCCCGGCGTGATGGTCCAGCGGCTCGCCTTCGGCCCGACGGGGCGCATGGCCACGGAAGGGGCCGATAGCCTGACCGTGCATGCCATGACCCCTGAGAGCAAGGATCGCACCCATTATTTCTTCTGCCACACCAGCGATGCGCTGCGCGGCAATCCCGGGCTGACGCCGCAGATCCGGGCGGTGCTGCTGGCCGCCTTCGGAAACGAGGATTCGCCGATGCTCGCCGCGCAGCAGGAGCGGATCGGGGATGCCGATTTCTGGTCGCTCAAGCCGGCATTGCTGCCGATCGACACCGGGGCGGTGCAGGCACGCCGGCGCATGGACCGATTGATCGCCGAGGAGCAGCGCGCCTGAACAACGCTCCGGCGGGCAGGAAGATTCACGGCGGACGATGCGACGGGGCGGCACCCGAATGCCGTGCCCCGTCGACGACAGCACGAACGCAGGACGGTCGTCCGATCCGCGACGCGCACGAAGAGAAGGTACGGAAAGCATGATGAACGAACGACGCCATTTCCTCGTCGTAGGGGGTGGTCCTGGCGGCATGGCGGCCGCGCTCTCGCTGCGTCAGAACGGCGCGGACGTCGACCTGATCGACATCGATCGGGAGTGGCGCGCCGTGGGTGCGGGAATCACCATCACCGGCCCGACCCTGCGCGCGTTCGACCGGCTGGGGGTGCTGCAGGACGTGGTGGCGTCCGGCTTCATGTCGAATCGCGTCAAGTTCTTCACGGGCGACGGCGTGTTGATGCACGAGATGCAGACGCCTTCGCTGGAGCCCGATCTCCCCCCGGCCGGCGGGATCATGCGGCCGGAACTGCACCGGATCATGGCGAGCCATGTCCGTGCCCATGCCGTGGACGTCCGGCTCGGCATCACCGTGGATGCGCTGGAACCGCGCACGGACGGAGTCGACGTCTGGTTCAGCGACGGTAGCACGCGGCGCTATGACGGCGTCGTCGGCGCCGACGGCTATCACTCGAACCTTCGCGGCATGATCCTGCCCGAAGCGCCCGCGCCCCAGTTCACCGGGCAAGGCTGCTGGCGGATGGTCGCGGAACGGCCGGCGGATCTTACGGGGGCGGAGATCTATTTCGGGCCCGGCTACAAGGTCGGGGCGAACCCCTGCTCCTCCGAGCATTGCTATGTGTTCGTGACCACCGCGATGCCGGGCAATCCGTTCATCGCCGACGATGCGCTCGCCCCGCACATGCGCGCCTTGCTGGCGCCGATCGGCGGGACCCGCATTCCGGACATGCTGGCCGCGATGGGCCCGCACTCCCAGGTCAATTATCGTCCGCTCAACGCCTTGCTGCTCCCGCCGCCCTGGCATGTCGGTGCGATCGGATTGATCGGCGACGCGATCCACGCGACCACGCCCCATCTGGCGTCCGGCGCAGGGCTGGCGGTGGAAGATGGGCTGCTGCTCGGCGGCTATCTGGCGCAGGCGGACGATGTCGAGGCAGCCTGGCGCGATTTCGAAGCGCGGCGCTGGGAGCGCGCACGCATCGTCGTCGAGAACAGCCTGCAGATCTGCCGCTGGGAATTGGAGGGCGGCCACGACCAGGACGTCGCGCGCCTGATGGCCGAAAGCGTCGCGCAACTCGCAAAACCGATGTGAGGCTGCCGGTTCCCCGCCGGCCGCTTCGGTGCCCGCGGTCGACCGTCAATCAGAAGGAAAGATGCCATGACGGATTTCGCGGAAGGCCAGCAGCGGCTGGCGGGCAAGGTGGCGGTAGTGACCGGTGCTGCGGCGGGCATAGGGCAGGGCTGCGCGCTGATGTTCGCGGCACAGGGTGCCACGGTCTATGCGCTGGATATCGACGAGGCGGCGGTCAGGGCGACGGCGGCGCAGGCCACGGGGACGATCCACGCGCACAGCGTGGATCTGCTCGATGAAGCCGCGACGCGTGCATTGATCGACGACATCGGCGAGCGGGAAGGCCGCATCGACGCGCTGGTGCCCGCAGCCGCGGTGTCGCGGTTCCGCTGGATCGAGGACATGACGTTCGCCGACTGGCGACACACGATCGCCGGCGAACTCGACATCGTCTTCCTGGTGACGCGCGCGGCATGGCCCTGGCTGAAGCGCAGCGCAAAAGCCTCGATCGTCAACTTCGCTTCGGCAAATGCCTATATCGCGCTCAACGGATCGCCCGCGCTGGCGCATTGCGCGGGCAAGGGCGGCGTGCTCGCGATGACGCGCCAGCTGGCGATGGAGGGGGCGCCGCACGGTATCCGCGCCAACAGCATCTCGCCAGGCCTCATCCTCTCGCAACAGACCCAGAGCTATATGGCGACCGACCCGACCTTCGAGGCCGAGGCGACCAAGCGCATGATGATCAAGCGCATCGGCCGGCCGCAGGACATCGCCTGGGGTGCCGTTTGGCTGGCGTCGGACGAGGCAAGCTATGTGACCGGGGCGGACATTTCGATCGATGGCGGCGCCACCGCCTGGTGAGCCGCCGTCTTCATCCCCATCACGAAAGGAACCTCTGACATGAACGACGCCTATCGGCTCGACGGCAAGACCGCGGTGGTTACCGGCGGCGGCGGCGGGATCGGCAGCGTGACCTGTGCGCTGCTCGCCGCCCGCGGCGCGCGCGTGGTCGTCGCGGATATCGATCTCGATCGCGCGCAGCAGGTTGCGCAGGCCATCGACGGGGCGGACAGCCTGGGTGTCGACCTTGCCGACGCGCAATCCATCCAGTCCGGGATGGCGCAGGTGGTGGCGCGGCACGGCGGCGTCGACATTCTCGTCAACAACGCGGCGATGCTCGATCCCGAGGTGGCGATGAAGGACATCTCCGTCGAAACGATGGACGTCGATGTCTGGGACCGCATCTTCGCGGTCAACATGCGCGGGACGATGCTGATGTGCCGCGAGGCCCTGCCGCACCTGCGCGCGCGGCGTGGCAACATCGTCAATGTCGTGAGCAACCTCGCCCTACAGGGCCATGTGCTGCAGGCGGCCTATGCCGCGTCCAAGGCGGGCGTCGTGCAGCTCACCCGTTCGATCGCGGCGAGTCATGGGCGGCAGGGGGTGCGTTGCAATGCGGTGGCGCCGGGCATGACGCTGACGCCGGCGCTCAAGGCCAATTTCCCCGCGCCGCTCCGCAAGCTGATCGAGGACGAAACGTTGAGGGAGCAACTGGGCGAACCCGAAGACATTGCGGAGGCGATCGCCTTCCTCGCTTCCGATGCCGCGCGCAACTTCACCGCGCAGGTGCTGGTCTGCGATGGCGGGCAGTCGAGCCATGTGCCGGCATTTACCGGCTTCAGGGACGCGCTCGGCCTCTGAGCGCTACGGTGCGCGCCCGCGTCCCTCTGGGCTCGTGCGCGCACCGCCGCCGCTTGCCGACTCGCCGCAGGGTGACGCAGGACCGATTTCTTGTCATTCGGGACGCCATGCCGACCCGATCCCCCGCTTCGCGCGCGCCCGAGCCGTTCGACCTCGGTAGCTATGTGCCCTTCTATCTCAGCGCGATCTCCAATCGATGGACGTCGACATCGTCGCGCATCTACCTGCGGCGCTTCGGCATCGGCATCGTCGAATGGCGGGTGCTGGCGGCGCTGGCGGCGAAAGGGCAGGCCAGTTCGCTCGACATCGTCAATCTGGTCGGTCTCGATCCCGCGTCGGTCAGCAAGGCGATGCGAACGCTGGAGGCGAATGGACGCGTCGCACCGGTGCAAGGGCGATTCGCCGGTCGGACCAAGCCCTACCACATGACGCCGGACGGGATCGCGCTGTTCGAGAAGGTGCGCGAGGCCGCCCGCGCGCGGGAAGCCCAGCTGCTCGCCGGCTTGAGCGAGGCCGAGCGCGGCGAGTTCCTGCGGCTGCTGCGCAAGATTCACGAGGGATTGCCGCAGCTGTCCGAGGAAGCGCAGTTTTAAATGGACATGCTAATTTAGCATACTAATTTAGCCACAAGCGCGATGCCGCGCAGGTTGGGAGAGGATGGATGGCTGTTGCGACCATCGAGAGCGCACGGGTGCCGACGATCGACATCGACGTCTTTGGCGAGGAATTTCTGGCGGACCCTTATGGCTATCACGCGCAGGTGCGCGATGCCGGGCCCGTATTCTATCTCCGCAAATACGGCATTTACGGCATGGCGCGGCACGCCGAGGTCAGCGCCGCGCTGAAGGACTGGCAGACATTCATCTCCTCGCGCGGGGTCGGTCTCAGCGATTTCGCGACCGAGAAGCCGTGGCGACCGCCGTCGCTGCTGCTGGAAACCGATCCCCCGGTGCATGATCGGACGCGCCGGCTGATGAACCAGGTGGTCAGCCTTGCCGCGCTGCGGAAGCTGCAGCCGCTATGGCAGGCGGAAGCCGACGCGCTGGTCGACACCTTGCTCGCGCGGCGAAACGTCGACGGCGTCACCGATCTTGCCCAGGCCTATCCGCTGCGCATCTTCCCGCCGACGATCGGTCTGCCGGAGGAAGGGCGCGAGAATCTGTTGTCCTACGCCATGGCGACGTTCAACGCCTTCGGTCCGCGCAACCGGGTCTTCACGGACTCCGAGGCCGCCGCCGGTCCCGCTGCCGCCTGGGTGGCGATGGCGTGCAAGCGTGCGAACCTGTCCGCATCGGGCTGGGGCGCGGACGTCTATGCCGCCGCCGATGCGGGTGCGTGCACCGAAGACGAAGCGGAGCGGCTGGTGCGCTCGTTTCTGTCGGCGGGCGTGGACACGACGATCAACGGCATCGGCAACATGCTCCACGCCTTTGCCCGGCATCCCGAGCAATGGGCCAAGCTGCGCGCGCAACCAAGCCTGGTGAAGCGGGTGTTCGACGAGGCGCTGCGCTGGGATTCGACGGTCCAGACCTTTTTCCGCACCACCAGCCGCGCGGTGACGGTGGGCGACGTGGCGATCCCCGAAGGCAGCAAGGTCCTGTTGTTCTTCGGTGCCGCCAACCGCGATCCGCGCAAATGGGACGATCCCGAGCGGTTCGATATCGAGCGCGTGGCGAGCGGCCATCTCGGCTTCGGCTTCGGGATCCACCAGTGCCTGGGGCAGATGGTGGCGCGGATGGAAGCCGAGGCGGTACTCAACGCCTTGCTGCCGCGGGTACGGCGGATCGAGCTGACCGGAGAGCCGGTCCGCATTCTCAACAACACGCTGCACGCCCTCGGCTCGCTGCCGATCGCGCTGATCCCGGAATAGCCGAGGCGCGTCGCGTGCCGACCCGGGCAACAGCGGGTTTCGGGTTTTGAATCGCTTTCCAGGCCAAGGAGCAGTGGATGCAATATGATGTGGTGATCGTCGGCGCGGGCCATGGCGGCGCGCAGGCGGCGATCGCGTTGCGGCAGAACAAGTTCGACGGCACGATCGCGGTGATCGGCGACGAGCCCGAGCTGCCCTATGAACGCCCGCCGCTCTCCAAGGAGTATTTTTCGGGCGAGAAGGCGTTCGAGCGTATCCTGATCCGTCCCGCGGCCTTCTGGCAGGAACGCAGGGTGGAGATGCTCCTCCAGCGCCGTGTCGTCGCGGTTGATCCCGCGGCGCACCGCGTCACCACGGCGGACGGCGCGACGATCGGCTATGGTCGGCTCATCTGGGCAACGGGCGGCAGTCCGCGCCGGATCGGCTGTGCCGGCAATGATCTGGCCGGGGTCCACACCGTGCGCACCCGCGCCGATGCCGACCGGATGCTCGCCGAACTCGACGGCGTCGCGCAGGCGGTGGTGATCGGCGGCGGCTATATCGGGCTGGAGGCGGCGGCGGTCCTATCCAAGGCCGGCAAGAAGGTCGTGCTGCTCGAGGCGCAGGACCGCGTGCTGGCGCGCGTCGCGGGCGAGTCGCTGTCGCGCTTCTACGAGGCGGAGCACCGCGCGCACGGCGTCGATGTCCGGCTGGGCGCGGCGGTGGACGGTATCGAAGGCGACGGCAAGGTCAGCGGCGTGCGCCTGGCGGACGGCGAGGTGATCCCTGCGCAGATGGTGATCGTCGGCATCGGCATCGTGCCCGCGGTCGAGCCGCTGCTCGCGGCGGGGGCGGCGGGCGGCAACGGCGTCGCGGTCGATCCGCAATGCCGAACCTCGCTGCCCGACATCTTCGCGATCGGCGACTGCGCGCTGCACGCCAGCCGCTTTGCCGGCGATACGCCCATCCGGCTGGAATCGGTGCAGAACGCCAATGACCAGGCAACTCTGGTCGCCAAGACGATGATGGGCGAGGCGGTCCACTATGACGCGGTGCCGTGGTTCTGGTCGAACCAATATGATCTCCGCCTGCAGACCGTCGGCTTGTCGACCGGGCATGACGCCAGCGTGCTGCGCGGCGATCCTGCACGCCGCAGCTTCTCGGTGATCTATCTGAAGCAGGGCCGGGTGATCGCGCTCGACTGCGTCAACGCGACCAAGGACTATGTCCAGGGGCGCAAGCTGGTGGTCGAGCGGCACGCGCCCGATCCGGCAAGGCTGGCGGATCCCGACACGCCGCTCAAGGACTTGGGCGACGGCTGAGCGGCATCAGCGGGACCGCCACGGACGTGGATCGGCAGCGGCGGCGCGGCGCTGCCGCTTCGCTTGCGGACCCGGGATCCAGGCGGCAAGACGGCGCCTCCCTTCCGGAGCCTCATCCTTGTCGAAGCCAGCGCGTCCCAACCCCAATGCCAAGCAACAGGCCGCCGAAGCCCGCTGCGCCGCCATGGTGCATCATGCGCGGACGCTGATCGCCGAGCGTGGCGTGGAAAGCATGAGCGTCAACGAGGTTCTGCGGCTTTCCGGCGGATCGAAGGCGACGCTCGTCAAATATTTCGGCGGTCGGGATGGCCTGATCTCCGCGGCGATCGACCAGGAGGTGGAAGGCGCCATGGCCCTGCTGCGCTTCGCCGATCCCGAGACGGCCAGCCTGCCGTTGGCGGACGGGCTCCGGCAGGTGCTGGGCGGCGTGCTGCGCTTCTACATGCTCCCCGCCTCGCTCAAGCTCTACCGCGCGGTCGTCGCGATCGGCGTGCGCGAGCCGGGTACGGCTGCGGCATTCTACGATCACGGCCACCGCGTCCTGGTCGACGCCATCGCCGCGTTCCTGCGCGGGCACGCGGCGCCGACGAAGCGCGAGACCGCCGCCTTTGCGGACATGGCGGACCAGATTCTCCACGCGATCCGGGCCGGCTTGCATGAGCGCGCCGTTCTCGGCCTCGAGACGGCGGCAGTCGAGCAGGCGACGATCGACGCGCGGGTCGGGCGGGCGCTGGACCTGTTGCTGCCGGGGATCGAGGCCGCCCTGCACGATTGACAGCCTGACTCCTATTTTATATGTACCATCGGTACATATAAAATAGGAGAGTGAGATGAGCTGGTTGCGCAACGCCTGGTATATGGCGGGCTGGGCCGAGGAAGTCGGCGATGCCGGCCTTTCGCGAAAGATTCTCGACAAGCCCATCTTCCTGTTCCGCAAACAGGACGGCACGCTGGCGGCGCTGCAGGATCGCTGCCCGCATCGCTTTGCGCCGCTCTCGCGCGGCGGGCGCGACGGCGACAATGTCGTTTGCGGATATCACGGCCTCACCTTCTCCCCGGAAGGCAAATGCGTGCACAACCCCTTCTCCGCACGCATTCCCGCCGGCTCCGACGTCGCCGCCTTCGCCGTCGAGGAACGCGACGACATCGTCTGGCTGTGGGGCGGGGCACGCGAGGATGCCGATCCGGCGTTGATTCCAGACTTCGCGTTCGTGCCGGACTCGCCGCACAGCCGCACCATCCGCGGCTACACGTTGATGCAGGCCAATTACGAATATGGGACCGACAATCTGCTCGATCTCTCGCACATCGAGTTCGTGCACCGGGGAACCTTCGCCGGGGGTGGCGTGATCTTCGCCGGCACGCACAAGGTGGAGGTGGACGGCGATACGCTGCATTCGAACTGGTGGATGCCGAACATCGCCCCGCCGCTCGCGGCGCAAGGGGCGTTTCCGCCGGAGGCGCGCGTCGATCACTGGCTGGACATGCGCTGGAACGCGCCGGCCTCGATGCGGCTCAACGTCGGCGTCGCCCCGCACGGCGCGGGGCGCGAGGCCGGGTTCGAAGTGCCGCAGGCCCATATTCTCACCCCCGCGGACGAGCACACCACCCACTATTTCTGGTCGTCGACGCGCGGGAACGATCTCGACAATCCCGAGGTGGACGCGATGCTGACCGCGCTGTTCCGCGAGGCGTTCGATCAGGAAGACAAGCCGATCATCGAGGCCGCCTATGCGAATGTGCGCGGGCGCGATTTCTGGCAGGAGAAGCCCCTGTCGCTGGGCATCGACCAGGGTGGCACGCGCGCACGGCGGATGCTGGAATCGATGCGCGCGCGCGAAGTGGCGGCGGTGCCGGCCTGATGGTTCGGTGAAGCACGGCCGGCTGGGCACAGCCGGCTGCGTGCGCCGTCCGCATTTAGAACGGATCGTCAGAAGACGATCGCTTTTCATCGATGCGCTCGGAGTGCATACATATGGAAGAAGCGGCGGCCCCGGCGCAGGCAGGGGACCACAAGCCGCTCATCCACGAGAGGAGCTTTGAGATGGTAGCTGCGACCACCGGCCCCAAAACCGCACCGCCGGCCTCCGCGTCGACCGCGGTGCCGTGTCCGCCGATCGCACCCCAGGCGACCAAGGTCGCGCCTTCCCCCTGGACCTTCGCCATGGCGCATGGCGTCGCGCTCTGTCGTCTGTAACCTGGTGCACCGACGAAACGGCCCTGCGGTTTGGTTCCCGCAGGGCCGTCTCGGGGGTGTTCGATAGAGATCTTAGAAGCGGAGGCGCATCGCGGCCGATAGCGTGCGGCCGTTGATGACCCGGGCGTTGACGATCCCGTCCGCGGGAATGGAACCCTGGGTAGTTTCGGTCACGCCGAGGGTATTGAACAGGTTGCTGCCGTTCACCGAGAAGGTGATCCGTTCGATCGGTCGATATTCGATGAACGCGTTGACCGTAGTGAAGGCCTGCATTTTCAGCTTGTTGACATCCTGTCCATAGCTCGAACCGGTGTAGACGACCGAGGAGCCGAAGGTGACGGGACCGAGGTCCACCACCGGCATCGCCTGCGCGATCAGGCTGGGCTGATGCCGCGGCGTATTGCCGGCGAGCGTCGCGTCGGTGCTGTCGTTCTGGATTTCGGCATGGGTATAGGTCGCGGCCGCCGTGAGGCTGAACGGACCGTGCTGGTAGCTGCCCTCGAATTCTGCACCATAGGTGCGGTAGCTGCGCTGGAACGGCTCGACCGCCAGCACACCGTTCGCGCCGGCCTTGATCTGGAAGTTCTGCTCTGCGGTCTTGGCCAGGAATGCCGTCAGGTTCAGCGTCAGCGCATCGGTGCGGAACTTTACGCCGGCTTCGGCCTGGCGAACGGGGTCGTACGTGTCCTTGTTGCTCGCGGGCTTGCCGGTGACGGCGTTGATGATCGGGGTGAAATAGAGCGTGTCGGCAAGCGCGCGGGCGCCCTTGCTGTAGCGGGCGAACACCGCGAGATCGTCCGCGATGCGGAAGTTCACGCCCATCGAATAGCTTACATAATGATAGCGATAATCGATGGGGGCGGGCTGATCCGCCTGGATCCCGTCCGCTACCTGTTCCGGTATGCTGATGACACCATCGCCGTTGATGTCGATCGGACGCCAGCGCGTACGACCGCCCCCCAGCTCGGTGCCGAAGCGCTGCCCTTTCACGCTGCCGCGGTCGTAGCGGACGCTGCCGCCGATCGACAAACGACCCTTGTGGAAGTTCAGCGAGCCGTAGGGGGCGGTGATGTCATAGTCGACGTCCGCGTAGCGATTGCTGATCGCCGTGAACGGGAAGGTGCTGAACGCCGCAATGCCGCCTTGGGTCAGTTTCACTCCGCCGGCGGTACGAAGATCCAGCAGCGCGGAGTTCGGTCCGGCGAAATCCTGATACGCCACGTCCATCGACAGGATCGTGGTGAAATTCTGCAGGGATTTGTACACCCCGCCGGTCAGGGTCAGATCGCCGCCGCCAACCTTCCAGACGCGCGATGCGCGGAAATCGTTGACGAAATAATCGGCCTTGGGGCTCCCGCCGTTCAGCAGCGCCGTATAGGCGGCTAGGCCATTGCCGTTCAGCGTCGCGGCGTTGGTGATGGTCTCGCCGGCGCGCGGGCCGGTGGCGAAGCTGAACTGCGCACCCGGGCCGCCGAAGAGCGCCGCCAGCGCCGGCGCGGACGTCACCAGCACCGGTGTGGCGCCGCCGACGCGGCTGCTATTGCTGCTGTAGCGCATGCGATTGAAGAACGTCCATGCGGCGATGTCGAACTTGGCTTCCAGGCCAAGCGCCGCGGATTTGACGCGCCACGCCTGAGACAATTCGCCGCGCACGATCCTCGGATCGACGCCGACGCTGAGCACGGCGGGCAAGTTCTTCGAGATGGTGTTGTTCACCCGCGGGTCGAAGCCCGCGATCGGCGTGTAGGTCGGGTCCGAATCGCTGCCGGTCACCCGCATCGGTCCGGCGACATAATTGGCCTCGCGATCGTCGAGCAGCTTCGCGTTCAGGCGAACATAGCCGTTCGCGAACTCGCGGGTGACGTTCAGCTTCACCTGTCCGCCATGGAGGCCGCTGGCGGCGGCGTCGCGCGCACCCGCGCCGCTCCGGTAATAGCCGCCCAGGTGAAAGCGCAGATTGCTCGACAGGCGACCGCCATATTCGAAATCGCCGCGCTTGCTGTCGTAGTCGCCGATTCCGGTGCTGAGCTGGATCGTGCCGCCTTCCTCTTCTCCCGTCTTGGAGATGAAGTTGATGACGCCGCCGGGAGAATTGGAGGCGAACGTCGATGCCGACCCGCCGCGGATCGACTCGATCCGCGCGAGGTTCAGATCGGGGCGGACCAGCATGTCGTTGAAGAGCTCGACAAAATCGCCGAATTCGAGAACCGGCAGCCCGTCCTCCTGGAACTGCAGCCATTTGGAGCCCGTGCCGGCGAGCGGCAACCCGCGAATGGTATAGTTGGCGTGGCCGCCATTGCCGGAGTCTTCCACGCGAAGCCCTGGCACGGTGCGCAGCACTTCTGCCAGTGTGCGCCCGCCGATTTCCGCAACCCGATCCTCGTCCATCGCGCTGGTGGAGATGGCGCTGTCGAGCAGGTCGCGCCCTTTCGCGACGCCGGTGGAGAAGACGACCTTTTTGGCGGATTGCGGGGTCTGTTTGTCGTTCGCGTCCGCCGGGGGCGGCGTGTTCGGCGTAACCGACTCGGCCAAGCCGGGATTGGAAACGACCAGAAACGCCACTGACGCTAGTAATGCCACTTTCATGCAATCCTCCCGCAGTTCATTTGCTTGCAGGCGGAGGTAACGCGAGATGGCTGTCAAACCTTACAAAGGCGGCTCGGAATCATACGTATGCAGAAAAATTTCCGGTGATATAAATATTATAATAGCGGGTCTGCGCGTGTGGCTGCGCGCGCGGCCTGCCGGCTTCTTAGGGCGCGGCCCGAAAACGGAACCTTGCGCTGGCGGCAAGAGGCGCGCCGAGGATGTGCGCGCTGCCGCCGGCGCTATACGCTTCAAGGAATATCGCCAATTTCCGCGCCTATCGGCCAGTGGTTCGGCCGCTGCAGCAATTGATAGTTTGTTCGTCCGAACCCTTCCGCCGGGGAAATAGGATCGGGAAGAGGGTCCTTCGGAGCGGGCGGGACCGCCCGTGACTCTCGATATCCGGCCTCTCCCAAGGCCTTGCACGGCGTGCAACCGTATGCATTATTGCTTGCGCGGTGCCGCTGCTCTGCTAAGTCGGATCGTGTCATGCGGTGTGCGGCAAGGCTGAAGACATGGTCTGCATGTCGATGGGCTCTCGCCGGCCGCCGAGGGGCAAAAAGCACCCTTCGCCTCTTGCCCGACGGCGTCCGTCCGAGGGCGACGACTTTGCCTGAAGCGCCGGGCGGGGCCGATCGGGGTTGCGTGCCGGCGGACGAAGGGCGGAGGCGCCATGATATGGGAGAGGTCCGATGAGGCTTGCGACACTGCGTGATGGAACGCGCGATGGGCAGCTGGTGGTCGTTTCGCGCGACCTGACCCGCACCGTGGCGGCGAGCGATGTCGCGGGGACGCTGCAACAAGCGTTGGATCAGTGGGCGACGGCCGCGCCCGCGCTGCATGCGCTGGCGGATGCGCTGGAAAATGGCGATGCCGAGGGCGCCGTGCCCTTTGACCAGGCGGCGGCGATGGCGCCGCTGCCGCGTGCCTGGCAATGGCTCGACGGTTCGGCATATGACTGCCACGGCGAACTGATGGCGAAGGTGTTCGGCCTGGATCCGACGCCGATCGATCGCCCGCTCATGTACCAGGGCGTATCGGACCATTTCTACGGCCCGCGCGACGAGGTCCCGTTCGCCTCGGAAGAGGACGGGATCGACTTCGAGGGGGAGTTCGGCGTCATCGTCGACGAAGTGCCGATGGGGACGTCCGCCGAGGCAGCCGCCGCGCATATTCGTCTGGTGGTGCAGATCAACGACTGGTCGCTGCGCAAGATCGCGCCCATCGAGATGCGAACCGGTTTCGGGTGGGTACAGGCCAAGCCGCCCTGCGGTATCGCGCCGGTCGCGGTGACCCCGGATGCGCTGGGCGCGGCGTGGCGCGACGGCCGGGTCGACCTGAACCTGCTGGTCGATTGGAACGGGGCGCGCTTCGGTGCCGCCAACGGCTATCCGATGTCGGCTTCCTTCCCCGAACTCGTCGCCCATGCGGCGCGCACCCGTACGCTATGTGCCGGGACGGTGATCGGTTCGGGCACGGTGTCCAACGCCAATTTCCGCGAGATCGGTTCCTCCTGCATCGCCGAGCGACGGGGCATCGAACTGATGGACGAGGGCCAACCCCGCACTGCGTTCATGGCGTTTGGCGACATTGTGCGGATGGAGGTGCGCCAGCCCGACGGCGCGCCCGTTTTCGGTATTCTCGAGCAAAAGGTGGTGCGGGCGCGATGATCCGTGAAATAGCGCAGATCGAGATCGACCCCGCCAGGGCCGACGACTTCGAACAGGCGGTGGCCGGCGCGGAACCCTTGTTCTGGCGCGGCGGCTGTCTCGAATTTTCGTTGCATCGCTCGATCGAGAAGCCCGGCCGATATCGGCTGCTGGTCGGCTGGGAGTCGGTCGAGGCCCATAATGTCGATTTTCGCGGTTCGCCCGATTTTCAGCACTGGCGCGCGGCCGTCAGTCCCTTTTTCCTATCGCCGCCCGAGGTCGAGCATCTCGATCAAATCCTTCCTCGAACGCAGGGTTGAAACATGGCCGAGTATTTGAAGCGCGGGACGAGCGCCGAGGTTCGCGCGGCGGCGGACCGAAAGGTTCGGGATACGGTCGAGGCGACGCTTGCCGATATCGAAGCCCGCGGGGACGCCGCGGTTCGGGATCTCTCGATCAAGTTCGACGGATGGGATCGCGAGGACTATCGCCTGTCGCAGGCCGAGATCGACGACTGCCTCAACGCGCTGACCGCGCAGGAGATCAAGGACATCGAATTTGCCCAGGCGCAGGTTCGAAACTTTGCGCAATACCAGCGGGAAAGCGTGAAGGACATCGAGGTCGAGACGCTGCCGGGCGTGGTGCTGGGCCACAAGAACATCCCGGTCAATGCGGCCGGCTGTTACGTGCCGGGCGGGAAATATCCGCTGCTGGCGTCCGCCCATATGAGCGTCATCACCGCGAAGGTGGCGGGGGTCCCACGTGTCATCACCTGCGCGCCGCCCTTCGAGGGCAAGCCTGCCCGCGCGATCGTCGCCGCGCAGGCCATGGCGGGCGCCGATGCGATCTACGCGCTGGGTGGTATCCAGGCGGTGGGCGCGATGGCGCTGGGAACCGAAACGATCGAGAAGGTCGACATGCTCGTGGGGCCGGGCAACGCCTTCGTCGCCGAAGCCAAGCGCCAGCTCTTCGGGCGCGTCGGCATCGATCTGTTTGCGGGGCCGACCGAGACGATGGTGATCGCCGACGAAAGCGTCGATGGTGAAATCTGCGCGACCGATTTGCTCGGCCAGGCCGAACATGGTCCCGACAGCCCGGCCATTCTGATCACCAACAGCCGCAAGCTCGCCGAGGAGACGCTGCGCGAAATCGAGCGGCTGCTGCACATCCTGCCGACCGCCGACATCGCCGCCCGCGCCTGGGAAAGTTACGGCGAGGTGATCGTCTGCGACGATTATGAAGAGATGTGCAAGGTCGCCGATTTCTACGCGAACGAGCATGTTCAGGTGATGACCAGGGATCCCGACTATTTCCTGAAGAACATGACGAACTATGGCGCGCTGTTCCTCGGGCCGCGCACCAACGTCGCCTATGGCGACAAGGTGATCGGGACCAACCACACGCTGCCCACCCGAAAGGCGGCGCGCTTCACGGGCGGTCTGTGGGTCGGGAAATTCCTCAAGACCTGTACCTATCAGCGCGTGGAAACCGACGAAGCGTCGGCGCTGATCGGCGAATATTGCTCGCGCCTGTGCGCCCTGGAAGGGTTTGCGGGGCATGGCGAGCAGGCCAATGTGCGCGTGCGCCGCTATGGCGGTCGCAACGTGCCCTATGCCGGTGCCGCCGAAGCATTGGCACCGGTGCGATGACGCTTCCGCAGACGCCGTCCTTGCGCCTGGACGGCCGTCGAGCCGTCGTCACGGGGGCGGGGCGGGGCATCGGCCTCGCTCTCGCCGCCGCCTTGGGGCAGGCGGGGGCGGCGGTGACGCTGGTCGCGCGCTCGCCGGACGAAGTGGGGAGCGCCGCAGCCGCCATCGAGGCCGCCGGGGGCAGGGCGGAGGCGGCCCAGCTGGATGTTGCCGATCTGGACGCGGTGGCAGAGTTTTTCGCCGGCCGGCCGGCGTTCGACATTCTGGTCAACAACGCCGGCACCAATCGCCCCAAGCCGATATGGGAGGTGACTCCGGCCGATTATGACGCCGTTCTCGACCTCAATCTTCGGTCTGCCTTCTTCGTCGCCCAGGCCGCGGCAAAACGGATGGTCGAGGCCGGGACGCAAGGCAGCCTGATTCACATCGGCAGCCAGATGGGCCATGTCGGCGGCCCGAACCGCTCACTTTATTGCGCGTCGAAATGGGGACTGGAAGGGTTGAGCAAGGCGCTCGCGCTTGATCTGGCCCCGCACGGAATCCGTTCGAACACGATCGCGCCGACCTTCATCGAAACGCTGATGACGGCGCCGTTCCTGCGCGACGACGGCTTTCGCCGCAGCGTGCTCGAGAAGATCAAGCTCGGCCGGCTGGGCCGGGTGGAGGATCTGATGGGAGCTGCGGTCTTTCTGGCATCCGATGCATCTGCGTTGGTCACCGGAACGAGCCTTATCGTCGATGGCGGCTGGACGGCGGACTGACGGGGTTCGTATCGATTGCGTGCGCAGCCGTGGGTAGATGTATGAAGGCCTGAATGCCCCAACCACAGGCGGCTTGTTCGACCGGCAGGCCGTCCGCTGCGCGCCTCCCACAGGCGGAGGATTTCGGCATCCGCGTGCCGGCGCCTTGCCCGGCAGGCTTCGGGCGGCCGGAAAAACGCCGCTCAAACGCCTTTCGGTCGCAGGCGTGCCCGACACGGAACCTCGTGCAGCGCCCGCGACAGATGCCCCCGGGCTCAGGCGGCGTCCGCGACGGCGACTCGCATATCACCGAATGCCTCCGCCACGACCTGATCGATCTGTCGGACGATGCCCCGGGTAAGGCCGGGCGGCACCGTCACGGTGAAGCCGCGCGCGACCAACCCGTCTATCGCCCAGCGCACGCAATAGTCTGCGGCAACACCGATGACGGTCACATCCGTGACGCCGTGCGCCGTGAGCCCGGTGAAGAACGCGTCGCGGGCACCTGTCTGCCCTGTCTCCATGGCTTCGATGACGACATCGGGCTCCGCCCACATGTCGAACACCCCCTTCTCCAGCCGGTAGACCGGAATGCCCGGGGGTACGGCGGCGGCATCCAGCACGTTGCGCCATCCCGGCGTTCCGAGAACGCAGTGCAACGGAAACTGCTCGGCCTCGGGAGAAGCGGAATAGTGTTCCAAGCTATGGGTATCGAAGGTGAAAAGCACACCTGCGGTGTCCTTGGGGTCCAGCGCGGCGAGCCAGCGCTGCATCGGCGCGATCAGCGCCTCTGCGCCCTCCACGGCGAGCGCGCCGTCGGCGAGCATGAAGTCTGCCTGGGTGTCGACCACCACAACGAAGCGGGTCATCCTTACATCTCCTTCCGCCGGTATCTGGAGGATCGCCGGCCAATACGCAAAGTCCGACCCGCATCGTGCCGGGCAATGCCCCTTCCGCATGCCGCCGAAGGTGGAATGGGGGCGATCAGACGGGCCGACGCAATGCCTGCGACAGGTCTTGGGGGGAGCTCGATCCGTCGCTGGATCTCCAGCGGTTGCAATTGATGTCAAAGCGGGAGCGGCTTGGCCGCCCCTCCAGACGAAACGAAGTCCCGGCGATTGGCGCATTTGGCCGCTCCGTCATGTACAGCGCACCCGCAGCGGGTGTGGGGCCATTTTGCCGTGCAATAGGCATCACCTTCGGGCCATCTACCGGAAGCTTCAGAAAAATTTCTGACTGTGCAAGCGCAGCAAAAACCGGACCACCTACCTGTCGTCTTCGTATGCATTTACAAAATATTTAGATTCTTTTTCATCAATAAATGTACGTATTTGCGAAATTTGCAAAGTAAAATACGTATACGATCGCCTTTGTGGATGATGTTGCAATATGTGTCCCTTTAAAAGCTCATTAACATAGCGGATGCTAGCGGGCGCCCATCGCAGCACCCGGCGATGGGTGTGTGCAAGCGACGAAAAGTCGCTGCTGCGTTAAAGGGATGGGCTCGATGATTTTGATGAATTCCGCAATTTCCACGCTGCGGTATGGCATTTCGACTGCCGCGCTGCTGACCGCGATCGCCGCTCCGGCATATGCGCAGGACACGACGCCGGCCCAGGTTGCGGACACTGCCGCTCCCGTCGCCGATCAGGCGGCAGCGCCGGAAGCGCAGGACCAGCAGGCCCCCGCGGAGCCCGCTTCGCCGGCCGCCGGTGGCCAGGGCGCCACGATCGTCGTCACCGGCACGCTGTTCCGCGATTCGAACGCGAGCTCGATTTCGCCCGTCACCGTGCTGAGCTCGGCGACGCTGCAGCGCGCGAACATCACGACCGCACAGGACGCGATCCGCTCGGTTTCGGCGGACAGCGCCGGCTCGATCTCCACCGGCTTCCGCAACGGCTTCTCCGCCGGTGGTGCCGCCGTGTCGCTCCGCGGCCTGGGCGTGTCGTCGACCGTGGTGCTGATCGACGGCCTGCGCTCCGCCAACTTCCCGCTGAACGACGACGGCCATAACGCCTATGTCGACCTCAACTCGATCCCGTTCAGCATCGTCGACCGCATCGAAGTGCTGAAGGACGGCGCGTCCTCCACCTATGGCGCGGATGCGATCGGCGGCGTCGTCAACCTCATCAGCAAGAAGAACTTCAAGGGCCTCGAAGGCTCGGTGCAGGGCGGCACGACCGGCCATGGCGACGGTTCGCACTATCGCGCGACGCTGACCGGCGGCGTGGGCGACTATCGCGAGCAGGGCTGGAACTTCTACCTGAACGGTGAATACACCTATGACGGGTACATCACCAATCACTCGCGCGGCTATCCGTTCAACACGCTGGACCTGCGCCCCAGCGGCCTCGACGATCGCAACCGCAATGACGACACGATCACCGCGCAGAACCCGCAGGCAGTCGTCACCCGCGTGCGCCAGACCGATCTGAACAACCCGCTGTCCGGCCAGGTGGGCGCGCCGATCAACGGCCAGTATCAGCTGCTCAACCCGAATTCCTGCCCCTTCGGCACCTACACGGTCGCCACCAAGGACGAGCAGGGCACCGGCTGCGCGCACAATATTCCCGACGAATATTCGATCATCCAGCCGAAGCAGCAGCGTTACTCCGCGACCGGGCGCCTGAGCGTGCGGCTGAGCGACAATTGGGAGGCGTTCGCTTCCGGCAGCTATTCGCACTCCGAAGTCAGCATCATGGGCACGCCCTCGGGCATTCGCCAGACCCAGCCCTTCGGCGGTTCGGCGGCGCTCGCGTCCAGCAGCCCGGGGATCGTGCTGCCGGTCTATGTCTGCGCGTCGGGCGTGAACTGCGCCACGGCTGCAGACCGGAAGCTGAACCCGAACAACCCCTATGCCGCCGCCTATGCGAACGACCCGAACAACGGCGCCGCGCGCATCTATTATCTGTTCGGCGACATTCCCGCCGGCAGCTTCCGCTATGTCGACGTGTTCCGTACCACCGCGGGCATCTCGGGCGATCTCGGCAACGGCTTCAAGTTCCGCCTGAACGGCGTGTACGCGCGTGACAATTTCAGCGTGACGCAGCGCGGCTTCATCAACATTCAGGGCCTGCTGAGCGCGATCAACACCGGTGCGTACAACTTCGTCAATCCGGAGCAGAACACGGCGGCGGTACGCAACCTGATCTCGCCGGAGCGCACGACGCCGTCCTATTCGACCGTCGCCACGATCGGCGGCTCGCTGATCAAGTCGCTGATGGAGCTGCCGGGCGGCACGCTCAACATCGGCGGCGGCTTCCAGATCCGTCGCGAGACGCTGATGAACCGCAACCAGAATGCGGACCTGTCCTATTATGCGCTGACCACCTCGTCGGCGCAGGGGCACCAGACGGTGACCGCCGGCTTCTTCGAAATCGACGCGCCGTTCACGCGCACGATCGACCTCAACGTGTCCGGCCGCTACGACCATTATTCGCAGGGCTACAGCCACTTCTCGCCCAAGGTGGGCGCGAAGTTCACGCCGATCGAGCAGGTGTCGTTCCGGGCGACCTATTCGCAGGGCTTCCGCGCACCGACCTTCGCGGAATATAATCCGGCCAGCAGCTATGCGGGCTTCTCGTCCTACACGCCGGATCCGAAGTCGGCCTTCGTGCTCGCCCACCCGGGCAACGCCGCCTACACGACCACGTACAACATCGGCAGCGGCGCGACGGGCAATCCGAACATCCTGCCGGAAGTGTCGCGCAGCATCACGCTCGGCACGATGCTGAAGCCGACGCGCTGGTTCAACATGACGGTGGACTATTACAACATCAAGAAGTCCAACCTGATCGTCAGCGGTCCGCTGCGTGCCCAGGCGATCGAAGCCTATTACGGGCAGACCACTTCGGCCGCCGGTTGCGCCGCGCTCGCGGCGGTCGGGCCGGGCTACAAGTGCAACATCATCGATGCGCCGGATCCCATCAATCCGAACGCGCTGCCGCGCCTGCTGGTGTTCGACGTGCCCTATGTCAACGCCAACTATCAGGTCAGCTCGGGCATCGACATGCAGGCCACCGCGAACCTTCGCGTTGCCGACAACGTGCGCCTGATCAGCCGTGTCGACGTCACCCGCGTGCTGCGCCTCGACCTCGTCACGCCGTCGGGCGTGGTGCAGAAATATGCCGGTACGCTTGGGCCCTACCAGCTCTCCTCGGGTGGCGGCACGCCGCGCATCCGCGGCAACTGGCAGAATGCGCTTGAAATGGGCAAGTTCTCGCTCACCGCGACGACCTATTATGTGGGTCGGATCAAGCAGGTCGCTGCCGATGACATCAAGCCGGGCGCCAATGGCGCGATCGACCTTTCGTGCGCCAACACCAAGGCCCCGATCGTCAAGGGCGGCGACAAGAGCTACCAGTGCTACATTCGCCCGTTCATCTATGTCGACCTGAACGCGGCGGTGAAGGTTAACGACCAGTTCCGCTTCTTCGTCAACGTCCAGAACCTGACCGATGCGCGCGCGCCGCTCGCTTCGGGCGCCTATACCAGCAACCCCAACTACCTCAGCAGCTGGCATTATGCGGGTCTCGTCGGTCGCAACTTCAGCGCCGGCGCAAACTTCAGCTTCTGATCCGATGTCCACCGGGACGGCGCGCGCGTTGCCCCGGTGGTGAAGACCGCAGCGCCCTTCGCCCGCCCGGCCTCCGCCGGTGCAGGCGGAGGGCGTTTCGCGTTCCGGGGCGGCGGTTAAGTGGCGCTGTCGCCGATCGGCCAATGGGCATCGAACCACGGGCCGATCAGCCCGGCGACCACCTCCGGACGCTCCACCGGCAGCATGTGGCCGGCATCCGGCACCACATGCAGCACCGCTTGCGGCGCGAGGTCGCGCATGTCGGCATGCTGCGCCGGGGGCGACCAGCGATCCTGTTCGGCGGCCAGCAGCAGCAGCGGCGCCCGATAGGATCGTAGCGGCGACACGGCATCCGGCCGGGCCAGCAGCGCTGCGATCTGCCCCTCATAGCTCTCCCGCGCATTCGCGGCGACCATTGCGCGCAGATCGGGCATCAGCGCCGCCACCTGATCCTGGGGCGCACCCATCATCGGCGGGAGCCAGGCATCTGCCAGCGCCGCCATGCCGTCGGCGCGGGCGCGATCGATCAGGATCTGGCGGTTGGCGGCCTCGCCCGGCGCGGGCGGATGGACGCCGGTATTGGCAAGTCCCAGCCCGACCACCCGATCCGGCGCCTGCCGTACCGCTTCCAGCGCGACCCTGCCGCCCATCGAATGGCCGATCAGCACGAGCGGCCCGGGCACGGACTGCAGCACCTGCGCGGCCATCGCTTCGATGGCGCGGAATCCGGGAAAGGCCAGGATCCGCGCGTCGACATGCGCGGGCAACGCGTCGCGCACCGGCTGCCAGACGCGCGCGTCGCACAGCAGACCGCAAAGCAGCACAAGGGTAGGGCGGGGTTGGGCATGCATTGGTACGAAGGCTCCTGTCAGGGTCGCGCCGAGCGGATGGCAATGCCGGCGACAACGGCATCGCCGCCGATCGGCTCGAAGTCGAGTGCCAGCCGGCCGCCGCTGCTGGTCACGGTGAAGCTGCGCGTCACCGCCTTGTTCGCGCCGCCTGCCGCCTGCATCGGCGCGAGGGCATCGATCACCCGCTTGCCGTCGGCCAGGACGGCGAAGCTGCGCGTCGCGCCCTTTGCCGCATCCGGCTCGAAGCTGGCGATGGTGACGGCCCAGTCGCCGTCGGGCAGCGGCACCTCATAGCCGAACCGGCCTTCGCGATAGCTGCCGAACAGCGCCGGGATGTCGGTGCCCTCCACCTTGGGGGGCGGCGCGAAGGGGTTGCGGCCCGCCAGCACCTTGGCGGTGCCGCCGCGGAAGAAATTGTCCGAGCCGTAGCGGTTGCCGCCCATCGTCCCGCCGACCAGCGCGCCGGAGTCGATGAACACCCCCCGGCGCGGATCGGGCGCGGTCCAGTCCAGCGCGTCGCTGATCTGCTTGCCGCCGATGGTGGCGGTGGCGACGAGGTGGTTGGCGCCCGGCGTCAGCGCCACGCCCGGCCACAGGCAGATGCGATCTGGGCACGCGACCTCGCCCACCGGCTTGCCGTTCAGCGACAGCGATACGCGATCCGCATTGGAATAGCCGCGCACATCCACCACCGCATAGGCGCGATCGGCGTAGCGCCGTCCGTTCAGGTGAAGGACAGGGGCGGCCGACCAGCTGGCCTGGAGGAAATAGAAGGCGTCCTTGCGCGTCTTGCGGTCGTAGGAGACCAGCCCTTTGGTGTTGATGTCGGTCGCGTCGCCTTCGTTGCGCATCGTGGTGGCAAAGTCGAACAGGTTCCACAGCCAGCTGGCGGCGAGGTATTTCCGCTGGGCAATCGCCTTCCAGTTCCGTTCGATGGCGAGGCTCTGATATTCCTCCGGCTGCGGCCGGCCATAGGCAGCGACCGGGCCGCCGAGCGCATTGTCGCTATGCTGGGTCATCGCGCCGCCCGCGCCATATTCGCTGAGCCCGATCGGCAGCGTCGGATGCCGCGCATGCATCGAATCGAGCGCCGGGCCGATGCCGTCCAGATCGCCATAATACCAGCCATAATAGCGATTGAGCCCCATCACTTGGGTGATGCCGTTGAGGCTGGGCGCGCCTTCCATCGACAGGATGGAGGGCGTATCCTCGCAACAATCGGCATAGACGGTGGGGCGGCTGGGATCCTCGGTGCGCGCCAGTCGGTCGAGCCGGCGCAGCATCTCGCCGGACTGGGCCGGCTTTGCCGCGCCGCCCTTGCGCATGGCGTCGATCGCGGCGCCGATATCCGCCTCGTTGCCGACCGACCAGAGCAGGATCGACGGGTGGTTGACGTTCTGCCGGATCAGCTCGCGCAGCTGCTCCTCGGCATTGGCGATCGTCGCGGCCGCCGGGGCTTCGCTGGGGTCGACATTGGCTTGATGCACGAAGGGCAGCTCCGCCCAGACGACCATGCCGGCGCGATCGGCTTCGTCGCTCCATTCCTGCGCGTGCTGATAATGGGCGTGGCGGAGGGTGTTCGCCCCGATCTCGATCGCGAAGGCCATGTCGCGGGCATGGTCCTCCGGCGTGAGCGCCCAGCCCTTGCCCTGCACGTCCTGGTGGCGGGAAACGCCGTGCAGCGGCGTCACCTTGCCGTTGAGCAGGAAGCCCCGATCGGCATCGAAGGCGAAGCTGCGGATGCCGAGCGGCTGGACCTGCCGATCGATCACGCGGGTACCGTCGCGCAGCTCGCTGACCACGCGGTAGAGATAGGGATCGTCGCGCCCCTGCCAGAGGTGCGGCGCGGGGACGGTAAGGTTATGCGCCACCGCCAGCGCCTCGCCCGTGGCGAGCGTGACCGGCGCGCGGTCGGTAGCGACAGGCTTGCCGGCGGCGTCGTGGATGGTGGTCACCAGCGTCAGCGCGCGGCGTCGCGTGCCGAGATTGCGCAGCAGCGTCTTGGCGGCGACCTCGGCGCGTTCCGCCGAGATCCGCGGGGTGTGCAGATACACGCCCGGCCCACCATGATCGGCCAGATCGATATGCGCATCGTCCACCGCCAGCAGGCGCACGCCGCGATAGATGCCCCCCTGCACGAAGAAGTCGCCGCCCAGCGGGATCACATGCTCGGTGCTGCTGCCGGGGGCGGAAGCACTATTGTCGGCGCGAACGGCGAGGCTGTTGCCGCCCGGCTTGAGCACGTCGGACACGTCGAGGCGGAAGCGACCGAAGGCGCCGGCATGGGTGCCGACATGGCGGCCGTTGACCCAGATATCCGCGATCTTCGAGACGCCGTCGAATTCGAGAAACAGGCGGCGGCCCTTCAGCGCGGCGGGAACGGTGATGGTGCGCCGATACCAGCCCTTGCCCTGGCGCATGTTCGCGTCGGGCGACCGCGTGAGCGCATAGGCACCCACCTTGTTCCAGGTGTGCGGCACGGTGACGGGAAGCCATGCCGCATCGTCGAAGCCGGGCGCGGCCGGGGCCTCGTCGGCAGCGCCGAACTGGAATCGCCAGCCCTGGGAGAGATCGAGAACGGTACGCGGATCGCTGCTGGCAGCCTCGCCTCGCGCGCGCGCCGGCGCCTGCGCGACGGCGGGAATCGGAAGAAGGACCGCGCCGCAGCCGAGCAGGGCAAGAGCCATGGGCGCACGCTTCAACATCGTCATCTCTCCCCCATCTGGTGCCGCCCAGCATTCTGGTTCGCGGATGCCGCACGCGCGGCGCCGCCAGCATGCAGCCCGCGCGCAAGGAATCAAGCGGCGCGTTGCTTGACGCTGCGGAGGGTAGGATCTTGCAGGGCCCAACCGGACCTAGGGCGCGTTCCCGGCGCGCGGATGGGCAGGCGAGGGGGCGGCCCCGTCCCCGCTCCAGCCGTCCCCGCTCCAGCCGCCCCCGATGCTGCGCGTCACCGCGATGAAAGCCGCCAGCCGGCGGAAGCGGAGATCGACCACATCCAGCCGCGCGGCGAGCAGCGTCCGCTCCGCATCGAGCTGCTCGAGATAGGAGGCATAGCCTGCCTGATAGCGACGGCGGGCGGCGCGATAGGCCTGCTCCAGCGCCGTCACCTGGCGTTCCGCCGCCGCCTGCTCCTCCGATACCCGCTGGAACGATGCCATCGCGTCCTCGACTTCGCGGAAGGCCTGCAGCACGGTGGCCTTGTAGGCATAGGCGGCCTCGTCGCGGCGGGCCGCCGCCGCATCCCGCCCTGCGCGAAGCGCGCCGCCCTGGAAGAGCGGGGCGAGGATCGAGCCGCCTGCCGAGAAGAGCGAGATGGGATCGGCAAGCAGCGTCGACGCCACGCCCCCCAAGCTGCCGGCAAGCTGTACCCGCGGCAGGAAGGCGGCACGGGCGGCCTGCAGGCGCTGGTCGGCGGCCGCCAGGCGGCGTTCCGCCGCGGCGATGTCCGGTCGCTGCCGTACCACCTCCGATGGAAGCGCTGCCGGTACCGTAAGTTCGGGATCCGGCGAAGCGGCGGTGCGGGCGATCGCGCCGGGCGCGTCGCCCACCAGCTGGCGGAGCGCATTTTCCTGCTGCGTGCGCGACAATAGCGTCGCCGGCTCCAGCCGGATCGCCGCTTCCAGCGCCGCTTCCGCCTGCTGGTCCTCCAGCCTGGAGCCATAGCCCGCGGCGAACCGGCGCCGGATCAGGTCGCGCTCCTGCCGACGCTCGGCGATCGTCTCGCGCACGATGGCCAGCCGGGCATCCGTGGCGCACAGGCGCACATAGCTCTCGACCACCCCGGCGATCAGCGCGATGCGCACGGCATCCCGCGTGTCCGCGCTGGCGAGCCAGTCCGCCCGTGCGGCCGCAGTCCCGTGCCGAAGCCTGCCGAACAGGTCCAGCTCATAGGCGGTGTCGATCTCGACCTGCCCCCGCTCCTGATCGACGCCGAGGCCGAACGGGCTCACGCTGCGCGCGCTGCTGCCCGTCCCGGCGAGCGCCGCGCTGGGGAGCGCTGCCGCGGCGGTGCTGCGCAGCTGTGCGCGTGCCTGCGCGATCCGGGTAGCGGCGATCTGCAGATCGGTATTGCCGGCAAGCGCGCGTTCGACCAGCGCGTCCAGCGCGGGATCTCGAAAGGCGCGCCACCAGTCCGCCGTGGCGGGGGCACCGGGCGCGGTGTCGCCGCGCCAGCCCAGCGGCACCGGGGCGGCAGCGTCCGGGGGTGCCGGCCGATCCGGCCCGGCACAGGCCTGGAGCAGCAGCAGCGCCGTCACCCCAGCCGCGATGCTGCGTCGCTTCATCGCCCGCCCGCCGTATCGATGCGGGTTTCCACCGACATGCCCGGCCGGAGACGCTCGGCCAGGGGCTGGCCGGGATCGACGGTGATCAGGATGCCGATCCGCTGCGGCACCTTCACGAAATTGCCGGTGGCATTGTCGGGCTTCAGCACCGCGAATTCCCAGCCCGTTGCCGGTGCGATCCGGGCAACATGGCCGTTCAGATGCTCTCCGCCCAGCGCATCCACCCGGAAGCGCACGGGCTGGCCCGGACGCATATGGCTGGTCTGCGCTTCCTTGTAGAGCGCGATCACCCAGCGATCGGGCGGCACCAGCTCCATCAGCGCGGTGCCGTTGGTGACATATTGGCCGCGCCGCACATGGATTTCGCCGAGCTGCCCAGCCTCGGGCGCGCGGATCACGGTATGCAGCAGGTCGATCTCCGCGAGTTGCAGCTGCGCCCGTGCCGCCTCGACCTGCGCGGCGAGGCCGCCGCGCCCCACCTCTACGGTTTTCAGATCCTGCTGGGCGACGCGGGTGTTCGCGGTCGCACGGCGCACGCCCGCCTCGGCCTGCGCAAGGGCTGCCGCAGCCTGGTCGCGCTCGCGTAGCGAGATCGATCCGTCGCCGGCCAGGTCGCGCGCACGCGCCATGTCGGCCTTGGCGCGGATGAGCTGCGCCACCGCATCGGCGGCGGCGGCGTCCTGCCCGGCAATCTCCGCCGAGCGGGCGGACTGCGCCTGGCGGCTGTTCGCCAGCGCGGCGAGCTGCGCATCGAGATTGGCCTGCGCCTGCGCCACCCGCGCCCGGTAGATCGCATCGTCGATCAGCGCGAGCACCTGCCCCGCCTTCACGGCCTGATAGTCGCGGACCAGCACCTCGGCGACATAGCCGCTGACCTGCGGGGCGATCACGGTGGTGCGGCCGCGCACCAGCGCATTGTCGGTCTTCTGCACGCTGCCGGTGAACGGCCCGATGCCCCAGAGCTGGAGCACGGCGCCGATCGCCACCAGCAGCGCCAGCGCGCAGAGCGCCGTCACGACCGGGTGGGGTCGGGGCGGATGCCACACATCGGCGGCGGTCGCAGGTGCAGGTGCAGGTGCAGGTGGGGGCGGGGGCGGGGGCGGCGAGGCGGCGTTCTGGCTCATGGCGTGGCTCCGGCGGGCGGCGCGGCACGGAGTCGGCGCGCTTCCTGGACAAGGATGAAGAGGGCGAGGAAGGCCGCGAGCGCGAGTGCGAGCAGCGTCACCACCCAGAAGGTGTCGTTGAAGGCGAGGATATTGGCCTGGGCCTGCAGGGCGCTGCCCAGTCGCGCGCCTGCCTGCGCGGCGGCGGCGGCGGGATCCGGCAGTACCGGCGCGATCTGCGCGTCGCTGGCGGCGATGCGCTGTGCGGCCAGCGGGCTGCCGGTCGGCAGTGCGTCGGAAAGGATGCCGGCGTGCACGCGCGCGCGGATGGTCTGGACGCTTCCCAGCAACGCCGCTCCGGCAAGTCCGCCCAGATTTTGCGTGGTGCTGAACAGCACGACGAAGCTCACCAGATAGGTCGGCCCGCGTCCGCGCACATGGGCGATGCCGAACAGCAGTGCCGGACCCAGGAACAACACCGTGCCGATGCCGAGCAGCGACTGGCTGAGATAGAGCTGCGTCGCCCGCGTATCGCTGGTCGAATGCGTGTCCAGCCACGCCCCGAGTGCGATCACCAGCGCCGACACCAGCATCATCGGCAGCAGCCGGTCCGGCTGGGCCAGCCATGCCGCCAGGGCAATACCGCCGATCATCGCCACCAGCACCACGGCGAAGAGCCCGTGCATCTGGTCGTTGGTAAGCCCGCCGAGCGCCAGCAGACCGACCGCCGCATAGGTCTGCTCGGTCAGCGCGATCCGGACGACCAGCGCGATGCCGGCGATCAGCAGGATGTCGGCGGTGCCGAACCAGCGTATCTGGAGCAGCGGCTGCGCGCGTCGATCCTCGATCCACAGGACGAGGCCGAGCAGCAGCAGCGACCCCGCCACCATCCAGCCCAGCCAGGGCGCGTCGGTCCACCAATAGAAGCGGCCGAACGCCAGCGCGCTGCACCCCAGCAGCATGCCGGCCATGGCAAGCACGATGGTGAGCGCGTCGAGCGGCTGGAACGCCTTGCTGCGGTCGGTAGGGGGCAGGGGCAGCAGCGTCGTGAGTGCCCAGGCGGCGAGGGCCAGCGCGAGCTCGATCCAATGCACGCCCGCCCAGTGATCCGATGCCACGCTCTCCAGCGGCACCATCCGTGCCAGCGGGATGGCGAGTTGCGGCAGGCTGAACCCCACGATCACCGCTGCCGGCCGAAGCCGAAGCGGGAAGACCTGGAACACGCTGTACAGGCCCAGCGTGGTGAGCCCGCCCGACGCGACCCCGCTGATCGCCCGGGCGAGGATCGTGGTCCCCAGCGAGGGAAAGCACAGCGCGATCACCTCGCCCAGGATCAGCGTGCCGAGGATCGCGTGCATGCAGGCGGGGATGCCGAACTGGATCCGCGCTTTAACCAGCAGCAGGTTGGCGGTGGCGTTGAACGCGACGAATACCGCGAGCAGCAGGTTCGCCTCGGCCACGTACAGCCCCATGTTCCCGGCCATCGAAAACAGGTTGGTGGTGATCAGCGCGTTGCCGAGCCCGCTCGCCATCGCCAGCACCATCGCCGACAGCGCATAGACGCAGCGATTGCCGAACGACAGTCGCGGCGAATAGGGCGCGCCGGGGAAGAGCGGGTGTTCTTCCGGCGCGAAGATGTAGCTGCGTTCGACCATGGGCTGCGCGGCGCTCCGGTGGGGCGCCGCCGTGCCAAGTCACGGCCGCGCCTTTCCCCGCCATCTTCCCGAGCGCGCGGCCCGATCCAAGCTATCCCTGAGTTTGCCTCTCCCGGCGGAGCCACGAGGTGCGGCCGCTTCGTGCGGCCCCGCCGCGGTCAGCGAGGCTCGGCGACCAGCCCGTGGCGCACCAGCATCGCCTGCGGATCGGCATCGCGGCCACGGAAGGCGCGGAAGCTGTCCGCCGCCGGCCGGCTCGCGCCGCGCGCCAGCACTTCGTCGCGGAAGCGATCGGCCGTCGTGCGGTCGATCAGCCCGGCCTCGGCGAAGCGCTGGAAGCCGTCCGCCGCCAGCACTTCGGCCCAGAGATAGCTGTAATAGCCCGCCGCATAGCCGCCCGCGAAGATATGGCTGAAGGCATGGGGGAAGCGGTGCCATGCCGGCGGGCGCACCACCGCGACCTCGTCGCGCACCGCCTCGATCACTTCCATCGGGTCGCTGCCCAGCGTGCCCAGATGGAGCAGCAGGTCGAACAGCGCGAACTCGATCTGGCGCACCACCGCCATGCCGGAAAGGAAGCGTCGGGCGGCGATCAGCTTGTCGAACAGCGCGTCCGGCAGCGGCGCGCCGGTCTCGTGATGGCCGGACATGCCGCGCAGCACGTCGCGATCCCAGGCGAAGTCCTCCATCAGCTGGCTCGGCAGTTCCACCGCGTCCCATTCGAAGCCGCTGGTGCCGGCGATGTTCGGGCGATCGACGCGGGTGAACAGGTGGTGCAGGCAGTGTCCGGTCTCGTGCAGCAGCGTCACCACTTCATTGTGGCTGAGCAGCGACGGTGTCTCGTCGGTATTCGGGGCGAAGTTGCAGACGAGATAGGCGACGGGCACGCGGTGGACATTGCCGTCGTTCAGCCGCGGCCGCGCCTGCGCCATCCAGGCACCGCTGCGCTTGCCGGCACGCGCGTGGAGATCGAGATAGACGCCCGCGAACACCGCGCCGCTTTCGTCCGCGACATCGTAATAGCGGGCGTCCGGATGATAGACCGCGACATCCTCCCGCGCCACCAGCCGGATCGCGAACAGCCGTTCGAGCAGCTGCTGCCATCCGCTGATGACCCGCTCGACCGGGAAGTGCGCGCGTACTTCCTTCTCGTCCACGGCATAGCGGGCCGAGCGCAGCCGGTCCGAGGTGAAGGCGATGTCCCAGGGCTGGAGCGTCTCGATTCCCAGCGTCTCGGCGGCGAAGGCGGCAAGCTCGGCGACCTCGCGTTCGGCGGCGGGCTTTGCGCGCTTGCCGAGATCGCGCAGAAAGCTGAGCACCTGGCCCGCATCGGGCGCCATCTTGGTGGCGAGCGACCGCGCTACCGGGTCGGAGAAGCCGAGCAGCTGGGCCGCCTCGCGGCGCAGCGCGAGCAGGCTGGCGATCCGCGCCGAATTGTCGAACTGGCCGGCATGGGGCCCCTGGTCGGAGGCGCGGGTGCCATAGGCGCGGTAGACGCGCTCGCGCAGGCCGCGATCCTCGGCGAAGGTCAGCACCGCGATGACGCTGGGCGCCTGCAGCGTCACCACCCAGCCGGGCAGGTCGCGCGCCTTGGCCGCTTCGGCGAAGATCGCCAGGTCCGCAGCCGAGATGCCGGCGAGCAGCGCGGGATCCTCGACATGCTCGAACCACGCATCGGTCGCATCGAGCACGGCGTTGCCGAAGGCGGTGGACAGCGCCGAAAGCTCGACCGAGATCGCCGCGAACCGCGCGCGCGCCTCCGGCGGCAGGGCCACGCCGGAGAGGCGGAAGTCGCGGACCATATGCTCCACCGCGGCGCGATCCGCCACGGGGCGGGCCGCGAAGGCATCGGAGGCGGCCAGCGCCTCCAGCACTTCGTACAGCGCGGCGTTCTGCATGACCTCCAGCTGATAGGCGACCAGCCGCGCCTGCCCGGCTGCATAGGCCTCGCGCAGCGCCGGCGTGTCGGCCACGCCGCGCAGGTGCGACACGGTGGACCAGAGGCTGTCGATCGCGGTTTCCGCGCGCTCCAGGGGGAGCCAGACCGCGTCGAAGCTGCGCGACTGGCTGGCAGTCACGGCGCGGACCGCCGCTTCGTGCTCGGCGATCACGGCATCGAGCGCCGGCGCGATCGCGTCCGGCTGGATCTCTCCGAAGCGCGGCAGCGCCAGCGTGTCGAGCAGAGCATTGGTCGTCATCAGGTCGTCCATCCTCGAATCGCGGCGGGAGCGCCCGCCCGGTGCCGGTGTCGTCCGGCGTCGAGGCGATGTGGTGGGAGCGTTGCCGCCTGTCCAGATGGCCATGCGCATCCCCCCTTCCCGAACGGCAAATTGTATGCCAAGGATACAGTGAGCACAGCGACGGAGAGGATCGGATGGTCACCAAGGACGGCGTTTCGTACCGGGTCGAGGATCGCATCGCCTGGGTCTATTTCGCCCGGCCGGACAAGCGCAACGCGATGAACCCCGCGCTCAACCGGCGCATGGCGGAAGTGTTCGACGAGCTGGAATATCGCGACGATGTCGGCGTGCTGGTGCTGGGCGGCGAGGGGAGTGCCTGGTCGGCGGGCATGGACCTCAAGGAGTATTTTCGCGAGACCGAGGCGCAGGGGCTGGGCGGAATCCGCAAGTCCCAGCGCGAAAGCTATGGCTGGTTCCGCCGGCTGCGCTGGTTCCAGAAGCCGACGATCGCGATGGTGAACGGCTGGTGCTTCGGCGGCGGCTTCGGCCCGCTGTTCGCCTGCGACCTGGCGGTGGCGGCGGACGAGGCGCAGTTCGGCCTGTCGGAAATCAACTGGGGCATCCTGCCCGGCGGTGGCGTGACCAAGGTGGTGGTCGACCTGCTGCCGATGCGCGACGCGATGTGGCTGACGCTCACCGGCGAGCTGATCGACGGCAAGCAGGCCGCCGCCTGCCGGCTGGTGAACGAAAGCGTGCCGCTGGAGCGGCTGGAAGCGCGCACCCGCGAGATCGCCGAGCTGCTGCTCAAGAAGAACCCCGTGGCGCTCAAGTTCGCCAAGGATGCGGTGCGCCGGGTCGGCAACCTCACCTATGACGAGGCCGAGGATTATCTCGTGCGGATGCAGGAGGCGGCCAATTTCCACGACAAGAGCGAAGGCCGCAAGGAAGGCATCCGCCAGTTCATCGACGAGAAAAGCTACAAGCCCGGGCTCGGCGCCTATGACCTCAATCGCAGCTGAACGGCGCGTGGATGCGCCGCAGCAGCTGGAGCAGGGTCGCCCGCTCGGGCTCGTCCAGCGCCGCCAGCACCGGCACCTCGGATTCGCGAAGGCGCGCGATCATCTGCGGCAGTTGCGTCTCGCCCTCGGGAGTCAGGTGCAGGGCATGGCTGCGCAGGTCACGCCCCGGCCGGCGCTCGACGAGTCCGCGATCGACCAGCAGGTTGACCAGCTTCATCGCGCTCGCCCGGTTGATCGACAGCGCCCGGCCGAGCGCCGACTGGTCCAGCCCCGGCTGTGCCCGGATCAGCGCCAGCGCGGTCACGCGGGCGGGCGAGATGCCGTACGGCTCCAGCGCGGCATGCGCGGCCTCCATCAGCCGCAACCGCGCCATCTGCAGCTGATAGCCGATCAGCGTGTCGAGTTCGTCGTCCTGGGAAGCGGCTTGGGTCATCTTGTCCGGTCGGTATGCCTGGGATACATTTGAGCAAAATAGAAGATCCGCCGCGGCGAGTCGCGGCCTGTTTTAGGAGAATGGCTTTGGAACGCACCTTCAAGCTGTTGATCAATGGCGAAGCGGTCGACGGCGCCGCGCAGTTCGACGTCATCAATCCGGCCACCGCCGAGCCGTTCGCACGCTGCCCCAAGGCGGATGCCGATCAGCTCAACGCCGCCGTCGCCGCCGCCAAGGCCGCCTTCCCGGGCTGGGCCGCGACGCCGATCGAGGAGCGCGCCGCCAAGATCGAGGCAGTCGCCGCGCGCCTGCAGGAGCGGCTGAGCGAGTTCGCCAGCCTGCTCACCACCGAACAGGGCAAGCCGCTCGACCAAGCGACCGGCGAGGTGATGGGCACCGTGTTCACCCTGCGCGCCTTCACCCAGATGCGCCCGGAAACCAAGGTGCTGCGCGACGAGGGCGGCAACCGCGTGGTCGAGCATCGCACGCCGCTGGGCGTGGTCGCGGCGATCACGCCGTGGAACTTCCCGATGATCCTCGCGGCCAACAAGATCGGCCCGGCGCTGGTCGCCGGCAACACCATGGTGCTCAAGCCCGCGCCGACCACGCCGCTCACCTCGCTGCTGATGGGCGAGATCTTCGCCGAGCTGCTGCCGCCGGGCGTCATCAACATCGTCTGCGACCAGAACGACCTGGGCGCGCTGCTCACCGCGCATCCGGATGTCGCCAAGGTCGCCTTCACCGGCTCGACCGCGACCGGCAAGAAGGTGATGGCCAGCGCCGCCGACGGCGTGAAGCGGGTGACGCTGGAGCTGGGCGGCAACGACGCCGCGATCGTGCTCGACGATGTCGAGCCGGCGCTGGCCGCCCAGAAGGTGTTCCAGGGCGCGATGTACAATGCCGGGCAGATCTGCGTCGCGGTGAAGCGCGCCTATGTGCCGGAGGGCATGTACGAGGAATTCTGCGACGAAATCGCCGAGCTGGCCCGCAACACGGTGGTCGATGACGGCGCCAAGCAGGGCGCCAAGGTCGGCCCGGTGCAGAACGCCATGCAGTTCGAGAAGGTCAAGGCGCTGATCGCGGACGCCAAGCAGCGCGGCACCGTGCTGGCCGGCGGCGATGCGCTTGATCGCCCGGGCTATTTCATCCCGCCGACGATCGTCCGCGATCTCGACGACGATGCCCCGCTGGTGCGCGAGGAGCAGTTCGGCCCGGTGCTGCCGGTGCTGAAATATCGCGACATCGAGGAGGTGATCGCGCGCGCCAATGATTCGGAATACGGTCTTGGCGGCACGATCTGGGGCCGCGACGTGGCGCGCGCGACGGAAGTGGCGATGAAGATCGACAGCGGCACGGTGTGGGTGAACCAGCATCTCGCCATCGATCCGCGCATCCCGTTCCGCGGATCCAAACAGTCGGGGCTGGGCGGCGAGCTCGGCCAGTCGGGGCTGCACGAATATACCCAGGCGCATATCGTCAACGCGGTCGAACTGGAGCCGGCCGCCTGAGCGCGGTCGAACATTTCACCACCCAGGCGGTGCCGCCCCAGCGGCGGCATCTCTTCTGGCGCGACATCGTCGCCGAAGCCTTTCCGGGCATGACCGCCATCGCCCCCGAAGGCATCCGCGCCGATCTCGCCCGGTGGTACCTGGGGCCGGTGGGCCTCGCCCGGGCCAGGAGCGCGCGCGCACAGGTGCGGCGCGAGGGCAATCGCGACGGGCACAACCTGCTGCTTCATCTCCAGCGGCGCGGGCGGCTGACGATGCTGCACGGCGATGCGGCCGTGTCGGGCGGGATGGGCGACATCCTCGTCGCGGACGACAGCCGACCCTATGCGATCGACATTTCCGACGCCAACGAATGCCTGATCCTCCAGGTGCCGGCCGCGCTGCTCGGCGACGGCATCGGGCTCGGAACGCTGCACGGCCGGCTGCTGCCGGGGCAGGATCCGCATGTCGCCTTCCTCAATCACATGCTGCTGGGGCTGTGGGACCAGCGCGCGATGCTCGGCGATGTCGATGATGGCGTAGGCAGCCTGCTGGTCGATGCGACGCGGCTGGTGTGCCGCCAGCAGCGCAGTGCGCCGTTCGTGGCGGTAGGAACGGAAACGCCGGTGGCCTATGCGCTGCGGCATCTGGGCGATCCCGAACTCGGCACTGCGTCTCTGTGCGCGGCGACCGGGCTCAGTCCGCGCGCGGTGCAGAAGGCATTCCTGCGCGAAACCGGCCTCACGCCCACCGCCTTCATCACCGATCGTCGGCTTATGCGCGCGGCGGAACTGCTGGTGGCGGAGCCCGGTCGCAGTGTGACCGACATCGCCTTTGCGCTCGGCTTCAACGACGCGGCCTTTTTCAGCCGCTGCTTCCGCCGTCGCTTCGGCACCAGCCCGCGCGAATGGCGGTGCAGGGGTGCGCGTCCGTCCTGATCGCGGTGCGCACCCGTCCAAGACGGGGCGCCGGTGTCGCGCTAGCCTCCCCCCATAAAGCGCCGAAAAGGCGCGCCATCAGGAGAGGAAAAATGCGCATTGGTCTCGCCACGGCCCTGCTTGCTTCGGCGGCATGGGCGGCGCCCGTCTGGGCCCAAAGCACCGAACAGCCCACGCAGCCGGAAGCCAAGGCACAGGATGGCGGCATCGCGGAAATCGTCGTCACCGCGCAGAAGCGTGCCGAGAATGTGCAGGACGTGCCGATCGCCATCTCCGCTTTCGGTGCGGATACGTTGAAGGAGCGCGCCGTCGGCAGCGTCGCCCAGCTCTCGGCGATCGCGCCCAACGTCAATCTGGATGCCGGTACGCCGTTCTCGGGCTCGCCCGCGGTGCTTTCGGCCTATATCCGCGGCATCGGCTCGGACGATTTCGCCTTCAACATCGATCCCGGCGTCGGCCTTTATCTGGACGGCGTCTATCTCGCCCGCACGGTGGGCGCGAACCAGGATCTGATGGACGTCGCCCGCGTGGAAGTGCTGAAGGGCCCCCAGGGCACGCTGTTCGGCCGCAACACGATCGGCGGCGCGATCTCGATCGTCACCCGCGATCCCGGCAAGGAATTCCGCGTCCAGGGCGACGTGACCACGGGCAGCTACAAGCGGCTGGGCGCGCGCGGATCGGTCGACATCCCCATCACCGACGGGCTGGGCGCGATCCTCAGCTTCGGGGTGCAGTCCCGCGACGGCTATCTGGAGCGCATCCCCTATCCGGACCAGCGCGCCAACAACACGCCCTCCTATACCGCCTTCTCGGCGGCGGGCTATGGCAACGGCCAGCGCGAAGGCGGCAACGACAACTGGAACCTGCGCGGCAAGCTGAAATGGGCGCAGGGCGGGCCGTTCACGCTCACCCTGTCCGGGGACTATAGCCGCGACAAGGGCACCAGCGCCAACAAGCTGCTGGGCACCGCGGAGACCGTGCCCGGCAATTTCGCCGGCACGAGCAACCTGCCCGGCACGGGGTTCGACCCCACCGGCACGACCGGCTTCAACTTCGCCGGGCTCTACAATTTCTGCATCGGCGCGACTTCGGCGCAGATCGCCGCGCGGGGTGCCCAGGCGCTGTGCGGCACCTCCGGCACGCAGTTCAACCCGCGCTTCCAGGTGCCGAGCTATGCCGGCGTCAATGTCGACGGCAATCCGGCGAACAACCGCCTGCCCTGGGACAGCCGCTACGTCCTCGCCGATCCGGACAAGAGCTATGCCACCGGCAACAGCTTTTCCGACCTCAAGAACTGGGGCTTCTCGGGCGTCATCGACTATGACCTGAGCGACAGCATCGCGCTCAAGTCGATCACCGCCTATCGCCAGCTCGACTGGGCTGCCGGGCTCGATGCCGACGGCTCGCCGCTCAACTTCCTCCAGCTCAGCTTCACCATGCACCAGTGGCAGTTCAGCCAGGAAGTGCAGCTGCTCGGCAAGGCGCTCGACAACAAGCTCAACTACGTCCTCGGCGGCTATTACTTCAAGGAAGCGGGCAACCTCCACGATTACGTGACCTTCGCCGAGGGCCAGGTGCAGGTGGACGGTCCCAACCGGCTGGAGACCGCCAACTATGCCGCCTTCGGCCAGATCGACTATCGCCCTACCGATTGGCTCGGCCTCACCATCGGCGGTCGCTACACCAACGAGAAGAAGCGGTTCGAGGGCGGCCAGCAGGAACTGAACGGCTTCAACTACAAGCTGTTCGGCTGTTCGGATGCCAATGGCAACATCACGCCGAACGGCCCGTTCCCGCTCGCGCCGGTGACCTGCCAGACGGGGCTCGGCTATCCCGATCCCAGCAATCCGGTGCGGGTCTATGTGCCGGGGTTGAATCGCAAGAAGTTCAGCGATTTCTCGCCCAAGTTCGGCGTGCAGCTGCACCCGAACGACAATGTGATGGTCTATGGCAGCTGGTCGCGCGGCTACAAGACCGGCGGCTGGACCACGCGCCTCACCAACCCGCAGGGCAATGTAGCGCCCGACTTCAACGAGGAGACCGCGACGACCACCGAGATCGGCGTGAAGTCGACGCTGCTCGATCGCAAGCTCCAGCTCAACGCCGCCGCCTTCAACACCGAATACAAGGGCATCCAGCTCAACATCCAGATCGGCACCTCGCCGACCATCGCCAATGCCGGCAACGCCCGGATCCGCGGTTTCGAGCTGGAGGCGATCGCGGCGCCGGTGCGCGGCCTCACCGTCAATGCCTCGCTCGGCTATATCGACGCCTATTACACCAGCGTCTCGCCCGCCGCGGCGGCCGTGGGCGGCCCCAACCCGTTCCAGGCCGGCACCGTGGTCGGCGCGCCGCTGCCCAAGACGCCGAGCTGGAAGACCAACATCGCGCCGCGCTACGAAACCCGCATCGGCAACGGCGCGTCGCTGATCTTCCTCGCCGACTGGAGCCATGCCAGCAGCGTGTGGAACGATACCCAGCGCACCTACATCCTGCGCCGCGGCGCGATCGATCTGGTCAATGCCAGCATCGCCTATCAGGAGCCGCACGACCATTGGACGCTCACCGTGGGCGGCACCAACCTGACCGACAATCGCTACCTCACCTCCGGCGGCTCCAACATCGCCGACGGCACCTTCTTCGGCACCTATAGCCGCCCGCGCGAATGGTATGCGCGCTTCGGCTTCAAATTCTAACGGGAGCGCATTCATGGACATCCAGGCAGCCGTCACCGAGGCGGCAGGCGGGGACTTCCGCATCGAGACGGTCCGGATCGACGCGCCCGGGCCGGACCAGCTGCTGGTGCGGATCGTCGCCTGCGGCGTGTGCCATACCGACATGGTGATGCGCGACGGCGCGCTGCCGGTGCCGTTCCCCGCCGTCTTCGGCCATGAGGGCGCGGGCGTGGTCGAGGCGGTGGGACCGGGGGTGAGCGGCCTCGCCCCCGGCGACCATGTCCTGCTCAGCTTCGACAGCTGCGGTGCCTGCCCGGCCTGCCACGATCACCAGCCCGGCTATTGCCCCGAATTCTTCCCGCGCAACTTTCTGGGCGCGCTGGCACCGGCGCAAGGCGGACTGTGGCGCGGGCCGGAGCGTGTGGGCAGCAACATCTTCGGCCAATCCGCCTTCGCCACCCATGCGCTCGCCCACCCGCGCAACGTGGTGAAGGTGGATACCGATCTGCCGCTGCACCTGCTCGCCCCGCTGGGCTGCGGCATCCAGACCGGGGCGGGCACCGTGCTGGAGACGCTGAAGGTCGGTGCGGGCGATACGATCGCGATCTTCGGCGCGGGTGCCGTCGGTCTCGCCGCGGTGATGGCGGCGGGCATCGCGGGGGCCGGGCGGATCGCGCTGCTCGATCGCCACGCCCACCGGCTGGCGCTTGGCCGGGAGCTTGGCGCGACCGACATCGCCACCAGCCTGGAGGCGCTCTCGGGCCCCTTCGACCATATCGTCGATACCACCGGCGTCCCCGCCTTGCTGGGGCCGGCGGTGGACCTGCTCGCCGCACGCGGCACGCTGGCCCTGGTCGGCGCCTATCCGTCCGATCCGAAGCTGACCGTGGAGGCGTCCGCGATCATGAGTCTCGGCCGGCGCATCGTCGGCGTGGTGGAAGGCGGCATCGATCCGCAGCGCTTTCTCCCCGAGCTGATCGAGCATTATCGCGCCGGCTGGCTGCCGATGGAGAAGCTGGTGCGCACCTATCCCTTCGCCGAAATCGGGCGTGCCGTGGCGGACTCGGAAAGCGGTGCGGTGATCAAGCCGGTGCTGCTGATGGAACCGGGCGCATGACCGACGCCACCCCCCGCGACGACGTCGCCGCGTTCCTCGCCTATCTCGCCGAAAGCGCCGCGCCGCCGCTCTCGACGCTGCCGGTGGAGGCGGCGCGGCTGGTGATGCGCGCCAATTGCGCCGTCGCCGATGCCCCGCCGGTGCCGCTCGCCCGGATCGAGGATGCGGTGGTCCCCGGCCCGGCGGGCGTGCTCGCCGCCCGGCTCTACGATCGCCGTGCCGAGCGCGGCGACACGCCGCTCATCCTGTTCTTCCACGGCGGCGGCTTCGTGATCGGCGATCTGGAAACGCATCACAGCTTCTGCACCTGGCTGGCCGACACGCTGGACCTGCCGCTGCTCGCGATCGACTATCGCCGTGCGCCCGAACATCCTTTCCCCGCCGCCGTCGACGATGCCGAGGCGGCGGCACGCTGGGTAGCGCAGGAGCCGCAGGCGTTCGGCTTCCGCGTGACCGGGCTGATCCCGTGCGGGGACAGCGCCGGCGGCAACCTCGCCATCGTGACGACCCAGCGGCTGGACGAGCGGCCGGCCGGATTGCCGGTGCGCGCCTGCTGGGCGCTCTACCCCTATGTCGGCGGCGGGACGGACTGGCCGTCCTTCCGCGCATTCGGCGAGGGCTATTTTCTCAGCCGCGCCGATATGGCCTGGTTCGATGCGCAATATGGCGCGCCGGAAGGCGATCCGCGCCACGATTGCGTGCATGGGCCGACACCGCCGGTGCCGCTTCTGGTCCACACGGCAGGGCTCGATCCGCTCCGCGACGCCGCCCTTGCCTATGCCGATCGCGTGGCGGCGACCGGAACGCCGGTGCAGAGGCCGGAGGCGTGCGGCATGATCCACGGCTTCGTCAATTTCCGCCAGGCGCTGCCGTCCGCGCAGAAGGATTGCGCCGAATTCGCGCGCGCGGCGAAGGCGATGCTGGCGGATCTGCGGGCGCGCTAGACATTCTGGGCGGGCGGACGTCCGCCGTGGCGGGCGATCCGCTGCCAGCCGAGCCCGCCATACAGCAGGCCGAGCCCCGACAGGATCGCCAAACCGGGTGCCACATCGGCGAGCGTGGCATGCATCTGGTTCAGCGGCACGAACACATGCACGCCGCTGGTCGATGGAATGGCCTGGGCCAGCAGCTGGACGAAGCGCGGCATCTGGTCGAGTGGCCAGGCGGTGCCGGACAGGAAGAAGAAGGGCGCCGAGGTTGGCCCCAGGATCACCATCGCCCGCTCGGAGCGATCGAAGAAGCTGCCCAGCCACAGCCCCAGCCCGGCGACCGCGGCGGACAGGAGCGGCGTCGCGAACAGCATGCCGCCCACATTCTCGTCCCGCGGAATGCCCTGCACCCAGAAGATGAAGCCGAACAGGAAGAGGCAGGTGCAGATGCCCACCGAGGCGAAGGCCGCCCAGGTGCCGAGATATTCCGCCCGGCCCATCCGCCAGCTGCCCTGGCTGCGGCGGCCGCCCATGAAGGTGGCTGCGCCGAACAGCAGGGTCTGCTGGACGATGACGATGGCGACCGCGGGGAAGACATAGCCCTTGTACCCCGCCGTCGGGTTGAACAGCGGTTCGCGGATCACGGTGACCGGCGGTCCGCCCCGCACGATCTGGCCCAGCACCGCCAGCTTCTCGACCGCAAGGTGGCGCAGCACCTCCGTCACCGCTTCGCCGATGGTGCTGGCGCGCAGCAGGTAGGAGGCGTTGACCCACACCGCGATGCCGGCGCCGGGCGCGCCCGTGCGCAGCTGGCGCTCCAGCCCGCGCGCGATCAGTACCACGCCGTCTGCCTTGCCGGCGCGCAATGCTGCCTGCGCCTCGGCCACGCCGGGCGCCCGATCGACCACGACCACGGCGCGTGTCGCTTCGAGATCGCGGACCAGTTCGCGGCTCAGCGCGCTCGCATCCTCGTCGACCAGCACCACCGGCAATTGCTGCGCGACTTCCTGGCTATAGGGCGCCGGATAGTAAAAGGCATAGAGCACCACCGCGAGCAGCATCGTGCTCAGCAGGGTGCGCGACGCCAGCACCGTCGCCCAGGTGGCGCGGAAGGCGCGGCCGAAGCTCATCGTGCCTGCCGCCGGATCAGCAGCCACGCCGCACCGCCCGCAACCAGCACATAGGCGAGCAGCGCCAGCATCGGCGGGGCGATGGTTCGCAACTCCTGTCCGCCCAGCTGGCCGGTCTGGAGGGCGAGATAGTGGGTGAGGGGCAGCACCTCGCTCCAGAACCGCGCAAAGCCGCTGCCGCCGTTGAGCGGCAGGGTGGCGCCCGCATAGGCCAGCGCCGAGCCGGCATAGACGGCGCACACCGAAAGCGCGGTGGCGGTTTCGCGCGTCGCGGCGACCAGCAAGGCGGAGATGGCGGCGGTGCCGGCGTAGAACAGGGCCTGTCCCGCCACGATCGCGGCGATACTGCCTTCCACCCGCCATCCGCGCGCCAGCGTGACGAACAGCAGCCAGGCGACGCCCCACAGGCTCGCCGCCGCGACATAGGGGAGCAGCTTGCCGAGCAAGGCGGGCAGGGCCGCGCCGCTTCGCCGGGCCCAGCCGCCGAGCGAACGTGCCTCCAGCTCGCGACCCAGCGCCATCGCCGAGGTGACCGCCGCGACCAGATGCAACACGGCCGGATAGATCAGCGTGCTCAGGAACCATTCAAAGCTGGATGCCGCATTGTTGAGCGGCACGGCCTCCACCGCGAACCGCCGGGCGGGATCCGGGGGCAGGGCGTGGCTGGCAAGCTGGTCCACCACCAAAGTCGCGGCGGCGGACTGGATCGCGCTCGCCGCGCCGCTCGCCGCCTGCGAGCCGGAGGAGAGGAAGCTGGCATTGTAGAGAATCCGGATCACCGGCGTGCGGTGCCGGGCAATGCCTTTCCCCAGATCCTTGGGCAGATGCACGAAGCCGTTCGCATGGCCGCGTCGCACCGCATCCACCGCCTCCGCCTCGCTGGCGCGCATGCCGGCGATGCGGACCAGCGGCGTCGCGTCGATCGCGCGGAGAAGGGTGCGGCTGGCGGAACTGCGATCGTCATCGACGACGATGATCGGCAGCCGCCGCATCGATCCCTGCCAGAACATCGCGCCGACCAGCAGCAGCAGGATGCCGGGGATCAGCGTCAGCCCGGCCAGGTCCCAGCGGTCCCGCGCCAGATGGCGCAGCTCCGCCCGCAAGGCGTGGCCGAACGCGCTCATTGCGGCCAGTCGAACAGCACGCTCATGCCGGGGCGCAGGCCGGCGATGGGGGCAGCGGGGCGCAGCTTCACCTCGAAGGCGCGGACGTCATAGCCCGAGGCCTGACGGGTCGCGCGCCACGTCGCGAAGTCGCCGCGCGGGGCGATCTGGTACACCGCGAAATCGCCGTCGCGGCCGAGCGCGGGGATATGCCCGCGCAGCCGCTTGCCCATGGCGATGCCCCGGAAGCGATCCTCGCGCACGGTCAGCGCGATCCAGGGATGGTCGATGTCGAGCACCTGATAGGTCGGGATCACCGGGCTGACGACCTCGCCCGGCTGCACAAGCTTGCGCGACACCTCGCCATCGATCGGCGAGACGAGCTGCGTCTCGCGGCCGAGCGCGGTGGCGGTCTGCAATGCGGCTTCGGCGATGCGGACCTGGGCATTGGCCGCCTGCTTGTTCTGCGGGCGGGCGCCGGCGAGCGCCTTCAGATATTGCTGGCGCGCGGCCTCGGCCTGCTTGGCGCTGGCGTCGCGCGCCGCGGCTGCCTCGTCGCGCCGCTGCGCCGCGACCACGCCCTGCGCATAGAGGTTCGCGGTGCGCCGGCTGGTCACCGCGGCGAGATCGGCCGCCGCTTGCGCCGCCTGCCAGGTGGAGCGCAGCGAGGCGATGTCTTCCTGCCGGGCGCCTTCGTTGGTTTCCGAGGCGATCGCGCGGGCGGCGTCCACCGCGCCTTGGGCCTGCGCCTTGCCGCCGGCGATCTCGGGGCTCGACAGCGTCGCAAGCAGCATGCCGGCGCGGACCCGCTGGCCTTCCTCGGCGACCAGCGTCTCGACGCGGGCGAGCGCCTTGGTGGCGACGTTGACCTCCTCGGCATCGACCATGCCCTGCAACTGCTCGGGTGCGGGCCGGTTGGCGAGCCACAGCCCGACGACGATCAGCACCAGCACCGCGACCCCGGCGATGGCCGCGAGGATGGTCTTGCGGGGGCGCGGCGCGGGCGCGGTCTCGTCGGTCATTGCTGGTCCTCCACGTGCCGGTCGGCACGCGCCATGAAGTCGCTATAGGCGTCGACGCGGTGGCTGGCGGCGAGCAGCGCCATCAGCCCCAGATCGTATTCATAGGCCGCGGCGAGGCGCTGGGTGCGCACTGTAGCCAGCGCCGCCTCGGCATCGATCAGCGACGACGAGGCGACCTCGCCCTCGCGGAAGGAGAGCTGCTGCACGCGGAGATTTTCGCGCGCGGCGGCGAGATTGGCGTCGAGCAGCAGGAAGGAACGGCGCGCCGCCTCGGCGATGTTCCAGGCGCGGACGATCTCCCCCGCCACGTCGCGGCGCGCTTGCGCGGCGGCATCGGCGGCGGCGGCTTCGTTCTCGCGGGCGGCGGACAGCGCCTTCCGGCGATCGAAGTTGGAGAGCAGGGTCATGCGCAGCGAGACGCCGGCGATCCAGTCGGGTTCGGTCGGCAGCGCATTGTCGCGGTTGGCGTTGTAGCTGCCGAAGGCGAACGCCTGGGGACGATAGCGCGACCTGGCCAGGTCGACGCCTGCCTGCGCCGCGCTCTTGGCGGCATCCGCACCCTCCGCGCGCGGCGACTGGTCGACGCCGTCGAGGAAGCGCTGGAGCGGCGGCAGCGGCTCGGAATGGACGAACAGCGGGGTCGAGGCGGTGATGCCCGCCGGCTGGTCGAGCAGCCGCGCCAGCGTATCGGTGGCGATCGCCTCCTCGCTGCGGGCATGTTCATGCGCGCGCTGGGCGGTGTTGCGGGCGACTTCCACCTCCAGCACCCGGGCATGGGCGAGCACGCCTTCCGCCTCCAGCTTGCGCGCGTCGGCGAGGTGGCGGTCAAAGGCGTCGAGCTGCTCGCGCGTGGAAACGGTCAGCTGGGCGGCGACCTTCTGGCCGAAATAGGCGCGCACCAGATTGACGCGGGAGAGATCCTGCCCGCCCGCCTGCCTGGCGCGGGCGATGCCTACCGCCGCATCCGCCCCCTTCTGCACCGCCGGGATCGCGCCGCCGGTATAGAGCGGCATCGCCGCGGTGATCGCCGGGCGGAACACGGTGTCGCGGGTCTGGACTTCGAGCGTATCGGGGATCGCGCCGAACAGCCGGGGCAGGGCCGCGCCGATCCGCTGGGTCACCTGCGCGACGATCTGCGCGCTCGTGCCGGAAAATTGCCCGCCGAGCTGGTCGAGAAAGCCGTTGGTGGCGCCCAGCGCGTCCGCCTTGGGTTCGGACAGGTCGACCGACAGCGTCTTCTGATATTCGATCACGCTCGCCGAGGCGGTGACCACCGGGCGGCGCAGCGTGCGGGTGGCGGCGGCGAGGTCCTCGCTGGCGCGGACGGCATGTCCCTCGCCGCTCAGGCCCGGTGAGGCCCGGTCGAGACGCGCGAGCGCCGCCTGGAAGCTTAGCGAGGGCGGCGGCGCGTCCTGCGCCAAGACGCGGGGCGCAGACGCCAGTAACGCGGCGAACAACGCTCCGTCACGCCAGTGCCGGCGCCGTTTTCCGCCCACCGCCGGCTGGTCTGCGGTTGCCACCTCTTGCCTCGCCCCCTTGCGCCCTGCGCCAAGATCGATGCGATTTCGCAACGACATCGCGCCCGTCGTCTGCGCATATTTGCAGCGTCGATCGGGCGCAATCGAATTTCTCGGGCACGACTGGGGCAGAACCCCGCATCGGGTAATCAGTCGCGGAACAGCAAAGGCGCCATTTCGTGCAGGCTGCGCCGCCAGGTCTGGAATTCATGGCCCGTGCCCGGCGAGACGTAAAAGGCGCTGGGAATGCCCGCCGCCTTGATCGCCGCGGCATTGGCGCGCGGATCGACCTTGGGACCGCCCGGCGGGCCCGAGCGACCGCCCTCGATCTCGCGGCTGCCGAAGCTGACGAAGGTCAGCTTCACCTTGTCGCGATAGCCGGGCGTGGTGTTCACATCCTCCAGCGAGACGGTGCCGCCGCTCAGCAGGCCGATATAGGCGAAGCGGTCGAGATTCTTGAGCGCGATCAGCTTGGTCTCGAACCCGCCCATCGACAGGCCGGCCATCGCCCGGTGCTTCTGGTCGGCCAGCGTGCGGTAGTGCGCGTCGACATAGGGGACCAGCTCGTCCAGCAGCACCGTCTGGAACGGCTTGATGTCGAAGCTGGCGAGCCCGCCGGGCTGGCCCGGCCGCACGTCGTTGGTCATGCCATAGGTCATGACGATCAGGAACGGCCGCGTCTTCCCCCCGGCAAGCAGGTTGTCGAGGATCAGATTGGCATGGCCCTGATTGCTCCACGCCGTCTCGTCCTCGCCCCAGCCATGCTGGAGATAGAGCACCGGATAGCGGGTGCCGGGGTTCTTCTCGTAGCCGGGCGGCGTGTAGACGAAGGCCCGGCGCTGCGTGCCGGTGCTGGGCGAGGGGAACAGGATCTGCTCGACATGCCCGTGCGGCACGTCCTTCAACGCATAGAAATCGGCGTCGTGCGCCGGGATCTCGATCCCGCTCTCCCAGCGGGTCGACCCGTAGAAGTTGAGCGTGCCCGGATCGTTGAAAATACCCCCGTCGATGGTGAGGTGGTAATAATGGAACCCTTCGTCCATCGGGCCCTCGGTGGTGCCGGTCCAGCTGCCGTCGGCCGCCTTGGTGAGCGTGGTGCCGCCGCGGCCGCCCAGGCCTAGGCTCACCCTCACCGCGCTTGCTTCTGGTGCGACGACGCGGAAGCGGACATAGCCCTGCGAATTGACCTGCGGATATTGCTGCCCCGGCTGATTGAGCGTCGAGGGCTTGAAGTCTTCGGCGATCGGCGCCGGCGCCGTCTGCGCCTGCGCGGGTTGCACGATGAGCATGGCCGCAGCCATGGCGGCGAAAGCGATCTTCACGGCAGTTCCTCCCCTAAGTGCTGCCGGCCCGCGGGTCGGAAGCCCTGGATGTTAGCGCGCACATTAGGACAGTTTAGTCCGAGAAAATCAAGCGTTGCGAAGCCCCGGCGCAGGTCTTTGTCAAACGATGTAAGATGCTGCCAAATAAAGATTATGGTCCAAGGCGGCGATCCGAAGGCCCGCGGCAATCGTTTCGTCAGTTGACGGCGCAGTCCAACGCGGCCTAGCCATGCTGTTACCGATAACAACGGCGGACGCGACGAGTCGCCGGGGAGAGGAGACAAAGGCGATGGGCAGGCCCCGTTCGGCTGCGCGGTTTTGCGCGATGGCATCTGCATGGGTGCTGCTCTTGCCCGCAGCGCTGCATGCGCAGACCGCGGGCATGGTGGAAGAGAAGCTGCCGCCGCCCACCGGTCTCGCGCCCTATTTCACGCCGGCCTCCGCCGATCCGATCGCGCCCGACGCCGATGGCTTTCTGCGTCGCTGGCTGCTGCTTGAACCGGTGGTGAAGCCCAACCGCACCAATACCGGCTTCACCCCCAGCTATGTCCGCGAAGCGCTGGCGCCCGCCACCTATCCGGGCACGTTCGATCGCGTCCCGCGCGACGGGGAGGGGGCTGCAGGCGGCCTGCGCTGGCACGCACTGGATTCCAGCCTGTTCGACGTGAAGCTCTTCTATCTCGCCCAGGGGCTCGGCAAGCCGACCTATGGCGTGATCTTCTGGGCGGTAACGGTGGTGAACGCCCCGCGCGAGATGCGGGACGTGCGCCTGGCGATGGGGTCGAACTCGGCGTCGCGCTGGTGGCTGAACGGCAACGAAGTCGCCGGGCTCTACGGCGATCGGCGGATGGTGATGGACGATGTCCTGTCGCGGCCGATCACCTTGCGGAAGGGGCGCAACATACTGCGCGGCGCGGTCATCAACGGCCCCGGTCTCAGCGACTTCTGCGCCCGGTTCGTCGACGAGAGCGGCAAGCCGATCCGCGACATCACGATCGACGTGAAGTGAGGAACACCATGAAGCTCGCCGCCCTGCCGCTCGCCGCGCTGTTCCTGCTTGCACAGCCCCAGACCGCCTCCGCGCAGCTGGCGGGGCAGCCGTTCATCCACGATCCGTCGACGATCACCTATTCCGATGGCCGCTGGTGGACCTTCGGCACGCGCGGCGGCGGGCTCGTCTCCGAGGATGGCTGGACATGGGCCAGTGGCGGCGAGCGGCCCGGCGGCGGCGTCGCGCCCGACGTGATCAAGATCGGCGATCGCTTCTACGTCGCCTATGCGGTGGGCGGCGGCGGGATGAACGGCGGCCATGCCAGCAACGTCAAGGTGATGTGGACGAGGTCGCTCGATCCAAAGTCCCCCGACTTCGGCTATCACGATGTCGGCGTGGTCGCCTCGACCAACGGCCTGGAGCCGGCCGATGCGATTGATCCCGCCTTCCTGTTCGCCGAGGGGCGGCTGTGGCTGAGCTACGGCACCTATTTCGGCTATATCCGCATGATCGAGCTGGATCCGAAGACGGGCGACAAGATGCCGGGCAGCCAACCGGTCGACGTCGCGATCGACATGGAAGCCACCGCGCTGCTGCACCGCGACGGCTGGTATTATCTGCTCGGCACCCATGGCACCTGCTGCGACGGGCCGAACTCGTCGTACAATATTCGCGTCGGTCGCGCGCGCAGCCCGACCGGGCCGTTCGTCGACAATATGGGCGTGCCGCTTCTCAAGGGCGGCGGCACGCTGGTCGTGGCAGGGCGCGGCCGGCAATATGGGCCGGGGCATTTCGGACTGCTCGACCTTGGCGACGGGGTCGAGAAATTCTCGATGCACTATGAATCCGATCTGGATCGCGGCGGGCGCAGCGTGCTCGGCATCCTGCCGCTGCTGTGGAAGAACGGCTGGCCGGTGGCCGGCGAGAATCTGCCGGCCGGCACCTATGAGATCCAGTCGCAGCGCAGCGGCAGCGCGCTCGAACTGGCGGTGGATTTCGTCCGCATGCCCTTCGACGCGCGGCGCAGCTTCTTCGCCAAGCCGGGCGATCCGACGGGGCCGATCCCGAACCAGACGCTTGCGGAGAACCGGGTCAGCTGGCCCGCGGGCGCGGTCGAGGTCGATCTCGGCGACTATATGATCCGCGCGCACCAGCTATGGGCGATCTCCCCCGCCGAAGGGGCGGGCGGCGCCTTCGGTGCCCCCTATTACAAGATCCTGATCGCCGGCACCGAACGCGCGCTGGCGGTGGGGCCGGAGGGCAGCGTACAGGCGGTGCCTGCCTTTACCGGCGCGCCGGAGCAGCTTTGGCGCATCGACCAACTGACCGACGGCACCTATCGCATCCAGCCCAAGGCACAGGCAGACGCCCGGCACCCCCGCGCACTGGTCGCCATCGGGCGCAGCACGCCCGCGCTGATGCCGTTCGATCCGGCCGGCGATGCCGGCCGCTGGACCTTCCAGCGCCCCTGATCCTTCCGCCGGACTGAAGACCTGCGCACCCCGTGCCCCGGGATGCGCAGGTCATTGTTGTGAAACAAAATATTCATAGTTGCGCAACAACAAATAATTTGTCTGGAACCGTGCCTTCCATCGTCTTCCTCAGATGAAAGCAGGGGTCGCGCGGCAACGTGCGGCGCCTTGTTCACGCCATGAGGAACTGCCGCCCACCGGGCATCGCAACAAGGATCATCTTCACCGAATCTCCAGGTCGCGGGCGGTCCCTCGCGGCCCTTGGACGCATGTAACGCGCAGCTGCTCTGGGACCCAAACGGAGATCGTATGAAACAGGGACGTGTTCAGCAGTATCTACTGCCCAAGGCGGCGCTCGCCGCGCTCGCCATGCTGCCGGTGCAGGCGGCGCATGCGCAGGGTTGGCCGGCACCGGTATCGCCGTTGCCCGAAATGGCGACCGCCATCGACAAGCGTTTCCAGCCGGCGCTCGATTTCGACAAGGACGTGTGCTTCAACGTACCGGCCGTCAACGCTTCGGGCGCGATCAGCGGCAAGGCTTCGACCTATTCGACCAAGCCGCCTGCCTCGTGCCGCAATGCCGACTATCTGCGCACCAGCAACGCCTATTCCCGCACGCGCTGCAACCATGGCTATTGCGCGCATGTCTACGACTATTTCTGGCAGTCGGACTTCTCCCACGCCTATGACTGGGAGACGATCATCGTCTGGACCACGGATGCGGGCAGCAACAGCGCGATCCTGGGCGTCACCCGCGGCAAGCATGGCGACTGGGAAATGCGCAAGATGGCGGATGGCCAGCTGCGCTTCCAGAACGATGGCAACGGCCAGCATGTGAAGATGGTCTTCCATTACGAGAATGGCGGGTTCTCGCACCTGTTCCGCTTCTCGAAGACCGACAGCGGCGACGAGCCGCCCGAAAACGGCACCGGCACCTGGGTGATCCAGCCGCTGGTCAGCTGGAACGGCTTCCCCTCCTATTCGGTGCGGGACGCGGTTTCGAACTATGATTTCGGCAAGGCGAACTTCAAGCTGAAGGACGCGAACTTCCCGTCGCGGCTGTCGGCGGCGATGGACAAGAAGCTCACGCCCGGCTTCGACCCGAACAGCGACAGCGGCTCGGATTCGCCGGGCTGCCCGTCCGGCGCGCGGATCTGCTGATTCCGCAGGGTCCCCGCGTCGCCCTTCGGGGTGGCGCGGGGATCCGTGTTTTCAGAAGGAAGAAGCATGAAGCTCGCCAGAATAATGGTGGCAGGCGGCGGGCTTGGGGCGCTGGTCGGGATGGCCGCGCTCTGGCTGCGATATGGGGCGGACAGCGGCGACGCTTCGCGGGATCCGGGCATGGTGCGGATCGAAGCGGGCGCGCCCGCGGCGGCCGATCCGGCCCATCTGTTCACGCCCGCTGCCATCGTGGAACTGCCGGCGCTGCCCGGGCAGATCGTCGCGCAGGTGAAGAAGGCCTATCCGCTGCTCACCGATGTGGCGTTCCGGTGCGCGGCCAAGGGCTGCGCGGTCACCGCGACCATCCCGCCGCCGACCGACGACGCCTTTCTCGAGAAGCGGCAGGAGATGCTGCTGGGCGGGCTGGCACGGACGCTGGAGACCATGGGCTATGCGGCCGAGGGGCCGGTGCAGATGGAGGAGGAGTCCGAAAATCTGTACCACATCCGGCTGCCGGCGCGGCCGGCGCGGCCGCGCGGCTGAACGCAGGCGGGCGGAAGCGGGGATCGCTCCGCTTCCGCCCGCCATGCTGCAGGGGAAGCCCGCCACGGCCAGGCCGCGGCGGGCTTTGCTGCGTCAGAACTCGGCGCTGAAGCCGAGGGTGAAGGTACGGCCGCTGGTCGTGTAGACCAGGCGCCGCGCGATCGCGCCGCCGGCAAACTGCTCGATCGGCTGGTTGGTCAGGTTGATGCCCTCGGCGATCAGGCGGATGCCGGGGCGCAGGTTCACATGCGCCTGGGCGTCGATGTTGTGGCCGCCGCGGATCCACTCGCCGACATTCCCGACCGTGCCGAGGCCGGTATAGTATTTGCTGCGATACGCGTCCGAGATGCGGGCACCCCACCGCTTGTCCTCGTAATAGAGCGTCGCGTTGGCGGCCCATTTGGAGAGGCTGTAGAGCGGGATCGTCACGAAGCTGTCGCCCACCTTGCCGGGCTGGTTGCCCTCGAACCAGGTGCCGTTGGCGGTGACGCCGAGATGGCTGAGCGGGCCCGGCAGGAAGGTGAAGTCGTGCTGGAAGGCGACTTCGACCCCCTTGATGTCCGCGCCGGGGCCGTTGACCGGCTGGCTCACGTCATAGGGCGTGGTGGCGTCCTGGCCCTGGATCAGCAGCGACAGCGGCAGGCCGGTCTGGCCATAGGGGATCGTCTTGGTGCTGGAGGCGATGTACGAATCCATGTTCTTGTAGAAGAACCCGATCGACGCGAAGCCCTTGCTGTCCATGTACCATTCGAGCGACGTCTCGACCGACGTCGCCTTGTAGGGCTTGAGGAAGGGGTTGCCGAGGCTCAGGCTGCCGCCATTGGGGCGGGTGGTGATCGACCCCGCCGCGGCGAGGTCGCCCAGGCCCGGACGGTTGATGTTGCGGTCGGCGCTCAGGCGGAACACCAGGCTGCGGGTGAGGTCGAGCGCGAGGTTGGCGGCGGGCAGCCAGCCATGGCTGTTGTCCTTGATCACCACCGGCACGAACGCCGTCCCCACCGCGAGATGGCCCGACGAGGTCAGATCGGTCGAATAATAGCGCAGGCCCGCATTGGCCCGCAGCCGCATGCCGGCGACCTGGGTGTCGAGGTCGACCTGCGCGAAGCCGTTCCAGGTCTTCTCGTCGACGGCATAGTCGCTGCCCGCCTGGAGGTTGGCGGCGGTCAGGTCGCGCTTGTCGCCGACATAGGTATAGACCCCGTCGACATTGCCCACGACATATTGGAGCAGCGTCTTCGGCCCGACCAGCTGCTTGATGCCGTTCGGTACCGCGATGTCGGCCGGCACGTTGTGGAACACCTTGTTGACCCAGGTGTAGCCGCTGTTGCTGAAGTGCTTGTACGCGCCGCCCGCCTTGAAGATCAGGCCGTCGCCCAGATCGTAATCGGCGCTGAGCTTGCCGTTGGTATAGCGGTTGACGATCTTGTTTTCCTGCACGTCCAGCCGCTGCACGGCCCAGAGGTTCGGATCGGTGAGGTTGATGCCGTAGCTGTTCACCGAGACCTGGGGCCGCGTGTCGTAGCTGAACGCGGTCTGCTTGGCCTCCATGAACACCTTGTCGAACACCGGCTGGCCGAAGTCCGATTCCTCATAGCCGCCGAGCGCGTTGATCGTCAGCCGCTCGCCCAGCTTCCAGCTCAGGTTGGCGACGCCCTGGTAAAAGTCGGTGTGGTTCTTGACGATATGATGTTCGGAGCGGAGGTCGATGCCGGTAAAGCTTGCCGCGCGCAGCGTGTTGGTGTCGTCGATCACCGCATTGTGGATCACCTGCGTGCCGGTCACGGAGGAGCCGGTCAGCGGGTTGCTGCCCGCCGTGGCGAGCGCATAGTCGTCGCGCTTGTCCCACAGGCGGCCGTAGAGAAAGTCCACGTCCAGCTTGAAATTGTCGCCCGGGTGGTACTGCACCGACGAGGTGATGCCGAGCCGCTGGCGATCGGTGTACCAGGACGAGGGCGACTGCGCGGTCGGCTGGAACACGCCGGCGAGCAGCTTGGCGCGGGTCGCGGCGTCGATCTCCGGTCCGATATTGGCCGCGCCATATTTGGTGGGGCCCCAGCCCCAGTTGCGATAGCCATATTCGTTGTTCTTGATCTTGCTGTACGCGACCGAGACCAGCGCGCCGAAATCGCCCCAGCGGCCCGACGCCAGGCCCACCACCCGCGGGGTGACCCCGGTGGTGTTGGTGTTGGTCTGGCCCTTGGCGGAGACGACGAACTTGTTGCCGGCATAGTCGAACGGCTTGGCGGTGGTGAGCTGCACGGTGCCGGCAAGGCCGCCTTCGTCCTGCTCGGCCGCATAGGATTTCTGCACCGACACGCGGTTGAACAGTTCCGATGCGAACAGGCTGTAGTCGAACGAGCGCGAGCGGCTGACCGAACCGCGATTGTCCATGCCCGAGGCGGTGTTGCCGAGCACTTCCATGCCGTTCAGCTGGGTGCGGGTGAAGTCCGCGCCCAGGCCGCGCAGCGCGATCTGGCGGCCTTCGCCGCTGTCGCGGGTGATGGTGATGCCCGGTACGCGCTGCAGTGATTCCGCCAGGTTCAGGTCGGGAAAGGCGGCGATATCGGTGGCGACGATGTCGTCCTCGGCACCCACGGCGCGGCGCTTCAGGTCCTGCGCGGCGGTAAGGCTCTCGCGATAGCCGGAGACGACGATTTCGGCCGCATCGCTATCCTGCGGCGCTGCGGCCGCGGTCTGCACCGGCGTCTCGGCGACGGGCGCGGGGGCTTCGCTGCGCGCGATGCGGCGCGGCGCGGGTGCAGCGGCGCGCGACGGGGTGAGCACGACGATGCCGCCATGCACGGCGGCGCTCAGGTTCGATCCGCGCAGCAGCTGGTCGAGCGCTGCCCGCACGCTGAGCGCGCCCCGCACCCCGGCGGTACGACGCCCCGCCACCGCGCTCGGCGCGACGACGACCTGCAGGCCCGTCGCCTGCGAAAACTGCGAGATTGCCGTGCGCAGATCCGATGGCGCGATGTCGAAACGGCGCTGCGCCGCCATGGTCGCGTCGGCGGCATGCGCCTGGGCGATGGCGGGTACCGCCAGCATGATGGCTAGGGCCATGCGTGAAATCCCCTGGATATGAGTCATTGTCTTCCCTCCGCTCCGGCGCGGTTGCGCCGCTCGCGAGGAAGACGGGGTCGGATCAGCTTCCGGACAAAAGATTTTTGCTGCAGTGCGGTGTCACGGATGTGACGGATTTGCGTCGTTCCCGGGGGTCGGCACCAGGTGCAGTTGCGGCCCTTGCGGCACAATGCTGAACCCATAGGCGGCACCCATCGCGTCCAGCAGCGCGCGCGGCGAATCCAGGCGGAAACGGCCGGAAACGGCGATGGCCGCCAGCGGCTTCGGCGGCGGCGCGATCAGCGGCCCGCCCCGGCGATTGAGCGTTTCGACCAGATCGCCCAGCGGCATCGCGTCGATGTCGATCCAGCCGTCGCGCCAGTCCTTTTGCGCCGCGTCGAACCGGCTTGGCATCTGCGCGCGGCCCGCCTCGAACCGGGTTCGCCAGCCTGCGGGGACGATCACCGCCCGATCCGCGCCCGCGGCGTCGCCGAAACGCACCTTGCCGCGATACACGGCGAGGCGGACCGCGCCGGCGGCGATGTCGATGTTGAAGGCGGTGCCGAGCACCTGTGTCGCGGAACCCTGGGCGTGGACGGTGAACGGCCGGCGCGGCAGGTGCGCGACGTCGAAATAGGCCTCGCCGCGCTGCATCGCCACGCTGCGGCTGTCATCGGCCAGCGTGACGTCGAGGCTGGTATTGCCGTTGAGGTGCAGTCGGGAGCCGTCGGCCAATGCCACGTCCAGCATCTGGCCGCGGGCCGTCTCGTAATGCCGGGGCGTGGCGGCCGGGCCGCGATACCAGCCCGCCTGCCATCCGCCGATGCCGAGCAGCGCGACCAGCGCCAGCGCCCCCCCGGTGCCGAGCGCGGCCCGGCGTCGGCCGCGCAGCGCCCGGATGTCGCCGTCGGACAGGCGCGGCAGCTGCGCCATGGCGTCCGAAAGGGCGCGATCGTCCAGCATCGCCTGCACCTCGGCGGCGGCAGCCGGCGGCGTCTCGTGCAGCACCGCATCGTCCTCGCGCATCGCCCAGCGGGCGGCGTCGTGCAGCGCGGCGCGGCGGCCGGCATAGGGGCTCATCGCGCCGCGCCCCCGGGCAGCCCGCGCCGTTCGAGCGCGGCGCGCAGATCGGCGACCGCGCGGACGCAGTGCTTCTCGATCGCGGCGACGCTCATGTCCAGGTCTGCGGCGATGATCGCGACCGCGACGCCGTCCAGCCGGCGACGCAGGAAGATTTCCCGGCGGAGCGGGGGCATCACGCGCAACGCGCGGACCAGAATGTCCACCCGCTCGCGATAGTCGAGCAGTTCTTCGGCACGCGGCTGGGTGCAGGGAATGTCGTCGGCAAGTTCCGCCTGCCGCGGCAGGGCACGCATGCGCCGGAAATGATCGAATACCAGGTTGCGCGCCACGGCGAAGCAGAAGGCGCCGACATCGGCGACGCTGCGGGTGCGGCGATAGTCGTACAGGCGGATATAGGTTTCCTGGACGATGTCCTCGCCCTCATGATGGTCGCGCAGCCGAACCCGCACGAACCGCTGGAGCGCGGCATGGAGCGCCACCTCCTCGGCGAGCGCACGGCGCTGCACCGTCAGGCTGGTCAGCTCGTTCATCGAACCGTCCCTGTGCAGGACGATCCACCGGATCGTAGCGCCGTGACCGCCATCGCGATTCGCCCCCTTTCCTGCTGAAGTCGCCCGAGTCCGCGCCACCGCTAGCGGCGGTCGATGAAGCGCGCATGACAATCGGGCGGCATCGCAATGATCGCGATTCTCTTCTAAAGAGCGACAATGACGGACGATTTCACCCTTGCCGGAGGACATGGCCCGCTCGTGGGCGGCGGCGGCACCGGGGATCTTATCCGTGCGAAGGACTGGGCGCAGACGCCGCTTGGTGCGCTGGATACCTGGCCGGCGGAGCTGCGTGCCACGGTGCAGATGCTGCTCTCCTCCCGCGTGCCGATGACGGTGCTGTGGGGGCGGGAAGGCATCCTGCTGTACAATGACGGCTATGCGGAGATCTGCGGGGCGCGGCATCCCGCGGCGCTGGGGGCGTCGGCGCTCGATGCCTGGCCGGAGGCGCGGGAATTTAACCTGCGCGTGATCGAGGCCGGGATGGCGGGCGTGCCGCTCTCCTTCCACCGGCAGGAACTGGAACTGTGGCGCCGGGGGCAGCCCGAGCAGGTCTGGATGGATCTCGATTATGTCCCGCTGCACGACCATCGCGGCCAGCCTGCCGGCATGCTGGCGATGGTGTTCGACATCACCAAGCGCGTGCTGGCCGAGCACCGTCTGGCGCAAAGCGAAGAGCAGTACCGCTTTCTGGACCAGCTGGGCGTGGCGGTGGCGGGCCTGCACGACGCCGACCGTCTGCTGCGCGTTACCACCGAGATGGTCGGCACCCATCTCGGCATCTCCGATTGCGCCTATGCCGACATGGATGCGGATGGGGACGGCTTCACCATCCGCGGCGACTGGCATGCGCCGGGTGCCGCTTCCATCGTCGGCCATTACAGCCTGGCGGCGTTCGGCGAAAAGGCCGTGGAGAAGCTGAACGCCAATCAGCCGCTGGTCATCAACGACATTGCGCGGGAACTTCCGCCGCACGAGGCGCGCGCGTTCCAGGATATCGGGATCGGCGCCACCATCTGCATGCCGCTGGTGAAGAACGGCCGGCTGCACGCGCTGATGGCGATCCATCATGCCCGCCCGCATGTATGGACCAATTATGAGCTGACGGTGATGCGCGCGGTGACCGAGCGGTCCTGGGCCCATGTCGAGCGCGCGGGCGCGGAGGCCAATCTTCGCCGTCGTGAGGAGCAGTTGCGGCTCGCGACCGATGCGGCCGAAATCGGCCTTTGGGACGTGGATGAGGTTGGCGGCACGCTCTATTGGCCGCCGCTGCTGAAGGCGATGTTCGGCATCTCGCCGGAGGTGCCGATCTCCATGGACGATTTCTACGCGGGCCTGCACCCGGACGATTTCGCCGCGACCGCGGCCGCCTATGCCGCCGCCGCCGATCCCGCGAGGCGGGCGCTCTACGATGTCGAATACCGCACGGTCGGCAAGGAAGACGGCGTCATTCGCTGGATCGCGGCGAAGGGGCGGGGCGTGTTCGAGGGCGATCGCTGCGTTCGCGTGATCGGAACCGCGATCGACATTACCCACCGCAAGCAGACCGAGCAGGCGCTGCGCGATCTGAACGAGCAACTGGAGCAGCGGGTCGCCGAGGGGCTGGCGGAGCGCAAGATCCTTGCCGATGTGGTGGAGAACACCACCGCGATCATCTTCGTCGCCGATCTGGAGTTTCGCTGGATCGCGGCGAACAAGGCCGCCGTCGCTTCCTTCGAACGGGTCTATGGCGTGACGCCTTCGCCCGGCGCGTCGATGCTGGACGTGCTGGCGCATCTGCCGGAGGAGCGCGCCAGGGTGCAGCGAACCTGGGGGCCCGCGCTGGATGGCCAGGAATTCACGGTGGTCGAGACATTTGGCGACCCCGCGCTCGATCGTCGCAGCTTCGAGATCACGTTCAACACGTTGCGCGATCCGGCCGGCCGCCGGATCGGCGCCTATCAGATCGTCCATGACGTTACCGATCGGGTGGCCGAGCAGCGCAGGCTGGCCGAGGCCGAGGAGCAACTGCGCCAGGCGCAGAAGGTGGAGGCGCTGGGCCAGCTGACCGGCGGCGTGGCGCACGATTTCAACAATCTGCTGACGCCGATTCTCGGGACGCTGGACCTGCTGGCGCGGCGCGAGATCGGCAGCGATCGCGAGCGGCAGCTGATCGGCGGCGCGCTGCAGTCGGCGGAGCGCGCGAAGATGCTGGTCCAGCGACTGCTCGCCTTCGCGCGGCGGCAGCCGCTGCAACCCACGGCGATCGACGCGCGCGCGCTGATCGCGGGCATGGGGGAATTGCTGGCGAGCACCACCGGCCCGCAGATCCAGGTGGTGCTCGACGTGCCGGCGGATCTCCCGTTCGCGCGGGCAGACTATAACCAGGTCGAGATGGCGCTGCTCAATCTCAGCGTGAACGCGCGCGATGCCATGCCGGACGGCGGCACGCTGCGGATCCGTGCGGCCGCGCGTCGGGTGGCGGAGGCGGAGGGGGGCGATCTGCGCGCGGGGCGCTATGTGATGATCTCGGTCGCGGATACCGGCGTCGGCATGGATGCGGAGACGCGGGCGCGGGCGGTCGAGCCGTTCTTTTCGACCAAGGGCATCGGCAAGGGCACCGGGCTGGGGCTGTCGATGGTGCACGGGCTCGCGCAGCAGCTGGGCGGCGGGATCCGCATCACCAGCAGTCCGTGGCAGGGCACCGATGTCGAGCTCTGGCTGCCCGAAGCGGGGGATCTCGCGGCACCGGCGGTGCGTCCGGCGGACGGGGCGCTGCCGAAGCTCGCGCCGCGCGGCGCCGTGCTGCTTGTCGACGACGACGATGCCGTGCGCGCCAATACCGCGCATATGCTGGGGGAGGGCGGCTTCGAGGTCCTCGAGGCCAATTCCGCCGAAGCGGCGCTGCACATCCTCGTCCGCGGGGTGAGGGTCGCGTTGCTAGTCACAGACCACCTAATGCCCGGCATGGACGGCACGCAGCTGGCGCGTATTGCGCACCTCGAATATGGCGTGCCGTCGCTCATCGTCTCGGGTTATGCCGATGTCGAAGGTGTGGCGCCGGACCTGCCGCGACTGACTAAGCCCTTCCGCGCGGCGGAACTTTTACGCGCGATCGAGGCAATCGGATAGCGCAGCGGCTAGCGTGGATCGCCGCCTTTGCGAAACTCGGAGGGTGTCACCCCGAAGGCGCGTCGAAAGCTGTTCGACAGATGCTGCGAGTGGCTGAATCCGCACATCATCGCCACCTCGGTGATGCTGGTGGTGGCGACCCGCAGCAACATCTTGGCCGTGTGAAGGCGCAGATCGAAGACGAACTGCGCCGGGGTCCGTCCCACCGTCGCCCGGAAGCAGCGGGACAAATGGCGGATGCTCATACCGGTCAACGTCGCCAGGTCGGCGAGAGAGATGGGATATTGCAAATTCGCCAGGACATAGTCCTCGATCATTTTCACCTGTTTCAGGCTGAGTCGCCAGGGCGCGCCGGCCTGACGTTCGGGCATGCCAAAGCCCCGCTGTAGCTGCGCCAGCGCCTGCAGCGCCCAGCCCTCCGCCATCAGCCCGAAGGTCGCATCGTCCTTCCATTGCAGCAGTTCCGGCACTCCGCGGTGCAGGCCGAGGACGTCGTCGCCTACCATCGGCACGTCGATCGCCGACTGGAGACGCCCCTCTAGGAAGTCGCGCTCGATAAAGATGATGTCGTAGTCGCACAAATCCTGCGGATGGAATTCGCCCCGTGCCTGGCAATCCGGCGGCACGATTCCCAGCTTCATCCGGTTGGGATGCACGGCCTGTGCCTTATTGCCGCCGAGATCGGTTTCGAAGAAGTCGAAGCCTGACTTCCACCAGATTAGCGACAGCCGCGGCTGTAGGGAGTTCCACAGGATCGGTTCGGCCGATCGGCGAGTCAGCGATTCTACGACGACCTTGCCACTGCTCCGGCCGGAGAATTTTTCGACCGTGCCGCCGATCTGACGAATATAGCCGGGAACAGGTGCAGGCATGGTCCGATCCGGTGGCGCGAAGGGCCATCCGTATCAGGCATGCCGGGGCGGTGAAAGGGCGTTCAGGCTTCCAGTATCATCTGCTGAATTGTCTCGAGGCTGGCATCGGCGAAGCGGCTTGCTTCGACGATACGATCAAGCAGCGGTGCCACCGCGGCGCTGTCCGCGCCCGCCTTGGCGAGCTGATCCGCGATCAGGTGGACGTTGAGTACGTTCGCACACATCTTCTGCCGTGCCTCATGCGCAACCGCCACGATGTCGTTCTGCGGCGCCGATGCGGCAGGGCCACTTTCCTCTGCGGCCAGTGGCAGTTGAGATTTGAGATACGCCATTGACACCTCCGGGCTATCGCCGCCGCTATGCCGTACTTCCGGTCGCTTGCCTTGCGTCAGCGTGCCACGATGTGCAAAATCTGGCCAAACTCGTGCAGGCACATCGCGCACGTGGCCGATCGCTGCGCCAACGCCCGCCCGCGACTTGCCTCCTCGCCGTCGGAAGATCATGATCCGGCGAACAAAGGGGAGAGGGATGGGAATCGGGCCGCAGCCTCGGCAAAGCGATGGGAGTGCGCGTGCAACGCTGCTCGATCGGCTTGCCCGGCGCTATGCGCGTCCGCTGGCGCGCTTTTTCGAGCGGCGAGTCGCGGTACGCGACGACGTGCCGGACCTGGTGCAGGAAGTTTTCCTGAAGCTCAGCCGCATGCCGGATCCCACCACGATCGACCAGCCCGACCGTTTCCTGTTCGTAACCGCGGCGAACGCGCTCAGGGATCGTGCCCGTCGCGAGGCGGCGCGGGGTGCGGGGTTGCACGAGGTGTGGGATGACGAGGCACATCCAGGTTCGGATTTTTCGCCGCAGCGCGTCTTGGAAGGCAGGGAAGCCGTCACCCGGCTCCGCGACGCATTGCTCGAATTGCCCGAGCGGACCCGCGATATCTTCGTGTTGCGGGTGCTGGAGGGACTGAAGATCGCCGACATCGCCCGGGTGATCGGAATCTCTACCCGGGCAACGGAAAAACATGTCGCGCGTGCGATGGCACATGTGACGGCGGCATTGGAGGCTTGGCGGCATGACTGAATCTTCCAATGCTGCGACCGTCGCGACCGAGGCGGCGCTTTGGCACGAGCGGCTCGCACGCGACCCCGGTGGCGCGCCGTCCGAAGCGTTCGCGCGCTGGCAGGCGGCGGATGCAGCCCATGCGGAGGCGTTTGCCAAGGTTGCGGCCACGCGCGATTGTGCCCGCGCGCTGGCGGCGCATCCGGAACTCCTGTCGCTTCGCCAGGAAACCGCGACGCGACTGGCGGTGCACCGCGCCCGCGCCGCACAGCGCAAGCAGCGGGCTGGGGCGGCGCTTGCGGCCCTGGCGTTGGTCGCACTGCCGTTGACCGGCTGGTACGTGGCCGAACATCGGAATGCCGCACCAACCAAGGAGCTGGCACAGTCCAAAGCGTTCAGCACGGGCGTAGGGCAGCGCCTCTCCATGATCCTCGAAGATGGGTCGCGCCTGACGCTCAATACCGCGACGGCCGTGCATATCGCCTATACCCCGGCCGAGCGGCATGTGATCCTCGAACAGGGCCAGGCTTGGTTCGAGGTTGCCAAGGGACAGCCACGGCCGTTCCGGGTGACGGCGGGCGCGCATGACGTGGTCGCGCACGGCACGGCCTTCGACGTGCGTCTCGACGCCGATCGCACCACCGTGCTGCTGGTCGAAGGCAAGGTGACCGTCGGCGACAAGGACCGGAGCGATCGGGATGGCGTCGCCATGGCGCCGAACGACCTGCTCGTCGCGCGCGGTGGCAGCATGACGCTTCGGCATGGCGGCAATGCTCGGGAGATCGAGGCGTGGCGCGAGGGGCTGGTGGTGTTCGCCGACACCCCGCTTGCCGAGGCGGCCGCCGAGCTCAACCGCTATGCCCCGCATCCGCTGGTCGTGAAAGATGCCCGCGCAGGTGCGCTTCGGGTGAGCGGCGCCTTCCGTACCGGCGAAAGCGCGACCTTCGCCGAGGCGCTGGAGGTGAGTTTTCCGATTCGAGCGGCGACTCGCCCCGATGGCAGCATCGAACTTTCCAGCCGGCGCTGAAATTTTTCGATGCTGGGGTTCGGGTTCGCGACGGCGTTGCGTCAAGGCCGGTAGAAGCGTCGCACCAGACGGCGCCTCGTGAACCGATTTGGGAGGATCCTGATGTCCCGCCGTATTTCCGCCTTCGTCCGCAGTCTGGCACTTGCCGGCGTTGCCGCCTGCGCCCTTGCGCCTGCCCAAGCGGCACCCGCGCCTGATACCGTGAGCCTCACCATCGGCAGCCGCGATCTTGGCGCCGCACTGACCGAATTCGCGCGCCAGAGCGGCCGTCAGATCCTGTTCGCGCCCGAGCTGGTGCGCGGCAAGCGCGCGCCGGAGCTGCGCGGCCGCTACGGCGTGGATCGGGCACTGGCGATGCTCCTTGCGGGAAGCGGCCTGCGCTACCGCACCACCGCCAGCGGCACCTTCGTCGTCGAAGGCGGCGGCACCGAGGGAGCGGCGGCGGCACCCGCCGCACGGCCCAGGCAAGTCCAGGCGGCTGCGGCCGAGGTACAGGAGGCGCCGGCTGCCGAGCAGGCCGATATCGTCGTGACCGGCACCGCCGGTGCGGGCACGCGTCGTCAGGATGCCTCATTCGCGGTGACAACGATCAGTGACGCTGCAATTCAGCGCTTGGCACCGGCCAGCACCGCCGAAGTGCTGCGTGTCGTACCCGGCATCAGCGTGGAGAGTTCGGGCGGCAAGAATGGCGCCAATATCTTCGTGCGCGGTTATCCCTCGGGCGGCGACGCCGAATATGTGACGATCCAGTCCGAAGGCGTGCCGATCTTCTCGCCGCCGACGCTTTCCTTTCTCGAAAACTCGCAGCTGATCCGCATCGATTCCACGCTCAAGCGGGTGGAAGCGGTGCGCGGCGGCACCGGGGCGCTGTTCTCGTCCGGCCAGCCGGGCCTGACGATCAACTTCGTCCAGCGCGAGGGCGGATCGACGCCGGACAACCTGCTCAAGCTCGGCGTCGCCAGCTATGGCGATGTGCGCGCCGACGGCTATCTCTCCGGGCCGATCGGCGCGGGCACGACCTATATGGTCGGCGGCTATTATTCCGCCGGCAACGGTATCCGCAATCCGCGTTTCACCGCCGAAAAGGGTGGGCAGATCACCGCCAATGTCCGGCATGATTTCGACAACGGGTCGGTGCTGGTGTTCGGCCGCTACCTCAACGATCGCGGCCAGTGGCTGCTGCCGATCCCCGTGGTGCAGAACGGCAAGAAGATCAGCCAATATGGCAGCTTCGATGCCGGCACCGGTACGCTGGCGGGCGGCGAGACCCGGCTGGGCGTGCTCAACGACGGCACCCGCGTCGACCTCGCCGACGGACGCGGGGCGGACGTGGTCAATCTCGGCGGCAATTTCGAATATCGGCTGGGCGACGGCTTCAAGCTGCGCGATCGGCTGAGCTGGTTGAAGGGCGATGCCAACACTACCGGCCTCGTCCCCGGGGGCACGCCGCCGCAAAGCGCGGCTGCCTATGCGGCAGGCAAGGGCGGCACGATCGGCAGCCTCACCTTCGTCAACGGCGGCCAGGCGGTCCCCGGTACCACGCAGGTGGTCGAAGCCGGGCTGTGGCGCGTCCAGAAGAGTATCGAGAACTTTTCCAACGATCTGGCGCTGGAGTGGAAGAAGGGCGGCAACACGTTCACGGCAGGCGTCTATTATGCGGCCTATTCCTCCCGCGATCGGTGGAACCTCGGCAACAGCCAGCTGCTCACGGCAGAGCCCAATGCGCGGCGCCTGAACCTGACGCTCGCCGACGGCCGCATCGTGACGCGCAACGGCTTCAGCAGCGGTTCCACCTTCAACGTCGACGCCGATTATGACGGCAAGGACGCGGCGGTCTACGCGGTCGACGAACTGCAGGTGAACGACCAGCTCCGTTTCGATGCGGGCCTGCGCTACCAGCACCATTCGGTCGACGGCACGCTGGAGAACAACGGGACCGCGCCGGCGGGCGGGCTCGATCGCAATCCGAACACGCTCTACGACAATGGTGACGCGGTGCTGAACGGCACCTTCTCGACCATCCGCTATCGCGGCGAGAAATGGTCGTGGACTGCGGGTGCGAACTACGACTTCACCCGCTCGATCGGCCTGTTCCTGCGCTACAGCCGGGGCAACAGCTTCCCCTTCTTCGACAACCTGCGCGACGGCATCACCGTGGCGCCGCGTGTCGATACCTATGAGGGCGGGCTGAAGGTCTCGACCGATCTGGCGAGCGCCTATCTCACCGTGTTCCACAACGACTTCAACGGCCTCGCCACCACGGTGATCACCAGCGGCGCGCCGATCGCCTCGATCGGCGGCGCCCGCGCGACCGGCGTCGAGCTGGAGGGCGAGCTACGCCCGGTGCGCAATTTCACCATTGGCTTCTCGGGCACCTATCTCGACAGCAAGTACCGCGATTTCTTCACCGATAACGGCCGCACCAATCTGACCGGCAACCGGGTGCAGCGTCAGCCGAAATGGCAGTGGCGGGTTTCGCCGGCATATTCGGTGGAGTTCGGCTCCGAGAGCAAGGCGACTCTGTTCACGTCGGTCACCTATATCGGCGATCGCTTTTCGGACGTGCAGAATGCGCAGCTGCTGCCCAACTATTACAAATGGGACGCGGGGCTCACCGTCGACGTTACCAAGCGGATCACGCTGCAGGCGTCGGTCGACAACATCACCAACACGATCGGCCTTACCGAGGGCAATCCGCGCACCATCGGATCGCAGGGGAGCGGGGTGATCCTCGCGCGGCCCATCCTAGGCCGGTCGGCGCTGTTCAGCGCCGCCTACCACTTCTGAACACCCCTGAGGAGCTGGTCGGGCGCAGCGCTCGGCCGGCTTCATGCGTTATACGCCCGATGAGGACGACATCATGATCCGCCGCCTGCTTCCGCTCGCCGCACTGCTGTGCGTGGCCGCAACTGATCCGGAGCCGCAGAGCCCGGCCCAGCTATTCGGCCCGCTGTTCGACGCGGTGCAGATGGCGCAGGTGTTTCCTGACGGAAAGACCTTCGTCGATGCGGTGCCGAAGGAGGACCCGGCAGCGATCCTTGCGGCCTATCGCAAGGCGATGCCGCAGACGCGGGAGGCGCTGAAGACCTTCGTCGAAGCGCATTTCACGCTGCCCGCGGCAGGCAACGGCGCGCCGGCGTCCCAGGAGAAGCTTGGCCTGCGCGCCCATGTGCAGGCGCTGTGGCCGGTGCTGTCGCGACCTGCGCAGCCGCCGGAGCCGGGCAGTTCGGCGCTGCCGCTCCCCGCACCCTATGTCGTGCCGGGAGGTCGGTTCCGCGAGATCTATTACTGGGACAGCTATTTCACCATGCTCGGCCTGAAGGTGGACGGCCAGCAGGCGATGGTGGAGCATATGCTCGACGATTTCGTCAGCCTGATCCAGCGCTACGGTCACATCCCGAACGGCACGCGCAGCTATTATCTCAGCCGCGCGCAGCCGCCCTTCTTCGCGCTGATGCTGGACCTGTCCGACGCACGCGACCCGGCCGTGTTGCGTACCCGCCTGGCCGCGTTGCGCAGCGAATATGGCTATTGGATGCGAGGCGAGGGCTGCGTCACCGCGACCCAGCCGGCATGCGAGCATGTAGTGCGCATGGCCGACGGCAGCCTGCTCAACCGCTATTGGGATGCCCGCGAGACGCCCCGCGACGAAAGCTACCGAGAGGACGTGAACACCGCCAAGACGGCGACCGGGCGGCCGGCCGCCGCAGTCTATCGCGACTTGCGGGCCGGGGCGGAAAGCGGCTGGGACTATAGCTCGCGCTGGCTCTCGGACGGGAAGACGTTGGCAACCGTGCACACGACAGACATCGTGCCGGTGGATCTGAACAGCCTGATCTGGGCGATGGAGCGGGGCATCGCGCAGCGCTGCGCGACGCTGGGCGATCGCGGCTGCGCGGCGGATTTTACGGCAAGGGCGGCACGGCGGCACGCAGCGATCGATCGCTATCTGTGGCTGGGCGCCCAACAACGCTATGCCGATTATGACTGGCGCCAGCAGCATGCGACGCCGGTGCTCTCGGCTGCGACCTTGTTTCCGCTGTTCGTCGGCACGGCGAGCGGCGCGCAGGCGAATGCCGTGGCCGCGACGGTGCGCGCCAGGCTGATGGCACCGGGGGGCTTGCGTACCACCGGCAACCGCACCGGCCAGCAATGGGATACGCCAAATGGCTGGGCGCCGCTGCAATGGGTCGCGATCGATGGGCTTGCCGGCTATGGCCAGCGCGACCTTGCGCGGGACCTTGCCGAGCGGTGGCTGACGGTGGTCGACGGCGCCTATCGCGCCACGGGCAAGATGCTCGAGAAATACGACGTCGAGGAGCAGGTGCCCGGAGGCGGTGGCGAATATCCTTTGCAGGACGGATTCGGCTGGACCAACGGGGTCGCCAGCGCGCTGCTCGAGCGGTATCCGGCGCTTGCCAAGGACCGCTAGGCCAGCGCAGCCTCGACACTCGCAGGTGCAAGCCGGCTGCGGAAGAGTTTGTTCGCATTACGGTGTTCGATCCAGCGACCGGCCAGATACAGCGCGGCGAAGATGCCGGCGAAGCTGTATCCCTGGATGCGAAGGCTGTCGACCGCGAACGCCAGGGCGGCGAACGGCGCGGGGGCGATGAAGCACCAGAGCAGCGGGTGGCTGGTGAGGTCGTAGCGCAGTATCGGACCGTCCTCCGCCTCGGAAATCTCGAGCCTGCCCGTCTCGAACGAGGCAAGCTTGTCCTGCGAGTCAGGATTGTCCTTGTGGAAGACCAGCGCCCCATCTGCTTGCTGCAGGGTCGTACCGCGCTCGGCGAACACCGGGCTCAGGGCGTCGAACACATCCTGCGGGCGCTGCCCATCCAACGGAACCGACCCGCGAACGTGCCAGATCCAGTCGATCGCGCGCATCGGCTTCCAGCTCATTCGGCGGCTACCGCTTCGGGCAGGCGCGGTGCGCGCAATTGCTTCACCCAGCCGACCAACGGCCGGAACGGGTAGACCATCTGCTCCTTGATCCCCAGCCGGCGGCAATCGTCGAGCCCCACATGGGCGGCCTCCGAATCGCGGCATGTGCCGAAGATCCGGTCGATGAAGATGAAGGTGTTGGCGTAGTTGGTCCGGCTGCTGTCGTAATCGGGCGAATGGTGCAGGCTGTGATGCTCGACCGTGTTGAACAGGAAGGACCACCAGCGCGGTGTGTTGAAGCGGATATTCGCATGGGTATAGGCGCCGATCGCCATGCCGATGCCGCCCGCGAGCAGCGCCGCGCGCGGCAGGAAGTCGAAGAAGCCGCCTAGGCTGAGGCCGATCAGGAACAGCTCGATCGGATTGCCGACCGAGCCTTTCAGCGCGTTGAGCTGGGTGATGTGGTGGTGCGGCGCGTGGGTTAGCCACAAGGGCGTCCAGTTGTGCATGCCGCGATGCATCCAGTATTGGCAGAAATCGAAGATCAGCAGGATGGCGAGCGCCTGGAACAGGATCGGGATCTGCCCGGCCCAGGCGGTCTTGAGGTGGAAATAGCCCTTGATCGCGTCGATGATCGCATCGTCGCCGAAATGCTTGCCGGCATATTTGATCAGCGTGTAGCTCATGCCGACATAAAAGAGGTCGCTGGCGAGCTCCTTCCAGGTGAGGCGCCAGTGGCGGTGTCGCTCGCTGATCCGCTCCATGCCAAGCAGGCACAGTTTGAACACGATGCCGATGCCGACAGCGACCGAGGCCTTGGCGATGGAATCCGGTGCCAGCGTCCAGAACAGGATCATCGCCAGCAGTACCGCAGGCTGGAACCAGGTGAAGATGAAGCGCTTTACCGGGCCGCCCTGCACGCCGGTGACCTCGACTCCGTTCGAAACAACTGCATCCATGGTCGCGCCCGGTCCTCGCCCGTGATTCCGATGATTCGAAGATGACCGAAACAGGGGGCACACGCCGTAAGTCGTTTGACGTAGCGGGGGATTTCGCGGCTTGTTCGGGGCCGATCCGTGGCCCAGCATGTTGCCTATGACCCATTTTCAACGCCGCTTTTCGCTCGCGCTCGGCGCGTTTCTGCTGCTCGGCGCGGCGGACCCGAAGCCGCCGGCGTTCGCGCCCTGGATCAACGGCACGGCGGCGCGGGAGCCCGAAACGCAGGTGCAGGCGATCGATGCCGACACCTTCGCGATCCGCCAGTCGGTGAAGACCAATTTCGAGGCACCGTTCCTGTACCTGATCTTCGGGCGCGACCGGGCGCTGCTGCTCGATACCGGGGCAGGCGGCCTGAAGATACGGCCGACGGTCGACCGGCTGATCGCAGACTGGCGGGCCAAGCAGGGCGGCCGCCCGATCCGCCTGGTCGTCGCGCATTCGCACAGCCATGGCGATCATCATGCCGGCGATGACGAATTTCGCGATCGGCCGGACACCGACGTCGTTGGACTCAAGCCCAGCGAGGTGGCGGCGTTCTTCCACTTCAACGGCTGGCCGCAGGGCGTGGCACGCTACGATCTGGGCGGGCGCATGCTCGACATCCTCGCGACGCCCGGCCACCAGCCGGCGCACATCATGGTCTATGATGCGCGGACGCGGCTGCTGTTCTCCGGCGACATGCTCTATCCCGGGCGGCTCTACGTGCCGCTCAACCATTTCGACGATTTCCGCGCGAGTGCCGGGCGGCTCGCGGCGTTCGCCAGGACGCACCCGATCCGGGCGCTGCTCGGCGCGCACGTCGAAATGACCACGACGCCCGGAAAGGATTATCCGATGGAAGCGCCGGTGCATGCCGACGAGCATCCGTTACCGCTCGCGCCCTCTGCGATCGAGGAACTGCGGGCGGCGGTGGCGAAGGCCGGGCCGGTGCCGACGGTCGACCGGCACGCGGACTTCATCGTCTACCCGGTGCCGGTGCGGCCGGATGACTGACCGTCGCCTAAGCCGTCATTCCGGCGAAAGCCGGAATCCATTTCCCTCTCGGCTGAGGCTCCCGCTGCAACGGAACGCCAATGGATCCCGGCTTTCGCCGGGATGACGGTGGAGGGGAGGGGCGCTCAGCCCCGCGCGATATATGCGCGCCAGCCGCCGAGCGCAGTGATGTCCTCCGCACCGGTCATCGCGCGCGGTTCGGCGACAAAGCCCTTGACCTGGCTGCCATCGGCCAGCGTCACCGTGCCGATCGCGAGCGGCGGCGGTACTTCCGTGACGAAGCTGCCGAAGGCGGCCATGTCGAGCTCGTACACTTCCAGCGCGATCGCGGCGCCGTCCTCGCTATGGACCAGCGCCGGCTTCGGCGGCACGCTCTCGGCCATGGCGTAGAGCTTGTAGGTCGGCGCGGTGGTGGTCGCCTCGACGAACTTGGCTTCGCGCGAGGTCAGCTGCCAGTGGAGCGGCATGCCTTCGAGATGGGCGCCTACGACCGCGAGCTTCACCGTTTCCATCCGTCCCTCCAGGTCCAGCGGCGGCGGGGATGCCGGCGCGGGGAAAAATGCGTTGGCCGCGTCGAGCAGCGCGCGGTCGGTGCCCGCCGGGCCCATCAGCGTCACGCCGAAACCGACGCCGCTGGCGTACGTGCCGGCGGGCACGGCGATCGCCGCCATGTCGAGCAGGTTCACGAAATTGGTGTAGGCACCGAGGCTCGCATTCAATCTAATCGGCTCGGCGAGCATCTCCGCCACGCGGTAGCTGGTCGGTGCGGTGGGGAGGGCGAGCAGGTCGACCTGCTGCCACATCGCCTCCGCGAGACAGGCGAGTTCGGCGAGGCGATAGGCACCGTTGAACGCATCGATCGCGCTGTAGCCAAAGCCTTGTTCGACGATCTCGCGCACCACGGGATGGATCGCGTCCGGGTTGTCCAGCAGCAGGGTTTGCAGCGCGGCCGTTCGCTCGGCGACCCAGGGGCCGTCATAGAGCAGGCGCGCGGCTTCATCGAGCGGGGCGAGGTCGATCTCGACCAGCTCGGCATCTAGGCTCGCTAGCGCCTGACGGTAAAGGAACTCGGACTCGATATCGCCGAACCAGCGGCATTGCTCCGCGCGGGGAACGCCGATGCGGCGGCGGGCGCGGGGCACGTCCGGGAGCGCGCGGGAGAGCGAGTCCGTCGCGTCGAAGCCGGCGGCGATGGTATCGACCAGCGCTGCGTCCTCGGTGGTGCTGGTGAACACCGTGATGCAGTCGAGCGTGCGGCAGGCAGGCACGAGGCCGGTGCTGCTCCAGCGGCCCTTGCTGGGCTTGAGGCCGACGAGATGGTTGAACGCGGCGGGCACCCGGCCCGAGCCGGCGGTGTCGGTGCCCAGCGCAAAGGCGACCAGCCCGGCGGCGACTGCCACCGCAGAGCCCGAACTGGAGCCGCCGCTCACCCAGGCGCGGTTATAGGCGTTGCGTGGAATGCCGTAGGGGCTGCGCGTGCCGTTGAGGCCGGTGGCGAACTGGTCCAGATTGGCCTTGCCCACCGGAATCGCGCCGGCGGCCACCAGCTTCGCAACCACGGTCGCAGACTGCTCCGGCTGATAGGCGAAGGCTGGGCAGGCGGCGGTGGTGGCAAGGCCCGCCAGGTCGATATTGTCCTTCACCGCGAACGGCACGCCCGCCAGCGGCAGCGTCTCGCCGGCAGCAACCCGCGCATCCACCGCAGCAGCGGCGGCACGGAGCGCGTCGGGCTCGAACCGCGATATCCACACCGCCGGCTGGATCGCATCATAGGCATCGAGCCGCGCCACCACGTCCTCGATCACCGCCACCGCGCTGCGCCGCCCCGCCTGCACGTCTGCGGCGATGGCCGTAACCGAAAGCCGGTCGAGCGCCGTCATGCCCGCACCAGCGCCAGCACCGGCGAGCCCGGCGTGACCGTCTGCCGCTCGGCGACATAGAGTGCCGCGACCGTGCCCGCTGCCGGGCTGGTCACCGGGAACTCCATCTTCATCGCCTCGAGTACCGCGATCGTCTCGCCCGCGTCGATGGTGTCGCCGACTTCCTTGAGCAGCTTCCACACGCTGCCGCCGAAGGGGGCTTCGACCAGCTCGGCGCCGTCGGGCACCGTCACCGCTTCATCGGCGCTGTCGTCGGCACTTTCGGTGAGGCTGGCGACGCGGTCGAACTCGCCCTTCAACTCCCAGTCGGCGCGCTCGGCGGCGAAGGCGGCGTTGCGCTGCTTCTCGAACGCGGCGATGGACCGCGCATTGTCGGCGAGGAATTCGCGATAGTCGGCGAGGCGGAACTCGGTTTCCTCGATCTTGATCTCGCGCCGCCCGAGCGGGAAGTCGCGTCGCCATTCGGTCAGCTCTTCATGGCTGACCGGGAAGAAGCGGATCTGGTCGAAGAAGCGCAGCAGCCAGGGCTTGCCCTCGGCAAAGGCGCCGGTCTGGCGATAGGTGTTCCACACCTGGATGGTGCGGCCGAACAGCTGGTAGCCGCCCGGACCCTCCATGCCATAGATGCACATATAGGCGCCACCGATGCCGACCACGTTGGGCGGCGTCCAAGTGCGGGCCGGGTTGTATTTGGTGGTGACCAGCCGGTGGCGCGGATCGATCGGGGTGGCGACCGGCGCGCCGAGATAGACGTCACCCAGGCCGTAGACGAGATAGCTGGCGTCGAAGATGATCCGGTGGACCTCCTCGGCGCTTGCCAGCCCATTGGCGCGGCGGATGAACTCGATATTGTCCGGGCACCAGGGCGCGTCGTCGCGGACCACGCGCATGTAGCGCTGGATCGTCTCGTGGATCGCGGGGTCGTTCCAGCTGAGCGGCAGGTGGACGATGCGCGAGGGGATCACGAAATCCTCGAGGTCGCCGAGTTCGTCCTCGATCCGGGTCAACTGCTCGATCAGCGCCGCCTCCTTCAGGCGGATGCCGTCGATATGCACCTGGAAGGAGCGGATGCCGGGCACGATGTCGAGAATGCCCGGCAGCGCGAGTTCGGCGAGCGCGGTGGTCGCGGCATGGACGCGCAGGCGCAGTTCCAGGTCCAGCGTGATCGGGCCATATTCGACCAGCAGGTTGCGGTCGCCCTGGCGGCGGAAGAGTACGCGCGGGCGGCGGCCCTTGGCGGGGAGGTCGACCAGGATCGCGTCGCGCCCGCCGCCCTTGGCCGGGCTGGTGGCGGTGGCGGCGCGGCCCTCGATCCAGGCTTCCTCGGCTTGTGCTGCGGCATCGGCCTCGTCGAGGCTCACCTGCTCGAACTGGATGCGGTCGCCCGGGGCGAGCTGGCCGACCTTCCACAGATCCGCTGCGATCACCACGAACGGGCAGACGAAGCCGCCGAGCGAGGGACCGTCGGGGCCGAGGATGATCGGCATGTCGCCGGTGAAATCCAGCGCGCCGATCGCATAGGGATTGTCGTGGATGTTCGACGGGTGGAGCCCCGCCTCGCCGCCGTCCTTGCGCGCCCAGTGCGGCTTGGGGCCGACCAGCCGCACGCCGGTGCGGTTGCTGTTGTAATGGACCTTCCACTCGGCGGAGAGGATCGTGTCGACATCCTCGGGCGCGAAGAAGTCGGGCGCGCCGTGGGGGCCGTAGAGGACGCGGATCGTCCAGTCGGGGCCGAGCTGCTCCTGCGCGATCGCGCGCGGGCCGGGGATCACCGCCGGCGCATGATCGGTGAGGTGCAGCGTGTCGCCGACGCGGAGCACGCGCCCGCCATGGCCGCCGAACTCGCCGAGATCGAAGGTGCTGGCGCTGCCGAGATAGCTCGGCACGTCGAGCCCCCCGGCGAACAGGATATAGCCGCGCATGCCGCCGCCGGTGACGCGGCCCAGCGCCAGAATCTGGCCCTCGGCGATCGCGATCGGCTTGTTGCGCGGGACCGGCGTGCCGTCGAGCGTGGCGGCGAAGTCGGCGCCGGTGAGGACGATGCGGGTCGCGGTGTTGAACTGGAGCGTCGGGCCGGTGGCGGTCACTTCCAGCCCCGGCGCCGTGCTGTCGTTGCCGAGCAGCATGTTGCCGAGGCGGAAGGCGCGTGCGTCCATCGGGCCCGAGGGCGGCACGCCGATGTCCCACAACCCGACGCGGCCGGGATAATCCTGCACGCTGGTCGCGGTGCCGGCCGAGCGGACGACGATGCTCTGCGGGTGGTGGACCACGCTTTCCAGCGAGCGGGTCGAGACATCGCCCGTCACGAAGTCCTCGCTCCGCGCCACGTCGCGCAGCCAGCGGACATTGGTCTCGATCCCGGCGAAGCGGGTATGGTCGAGCGCCGCCTGCATCGCCGCGACGGCGGACTCGCGGTCCTCGCCGTGGACGATCAGCTTGGCGAGCATCGGATCGTAGAAGGAAGATACGGCGCTGCCCGATTCCACCCAGCTCTCGACGCGGACGCCTTCGGGAAAGGCGACGTCGGTGAGCGTGCCGGAGGCCGGGCGGAAGTCGACCGCCGGATCCTCGGCATAAAGGCGCGCCTGGATCGACCAGCCCTTGGGGGCGGGGACGGGGGTGTCGAGGAAGCTGTAATCGCCGCCTGCGCCGCGCACCATCCACTCGACCAGATCGACCCCCGTCACTTCCTCGGTGACGCCGTGCTCGACCTGGAGCCGCGTATTCACTTCGAGGAAGAACCAGTCCTCGCGCGCGGGATCGTACAGGAACTCGACGGTGCCCGCCGAACGATAGTTCGCGGCCTGGCCTAGCCGCACCGCTGCTTCGATCAGCGCCGCGCGGATAGGTTCGGGGAGGTGCGGGGCGGGGGCCTCTTCCACGACCTTCTGGTTGCGGCGCTGGAGCGAGCAGTCGCGTTCGCCGAGGGCGACGACGCGGCCCTGGCCGTCGCCGAAGATCTGCACCTCGACATGGCGGGCGCGCGGCACGAAGCGTTCGAGGAACAGCCCGGCATCGCCGAAATTGCCCGCACCCAGCCGTGCCACCGCCGCATAGCCGTCGCGCACCGCCTGTTCGTCGGTGCACACCCGCATGCCGATGCCGCCGCCGCCGGCGGTCGCCTTGAGCATCACCGGATAGCCGATGCGCTCCGCCGCTTCGAGCGCGGCCTCGACGCTGTCGAGCAGGCCGGTGCCGGGGGCGAGGGGGACCTTCTCCGCCTCGGCGAGCGCGCGGGCGCTGTGCTTGAGGCCGAAGGCGCGGATGCTGTCCGGGGTCGGGCCGATAAAGGCGATGCCGGCGGCTTCGCACGCCTCGGCGAAGGCGGCGTTCTCGGAGAGGAAGCCATAGCCGGGGTGGATCGCGTCCGCGCCGGTCTCCTTCGCCGCCGCGAGGATGCGAGCGACGTCGAGATAGCTTTCCGCCGCCGGACCCGGGCCGATCCGCACTGCGATATCGGCGAGCGCGACGTGGCGCGAGGCCTCGTCGGCATCGGAGAACACCGCGACCGAGCGGATGCCCATTTTCCTGAGCGTGCGGATGATCCGGCAGGCGATCGCCCCGCGATTGGCGATCAGGACCGTGCGCACCCCGCTCATGCGGTGACGATCATGCGGACGGGGGTGGGATTGAAGCCGTTGCAGGGATTGTTGATCTGCGGGCAATTCGAAACGACCACGGTCACATCCATTTCTGCGCGAAGGTCCACGGTCAGGCCGGGCGCCGAGATGCCGTCGACGATGCCCAGCGCACCATCGGCCTCGACCGGCACGTTCATGAAGAAATTGACGTTCGATACGATGTCGCGCTTGCCGCGACCGTCGCGAAGATTGGCCTCGAGGAAATTGTCGACACAGGCGTGCTGCGCCTTGGTGTGGTGGCCGTAGCGCAGCGTGTTGGACTCGCACGAACAGGCGCCGCCGATCGTGTCGTGATACTCGACCGCCGTCGCGGTGATCGTCATCATCGGCCGGCCCTCGTTCGAGCGCAGCACGCTGCCGGTGCGCAGGAAGATGTTGGCCTGCGCCGCGATCGTGTCCTGCGCGCTGTAGCGCTCGGCATCGTCGTGGGTGGCGTAGAGCAGGAAATCGACCGCCTGGTTGCCTTCGAGGTCGACGACGCGGAGCGTCTCGCCGGCCTTTACCCGGTGCAGCCAGGGGGCGCGGGCGGGGACGATCTCGTCATGGATCACCCGGCCGGTGAGGCCGGCAAGCGCCATATCCTGTTCCATCAGCGGCGGACCCAGTCTTCGGTGTTGAGGAAGGCGCGTTGCCGCTCGGGCGTCGCGTTGCGGATCGGATCGTTCTCCGCCGTCACCGGCCCGCGCCAGGCGGTGGCGCGCAAGGGGGTGACGGTCCAGGGCCGGGCATCGAGCACATGCGGGCAGTTGGCCAGCAGGACGATCAGGTCCATCTCGGCGCGCAGCACCAGGGTGCGGCCGGGGGCGAACGGCCCAAGCTGCGGCTCGGTGGTGCCGTTGGCGGCGATGCGGACGCCCTTGAACAGATTGATGCACGGATGCACGTCGCGGCGCGCGAGGCCGTGCTTGGCCGCACCGAGCAGCAGCCGATCGCGCGCGTTGGGGAACGGCCCCGAATTGCTGCCGTCGCCATAACGGCGCGCGTTCGACGCGGCGTTGGACGCGCCGCAAAAGGCGTCATGCGTGCCCGCGCCATCGTACTCGATGCTGGCGAGCACCCGGCCCATGTCCGAGAGGAACAGGCTGCCCTCGCCCAGATAGGCGTTCCACTGCACCTTCACCGTATCGGCGACGTTGAGCCGTTCGGTCGGCATGGCGGCGTTGAACAGCTGGAGCGAGGCGCACGCATCGCCGTGCAGGTCGATCAGCCGCAGCCGGGTGCCGCGCGCCAGCACGCGGCTGGCATAGCCGCCGGCGGCGATCGTCTCTTCCCAGACCAGATCGTCCGCGCCGACGCCTGCGGGCAGGTCGTCCGCACGTGGCGGCAGGATCGGCATCGCCTCTACGACGGTGCCGGCCATCGCCCGCGCATGGTCGCGCGCGGCATTGGGGTCGGCGAGTATGCTCATGCCGCCTTGCTCCCTTCTGGGGCCGCCGCCTCGTCCTGCTCGTGGAGCGGGGGCAGCAGCGCGGTGGTGGTGAAAAGGCGCAGTTGCTGCACGCCGCGCACCTTGCGCAGCGCGTCGCACAGGTCGCGCAGCCGGCGCGCCGGCCCCTGGACCAGCAGCACCTCGAGCGACTGGTCGTCCTCCAGAAACACGTGCTGGGAGGAGATGACCTCCTTCAGATACTCCGCCTGGGTCTGCGCCAGCTGGTGGCGCACGCGGCCCAGATCGGCGCGGTACACGAGGGTGATCGTGCCCGCGAGCATCTCCTCGGGGCGCGAGGCGGCGCTCTGCTCGGCGAGTTCGTCGCGGATCAGCTCGGCGATCAGCTGCGAGCGCGAGGGGAGCCCCCGGTCTTCCACCATTTCGTCGAGCTGGCGGAAGAGTTCGGCGGGCAGGCTCATGCTGAGCCGGGCGAGGGAGGAGGAGGGTTCCTTCACAGTGATTCCTCTTTCCCGGTTATTACTGATTCTGTCAATCGTAATACTTCTTGCTGCGCCTCGACAATCGCCTCGCGCCGCTTGCGGGTGAGGTGGAGGTCGTAGACGGCGGTCGCGCCGAAGCGGTGCGGGGCGTGCGGATCGACGCGGCGCTTGTCGAAGGTGAGCACGCGGGTGCCGAGGTTGAACGCCTCGGAAATGTCGTGGGTGACCATCAGCACGGTGAGCGCATGCTCCTCCCACAGCTTGAGGATCAGCCGGTGCATGTCCTGGCGGATGCCGGGATCGAGCGCGCCGAACGGCTCGTCGAGCAGCAGCACGCGGGGGCGCGCGATCAGCGCCTGGGCGATGGCGAGCCGCTGCTGCATGCCGCCCGAGAGCTGGGCGGGGTAGAGGTCGAGCGCATCGCCCAGGCCCACTTCCGCCAGCATCGCGGCGGCCTCGTCGCGGGCGCGGCGGCGGGCGGCGCCGAACAGCCGGGCAGTTAGCGGCGCACCGACGCATTCGCGCTCGAACATCACGTTGCGCAGCGCCGTCAGGTGCGGGAACACCGAATAGCGCTGGAACACCACCCCGCGATCGGGGCCGCATTCGCCGGGCAGCGGCGTGCCGTCGAGCAGGATCTTGCCCCGCGTGGGGCGTTCCTGGCCGAGTGCCAGCCGCAGGAAGCTGCTCTTGCCCGCGCCCGAAGGTCCGACGATCGAGACGAAGCTGCGCTCGGCGATGTCGAGCTCGACGCGCTCCAGCACGACCTTGTCGCCATATTCGAGCCAGACATTCTGGAAGGATAGGAGTGCGCTCATCGGCCGGCTCCGTGCGCCCAGGCAAAGGCGCGCTTGCTGAGCTGGGCCAGCGCCACGTCCATCAGGATGGCGAGGATCGAGATCCAGGCAACGTACGGGATGATGATGTCCATCGACAGATAGCGCCGCACGAGGAAGATCCGGTAGCCGAGCCCCACGTCCGACGCGATCGCCTCGGCCGAGATCAGGTACACCCACGCCGGCCCCAGCGAGAGGCGGATGCCGGCGATCAGCCGCGGCAGTGCCTGGGGCAGCGCGACGCGGAGGGCCAGCTGCCAGCTGCTCGCGCCGAGCGTCTGCGCCTTGATCAGCTGTTCCTGGGGGATGGCGGTGATGTGGTCGGCAAGGTCGCGGATCAGGAAGGGGGTGACGCCGATGACGATCAGCGCGACTTTGGCGGTGTCGCCCAGCCCGAACACGATGAACAGCACCGGCAGCAGCGCGATCGGCGGGATCACCGCGATGGTGGTGACGAAGGCGCCGAAGGTGGCGCGGGCGGCGGGGAGCACGCCCAGCACCATGCCGACGAGCAGTGCCGACAGCGCGCAGATGCCGAGCGCCATGCCCAGCCGTTCCAGGCTGGCAAAGGTGTCCGCCCAGAAGATCAGCCGCCCGCTCAAGGGATCGGCCTGGGCGAGCAGGCCGTGCATCGCCTCGACCATCGCGCCGGGCGTCGGCAGCAGCTTGTCCGACGGGTTCTCGGCATGCCGCGCTGCCGAGGCGAAGAGGTAGACGATCGCCACCAGCAGCAGCGGCAGGCTCCCCAGCAGCCAGCCGGTGCGGCGGCGGGGACGGATGTTCACCCAGCGCATGCGCGAACCGTCCTCAGAGCTTGCCGGCCGCGGCCAGCTCCATATAGGTCGGGTCGAAGCGCAGCTTCACGTTGTTCGCGTCGCCGATCGTCTTGCCCGGCACCGATATGCCGATCGCATCCGCCGACTTGGCACCCTGGCCGAACAGCCCCTTGGAGAAGCTGAAGTCGCGCACCTTCACCATGGTGGCACCGATCGCCGGCGACTTGACCGCCGCCACGGCATCCTGCGGCGTGCCGTAGAGATGGGTGGTAGTGAGCTGCGCGTCGAACGCCTGCGGAGTCGCGCCGGCGAGCTTGGCCATCGCCGCGCGGGCGGCGGCGCCAGCGGCGTCCTTCTTCTGCATCAGCTGGATCGTCTCGTACCAGATGCCTGCCAGCGCCTTGCCGAGGTTGGGATTGGCCTTGAGCGTCGCGGTGTCGACCGCGAGCAGGTCGAGGATCTCGGCGGGGATCTGGCTCGAATCGAACACCTTGGTCGCGCCGGGGAGCTTGGCGACTTCGGTCAGCTGCGGGTTCCAGGTGACGACGGCGGTGGCGGCGGGGTTGGCGAAGGCGCCGACGATGTCCGCGTCCGAGGTGTTGACCGTCTTCACGTCCGAGAGCTGCAGCCCGACCGTGGAGAGGCCGCGCGCGAGCAGATAGTGCGAGACCGACAGCTCGACGAGATAGACGGTGCGGCCCTTGATGTCCGCCAGGCTCTTGGCGTTCTTGAGGACGATGCCGTCATTGCCGTTCGAATAGTCGCCCAGGATGATCGCGCTGGTATCCTTGCCGCCCGCGGCGGGGATGGTGAGCGCGTCCATGTTGGTGACGGTCACGCCGTCGAGCTTGCCGGCGTTGAACTGGTTCACCGATTCGACGTAATCGTTGACCTGGGTGAAGTGGATCTTCACGCCGTATTTGTCGGCCCATTTCTTCACGATGCCGGCCTGTTCGGCATAGGGCCAGGGCATCCAGCCCGCATAGATCGACCAGCCGATATTGAACTCGGTCCGCGCCTTTGGTGCACTGCCGCTACCGCCGCACGACGCCGTCGCCAGCATCGCCGCCGCCGCTACTGCGATCCGCGCCTTCGATACCCATTTTGCCATGATCGACCCCCATCTTCGCAGCGCGAGAAAGCGCGAATTTCAGCCGCCGGATGGTCGCGCCCGATATTACGTTTGCTCAATCCAGTAATACGACTTATAGGCATGTCGTATGGCATGTGTCACCCCAAATCGTGATGCTGCAATGCGTCATTCAGGCACTGACGAGCCCCGGTTTCGGGGCGCCGCCGCCGCGCGTCCTTGCAGGCGAAGGGGCTGAAGCGGCATGGCGATGGCGCGCATTCTTGGGACGATCTGCCTGGGGCTCGCGCTCGCCGTCGCCGCGACCTTTGTCCGGCTGTTCCTGAGGGCGCGCGCGGGCCACCGCGCCGCGGAGGAGGCGAATCGGGCGCAGACCGAGCGGCTCTGCGCCGAGATCGCAGCCCACCGGGAAACCGAAGCGGCGCTGGCCAAGGCCAAGGACGCAGCGGAAGCGGCCAATGCCGCCAAGACGCGCTACCTCGTCGCGGTCAGCCACGAGATCCGCTCGCCGCTCAACGCCATCTATGGCTATGCCCAATTGCTCGAACGCGGCGACTCGATTCCACCGCGCGAGGCGGGCGGGGTGATCCGCCGCTCGGCCGAGCATCTGACCAACCTGGTCGAGGGCCTGCTCGACATCTCGCGCGTCGAAAGCGGCGTGCTGCAGGTGCGGCAGGAACTGGTGCGGCTGCCCGCGCTGCTCGACCAGGTGGTGGAGATGTTCCGCGTCCAGGCCTCGGCCAAGGGGCTGTCGCTCGACTATGTGGTCGAAGGGCGGCTGCCCGCCTATGTCCGCACCGATGAGAAAAGGCTGCGGCAGATCCTGATCAACCTGCTGTCCAACGCGATCAAATATACCGAGCAGGGCGGCGCGACGCTCACGGTGCGCTATCGCAGCCAGAGCGCGGCGATCGAGGTGCGTGACACCGGTCCGGGCATTCCGCCCGAGGACCTGGAACGCATTTTCGAGCCGTTCGAGCGCGGTCGCGCGCCCGATACCGTGATGCAGCCGGGTATTGGCCTGGGCCTGGCGATCACCCGCGTGTTGGCGCGCATTCTCGGCGGCGAGGTGACGGTGACGAGCGAGCTGGGCAAGGGCAGCAGCTTCCTGCTCCGCCTGCTCCTGCCCGAGCCGATCGAGGCGCCGGCGGGTGCGGCCGCCTATCGCCGCGTCACCGGCTATCAGGGACCGCAGAAGACGATCCTCGTGATCGACGACAGCCCGGCGCAGACCACGGTGGTCAACCATCTGCTGCGCCCGCTCGGCTTCTCGGTGTTCGAGGCGAGCGGCGGTACCGCAGGTCTCGCGCTTGCCGAACATTGCTCGCCCGATCTCGTGCTGCTCGACATCCAGATGCCGGGCACCAGCGGCTGGGATGTCGCCGAGCAGCTCCGCGCGCGATTTGGCCCCGCCCTGCGGATCGTGATGGTCTCGGCCAATGCGCATGAATTCCATGCCGGTCGCGACGGCCGCCGCGCGCACGACGCCTTCCTCACCAAGCCGGTCGATCTCGATGCGCTGCTCGACATGATCGCCCGCCAGCTGGGGCTCGACTGGATCGTCGAGGATGCCGAAGCGGCCGCCGCGCCGCCCCGTCCACCGATGGCACTGCCCGAGTCGGCCGCACCCTATCTCGATGCGCTGCGCCGCTTTATGAAGCTCGGGCATGTGCGTGGAATCGAAACGACACTCGTGACTCTGGAGAGGGACGTCCCCGAAAGCGCCGATCTCGTCGCGCGGCTGCGGCCGATGCTGGAGGCGTTCGATCTGCGCGGGCTGGCAAGGACGCTCGACGATGTCGGCTAGCGATCCCGGCGCCACGATCCTGGTGGTGGACGACACCCCCGAATCGCTCCGCTTCCTCACCGCGACGCTGGAGCAGGCGGGGATGACCGTGCTGATCGCGATCGATGGCCTCGCCGCGCTGGAGCTGCTGGAGCATGGCACGCCTGACCTGATCCTGATGGACGCGGTGATGCCCGGGCTCGACGGCTTCAGCACCACGCGGCGGATCAAGCAGGACGGCCGCTTCCGCCATGTGCCGGTGATCTTCATGACCGGACTGACCGAAAGCGAGCATGTCGTGCGCGGGCTCGACGCCGGGGCGGTCGATTATGTCCACAAGCCGATCGTGGTCGACGAGCTGCTGGCGCGCGTTTCGGTGCACCTTGCCAACGCCCGAATCGCGCAGAGCAGTCAGCTTGCACTCGACACAGCGGGCAGGCCGTCTTTCGCGGTAGATGCCGAGGGACAGACGGGCTGGCTGACGCCGCTCGCCGCCGATACGATCGAGCGGCTGTTCCCCGATTGGTCGCCGCGCGCGCTGGACCTGCCCGACGAACTCGCCGCGATCGTCCGGCGTCTGCAGGATCCGGCGGTGCCATCCGGCGCGCAGGCGACGCTGCAGATCGGCAACAGCACGCTGCAGTGCAGCTTTCTCCGCCAGACCAGCGCGCGCGAATGGCTGTTCCGCCTGACCGAGAAGCGCGAAGGCGATGCCGAACGCGTCCTCGCCGAGCGCCACGGCCTCACCTCGCGCGAGGCGGAGGTGCTGGTGTGGCTCAGCCGGGGCAAGCAGAACCGCGAGATCAGCGAGATCCTGGAGATCAGCCCGCGTACCGTGAACAAGCATCTCGAACAGATCTTCCAGAAGATGGGTGTCGAGAATCGCGCGTCGGCGACGGCCATCGCCGTGGCGACGCTCGCCGGATGAGCGCGGCGGCGGCGCGGGCGGCGCTGGAGCAAGGCGATCTCGACTCGGCAGCGCGGCTGGCCTCGGCGGCGCTGCCTTCCGCCGATGCCATTTTCCTATTGGGCGTGATCGCGGCGGAGCGGGGCCGGATCGGCGAGGCGATCCGGCAGATCGAGACGGCGGTGGCGGAAGCCCCGCGCGGCGAATATCGCGCGCAGCTCGCCCGGCTCTACACGCTGGTCCGGCGCGACGGCGATGCGGCTGCCCAGCTCGTGGCGGCGGAGGCGGACCCGCCCGCGGACGCGCTTTCGCGCGACACCATCGGCTGCGTCTATGCCCGGCTCGGCGACCATGAGGCCGCACTTCCGCACTTCGACGTCGCGGTGGCGCTGGCGCCGGAAAACGATCAGTTCCTCTACAACCACGCGGCGACGCTGAGCTTCCTCGGTCGCGTCGATGATGCCGAAGCGGCGCTGGAAACGCTGCTCGCGCGCAGCCCCGACGATGCGCGCGCGCACCATCTGCTCGCCGGGCTGCGCAAGCAGGCGCCGGAGCGCAATCATGTCGTCAGACTCCAGGCTGCGAAGCTGCGCACGCGAGGCCCGGACCGGCTGCTCACCGGCTATGCGCTCGCCAAGGAGCTGGAGGATATCGGGCGCGGCGACGAGGCGCTGGCGTGCCTGCTGGAGGTGAATGCCGAACACCGCGCGGCACTCGGCTACGATCCGGCGCGCGACGCAGGAATCGTGGAGGCGGTCGTGGGAAGCTGGCCGGCCTTCGCCGCTGCGCCGGTTGCGGACGCACCTGTCGAGGCGCCGATCCTCATCATCGGCATGCCACGCACCGGCACGACGCTGGTCGACCGCATCCTCGCCGCGCACCCAAGGGTGGAAAGCGTCGGCGAGCTCCAGGCGTTCCCGCTGGCGGTGAAGGCGGCGTCCGGCACGCGCAGCCGCACGGTGCTTGATCCGGAGACGCTGCATGCCGCGGCGAACAGCGATCTGGGGGCGATCGGCCGCGACTATCTGGCGCGCGCCGCGCATCATCGGCGGATGCCCGAGCGGCGTTTCGTCGACAAATTCCCAGGCAATTTCCACTATGCCGGCGTCGCCGCGCGGGCGCTGCCCAACGCGGCGATCGTCTGCCTGCGCCGCAACCCGATGGACACGGTGCTGGCGAACTTCCGCAACCTGTTCGCGATCAGCTCGCGCTACTACGACTATAGCTACGACCTGCTCGACATCGCCGCCTATGTCGCCGGGTTCGAGCGGCTGATGGCCCTGTGGCGCACGGCGCTGCCCGGGCGCATCCTGGAGCTTCGCTACGAGGACATCGTCGCCGATCAGGAAGATGCGACGCGCCGTCTGCTCGCACATTGCGGGCTCGACTGGTCGGATCGCTGCCTCGATTTCCACGCGCAGGGTGGAGCGGTTTCTACCCCCAGTGCCGCGCAGGTCCGTCGCCCGATTTACCGCGATTCGGTCGCGCGATGGCGGCGGCACGAGGCCGTGCTGGCGCCGGTTGCCGCCTATTTCCAAGCGCGCGGGATTGCGGTCGACTAAAGGGCGCGTACGTCAAACGCCTCATGGTGCGCTGCGGCGCGCAGCGCCAGCGTTGCGGGCATGGGATTCCGCTCACGCCTTCTATGGGCTACCGCCCTGCTCGCGGCACCTGCCGCACATGCCGGGACATTGCCCAGCGCCAAGCTGGTCCGTTGCGACGCCGGGGACTGTCTGCTGATCCGCGGCGCGCGCAGCACGACGGCGTCCACGATCCGCATCAACGATCGTTTGGTCCCGGCAAGTGGCGGCAGAAGCTGGAAAGTTCGGGTGCCTGTGGCGACGGTCCGGGAATGGGCCTTCCCCTATACCCGAAGCCTCGCGGTCGCCGTCATCGACGCGCATGGCCAGATTGAGCAGCACGAAAAGGTGCGACTGCCGGTCGGCCTGCTGGGTCACGCGACCGAGTTGGCCTCGCTGGTAGTACGCGCGCGTTGATGTGTAATAACAGGAGAGTCCTGGGTTTTCGTATGAAGAAGCGATAAGAGTGTAATAACCAGTTGCTGCATTGCGGGACTTTGGATAGGTTGATGCTTCCGAAGTATCGTCGGTTGTTCGGTGTAAATTTACTTGCCGTCCGTGTTTTCTGTGACTAGATGCGCTGCAACCGCTCGGTTGAGGCGGCGTTTGGTTGCAGGAGATTGCCATGAAGATGCTCGTCGCGGCCGCCGCCGCTCTCTCGATCAGCACTGCCGCTTTCGCCGGCACCACCGACACTGGCTTCGGCAAGCCCTCCGCGACGCTAACCCTTGCCGGCCTCGATCTCGCGACTGCCGATGGCCAGCAGCGCCTCGCCACGCGCGTGGATCAGGCTGCGCGCGCAGTGTGCGGCGACAATCTCGCCACCATCCATCCCGATCTCGAAGCGCGGGCCCGCGCCTGCCGCGCGGATGTAGCCGAACAGGTCCGCACCCAGATCGAATCGCGTGTCGCCCAGGCGGCCAAGCCTCGCGGCGTGCAGGTCGCAGCGCTTCGCTGATCCGGCCCGGGGCGGCGCTTTTCCGGCTGCGCATGCCCTGAAACGGCTGCGTGGCCAGAGGCTTCGGGCCCGCTACGTCATTCGGACACCTGTGCCGGCGCGCGCGCCTGCATAGGCTCCCGATCGAAAGAGGCAGAAGCGGGCCGTTGGGCACCGCTTCGCCAGCGATCGGGACGAAAAAGCATATGACCAAAGGGCTCGTGAACCTGATTCCGCCGATGACCGTGGTGGCGGTCGTCTGCTTCTGGGCGTTCGCGCCCGCGGCCATCTTGGCCAATCCCTGGACGATCGTGATCGTCTCGTCGCTGATTACCCTGTTCATCCAGGGGCTTGAATTCGTGTTCGAGCGGCATGCCGGCTGGCGGATGAGCTGGCGCGAGTTCTGGACCGATCTGTTCTATGTGGTGCTTGGCTCCACCGCCATTTCCTGGGTTTCCCGCGCGCTTGCCGATACACCGCTGCTCGCGCTCAAGCAGTCGCTGGGCATCGCGACGCCGTGGCTGATGCACTGGCCCTTCCTGGCGCAGGTCGCGCTGGTGATCTTCCTGATCGAGTTCGGCCAATACTGGATGCATCGGCTGATGCACAATTCGGCGCCCTTCTGGCTGACCCACGCACCGCACCATCACATTACCCAGCTTAATGCGGCGAAGGGCTTTGTCGGCAATCCGATCGAGCTGTTCCTGATCAGTCTCAGCGTCGTGGCGCTGTTCGATGTGCAGTTGACCGCGATCTTCTGCGCGGTGAGCGTGCTGGGCGTAGTGTCGGGTTTCGCGCACGCCAATGTCCGTTCGGACCCGCCGATCTGGTACAGCTTCGTGTTCACCACGATCCGCCACCACAGCCTGCACCATTCGGTGCCTTATGAGGACACGCGCTGCAATTACGGCAACTCGCTGATCCTGCTCGATCGCATCTTCGGCACCTTCAAGGAGGGGGAGGCCTCGGTCGTCGGGCAGGACGAGCGGCGGCGGCTGTCGATCCGCGAGCAATGGCTGTTTCCATTCCAGCCGATCCTCGCGCGGCTGAAGCAGCGCTCGACGATCACCACCGACGTGGCGGCAGGCTGAGCGCGATGGCCTGGATCCCGATGCTCGCCATGCTGCTCTCCGCTGCGCCCGCTGCTGCCGATCCGCAACCCAAGGAAGCGCAGGTGCTCGCCGTGCCGGGTTTCGCCGATTTCCTCGCGGTGGATGGCGACAGCGTCTGGGCTACCAACAAGGGGCGGGTGGAACGCTGGTCACGCACCGGCAAGCTCGCCGAAGTGGCGATGACGCATCCTTGCGGCGCGATGGCGATCGCCGACGGCGCGCTCTGGGTAGCGGATTGCAAGGAAGGCACGCTCAATCGAATCGACCTCAAGACCGCCAAGCTGTTGGCGGTGATTCCCACAGGGATCGCCAATCCGGCGGGCGAACTGAACGTTGTCGCGGGCGCGGGTTCCATCTGGGTGGCGAGCGACAATGCCGGCAAGATCGCGCGCGTGGATCCGGCGGACAATCGCGTCGTCGCATCGATCGCCGTGGATCCGGGCACGCATTATCTTGCCTTTGGGTTGGGCGCACTCTGGGCGGTGAGCAGCGGCCAGCAATCCCTCCAGCGAATCGACCCAGTCACGAACGCGGTGACCGGCCGCACGAAGCTCGGCAAGCAGCCAGGCTTCCTTGCCGCGGGCGAAGGCGCGGTGTGGGTGCAGGAACAGGGGGACGGCACGCTTGCGCGGATCGATCCCGCCACGGTGGAGGTTTCGGGCCGGGTGAAGGTGGGCACGGACCTGCTCTACGGCGATATCGATACCGGCGGGGGCGCGGTATGGTTGCGGACCACCGCCGACCAGACCTTCGTGAAGGTGGATCCCATATCGCTTACGATCCTGGCGCGACTGGGCAAGGCGAGCGGCAGCGGTGCGCTTCGCTTCGCCGGAACGGGACTGTGGACCAGCGCGCATGACGTCCACACGCTGTCTTGGTGGAGCCTGGCATCCGAGGGGGCCGGCGCCGCGCAATAATCGCAGCGTTGCTGTGCACACGCCGCGCGCCTGCTGAGGGTGCGCGGCGTTTTTGCGTACGTCCCCGTTCGGGAATGCTGCGGTGCGGTACGTCAAACGCCCCATGGCGAACCGCCGCTTTTACCCAAAGTCTGAGCGTAGAAGCCCGCCGCACCAACCGGCGGCCAGGGACCGGATAACAAAAAGGGGGCTAGGGTGGCACGATCGATTTCCCGCGCGGCGTTGCTGGGTGCAACCGTTCTCGCAAGCTTCGGCGCAACCCGCGCGGCGGCGCAGACCGAGGGTGCCGGCGCCGCGCCGGCACAGGCGCAGGAGCAGACCGGCGGCAGCGCCAACGAGATCATCGTCACCGGCAGCCGCCGCAGCGTCACGCTGCAGGATGCGCCGATCAACATCAGCGCGGTCTCAGAGGAGATGCTGACCCGCCAGCGTATCGACGATGTGCGCGGACTGGCCGCTTTCACGCCCGGCCTCACCATCGTCGACACCGGCCCGGCGAGCACCGGCAACATCGTGCTGCGCGGCCTTTCCTCGGGCGATACCAGCGCCACCGGATCGGACGCCAACAACGCCGTCGGCGTCTATCTGGGCGAAGTTCCGCTCTATCTCGATTTCAAGCTGATCGACATCGCCCGTGTCGAAACGCTGCTCGGGCCGCAGGGCACGCTGTACGGTCTCGGTACGCTGGCGGGCGCGGTGCGCTATATTCCGAACCGGCCGAACACCAGCCGCTTCTCGGTCGATCTGCACGGCCGCGGCTATGCCCAGTCGCACAGCAGCGACTTCGGGCGGACCGGCGATGCCGTGGTCAACGTGCCGATCCTCAGCGACCATGTCGCGCTGCGATCGGTGGTCGGCTATTACGACAATGCCGGTTTCATCGACTATAACTACATGTTGCAGCGGCCCGGGGTTTCCGATCCGCAGCCGGTGCGCGGGACGACCGCGGCGCAAGGCTCGCTCGGCACGCTCAAGGACTATGCCGCCAATTTCAAGCGCGCAGACGACGTCAATTTCGAGCACACCTTCACCACGCGCAACACGCTGCTGCTCGAATATAACCCGAACCTGAAACTGTACCTCACCTACGCGCACCAGGATACCAAGACCAACGGCCGTCAGGCCAATGGCGCGGGCGTGCTGGGCACCGGCAACTATGAAGGGCCGTGGCGCTATCTCGAGCCGTTCCACCGCAGCGCGGACCTGTTCTCGGCCGAGTTCAACCTCAACCTGTTCAACGTGGCGCAGCTGGTCAGCACCACCGCCTATACCGAACAGAAGATCGAGAATGTCGACGACAACACCGATCTGCTGCTCGACCTGAACTATGGCTATGAGGCATTTCCGGCCTTCTCGTCCTTCGCCAACAACCATCGCAAGTACAAGCAGTTCAACCAGGAGGTCCGTCTCGTCTCCTCGCATGGCGGGCCGGTGAACTGGGTGATCGGCGGCTTCTACAACCGGCTGAAATATGCGAGCGACCGCCAGGAATATACGCCCGGCTTCGCGGCGTTCGCCGGCGTGAACCGGCCCGACGACCTCGAATATATCTCCTTCGTCAATACCAAGACGGTGGAGAAGGCGGTCTATGGCGAAGCCTCGCTGCACGTCACGTCCGCCTGGCAGGTGACGGGCGGCCTGCGCTACTTCAAGTACGACGCTACCGCGACCGGCGGCACGGACACGCCGCTGTTCGGCGGGGGGCTGACCCGCACGCCCTATCCGTTGATCCAGTTCGATCCCAGCCGCGTGCGTTCCGGCAGCACCGGCGACGACGGTTTCGTCTGGAAGGCCAACACCTCGTACAAGTTCAGTCCGGAACTGATGGCCTATGCCACCTACAGCACCGGCTATCGCATCGGCGGCGTGAATCGCGTGGCGCCCTGCGTCGTGCCGCTGCCGCCGGGTCAGAATGTCTGCGCGCTGCCGAACGAGCTCGTCTATGGGCCGGACAAGACCCGCAACATCGAAGTCGGCGTGCGCGGGTCGTTGCTCGACAAGCGGCTGCAATTCACCCTTGATGCCTTCCGGGTGGAGTGGAGCGACGTGCAGGTGCCCAGCCAGACGGTGAACGGCGCCGTCGGCATCACCACCAATGCGGGCGCGGCCGAATCGAAGGGGATCGAGTTTACCGGCTCCTTCAAGGTCCTGCCGCAGCTTACCCTGCAGGGCACCTATTCCTATACCGACGCGCACCTGACCGAGGATGTCGCCAGTCTCGTCGTCAGCCAGGGCGTGCGCTATGACGCGAAGAACGGCGATCGGTTGCCCGGCTCGGCCAAGCATTCGGGCAGCGCGCAGCTGACCTATACCTATCCGCTGGCGCAAGGCGGCGAGATCGAGGCGACCTGGGCGGCGACCTATATGGGCGACATCTATTCGCGCGTCGGCCTGCGCGGCAACGGGGAGGCGATCCCGGACTATATGACGCACCGTGCCTCGGTCACCTATCGCGGCAGGATGTTCGAGGTCGGCCTGTTCGCGGACAACATCTTCAACAAATACGCCTATACCGCGATCAGCAACGACATCAGCTCGTACAATCAGGCGCGCACCGGCGTGGTCGAGCGCTACTATGCCCGATCGGTGCTGACGCCGCGGCGGGTCGGGATCGACTTCCGCATCCATTACTGATCGCTGGCACTCCGCCGGACATCCCCTTTCTCCCGCGGGAGGCGCTGCGACGCGCCTCCCGTTCCCCTTCGTTCAAGGTGAAGACATGCTGAAATTGCTGGTAACCCCGCCCGCGGGTGCGCAGACCGTTGTCGAGGCGCAGGACGGACTGAGCGTGATGGAGATCATCCGCGACGCCGGCTTCGAGTCGCTGCCGGCCTTTTGCGGCGGCTGCTGCTCCTGCGCGACCTGCCACGTCTATGTCGATCCCGCCTTTGCCGCGCTGCTGCCGCCGATAAGCGACGACGAGGATGCCTTGCTCGACGGTGCCGAGCAGCGCCGGCCCACGTCGCGGCTCTCCTGCCAGATCGCCTTAGGCCCGGCGCTGGACGGCCTGGTGGTGGAGATCGCGCCCGATCTGGGCTGATCGCCGGGTCAGTGCGGCGCGATCTCCGGATGCTGCAGCTTGTCCGGCTTGCGCATCCCATGGATCGCCCGGAGCATATCAACGTCGATCAACCCTGCGGAGGTCTGTAGGAGGCCGCCCGGGTCTTGCCGGTTCCACGGACCTGACGCGGGAAGCGAGCGGCGTGGGACATGCCGCCGTCGAAACTGTGCGTCGCGCCTCAGCCGCGCACGTCTTCCTGCACCATGTCGAACTCGCGCACACCGCGCAGGCGGCGGGCGTTGCTGACCAGCTCGCGCAGCTTCTCGCGGCGTTCGCGGGCATATTCGACGTCGCGGATCACCAGCGGGCCGCCGCGCGTGGTCTCGTCCGACGAGGTGATGGTGAGCGTGCCGATGCCGGAGATCTGGTTGACGATCGAATAGTCGAGCCGCACGTCCTTCACGCGATACAGCTCGATCTCGTCGATCGATTTGCGAACGATGCCGCGATAGAGGACGATGCGGTCCTCGGTCACTTCGTACAACGTCGCCTTGTTGCCGATCCAGCGCACCGCAAGGATCACGAAACCGACGCCGACCAGGCACAAGGCGAGGGTGCCCCAGCCGGCGAAGGAGCCTTTCAGCCAGCCTGCGGTAGAGGATTGGAAGCGATCGATCAGCTGCGCCATGATCGCATCATAGCGGGCCGGCGAATGGCCGCAAAGAGGATGTCAGCCGGCTTGCGGCGTCAGAAATCGGATCAGTTCCTCGCGGCTGACCTTTTGGTCGCGATCGGCATCGGCGGCGGTGAAGCTGCCGTCGATCCAGCCGCGCGCTGCGGGCGATTCTGCCTTGAAGTCCGCCTCCTTCGCGGTGCGCAGGGCAACAAGCCAGCTGCCATATTCGGCCTTGTCGAGCACGCCGTCGCCATTGGCGTCGTAGCGCGCGAACTGGGCGTCGACGGGCAGTTTCGCGGGGTCGGGCCGCGGCGTCGGCTGGGCAGCTTCGGCGGCAGCCGGGGGCTTCGCCGGCATATCCGGCGCCGCCATCGGCCGATCCGAGGGGACGGGCTGGGTGCCCGGCATCGCCTGGTTTGCGGCGGGCGTCTCGCCGGAATGTGCGGGCTGCGCCGGCATCTGTTGCGCCGGGGCGGTGACCTGCAGGGCGGCGGCAAACAACAGCGGCGTCAGCATGCACATTCTCCTCGGCGGGGATAACGGCCGGGCTGCGCCTTCGGTTGCCGCTCTGGCCGCTTCTTGCTAGGCGCGGCGGCGATCCGCCCGGGCTGCCGGGCACTCCCTTTCCGCACAGAGGAACGCCATGGTCCCCCGTTATGCCCGCGCCGCGATGACCGACATCTGGTCGCCCGAGACGCGCTTCGCCATCTGGTTCGAGATCGAGGCGCATGCAACGCAAGCGCTCGCCGATCTCGGCGTGGTGCCGCAGAGCGCCGCCAAGGCGCTGTGGGACTGGTGGGCGACCAAGCCGGCGATCGACGTCGCCGCGATCGACGCGATCGAGGCGGTGACCAAGCATGACGTGATCGCCTTCCTCACCTGGGTGGCCGAGCAGGTGGGCGACGAGGCCCGCTTCATGCACCAGGGCATGACCAGCTCCGACGTGCTCGACACCTGCCTCGCGGTGCAGCTCGCCCGCGCCAGCGACCTGCTGCTGGCCGATATCGACGCGCTGCTCGACGTGCTCGAGCGCCGCGCCCGCGAACACAAGATGACGCCGACGATCGGCCGCAGCCACGGCATCCATGCCGAACCGGTCACCTTCGGCCTCAAGCTTGCCGAGGCGCATGCCGAGTTCCAGCGCAACAAGGCGCGCCTGCTCGCCGCGCGCGCGGACATCGCCACCTGCGCGATCTCGGGCGCGGTCGGCACCTTCGCCAACATCGATCCGCGCGTCGAAGAACATGTCGCGGAGAAGCTGGGCCTCAGCATCGAGCCGGTCTCGACCCAGGTCATCCCGCGCGACCGTCATGCGATGTTCTTCGCCACGCTGGGCGTGATCGCATCCTCGATCGAGCGGCTCGCGGTGGAAATCCGCCACCTGCAGCGCACCGAAGTGCTGGAGGCAGAGGAGTATTTCTCGCCGGGGCAGAAGGGCTCGTCGGCGATGCCGCACAAGCGCAACCCGGTGCTCACCGAGAACCTGACCGGCCTCGCCCGCATGGTGCGCGGCTATGTTACCCCGGCGCTGGAGAATGTGGCGCTGTGGCACGAACGTGACATCAGCCACTCCTCGGTCGAACGCTATATCGGCCCGGATGCGACGATCACGCTCGACTTCGCGCTCGCCCGCCTCACCGGCGTGGTCGACAAGCTGCTCGTCTATCCGGTGCGGATGCAGAAGAACCTCGATCGCATGGGCGGCCTGGTCCACTCGCAGCGCGTATTGCTGGCGCTGACTCAGGCGGGCGTGAGCCGCGAGGACGCCTATCGACTCGTTCAGCGCAACGCGATGAAGGTCTGGGAATCGGATGGCGAGCTGTCGCTGATGGAACTGCTCAAGGCAGATCCTGAAGTCACTGCGGCGCTCAGCCCCGACGTGATCGAGGAGAAATTCGATCTCGGGTATCATTATCGCCATGTCGACACGATCTTCGCGCGTGTTTTTGGTAAAGCATGATTTGAGGCCGCTTCGGCCATAATGGAACGGATCCACGGCAAGCGGTTTTTGCTTGCCGTGGATCGCCCCCTGATGACAATTTCCGTCGCGTGAACCTTACGCATCGCCGATTGCGGGAAGCGACGGGGGCCGCGCATGCGCGCGTCGACACGTTGTTCAGCCGCTTCGATCTCGCGCGCCGCGACGATTATGCCGCTCTGCTCGCCGCCCATGCAGAGGCGTTGCTGCCAATCGAAGCGCTGCTCGATCAGGGCGGCGCGGGCGCGGTTACCGCGGATTGGCCGCAGCGTCGTCGCGGCAGCGTGATCCAGGTCGATCTGGATGCGCTCGGCGTCGTGCTGGACAGCGCGGATGTCGAGGATGCCGTACCGTCCGATGCCGCGATGGCGGGCATGCTCTATGTGCTCGAAGGCTCACGTCTGGGCGGTCGTTTCCTTGCGCGCAGCGTGCCGGAGAATTGGCCGCGCGCCTATCTGGGGAGCCACCAGCCTGCGCATATGTGGCCGGAATTGCTGGCAAAACTGGATGTGCTGCTGTACGAGCCGGAAACATTGGAAGCTGCCGTCACCGCCGCCAACCAGACCTTCGGGCGGTTTGAGGCCGCCGGCACGAAGTGGCTGGCGAAGGTGAGTTAAGCGGGTGGGCGATGTCGGGTTTCAGGTCGATCTGACCAATTGCGATCGGGAGCCGATCCACCAGCTGGGCGCAATCCAGCCGTTCGGCTTTCTCATCGCCTTTTCGAGCGACTGGCTGGTCAAGCGTGCATCGGCCAATGTCGTGGCGCATTTCGATGTTGCTGCCGAGGAAATGCTCGGCACCCATGCGAGCGAGTATCTCGAAGACGATGCGATCCATGCGCTGCGCAACCGGTTGACGTTGCTGCGCGGCGAGGATGCGCTGGAGCGGATCTTCGGCATCAAGGCCTTGCGGACTCGCGGCCGCACCTACGACCTCGCGCTGCACATGATCGGCGACACGATCGTGGTCGAGGGCGAGCCCTGCACCTCGGACGCCACCGGCGACACCGCCAGCACGTTGCGGGCGATGATGGGGCGGCTGGACGAGAAGGAGAAGATCGCCGACTTCTTCCGCGAAGGCGCGCGACAGGTGCGGGCGGTCACCGGCTTCGATCGGGTCATGGTCTATCGCTTCGAGCGTGATGGATCGGGCGTGGTCGTGGCGGAAGCCGCGCGCAGCGGCATCGGCAGCTTCATGGATTTGCGCTACCCCGCGAGCGACATTCCCCAGCAGGCGCGCAAGCTCTATCTGCGGACCCCGTTCCGGATCATCGCCGACGTGGCAGCCGAGCCGGTGGCCATCCTGCCGCAACGCGACGAATTCGGCGCACCGCTCGACCTGTCCTTGTCGGTGCTCCGGTCGGTTTCGCCGATCCATATCGAATATCTGAAGAACATGGGCGTGAAGGCCTCGCTCTCGATCTCGATCATCGTCGAGGGCAAGCTCTGGGGCCTGTTCGCCTGCCACCATTATGGCGGGCCGCGGTGTCCGGGGTTCGAGCGCCGCTCGATGGCCGAGCTGTTCGGCCAGATGTTCGCGCTCAAGCTGGAAAGCCGCGAGCGCAAGGAGCTTTCGATCTACGAGGCGGCTGCGCGCGCAACCAGCGACCGGCTGCTCGCGGCGGTGGCGAGCGACGGCGGGCTGCTCGACGATCCCGAATGGCTGGGCAGTCGGCTTCGGGAAGTGGTGCCGTGCGACGGCATCGCGATCTGGATCGGCGGCAAGGTGGCGTTCAGCGGGATCACCCCGCCACCCTCGTCCTTTGCGGCGATCACGCGGCGGCTGAACGCGATGGCGGCGGGCCGCGTGTTCGCGACCGACCATCTGGCCGAGGTGCTGCCGCAGGCGGCCGACTATGCCGATGTCGGCGCGGGCCTGCTGGCGATCCCGATCAGCCGGTCCCCACGCGATTACGTGCTGCTGTTCCGCCAGGAACTGGTCCGCACCGTCAACTGGGGCGGCGATCCGCACAAGCCGGTCGATTTCGGCCCGAACGGCGCGCGCCTGACTCCGCGGCAGAGCTTCGAGACCTGGAGCCAGGAAGTGCGCGGCCGTTCGCTGCCTTTCACGGAGGTGGAGCTGCGCATCGCCGAGGTGCTGCGCGCCTCGCTGATCGAAGTGGTGCTGCGCCTGTCCGACGATGCGCAGGAGGAGCGCAAGCGCGCATCCGAGCGGCAGGAACTGCTGATCGCCGAGCTCAACCACCGGGTCCGCAACATCCTGGGGCTGATCCGCGGACTGGTGCGCCAGTCCCGCGCGCCGGGCATGGATGCGGCGGCCTATATCCGCCTGCTGGAGGGGCGGATCGAGGCGCTGGCGCGCGCGCACGACCAGATTACCGAGGATAACTGGTCGCCGGCGCCGCTGGGGCGCCTGCTGCGGACCGAGGCCGCGGCCTATCTGGGCGGGCGTTCGGGGCGGCTGGATCAGGACGGTCCGATGGTGCTGCTGCGCCCGGCCGCCTTCTCGACCATGGCGCTGGTCTTCCATGAATTGATGACCAACTCGGCCAAATATGGCGCGCTGTCCGACAGCGGCACCGTGTCGGTCCGCTGGTGGCTCGACCCCGAGGGTGATTGTCGGATTGAGTGGCGCGAGCGCGGCGGACCAGCGGTGCAACCGCCGACCCGGCAGGGCTTCGGCACGACCATCATTCAGCGTTCGGTGCCCTATGACCTAGGCGGCAAGGCGACGGTGCGCTACCCGCTGACCGGCCTGGAGGCCGAGTTCTGCATTCCTGCGCGGCACGTGGTGCTCGACGGTGACGCTGCGTCGAAGCATGCGCGGGACGTGGAAGAGGTGCCCCCGGCTCCGGCAAGCGGTGAAATGCGCGCGGTGCTTCAGGGGCCGGTGCTGCTGGTCGAGGACAGCCTGATCATTGCGATGGACGCGGAAGATATTCTGCTTCGGCTGGGCGCCCAACGCGTTGCAACCGCCGCCTCGATCGCGGGCGCGATGGAGGAGATCGCGTCTGAACGGTTCGACGTGGCGATCCTCGATGTAAACCTCGGCGCCGAAACCAGCCTGCCGATCGCCGATCGTCTCCGCGCCGAAGGCATCCCCTATGCCTTTGCCACCGGCTATGGCGAGCAGCTGCAACTGGACGAAGACCATGCCGGTGTGCCGGTGCTGCAAAAGCCGTACACGGCGGTGAACATGGCGCGGATGCTGGAAGGGCTGCTGGGGCGATAGCGCGTTCGAGCGCGCGTGTTGGAAATACCCTCCCCCGCCGGGGGAGGATACGGTTCCTTTATTGCCCCTTGGGCAGCTTGATCCCCAACAACACCAGTCGCTCGCCGGTAATGCCGAACCAGTGCGGCACTCCCGCCGGCACGAGAATCACGTCGCCGGGTGCGAGCGCGCGGGTCGTGCCGCCTTCGATCTTGCTGCCTTCCACCAGCGTGGCGTTCCGGGTTTCCCGATCGGGCATGGTGCCGCCGGAAATCAGCGTGCCGGCGCCCTCCAAGACGATCGCATATTCGGCCTGGTCGGGGTGGACGGCAGGTTTGCCCGGCTTCTTCCAGATCTCGATCGCGGCGTTGTTGCTGCCGTCACGCACCAGCGGTTTCCAAGCGAAGCCCTGGTCCGGCTTCATTTCGGCGAGCATGGCCTTCAGTTGCGCTTGCACGTCCTTGGCGGCGGCGAACGACGTGGGGTCGGCGACGGCGGTCTGCGCGGGGGCGGGGGCAGAGGTCCCCAGCGAGGCGGCCGCGGCAAGGGCGCTGAGCACAAACTTCACGACATCTCTCCCGATAGGCGTTTGAGAACGCTTGGCGTTCGTTCGTCGCCAACCTGCCACAGCCGTATCAGCCCCGCCAGCGCAACCGCTCGACCAACAGTGCGAAAGCGGGCGTGGGCTGGCGGCGGCTGGGATAATAGAGGTGGTATCCTGCAAAGGGCGGCGAAAAGCAGGTGAGCACCGCCTCCAGCGCGCCGCTGTCCAGATGCGGCTTCAGTATCGCGTCAGGCAGGCAGGCGATGCCGAACCCGTCGATCGCCGCGCGCACGATCGGGAATACCGAGGAGAAGGTGAGCGGGCCATTCACCCACACCTTTCGTTCGCGGCCGTCCTGCTCGAATTCCCAGGCATAGAGCCCGCCATAGGTGGGCAGGCGCAGGTTGATGCAGGCATGGTCGGTAAGGTCTTCGATCGCCTTCGGGCGCCCGGCGCAGTCGAAATAGGCCGGCGATGCCACTGCCAGCATCCGCGCGTCAGGGCCGATGGGTACGGCCACCATGTCCTTGGCGATGATGTCGCCGAAGCGGACGCCTGCGTCGAATCGCTCCGCGACGATGTCGGTCAGGCGATAATCGGTATCGATCTCCACGCGGATGTCCTCAAATTCGCGCAGGATCGGAGCGAGCCGGGGCCAGAGCAAGGTCTGCATCGAAAGCTCGTCGGCGCTGATCCGTACCAGCCCGGCCGGTTTGTCCCGCAGCGCGCTCAGCGCCGCGACTTCGGCCTCAATTTCATCCAGCCGGGGGGAGAGGGTGGCGAACAGGCGCTCGCCGGCTTCGGTGAGGTTCACGCTGCGCGTGGTGCGGTGGAGCAGGCGTACGCCCATCCGCTCCTCCAGGGCGCGCATTGCATGGCTCAGCGCTGAGGGCGTGACACCGCTCTGCGCTGCGGCGCGGGTGAAGCTTTTCTGCCGGGCGACCGCGAGGAAGGCGGCGAGTTCGGAAAGCTGCTGGCGGTTCATTGTTGAATTGTATTCAGCACCGCATGCAGCTTCCAGTGTCTAATCGCGCTCTGTCGGCTGCCCCATCTGGGGAAAGAGAGGTCGCGTGACCTCACATCCGATCAGTTCCTAGGGGATCCGAAACATGGCCACCAAAGCCTATGGCGCCTACGCCGCAGACAAGCCGCTCGAACCGATCGACATCGAACGCCGCGCCCCCTGCGATCATGATGTGCAGATCGACATCCTCTATTGTGGCGTCTGCCACTCCGACCTGCACCAGGTTCGCTCCGAATGGGATGGTACGCTCTATCCGTGCGTGCCGGGGCACGAGATCGTCGGGCGGGTGAGCGCCGTGGGCGGTCATGTCTCCAAGTTCGCGGTCGGCGATGTGGTCGGGGTCGGCTGCATGGTCGGTAGCTGCCAGCATTGCGCCTCGTGCGACGAAGGGCTGGAGCAATATTGCGAGAACGGCTTTGTCGGCACCTATAACGGCCCGACGCCGGACGCCCCCGGCCACACGCTGGGCGGCTATTCGCAGCGCATCGTCGTCAGCGAAAACTTCGTGCTCAAGGTCGGGCATGGCGAGGAGCATCTCGCCGCCGTCGCGCCGCTGCTTTGCGCGGGAATTACCACATGGTCGCCGCTCCGCCACTGGCAGGTCGGCCCGGGCAAGAAGGTCGGTATCGTCGGCATCGGCGGGCTCGGCCATATGGGCGTGAAGCTGGCGCACGCGCTGGGCGCGCACGTCGTCGCTTTCACCACGTCGGAAAGCAAGCGCGCCGATGCGCTTGCACTGGGTGCGGACGAGGTCGTCGTCTCTCGCGATGCCGAAGCAATGGCGGCGCTTGCCAACAGCTTCGACTTCATTCTCGATACGGTCGCGGCGAGCCATAATCTCGACGTCTTCACCACCCTGCTGAAGCGCGACGGCACGCTGACGCTGGTGGGCGTGCCCGAGCATGCGCATCCGTCGCCCAACGTCGCGGCGCTGATCTTCAAGCGGCGCTCGATCGCCGGCTCGCTGATCGGCGGCATCGCCGAAACGCAGGAGATGCTCGATTTCTGCGCCGAACACGGCATCGTCGCCGATATCGAGATGATCCGCGCCGACGAGATCAACGCCGCGTACGAGCGCATGCTCAAGAGCGACGTGAAGTACCGCTTCGTCATCGATATCGCGTCGATGGGCTGAAGTCCGGCGGGGGCGGCATCTACGTCGCCCCCGCATTTCCCTTTCCGCCGCATGCACCCTACATCGCGGCGATGCATTTTCGCGCCGAAGCCATCCTGCTCAGCGTTCGCGCCCACGGCGAACACGGCGCGATCGTGCGGGCGTTGACCGAAAGTGACGGCGTCCAGCCCGGCTATGTCCGCGGCGGCCGATCGCGGGCGCTGCGGCCGGTGCTGCAACCGGCGAACCTTATCCAGGGCGAATGGCGCGCCCGGACCGAAGAGCAGCTCGCGGGGCTCACCGTCGAACTCCTCCACAGCCGCGCCCCGGTGTTCGGCGAGCCGCTCCCCGCCGCCGCGCTCGCCTGGGTGACCGCGCTCACCGCCGCGACGCTGCCCGAAGGGCTGCCCTATCCTCGACTCCATGCCGCGCTGGGCGGGGTGCTCGACGCGATCGAGGCCGCACCCGCCGCGCGCGGCTGGGCGGTCGCACTGGTGCGCTACGAGCTGCTGCTGCTCGCCGAACTCGGCTTCGGTCTCGATCTGGAGCGCTGCGCGGCGACCGGGGCGCGCGCGGACCTCGCCTTCGTCAGCCCAAAAAGCGGCATCGCGGTCAGCCGGGCGGGAGCGCTCGGCTACGAGAATCGTTTGCTCGCCCTGCCGGCGTTCGTCACCGAAGGCGGCGCGGCGGACTGGGAGGACATCCTTGCCGGCCTGAGGCTCACCGGCCATTTCCTGGCGCGCGACTTGTTGATCGGTCGGGGCGCCGATCTGATGGCTGCGCGCGCCCGCTTGGTGGACCGGTTGTTGCGAGCAGTTGCATGAAAGCCCTCGGGGCGGCTAAGCGCCGCTCTCAGGACATGCTGCTTGCGTGGGGATTGGAATGCCGTTGATTGCTGTACTGCCGGGTGACGGGATCGGCCCCGAGGTGACTCGCGAGGCGCGCCGGGTGCTCGAGGCGCTGGATCTCGGCCTCAGCTTTGAGGAAGCGCCGGTCGGCGGCGCCGGCTATCTCGCCTCCGGCCACCCGCTCCCCGACGACACGCTGGCGCTCGCCAAGCGCGCCGACGCGGTGCTGTTCGGTGCGATCGGCGATCCGCGCTTCGAGAAGTTGGAGCGGCACCTGCGCCCGGAAGCTGCATTGCTCGGCATCCGCAAGGCGCTCGGCCTCTTCGCCAATCTTCGACCGGCGACGCTGTTTCCTGGACTGGAAGACGCCTCGCCGCTCAAGCCGGAGGTGGTGAACGGCCTCGACATCGTCATCGTCCGCGAGCTGATCGGCGACATCTATTTCGGCGAGAAGGGCCACCGCACGACGTCCGAGGGCCTGCGCCAGGGCTATGACGTAATGAGCTATGACGAGCAGGAAGTGACGCGCATCGCCCGCGTCGGCTTTGAAATGGCCAAGCGCCGGCGCAAGAAGCTCTGCTCGGTCGATAAGGCGAACGTGCTCGAGACCTCGCAGCTGTGGCGCGACGTCGTCACCGCGATGGGCGCCGAATATCCCGAGGTCGAGCTGACCCATATGTATGTCGACAATGCCGCGATGCAGCTGGTGCGCGCACCGGCGACGTTCGACGTGATCGTCACAGGTAACCTGTTCGGCGACATTCTCTCCGACCAGGCGAGCATGTGCGCCGGCTCGATCGGCATGCTGCCCTCGGCATCGCTCGCCGCTTGGTCGGGCGCGAACGGCATGTACGAGCCGATCCACGGCAGCGCGCCGGATATCGCCGGCCAGGGCAAGGCCAATCCTTCGGCCGCCATCCTTTCCGCCGCCATGCTGCTGCGGCACTCGCTGCGCGACGAAGCCTCGGCGCAACGCATAGAAAAAGCGGTTGCCGCAGCGCTCGCCAAGGGTGCACGGACGGCCGATCTCGGGGGTACTCTTTCTACCGCGGCCATGGGGGACGCGGTGCTGCTGGAGCTTCAGTGAGCGACACTCTGCTCGAACTTGCGGTCGTTATTCCCACCTTCAACGAACGCGCCAATGTTCCCCTGCTGATCGCCAAGCTGGACGCGGCCCTTGCGGGTCGCGCCTGGGAAGCGATCTTCGTCGACGACGACAGCCCCGATGGCACCGCCGATGCCGCGCGGGAGCTTGCGCGGCTCGACCGCCGCGTGCGCGTCATCCAGCGGATCGGCCGGCGCGGCCTCTCCTCGGCGTGCATTGAGGGAATGTGCGCCACGGCGGCGCCCTGCGTCGCGGTGATCGACGGCGACCTACAGCATGACGAGACGCTGCTGCTCAAGATGCTCGACGCACTCCAGGCCGATGCCGCGCTGGACGTGGTGATCGGGTCGCGCTTCTGCGAAGGCGGCTGCACCGGCGAATGGGATAGCGAGCGCGTGGCGAAGTCCGCATTCGCGACCAAGCTGTCCCGTCAGGTGCTGAAGGCGGATCTCACCGATCCGATGAGCGGTTTCTTCATGATCCGCAGCGAGATCGCACGGGGGCTGGTGCCGGTGCTGTCGGGCATCGGCTTCAAGATCCTGCTCGATATCATGACGGCAAGCCCGAAGCCGCTGCGCTTTCGAGAACTGCCCTACACCTTCCGCGTTCGCACCGAAGGCGAGAGCAAGCTCGATTACGTCGTGGCGATGGAATATCTGATCGCGCTGTACGATCGGATGTTCGGCAAGGTCGTGCCGGTCCGCTTTGCGATGTTCTCGGCGATCGGCGCGACCGGGGCAGCATTGCATCTTGCGGTGCTGTTCGTGCTGTTCCGCATGGCTGGCCTGCCTTTCGTGACGGGCACGATCATTGCCACGATCGTCGCGATGACGTTCAACTTCCTGCTGAACAACGCACTCACCTATCGCGAGCGGCGCCTGAAGGGGGCTGCGGCGCTGCTGGGCGGCTGGGTGAGCTTCTGCCTGGTGTGCGGGGTCGGGGCCGCAGCCAATGTCGGCCTCGCGGCGTTCCTGCACAATGTCCAGCATGGGGACTGGCGCCTGTCCGCACTGGCCGGGATCGCCGTGGCGGCGGTGTGGAATTTCGCGCTGTCCTCGCGCTTCGTTTGGGGGCGGTACTGAGTCCGGATTAATGACTAGCCCCTCCTCCCCGGAGGAGGGGTTGGGGTGGAGGGATTCCAGAACGTTTGTTGGTCTCTGTGAGGCACAGCCCCACCCCAACCCCTCCCCTGAAGGGGAGGGGCTTAAGTTCGCTTATTACACCAGTTCCGCCAGCGCCGCCGGGCTGAAGCCTTGCAACTCCTCGCCCGCATCGGCCTGTACCTTCTGCACCCAATCCGGATTGCTGATCAACGCGCGGCCGACGGCGATGAGGTCGAACTCGTCGCGTTCCATCCGCTCGACCAGCTTGTCGAGATCGCTGTGCTGCGAGGTCTCGCCTCCAAACGCCGCGATGAACTCGCCCGACAGGCCGACCGAGCCGACGCTGATCGTCGCGGCACCGGTGAGCTTCTTTGACCAGCCGGCGAAATTGAGGCCGTCCTCGCCGTCGATTTCGGGAAATTCCGGCTCCCAGAAGCGGCGCTGCGAGCAGTGCAGCACGTCGGTGCCTGCGTCGACCAGCGGCTGGAGCCAAGAGGCCATCTCGTCCGGCGTGGTGGCGAGGCGGGCGCTATAGTCCTGCTGCTTCCACTGGCTCAGGCGCAGGATGACCGGGAAGTCGGGGCCCACCGCGGCGCGCACGGCCTTCACCACCTCGACTGCGAAGCGCGAGCGCTCGGCGATGGTCGCTCCGCCATAGCCGTCTTCACGCGTGTTGGTGCCGGCCCAGAAGAACTGGTCGATCAGATAGCCGTGCGCACCATGGATCTCGACCGTGTCGAAGCCGAGGCGCTTGGCATCGGCGGCAGCCTTGGCGAAGGCCGCGATGGTCGCTTCGATGTCCTGCTCGGTCATCGCGACGCCGCGCGGCTTGCCGGGTGCGACCACACCCGACGGGCTTTCCACGGGCGACTCAGGCTCCCAGTTGCGATCCGGGCCCACCGTCGATCCGGTGTGCCAAATCTGCGGTGCCATCTTGCCGCCGGCGGCATGGACCTCGTCGATCACTTCCTTCCACCCGGCGAGCGCCGCGTCGCCATGGAAGAAGGGAATGTTCGGGTGGTTGCGCGACGCCGGCCGGTCGATCACCGTGCCTTCGGAAAGGATGAGCCCCACGCCGCCTTCGGCCCGGCGGCGGTAATAGGCGGCGTTCGCCGCGCCGGGAATGCCCTCGGGCGCGAAGGTCCGCGTCATCGGCGCCATCACGATCCGGTTCGGCAGATCGAGCGACTTGATGCGGAACGGACGAAAAAGAACGTCGGTCGACGCGGTCATGGGAACTCCGTTGCAGTTTGAAACTTAAACCAAGCTAGCGCCTGTCGGGATCCGTTCAAGATGGCCGCGGGGGTTGGACGAAATTTAGCGCCAGCCCGGGAGCCACATCCAATAGGTGTAGCTCTGCGCATCGTGCAGCGGCTCGGCGGCAAGGATCGGGTAGAAATAGCCGAAGCTTACCAGCGCGAGCGCCAGATACCATTCCTCCCAGCCCTTGGCGCGCAGCCGGTCGAACTGGTGGAAGGTCACTGGCAGCACCAGGCACAGGAAGATCGCCGAGAGGTGGTAGTAATAATAGAAGCCGAGCGACTTGGGGATGATCGCGTAGATCAGTACCGAGAAGGTCCAGAGCAGCGCCAGCGCCAGCGGTCGCCAGGCATGGGTGCGGAACCACAGCACATAGCTGGCGAGGACGGCGGCGAGCCCGCCCCACATGATTACCGGATTGCCGATCAGCAGCACGCCGCGCTGGGCGCCATGGTCCCATTCATAGAAGAACCAGATCGGCCGCAGCATCAGCGGCCAGCTCCACCATTGGGACTGGTAATTGTGGTGGGGCAGGATCTGCGTCTGCGCCGCATACATTTCGCGCTGGAGGGCGAGCAGGCCGGTCAGCCCGTCGGTCGCCCCGGTCAGGTAGAAGAAGGTCGGCAGGAATGTGGCGAAATAGACAGGGATGCTGATCGCGCCGAGTAGGACTAGCCCGGCAAGCGTCGAAAGACCCGGCCAGTGCGGCTGGTCGGCGGAAAACAACGCAGCGCGCAGCGGGCGGCGTGCCCGGCGCGCGTCGCGTATCCGGATGGCGATCAGGGCGAGCCCGAAGGCCGCGATATAGGGGGCGGCGGCCCATTTCACCGCGGTCGCCAGCCCGAGCAATGCGGCGGCGGCGCACCAGCGCCATCGCACCTGCGCGGGCGTGCCCCGTAACGCCCAGAGCAGAAACACCATGCCCCACAGGAGGAAGGCGCCCAAAAAGACGTCGAGCATCGCCGTGCGCGCCTGGACGAACAGGCTCTGGTTCAGCATTGCCAGCGCCGCGCCAGTGACTGCCACGCGCATGCGGCCGCGCATCAGGATCCAGAGAAAGGCGAATACGCCCAGCACGGTCGCGGTGCCGGCGATCGTCGGCATGAGTCGCCAGCCGAACGGATTGTCGCCGAGCAGGTCCATGCCGGCACCGATCAGTTCCTTGCCGAGCAGCGGATGCTCGGTATTGCGCGGGCCGGACAGCTCGATCAGCGACTTGGCAGCGGGCACATAATGGATCTCGTCGAACATGATCCCGCCGGGCTGATCGATGTGCAGCGAGAACAGGAGCTGGGCGGCGGTGCCGATCAGCAGGGCGACAAGCCAGGGGCGGGTGCTGAGAGCCGAGAGGCGGGGGCGCATGGTGCTGGCGTAGCCGAGGCGACGGGCGAGAGGAATAGCCATAGATCCTTCCGCCTCCGGGAGGATCAAAACGCGCCAAAAGGTTGACGCAACGCCCCCAAGCGCCGCAAAGCACGCCCATGAAGCGTCGTACCGGACAGGATCCCAGCGTCACCCGCAACTGGAAGCCCGCGACTCAGGCCGTGCGCGGCGGCACTGCCCGCTCCGAGTTCGGCGAGACGAGCGAGGCGCTGTTCCTCACCTCAGGCTACGCCTATGATTGCGCGGGCGACGCGGCTGCGCGCTTTGCCGGCGAGCAGGCGGGCATGACCTATTCGCGCCTCCAGAACCCGACGGTGGAAATGCTGGAGCAGCGCATCGCCCTGCTGGAGGGCGCCGAGGCGTGCCGCACCATGGCCACCGGCATGGCGGCGATGACGGCGGCGCTCCTCTGTCAGGTGAGCCAGGGCGATCATATCGTCCAGGGTCGCGCCGCATTCGGCTCGTGCCGCTGGCTTACGGACTCGCTGTTACCCCGCTTCGGGGTGACGACGACCACGATCGACGCGCGCGATCCGCAACAGTTCGAGGATGCGATCCGCCCGAACACCAAGGTCTTCTTCTTCGAAACGCCTGCCAATCCGACCATGGACGTGGTCGACCTGGAGGCAGTCTGCGCGATCGCGAAGAAGCACGGCATCGTCACCGTGGTCGACAACGCCTTTGCCACGCCGGCGCTGCAGCGGCCGATGGATTTCGGCGCGGACGTGGTCGCCTATTCCGCCACCAAGATGATGGACGGGCAGGGCCGCGTGCTCGCCGGTGCGGTGTGCGGATCCGAAGATTTCGTCACCAACACCCTGCTGCCCTTTACGCGCAATACCGGGCCGACGCTCAGCGCCTTCAATGCCTGGGTGGTGCTGAAGGGGATCGAGACGCTCGACCTGCGCATTCGCCGGCAGAGCGAGAATGCGCTGAAGGTCGGCAGCTTCCTGGAGGGGCGTGTCCCGCGCGTGAATTTCCCGGCGCTGCCCAGCCATCCTCAGCATGATCTGTTCATGCGCCAGATGGCCGCCGCCGGCCCGATCTTCAGCTTCGAGGTGGATGGCGGCCGAAAGCAGGCCCATGCGCTGCTCGACGGTCTGGCGCTGATCGACATCTCGAACAATATCGGCGACTCGCGCTCGCTGATGACGCACCCGTCCTCCACCACCCATTCCGGACTGGCCGAGGAGAAGCGGCTGGAGATGGGCATCACCGAAGGCATGATCCGCATCAATGTCGGCCTGGAAGATCCCGATGACCTCATCGCTGATCTCGACCAGGCACTGAAAGGCGCGGGCTTGTGAAGGCGCTGTTCACCGACGAGGCGACGACGCGCGACGTCGTTGTTCGCGTGTCGGTGTCCTATCTGCCCGAGCAGTCGGAGCCGCGACGCGGGCGCTGGTTCTGGGCCTACCATATCCGGATCGAGAATGAGGGGCCGGTGGCGGTGCAGCTGCTCACCCGTCACTGGGTCATCACCGATGGGCGCGGCCTGCGCCACACGGTGGAAGGGGAGGGGGTCGTCGGCGAACAGCCGATGATCGCGCCGGGCGCGAGCTTCGATTATGTCTCCGGCTGTCCGCTCTCGACGCCCACCGGCGCGATGCAGGGCAGCTACCACATGATCGCCGAGGACGGCTCGGCGTTCGACGTGACGATCCCCCGATTCGCGCTTATCGCGCCTGCGGTGGCGGGCGAGCAGTGAAGCGCACCCATCTTCCGCTGAACGGCATGCGGGTGCTTGATGCTGCCGCGCGCCATCTTTCCTTCACCCGCGCAGCAGACGAACTGGCGGTGACCCCCGCTGCGGTCGGCCAGCAGATCCGGGCGCTGGAGGATACGCTGGGGGTCGTGCTGTTCCGCCGCACCACCAAAGGGCTGGAACTGACCCCCGAGGCGGAGAGCGGTCTTACGGCACTGCGCAACGGTTTCCTCCAGTTCGAGGAAGCGGTGCGCGCGATGCAGGCGGGGCAATCCTCCAAGTCGCTGACAATCGCGGCGCCGCGGGACTTTACCGCGAAGTGGCTGATGCCGCGCCTGTCGGACATTGCCCGCGCCGATCCGGACCTGCGTTTCGTGCTGGTGCCGGCCGACGATGCGCTCGATTTTACCGAGGCCAATCTCGATCTTGCGATCCGCTGGGGCGAGGGCCCCGGCGAGCATGAGGGCGAGGCGCTGGAAAGCGACGGCATGGTTACGGTGGAGCGGCGCGGCGGCGGCAGCATCGACGTGCGGATTTCCTGGCCCGGCTGCATGGCCGAGGATGCCGGCTCGCTGGTCCGGGTGGCCGATGCCGGCCTGGCGATCGACGCGGCGGCGCAGGGTCTTGGCCGGGCGACCGTGCCCGAATTGCTCGCACGCGCTGATATCGAGGCAGGACGCGTAGCCGTGATCGGCGAACCCAAGGCCTCGCGGCTCGGCTATTGGCTGGTCGCACCGCTGCCGCAGTGGCGGCAAAAGAAGGTACAGACACTGGTGGAAGTGCTGGGGGGCTGAGCGGCGGCCCCGTGGTGAGAAGAGGGGCAGGCATGCGGCGTTCGGCGATACTTGTGGGCGCATTGCTGCTGGGGGCCGCGGCACCCGGCCCTGACCCGATATCGGTACCGGTGGCCGTCGCGCCGGCGTTGGGTGCGCATTTTTCCGGCCGGCTGATCGTTTTCGTGGAGAAGACCCCCGATTCGCCGAGCCCGGACTCGCCGATCGATTTCTCGCCCTTCCAGCCGAGCGGCGCCACGCTGGCCGCGCGCGAGGTGATCGACCTCCAGCCGGGGCGAATAGCCAGCGTCGATGGCGAGACCGATGTCTTCCCGGCGCCGATATCCACGCTCCCCGCCGGCCGCTACCGCGCCCAGGTTATCCTGGATCGCGATCACGACTATAATTACAGCGGCCGCGGACCGGGCGACCTGGTGTCGAAGACCGTCACCTTCTCCCTGCCTGGGAAGATTCCTGTACTGACGCTGGACGAGGAACTGCGGCCGGCGAAAGACGACGGGCCGGATTTGGAGCATGTCCCGCCGGCGATGCGCACCCGGCTTGCGGCGGTCGTCGCGAAGGTCCAGCCGATCGACTTCCAAAGCCCGTCACTCACGGCGTTTCGCGGTGCGCCCACCAATATCAGGGGATGGGTGGCGCTGCCCCCCGGCTATGACGGCACCAAGCGCTTCCCCACCATCTACACGGATGGTGGCTTCGGCAGCACGCTGGCCACGGCGCGAATCAACGCGATGATGGTCACCGCCGATATGGCGGAGTGCAACCTGCCACCGATGATCTGGGTATTCCTCGACCATAGCGGCCCGACCGGCACCAACGAGTTCGCCGACTCGGCGAATAACGGGCCCTGGGGCAGGGCCCTGACGGGAGACCTAATCCCCGCGCTGGAACAACGCTATGCCATGGACGCCAAGCCGAGCGGGCGGTTCCTGACCGGCCACAGCTCGGGCGGTTGGTCGACGCTGTGGCTGCAGGTCCGCTATCCCAAGCTGTTCGGGGGCAGCTGGCCGACATCGCCCGATCCGGCGGACTTCCACGACTTCACCAATGTCGACCTCTACCGCACCGACGCCAATTTCTACCATGGCGCGGACGGCAAACCGCTGCCGATCGTGCGCATGGACGGCAAGGTCGTCGCAACCACCGAGCAGTTCGCCCGCGCCGAGGCGGTGCTGGGGCTGGCCGGCGGGCAGATCGCTTCCTTCGAATGGGTGTTCAGTCCGCGGGGAGCGAACGGGCAGCCGGTGCCGCTGTTCGATCGGGCGACGGGGAAGGTCGATCCTGCCGTGGTGGCCTATTGGCGCGAGCAGTATGACGTCGCGCATATCGTCACGCGGGACGCCGCGAAGCTGAAGCCGGACCTGTCCGGCAAGCTCCACCTGATCGTGGGCACCGCCGACACCTTCTATCTCGATGGACCCGCCCATCGGCTGGAGGCGGCGATGCGCGCGGCGGGGATTCCGGCGAGCTTTACCTTTGTGCCCGGGCGCACCCATTTCGATCTCTATGCCCGGGACGGGGATCGGTCGGCACTGTTGAAGGATATCGCCTGGCAGATGTACGCCGTCGCGCGGCCGGGTGCGGTGCGACCGAAGCCCTAGTCCTGCACCCGTCCGATCGGGACCGGAAGAAGCCGGCCCTGGCCATCGCCGATCACCATGACCTCCACGCCGAATGCATCGCGCAGCGGCTGATGGGCAAGGGCGGCCTCGCTTGGCCCGAATGCGACGGCGCGGCCGTCGCGGAGCAGCAGCACGTCGTCGGCGGCGCGCGCGGCCTGCACCAGATCGTGCAGAACGATCACCACCCCCATACCGTCCGCCGCCAGCCCGCGCAGGCGATCGAGCAGATCCAGCTGGTGGACGGGATCGAGACTCGCCAGCGGCTCGTCGGCGAGCAGCCATTGCGGCTCCCCGGCCAGCACGCGCGCCAGCAGCACGCGGGCGCGTTCGCCGCCGGAAAGCTGGGTGACCAGCCGGTCGGCGAGCGGACCGATCGCCGTCGCCTCGATCGCCGAGTCGATCGCCATGCGATCCTCGGCAGAGAGGCCGGCGAACGGCGACCGGTGCGGCAAACGACCCAGCGCGACCAGATCCGCGACGCGCAGGTCCCAGTGCACGGTCGCTTCCTGCGGCAGATAGCCGATGCGGCGCGCCCGTTCGCGCGGGTCCAGCCGGGCGAGCAGCTTGCCGCCCAGCTTCACCTGGCCCGCGTCGGGATCGAGCAGCCCGGCCAGCGTGCGCACCAGCGACGACTTGCCCGATCCGTTCGGACCCAGGATGGCGGCCACCTTGCCCGGGCGCAGCACGACGTCGAGGCCATGCAGCACCCGCCGCTTTCCGAGGCTGACTGCGAGATCGGAGACGCTCAGTTCCATGTCGACCGCCGGAGCTTGAGGAGCAGCATGAAGAAGAAGGGGGTGCCGAGCAGCGCCATTGCCACGCCGAGCCGGATCTCGCTCGCACCTGGGGAGAGCCGCACCAGGCTGTCGGCTGCGAGCAACAGCGCCGCACCCCCGAGCGCGCTCGGCACCAGCAATGCGGAGGGGCGGGCGCCGGTCAGGGGGCGCAGCAGGTGCGGCACGATCAGCCCGACGAACCCGACGATCCCGGTGACCGCCACGCTCGCGCCGACCGCCAGGCCGGTGCCCAGCACCACCAGCAACTGGGTTCGCTCCAGCCGCAATCCCATCGAACGTGCCGCCGCTTCGCCCAGGGTCAGCGCGTCCAGCGCGCGGCCGGTGAACAGCAGCAGGACGCAGCCGATCGCAATGAACGGCAGCGCCAGTCGCACTTCGGCGAAGCTGCGATCGGTGAGAGCGCCCATAATCCAGTCCAGGATTTCGGCGGTGGCATAGGGATTGGGGCTGATCGAGATGAGGAAACTGGTAAGCGCCGCCCCAAGGCTGGCCAGCACCGTACCGGCCAGGATGAACGCCACCGCGCTTTCCGCCCGCCAGGCAAGGCCGGCGAGCAGCAACATCGAGCCGCAGGCCGCCGCCATTGCGCAGACGAACAGCACCAGCGGAGCGCTGCTGCCCAGCAGGACAATCGCCGCCACTGCACCCAGCGCCGCGCTGGACGAGACGCCGACCACGGCCGGATCGGCAAGCGGATTGCGCAGAAAACCCTGCAGCACCGCGCCGGACAGCCCCAGCGCGGCACCGATCGCGACGCCCAATATGGCACGGGGCAGACGCAGCTCGGCGATGATCCACCAGCGCGGATCGTTGCTGAACCAGGCGGCGGGCGCCACCCAGAATTTACCGGCCATCAGCGAACCGGCGAACAGCAGAGCGACAAGCAGCGCCAGGCCGAGATTGAGCGCTGCTCGGTTCATGGAAAGCTCCGGCGAATGGCGGCGAGGCGGTTCATTGCCGCCGGGATAACGGGGCCGCCGCAATTGACCAGCTGGCGCGGAAACTGCGCTTGGAAAACCGGCAGGCCGGTTTCGGCGATGGCCCGCTTGCGTAGGATCGCCGCCCGCGAGTCCGCGTCGTGGCCGACACCCTCCGGCGCCAGCATGACGCGGGGCGGATCGGCGATCACTCTTTCCATGGGCAGATGCCCTGTATGGGTTAGACCATAATGCGCGGCCTGGTTTGAGAAGCCGGCGTGGGTCATCATGTCGTCGAGCAGCGTCTTTCCACCCGTGACGAGGTTGCCACCGATCCAGAGCAGGGCGGGGGCCGTAGGTCCACGCCAGCGGGCAGCGGCGACGGCGGCGTCGATCCGGGCGTTGAGCGCGGCTCCCCTGGCCTGCTGGCCTACCGCCGCGGCGATTTCGGCCACCTGTGCCTTGCTGTCCTCTATCGACGGCGGAATGGAGAGATAAAGAACCTTGAGGCCGGTACGGGCGAACGCTTCGCGCGTGGAGGGCGCGGTGAAACTGCTCGCAATTACCAGATCGGGTTTGAGGCCGATCACCTCCTCCGCCGTACCGTTATTGCCGCGAAAGCGCCGCGCTACGGCAAGCGGGATCGAGGTGGAATCGGGCGCTTGGGAATAATGGCTGATCGCGGCGATGCGCGAGGGCGGCACCAGTTCCAGCAAAGTCGCGTCGGCACAGGGGTTCATCGATACGATACCCCCGCCACCGGCGGTAGGCGGCGCCGCGCAGGCCCCGACCCACAGGCAGGCAAGCAGCGCGGCGCCGATCTTCACTGGAAGCGCACCCGCACGCCGCCATAGGCGGCGCGGCCATAGGTGCCGTAGCCGGTGATCTGCTGGTAGCGCACATCGCCGATATTATCGACACGGCCATAGACCGAAAGCCGCTTCGTCACCGCCATTTCTGCCCGGATGCCGGCCAGCGCATAGCCGTCGATCGGGGTGGCGTTGCCGACATCGTTGAAGCTGTCGCCGACCATGGTCACCGTGCCGCCGATCGCCAGACCAAAGGGGAAGCGATAGTCGGCCGTCACATTGGCCGTATCGCGCGGGCGGCGCGGCAGGTCTTTGCCGAGATATCCGGCGCTGCGGTTCTCGGAGAGAACATGCGTGAAATTGGCGCGGACGGTGAACGCCTTCACCGGCTGCAGCATTCCTTCCAGCTCGATGCCCTCGGCGCGCGTCTTGTTCAGATTGTAATAGGTCGAGGTATCGAAGTTGTAGTCGATCTGGTTGTCCGCATCGCGGTGGAACCAAGTTACGCCCAGCGCGACCTTGCCGCCGGCGAGCATCTGCCGTGCACCCGCCTCATAGCTCTTCGCAGTTTCCGGCCGCAGGCCGCGGAAGCCATAGGCGCTGTAGAGCTGGTACAGGGTCGGCGCCTTGAAGCCTTCGCCATAGCTCGCATGGAGGAGCGTGTTCGCGGCGGCGCGTACGGCCAGATCCGCGTTCCACGTCCAGTGGCCGCCGAATGTGTCGTGATCGTCGTGGCGAATGCCGGCGTTCAGCGTGAGCGGCGCGATGGGCGTGACGATCGCCTGGCCGTAGAAGCTGGTGATGCCCACGGAGTAGCGCCCCGCGCTGCCGAAGCCCTCGTCGTAGCGGATGCGGCTCTGCTCATGCTCGGCGCCGAATACCAGGCGGAGCTGCTCGGCGAGCGTAGCGTCGCCCTGGTAGGTGTAGCGCTCGGCGCGCCCGCGGTAGCGGTACGCGATCGAGGAGTCGTCATTGTAGCCGTCGCGGTGAATGTCGGAGAGAGTGAAGCCCAGCCGGCTGTGCAGCTTGCCACCGAGCGCCTCGTTCTTCAGGCCCGCATAGCCGTAGATTTCCTGCGTCTTGGCATATTCGTTGGTGTCGCCGAAGGTGTAGGTGGGCGGAGCATAGCCATCGAGATCGACCTTGCTGTCGGCGAAATAGCCGCGCAGATCGAGCGCGAGGCCGGGAATGAGCTTCACCTCGACATTGCCGGTCGCGCCGAACTGCCGGTATCCGTCCGCTTCCTTGCCGTTCGCCGCGGCCGAGATGCCATCGGTGGCAAGATACCCCGCAGTGAGCCCGGCGGTGATCCGGTCGTTGCCGCCGGCGATAGCGGCATTGCCGTCGAACGTCCCGAACGAGCCGCCCTCGGCATTGCCGCGGACATGCAGGCCCTGCGCACCCTGCAGCGTGGTGACGTTGACCACGCCGCCGATCGCCTGACTGCCCCAGATCACGGAGTTAGGCCCGCGCAGCACCTCGACCCGCTCGACCGAACCCGCGAGCAGGCTGGCGAAATTATAGGCGCCGCCGGTGGCGGAAGGGTCGTTGACACGAATGCCGTCGATCAGCACCAGCGTCTGATCGCTTTGCGCGCCGCGAATGCTCAGCGCCGTTGCGGTGCCAAGGCCGCCGTTACGGGCCACGGTGATGCCGGGCGTGGTGGCCAGCAGGTCGGACAGCGCGACGGTCTGGCGCTGCTCGATCTCCTCGCGATCGAGGATGGTCACCGAACGCCCGACAGTGTCGGCGCGCTGCGCGACGCCGCTGGCGACGACGACGATGCGGTCGTCGTCGGGGTCGGCATGGGCAGCGAGCGGTGCAAGCGCAGCGGTCGCGGCAACGGAAAGCTTGAGAAGGTTCATCACTGACACCCGAGATGAGGGGCCGACGGGCCCCGCATGGTTTGGTGTCGCTCACGCGGGGATTTCAGCCCCGATCACCCGGTGCACCCCGCCCGCGTGAAGGAATCGACCGTAGCGGGCAGGTCTCCTGGCTCCCGGGTCATCGCTGGCGCGCCGCCTTCCCGGAACCATGAAGGCTCCAGTGGCAGATTGGCACGCCGGCTCACCGGCTACAGTTGCGGGGGCAGCGCCGGACTTTGGACCGACTTCCCTTTTCACCCTCCCGTCGGGGGAGGGCACCCGTTACGCCGCGCGCTGTAGCGGTAGAAGGGGGGGGCGGCAACCCGGCCCAACAAGCGTCATCCCGGCTTTCGACGGGATACCGTGCTGGGCGCACCTCTCCGGCTCACCACAGCACCCCTTGCTTGTCGGGTTTCGCCGGCTCGGGGGCGGGGTCGCCGATCGATTGCAGCAGGTCGATTTCGATCGTGCGACACATCGAGTTCAGCGGCAGGTCGTGGACGGTATTGGCGAACGGATCGACCAGGTCGTCGCCGATCGCCAGCACCGCGAGGAACATCAATCCCGCGATGGTAGAGCCCAGCGGCGTCGCCACGCCGAGCGTCTCGACCAGCCCGATCGGCAGCAGCACGCAGAAGATGTGCGTGAAGGCGGTCGGCACGAAGCGGAATTGCATCGGCAGCGGCGTGTTCTTCAGCCGCTCCATGCCGCCCTGGGCATTGGCGATATCGATCAGCACGCTTTCCATCGAGTTCTGCTGCATCGGATTGATCCAGCCCTTCGATCGGGCGATCTCGATCCGGCGGCCGGTGCCGTCGACGATGCCGTTGGCGATGTTGGTGCGGGCCAGCGCGAAATCGGCCTCGCCCTTGGAGAGGAAGCGCAGCACCTCCTGGTCTGCCGGCTGGCGGCGCAGCTGGCAGCGCAAGGCGTTCACATAGGCGATCTGGCGCAGCACGATGGTGCGCTTGAGATCCACCGCCTCGCCGTCGGGCAGATAGTTGCGCGCCATCCGCGCCAGGTTGCGGCTCGCGTTGATCATCAACCCCCACAACCCGCGCCCCTCCCACCAGCGCTGATAGGCGGAGTTTGAGCGGAAGCCGAGGAACAGCGCCAACACAGATCCGAATAGCGTCAGCGGCAGCGAAGGTGCGCGGAACGGAAGCACATAGTAGATGATGGTGACGATTACGTCCCAGAGGAACAGTAGCGCCAAGGGCATCCAGATTTCGCGGAGGACCTGTTTGGCGCGGGGAGCGGTGGTGACGATCATGGGCGGACTATACGCGCGAAAACGTTTGTAGGTCCGATCAGCCGTCGTTCCGGTCGGTTGCCGGCGTCGATGCGTGCGACATGGCGGCGGCGGTGCCGCTCCCCGGGCGAAGGTGGAACCACTCTGGGCGGTCAATCGCGATCAGGAAGGCGAGCGTGCCCAGCCCGAACAGCAGCAGCGCGATCGAGCTTCGCAGGCGCTCCATGCGGCGGGTTCGTTCATCCTGGTGCATCGTGGGAATCCTCTTGCAGTGAGGCTCCTCACCTAGGCATCGAATTTAACCTGGAAATGGATACCAAGTAACGTAAGTTTGCGCGGCGCACCAATCGCGCTGCACCGCACCAATTTGTCGGCGAGCTGTGCCGTGCCGGATCGCCCGTCTGCGAAATTCCATAACTTATGTTTCTAACTCAAATACATAAGGTGCCCGTTTCGGAACGCGGCCGGGGGCGGGGCGTTCGGTCCCGGAAACGAGGAGGTCTGAATGACGAAGAAACACCTGTTGATCCTGAGCGCCGCCCCGATCTTCGCGCTCGCTGCCTGCGGCGGCAACAGCAATGGCGGCACCGACGCCATGAACAGCGGCGACACGATCACCAACGTTCCCGCCAGCGAGACAAGCATGGGCGACAATATGGGCGCAATGAACGGCATGGACGGCAACGCCATGGCGGCCGCGCCGATGACCGGGCAGGACTTCGCCAACACCGTCGCGGCGAGCGACGCCTTCGAGATCGCCGCGGGCAAGCTCGCCCAGCAAAAGGCGACGACCGCCGACCTCAAGAGCTTCGGCAAGCAGATGGTCGAGGATCACACCAAGTCCACCGCCATGCTGAAGACCGCAAGCGGCAAGGCGAGCCCGGCGATCACCCCTGCACCGGCGATGACCGACGAGCAGCAGGCGAACCTGAAGACGCTCGAATCGGCGACCGGCACGCAGTTCGACACCGCGTACAAGAACCAGCAGGTCGTCGCGCACCGCAAGGCGCTCGACGCGGTGCAGGCCTATGCCCAGGGCGGCGACGTGGCGCAGCTGCGCGACTTCGCGAAGGATGCCGAGCCCGTCATTTCCAAGCACTACGACATGATCAAGGGCATGTAAGACTCGGGGGAAGGGGCTCAGGCCGCTTCCTCGCTAGCCTTGATCAGCACCGGCGGCGCGACCGTGGCGGACGCGCCGCCGATATGCTTGAGCCGGCCGTCGATATGGCCGCCCTGTTCGACCATGATCGTCTCATATTCGACATCGCCGGTGATCCGCGCGGTGCGCTCGACTGTGAGCTGACCGGCGTGTACCGACCCTTCGACCGATCCCGCGAGCCGTGCGTCCTCGGCCTCGATTCGGCCGAAGATCTGGCTTTCGGCGCCCTGCACCAGGCTGCCGCAGCGGACGTCGCCCTCGATCCGCCCGTCGATATGCAGGTCCGACGTGGCGACGAGGTTGCCGGTGATGACGATATCGGCGCCGAGCACCGAGAACTGCCCACGACGCGCGTTGGCCTGCGCAGTGCTCCCCGCGGACGCTGCGCGATTGTCCCGATTGCGATTGCCGTTGAACATGCGCCACATCCCCATGTTGAACCCATTCGGTAGGCGGGCTAGCACAGCTGTCGTCGGCGATCAGCCCCTGGAAAGGGTTAACGCCAGGGCTGCGGCGGCCCGAGGGGCGGCGCTGTTGACCGGATCGCCCCGCATCGGTATAGGCCGCCCGGTTCCGGGTAGGGCGATTCCTGCCTTGGGTACAAAGAGCTGAACGTTGCTGGAGACGCAATCGCCCGGGGGGCTGAGGCCTTCGGGGCTTTTTCGTATTCTGTCCAACAGGGCTCCAGCAAAGTAACCATCTGAAAGGTGAAGGGCTTCATGCCGACGATTAACCAGCTGGTCCGCAAGGGCCGCGAACCGCAGAAGGCCAAGTCCAAGGTCCCTGCGATGGAACAGAACCCGCAGAAGCGCGGTGTCTGCACCCGCGTGTACACGACGACCCCGAAGAAGCCGAACTCGGCACTTCGCAAGGTGGCGAAGGTCCGTCTGACCAACAGCCGCGAAGTCATCAGCTACATCCCGGGCGAAGGCCACAACCTGCAGGAGCACTCGGTGGTGCTCATCCGCGGTGGTCGTGTGCGCGATCTTCCCGGCGTCCGCTACCACGTCCTTCGCGGCGTGCTCGATACGCAGGGCGTCAAGGATCGTAAGCAGAGCCGTTCGAAGTACGGCGCGAAGCGTCCGAAGTAATCAGGCCATAGTAAGCCCCGGACATGTTCCGGATCGGCTGAAGATCAGAAGGAATTATGTGAGATGGCACGTCGTCGTCGTCCCGAAAAGCGGGAAATCCTGCCCGATCCCGTCTATGGGGATCAGGTTCTGTCGAAGTTCATGAATTCGGTCATGCTGGACGGCAAGAAGGCAGTCGCGGAAGCGATCGTCTATGGCGCTCTCCAGACCGTCGAGCAGCGCGCGAAGCGCGAGCCGATCGGCGTGTTCCATGACGCGCTGAACAACGTGAAGCCCGGCATCGAAGTCCGCAGCCGCCGCGTCGGCGGTGCGACCTACCAGGTTCCGGTCGAGGTTCGTCCGGAGCGTGCGCAGGCGCTCGCGATCCGCTGGCTGATCACCTCGGCCCGCAACCGCAGCGAGCACACCATGGCCGCCCGTCTTTCGGGTGAGCTGATGGATGCGGCGAACAACCGCGGCAACGCGGTGAAGAAGCGCGAAGACACGCACCGCATGGCGGAAGCGAACCGCGCCTTCAGCCACTACCGCTGGTAACTTTCGACCCTACATATTGGGGAGCCGGACGGTCCGGCTCCCCAAATTTTCAAGGAAACCACGATCATGGCCCGCAGCCATCCGCTCGAGCGTTACCGCAACATCGGCATCATGGCCCATATCGACGCCGGTAAGACGACCACGACCGAGCGCATCCTTTATTACACCGGCAAGTCCTACAAGATCGGCGAAGTGCACGAAGGCACCGCGACGATGGACTGGATGGAGCAGGAGCAGGAGCGCGGGATCACGATCACGTCTGCTGCTACCACGTGCTTCTGGCGCGCTGCCGACGGCAAGGGCGAAGAGCACCGCATCAACATCATCGACACCCCCGGCCACGTCGACTTCACCATCGAAGTCGAGCGTTCGCTGCGCGTGCTCGACGGTGCGGTTGCGTGCTTCGACGGCGTTGCCGGCGTTGAGCCGCAGTCGGAAACCGTGTGGCGCCAGGCCGACAAGTACGGCGTGCCGCGCATGTGCTTCATCAACAAGCTCGACCGCACCGGCGCCGACTTCTATTTCTGCGTGAACTCGATCGTCGACCGCCTAGGCGCGCGTCCGGCGGTGCTGTATCTCCCGATCGGCATCGAGGGCGGCTTCAAGGGTCTCGTCGACCTGGTCGAGAACCGCGCGATCATCTGGCTCGAAGAGAGCCTGGGTGCGAAGTTCGAATATCAGGAAATCCCGGCGGATCTCGCCGAGAAGGCCGCGAAGTATCGCAGCGACCTGATCGAGATGGCCGTCGAGCTCGATGACGAGCTGATGGAAGCCTATCTCGAAGGCAACGAGCCGAGCGTCGCCGACCTCAAGCGCCTGATCCGCAAGGGCACGCTCGAGATGGCGTTCGTCCCGGTTGTGTGTGGTTCGGCGTTCAAGAACAAGGGCGTGCAGCCCCTGCTCGACTCGGTGATCGACTATCTGCCGAGCCCGCTCGACGTTCCGGCGATCAAGGGCGTGAAGCTCGACGGCGAGACGCCGGACGAGCGTCCGTCCTCGGATACGGAGCCGTTCGCGGCGCTGGCGTTCAAGATCATGAACGACCCGTTCGTCGGCACCCTTACCTTCGCGCGCATCTATTCGGGCAAGCTCGAAGCGGCCACCACCGTGATGAACTCGGTGAAGGACAAGAAGGAAAAGGTCGGCCGCATGCTGCTGATGCATGCGAACAGCCGTGAGGACATCCAGGAAGCCTATGCGGGCGACATCGTCGCGCTCGCCGGCCTCAAGGATACCACGACCGGTGACACGCTCTGCGCGCAGAACGCCCCGATCATCCTCGAGCGGATGGAATTCCCCGAGCCCGTGATCGAGCTGTCGGTGGAGCCGAAGACCAAGGCGGACCAGGAAAAGATGGGCGTCGCGCTCAATCGTCTTGCCCGCGAGGACCCGTCGTTCCGCGTCTCGTCCGACTCGGAGAGCGGCCAGACCATCATCAAGGGCATGGGCGAGCTCCATCTCGAGATCCTGGTCGACCGCATGAAGCGCGAGTTCAAGGTCGAGGCAAACGTCGGCGCGCCGCAGGTGGCGTATCGCGAATATCTCGCGAAGCCGGTCGACATCGACTATACGCACAAGAAGCAGTCGGGCGGCACCGGCCAGTTCGGTCGCGTCAAGGTCAAGCTGACGCCGGGCGAGCGCGGTTCGGGCTTCGTCTTCAAGGACGAGATCAAGGGCGGTAACATTCCGAAGGAATATATCCCCGCGATCGAGAAGGGCTTCCGCGAGACGGCAGCTACGGGCTCGCTGGTCGGCTTCCCGATCATCGACTTCGAAGTGCTGCTGTATGACGGTGCGTACCACGACGTCGACTCGTCGGCGCTGGCGTTCGAAATCACCGCCCGTGCAGCGATGCGCGAAGCGGCGCAGAAGTCCGGCATCAAGCTGCTCGAGCCGATCATGAAGGTCGAAGTCGTCACCCCGGAAGACTATCTGGGCGACGTCATCGGCGACATGAACAGCCGTCGTGGCCAGATCCAGGGCACGGACACCCGCGGTAACGCGCAGGCCGTCACTGCCATGGTGCCGCTGGCGAACATGTTCGGCTATGTGAACGCGCTCCGCTCGTTCACTCAGGGCCGCGCGCAGTACACGATGCAGTTCTCGCACTATGACGAAGTGCCCGCCAACGTCGCCGACGAAGTGAAGGCAAAGCTGGCGTAATCGGAAAACAGCCGCTATGGGGCCGCGTTCTCGCGAGTCCCCATGGCGGCACGGGAAATTGAATCAGAAGGTAGGAAGACAATGGCGAAGGCAAAGTTCGATCGGAGCAAACCGCACCTCAACATCGGCACCATCGGTCACGTCGACCATGGCAAGACGTCGCTGACGGCTGCGATCACGAAGATCCTGGCGGAGAACGTTGCGGGCAACGCAGCGGTCGATTTCGCGAACATCGACAAGGCTCCGGAAGAGCGCGAGCGCGGCATCACCATCTCGACCGCGCACGTCGAGTATGAGACGAACAGCCGTCACTACGCGCACGTCGACTGCCCGGGTCACGCCGACTACGTGAAGAACATGATCACCGGCGCAGCGCAGATGGACGGCGCGATCCTGGTGGTGGCAGCGACCGACGGTCCGATGCCGCAGACCAAGGAGCACATCCTGCTCGCCCGTCAGGTCGGCGTGCCGACCATGGTCGTGTTCCTCAACAAGTGCGACCTGGTCGACGACGAGGAAATCCTCGAGCTGGTCGAGATGGAAATCCGCGAAGAGCTCTCCAAGCGTGAGTTCGACGGCGACAACATTCCGATCATCCGTGGTTCGGCGACTGCCGCTCTGAACGCGACCGACGACAAGCTCGGCAAGGACGCCATCCTGGCGCTCATGGCCGCTGTCGACGAGTCGATCCCGGAGCCGGAGCGTCCGCTCGACAAGCCGTTCATGATGCCGATCGAAGACGTGTTCTCGATCTCGGGTCGCGGCACCGTGGTGACCGGCCGTGTCGAAACCGGCATCATCAAGGTTGGTGAAGAAGTCGAGATCGTCGGCATTCACGACACCCGCAAGACCACCGTCACGGGCGTCGAAATGTTCCGCAAGCTGCTCGACCAGGGCCAGGCCGGCGACAACGTCGGTGCGCTGCTGCGCGGCGTCGCTCGCGACGAAGTGGAGCGTGGTCAGGTTCTGGCGAAGCCGGGCTCGATCAAGCCGCACACCGAGTTCAAGTCGGAAGTGTACGTCCTGTCGAAGGACGAGGGCGGCCGTCACACGCCGTTCTTCGCGAACTATCGTCCGCAGTTCTACTTCCGTACCACGGACGTGACCGGCACCGTCGAGCTGCCCGAGGGCACCGAGATGGTGATGCCGGGCGACAACATCGCGCTCGGCGTCAAGCTGATCGCGCCGATCGCCATGGACGTCGGCCAGCGCTTCACCATCCGTGAGGGCGGTCGTACCGTCGGCGCGGGCGTGGTTGCCTCGATCGACAAGTAAGCATTTGCGGGCGCAAGCCCGCAGGTGACTGCAAAAAGGTTCCGCCCGGCACTCAGAAAATGAGTGTCGGGCGGTTGCCTTTTTATAGAAGGCCCGTTAAAGGCGCGCCCTTCGAGTTTTGAGTTCAACAGCAAGAGGCGGCCATCCAGCCGCCGTTCCGGTTCAACCGGCGCCGCCCGAATCGCTCTAGCAGCGGATGGGGCAGGGGCCGGGGCTTCGCCGGGATGGCAATTGGGTGCGTTGCCCCGCTCTTTCGCATCGGTAGGACCATGGAAACGCAGAATATCCGCATTCGCCTCAAGGCGTTCGATCACCGCGTGCTCGATCAGGCTGCCGGCGACATTGCCGACACCGCCCGCCGTACCGGCGCCCTCATCCGTGGCCCCATCCCGCTCCCGACTCACATCGACAAGTTCACGGTCAACCGTGGTCCGCACATCGATAAGAAGTCGCGCGAGCAGTTCGAGACGCGCACCTACAAGCGCATGCTCGACATCGTTCAGCCGACCCCGCAGACCGTGGACGCGCTCATGAAGCTCGACCTGGCCGCCGGCGTCGACGTCGAGATCAAGCTGGCCTGAGCCGGCTCCAGCCCCCGCGCTTCGCGGGGGCTTTTGGCGTTCACCCTTTAATGCGGTGGACATGGAAGCCTAGCTGACGTAAAGGCGCCGCTTCTTCGAGATTCGCGACTCCCTCGTGGAGTCGCCATCCTCCTCGACCGGATCGTTTCCCGATCCAACGCAAGGAGTGGCGGGCCGACCAGGCCCGCAGCGACAAGGGATACCGCCGGCGGCTTTCGAGTGGCCGGGCCTGCGTCCCCCGTCTCTTCCATCGCAAGATGGAGGTTCAGCCCGGACGGGGGCTTCGCAGTAAAACATTCAGGGTTGAACACGCACCCGCGGGAATGGTCCCGGGGGTGCCTCTGTAATAGGAGCAACAGGCCGATGCGCACTGGCGTTATCGCGAAGAAGATGGGGATGACCCGCCTGTTCCAGGACGACGGCCGGCACGTGCCGGTGACCGTTCTGGCACTGGAAGGCGTCCAGGTGGTGGCACAGCGCACCACCGACAAGGATGGCTATGTGGCCGTTCAGGTCGGCGCCGGCACGGCGAAGGCCAAGAACGTCGCCAAGCCGCAGCGCGGCCACTTCGGCAAGGCCGAAGTCGAGCCGAAGGCGATCCTCTGCGAATTCCGCGTCGAGGAAGATGGTCTGCTGGACGTGGGCGCCGAAATCTCGGCCGACCATTTCGTCGCAGGCCAGCTGGTCGACGTGTCGGGCCGTACCCAGGGTAAGGGTTTCGCCGGCGCCATGAAGCGTTGGGGCTTCGGCGGTCTGCGCGCCACCCACGGCGTTTCCGTCTCGCACCGTTCGCACGGTTCGACCGGTAACCGCCAGGATCCGGGTCGCGTCTTCAAGAACAAGAAGATGGCCGGTCACATGGGCGACCGCAATCGCACCCAGCAGAATCTGGAAGTGGTCGGCACCGATGCCGAGCGCGGCCTGATCTTCGTCAAGGGTTCGGTTCCGGGCTCGAAGGGCGGCTGGCTGATCGTGAAGGACGCCGTCAAGGTCGCCCGTCACGCCGAGGCGCCGTACCCCGCCGGTCTGAAGGCCGTCGCGAACAGCAACGAGGCTCCCGCCGAAGCGCCCGCCGTGGCCGCTCCGGAAGCCACCGAAGGCCAGGAGGGCTAAGTGAAGGTCAAGGTTCAAACCCTCGACGCCGCCGAGAAGGGCGATATCGAGCTCAACGACGAGATCTTTGGTCTCGATCCGCGCGCCGACATCCTGCACCGCGTCGTCACCTGGCAGCTCGAGAAGCGTCGCGGCACTGCCCGCGGCACCCGCGAGCGTTCGGACGTTGCGCGTTCGGGCAAGAAGTGGGGCCGCCAGAAGGGCGGTGGTACCGCGCGTCACGGCGATCGCCGCGCGCCGGTGTTCATCGGCGGTGGTAAGGCGCACGGTGCCCGTGTTCGCGACTTCAATCCGTCGCTGAACAAGAAGATCCGCGCGCTGGGCCTGAAGATGGCGCTGTCGAGCCACGCCAAGGCGGGTTCGCTGATCGTCATGGACAGCCTGGTCGTCGAGAACGGCAAGACCAAGGTCCTGGCCGGCAACCTCGAGAAGCTGGGCTTCGGCAAGAAGGCCCTTGTGATCGATGGCGACACCATCGAGAACAGCTTCGCGCTGGCGGCAGGCAACCTGCACCAGGTGGACGTGCTGCCGGCGATCGGCGCCAACGTCTACGACATCCTGAAGAGCGACACGCTGGTCCTGACCCGCGCTGCCGTCGAGAAGCTGGAGGCGCGCTTCAATGGCTAAGCAGTCCAAGCCGGTCGACATCCGTCACTACGACGTGGTGCTCGCCCCGCACATCACCGAAAAGTCGACGCTCGTCTCCGAGGCGAACGCCGTGGTCTTCAAGGTCGCCAACGACGCGACCAAGCCGGAGATCAAGGCTGCCGTCGAGGCGCTGTTCAACGTCAAGGTCACCGGCGTGAACACCCTCGTCCAGAAGGGCAAGACCAAGAAGTGGAAGGGCGCGCCCTACCGCCGTTCGGACTTTAAGAAAGCGGTCGTGACGCTCGCCCAGGGCGAACAGATCGACGTGACCACGGGGATCTGAGACCATGGCGCTCAAGAACTATAATCCGACGTCGCCGGGCGTCCGCGGGCTGATCCTGATCGACCGCTCGCAGCTTTTCAAGGGTCGCCCCGTCAAGGCGCTGACCGAAGGCAAGACGAAGACCGGCGGCCGCAACAACAAGGGCCATGTCACCTCGCGTGGTATCGGCGGCGGTCACAAGCAGCGCTATCGCATCGTCGATTTCAAGCGCCGCCTGTGGGACGTCGAAGGCACCGTCGAGCGGATCGAGTATGACCCGAACCGCACCGCCTTCATCGCGCTGATCAACTACGGCGCCGACGAAGCCGGCAAGGATCGTCTGGCCTACATCATCGCCCCGCAGCGTCTCGCTGTCGGCGACAAGGTGATCGCGGGCAAGAAGACCGACGTGAAGCCGGGCAACGCCATGGAGCTGGGCCAGATGCCGGTCGGCACCATCGTCCACAATGTGGAGATGAAGCCGGGCAAGGGCGGTCAGATCGCCCGTTCGGCCGGTGCGTACGTCCAGGTGGTCGGTCGTGACCGCGGCATGGTGATCGTGCGTCTGGGCTCGGGCGAGCAGCGCTACATCCACGCCGCCTGCATGGCGACCGTGGGTGCGGTGTCGAACCCCGACAACCAGAACCAGAACTTCGGCAAGGCCGGTCGTAGCCGCTGGCAGGGTGCGCGTCCGCTCACCCGCGGTGTTGCGAAGAACCCGGTCGACCACCCGCACGGCGGTGGTGAAGGCCGTACCTCGGGCGGCCGTCACCCGGTTACCCCGTGGGGCAAGCCGACCAAGGGTGCGCGCACCCGCCACAACAAGGCGACGGACAAGATGATCATCCGTTCGCGTCACGCGAAGAAGAAGGGCTGATAGATGGCTCGCTCCGTATGGAAGGGTCCGTTCGTGGACCTGCACCTTCTCAAGAAGGCAGAAGCCGCCCAGGATCAGGGCACGCGCGCTGGTCCGATCAAGACCTGGTCGCGTCGCTCGACGATCCTCCCGCAGTTCGTTGGTCTGACGTTCAACGTCTACAACGGCCGCAAGTTCGTGCCGGTGTCGGTCAACGAGGAAATGGTCGGCATGAAGCTCGGCGAGTTCGCGCCGACCCGCTTCTTCCCCGGCCACGCCGCCGACAAGAAGGGTAAGCGCTAATGAGCAAGCAGGCAGCCCCCCGTAAGGTCGGCGACAAGGAAGCCCTTGCCGTCGCCACCCAGATCCGTGGTTCGGCCCAGAAGCTGAACCTGGTTGCCGGTCTGATCCGTGGCCGCACCGCCGCGGAAGCGATGAACATCCTCGCCTTCTCGAAGAAGGCGATGGCGGTCGATGCCCGCAAGGTGCTGGCTTCGGCCATCGCCAACGCCGAGAACAACCACAACCTCGACGTCGACGCGCTCGTCGTCGCCGAGGCGTCGGTCGGCAAGTCGATCACGATGAAGCGCTTCGCGACGCGCGGCCGTGGCAAGTCCACCCGCATCCTGAAGCCGTTCAGCCGTCTGCGCATCGTCGTGCGCGAGCAGGAAGAAGCATAATGGGTCAGAAGAGCAATCCCATCGGTCTGCGCCTGCAGATCAACCGCACTTGGGACAGCCGCTGGTTCGCGGAAGGCCACGACTATGGCCGTCTGCTGCTGGAGGACCTCAAGATCCGCAAGTTCATCCTCAAGACGCTGCCGCAGGCTGCGATCTCGAAGGTGGTCATCGAGCGTCCGGCCAAGCTGTGCCGCATCTCGATCTTCGCGGCACGCCCCGGCGTGATCATCGGCAAGAAGGGCGCGGACATCGAGAAGCTGCGCAAGACGCTCGGCGCGATGACCTCGTCCGACGTCTCGCTCAACATCGTCGAGATCCGCAAGCCGGAAGTCGATGCGAAGCTCGTCGCGCAGGGCGTGGCGGACCAGCTGGAGCGCCGTATCGCGTTCCGTCGTGCGATGAAGCGCGCGGTGCAGTCGGCACTCCGTCTCGGCGCCGAGGGCATTCGTATCACCTGCGCCGGCCGTCTGGGCGGCGCGGAAATCGCCCGCACCGAATGGTACCGCGAAGGCCGCGTTCCGCTGCACACGCTGCGCGCGAACGTCGACTATGCCGAGGCCGAAGCCCACACCGCCTATGGCGTGTGTGGCGTGAAGGTCTGGATCTTCAAGGGCGAAATCCTCGGTCACGATCCGATGGCGCAGGACCGGCTGAACCTCGAGGCACAGACCTCGGGCGTGCGCCCGTCGCGCGACGATCATCGCCGCTAAGGACTAGGACAGAACAATGCTGCAACCGAAGCGCACCAAGTTCCGTAAGGCCTTCAAGGGCCGCATCCATGGCGACGCCAAGGGTGGTACGGCGCTCAACTTCGGCTCCTATGGCCTGAAGGCGATGGAGCCCGAGCGGATCACCGCGCGCCAGATCGAGGCGGCTCGCCGCGCGATCACGCGTCACATCAAGCGTCAGGGTCGTCTCTGGATCCGCATCTTCCCGGATGTTCCGGTTTCGTCGAAGCCCGCCGAAGTCCGCATGGGCTCGGGTAAGGGTTCGCCGGAGTTCTGGGTCGCCCGCGTCAAGCCGGGCCGCATCCTGTTCGAGCTGGACGGCGTTCCCGGTCCGCTCGCCGCGGAAGCGTTCGAGCGCGCCGCGATGAAGCTGCCGATCAAGACCAAGGTCGTCGCCCGCCTCGGCGACACGACGCACCTGGAGGGCTGAGAGAAATGACCAAGGCAACCGACTTTCGGGCCAACACCGACGACCAGCTCGCTGAGCAGCTGGGCAACCTGAAGCGCGAGCAGTTCAACCTGCGCTTCCAGGCGGCCACCAGCCAGCTCGAGAAGCCGACCCGCGTGCGGGAAGTGCGTCGCGACATCGCCCGTATCAAGACGCTGCAGAACGAGCGCTCGCGCTCGACTGCCAAGTAAGAGGACCGAGACCATGCCGAAGCGCGTGCTGACCGGAAATGTCGTCTCGGACAAGGGCGACAAGACCGTGGTGGTTCTGGTGGAGCGTAAGGTGAAGCACCCGCTCTACGGGAAGATCATCCGCCGCTCGAAGAAGTACCACGCCCATGACGAGGCGAATGAGTACAAGGCCGGCGAGACCGTGCGCATCGAAGAGACTGCGCCGATCTCCAAGCTGAAGACCTGGAAGGTGATCGGGCGGGTTGATACCCACGCGACGCCGAACACGGTCGACGCATAATCGTCATCTCCGCTCTTGCGGAGAACTCGAGTTGCGGTCATAGGCCGCCGCTTTGGTGCCCCGGCCGTGAGGCCGGGGTGACGCATTAGAAACGGAACCACCGGGCGCGTCCCGGCAGGCCAAACGAGAAGGAACCGGATCGATGATCCAGATGCAGTCCAATCTCGACGTCGCTGACAACAGCGGCGCGAAGCGGGTGCAGTGCATCAAGGTGCTGGGCGGGTCGAAGCGTCGCTTCGCCGGCGTGGGCGACGTCATCGTCGTCAGCATCAAGGAAGCCGCTCCCCGCGGCAAGGTTAAGAAGGGTGACGTCCACCGTGCGGTTATCGTCCGCACGGCGAAGGACATCCGCCGCACCGACGGCTCGGTGATCCGTTTCGACGGTAACGCCGCCGTGCTGGTCAACAAGAACGAGGAGCCGATCGGCACCCGTATCTTTGGCCCGGTGGTCCGCGAGCTCCGCTCGAAGGGCTTCATGAAGATCATTTCGCTCGCCCCCGAGGTGCTGTGATGGCTGCTGCCAAGATCAAGAAGGGCGACAAGGTCGTTGTTCTGTCCGGCAAGGACAAGGGCAAGACCGGTGAGGTCGTCAAGTCGCTGCCGAAGGACGACAAGGTCGTCGTTTCCGGCGTGAACATTGCCGTTCGCCACAAGAAGCCGACCCAGGGCGAGCCCCAGGGTGGCCTGGTGCGCATCGAAGCGCCGCTGCATGTCTCGAAGGTCGCGCACGTGACCGCCGACGGCAAGCCGACCCGCGTCCGCTTCGAAGAACGTGACGGCAAGAAGGTTCGCGTCGCCGTCAAGACCGGGGAGGTCATCAATGGCTGACAAGTACACGCCTCGCCTGCGCAAGCTCTATGACGAGCAGATCGTCAAAGCGATGACCGAGAAGTTCGGCTACAAGAACGTCATGGAAATTCCGCGGATCGAAAAGATCGTGCTGAACATGGGCGTTGGCGAAGCCACCCAGGACAAGAAGAAGGTCGAGCAGGCCGCTTCTGAAATGGAACTGATCGCCGGCCAGAAGCCCGTCGTGACCAAGGCGAAGAAGTCGATCGCGCAGTTCAAGCTGCGTGAGGGCATGCCGATCGGTGCGAAGGTTACCCTTCGTCGTGAGCGCATGTACGAGTTCCTCGATCGTTTCATCACGATCGCGCTCCCGCGCGTCCGCGACTTCCGCGGCCTGAACCCGAAGTCGTTCGACGGTCGTGGCAACTATGCCTGCGGCCTGAAGGAACAGCTCGTGTTCCCCGAAATCAACTATGACCGCATCGACAAGGTGCGCGGCATGGACGTGATCGTTACCACCACTGCCAAGACGGATGACGAGGCTCGCGAGCTTCTCCGTCTCTTCGGTTTCCCGTTCCCGCAGGCGGACGGCGAAACGAAGCAGGCGGCGTAAGGAAGGAAGAACTTAAGTCATGGCGAAACTGAGTTCGATCAACAAGAACGAGCGTCGCAAGCAGCTGGTGAAGAAGTACGCCGGCAAGTATGCGAAGCTCAAGGCGATTGCGAACGACGAAAGCCTGGATGAGACCGAGCGTCTCATCGCACGGCTCAAGATGGCCGAGATTCCCCGCAACGGGAACCCGACCCGCATTCGCAACCGGTGTGAGCTGACGGGTCGTCCCCGCGCTTATTACCGCAAGTTCCGTCTCGCACGTGTCATGCTGCGCGATCTGGCCAACAAGGGCCTGATCCCGGGTGTCACGAAGTCGAGCTGGTAAAGGACACGCAAGATGGCAGTGACCGATCCCCTGGGTGACATGCTCACCCGCATCCGCAACGGTCAGCGCGCGCGCAAGGACTCTGTCCTCACGCCGGCGTCGAAGTTGCGTGTCCGTGTCCTCGACGTGCTTCAGCGCGAGGGCTATATCCGTGGCTACAGCGAAGAGCAGATGGGCCCCGCGGCCGGCATCCGCATCGAGCTGAAGTATTTCGAGGGCCAGCCGGCGATCAAGCACGTCGCGCGCATCTCGAAGCCCGGCCGCCGTGTCTATTCGGGTTCGCAGGAGCTTCCGCGCGTCCGTAACGGCCTGGGCATCACGATCGTCTCGACGCCTCGCGGCGTTCTGTCCGACGCCGAAGCGCGCGAACAGAATGTCGGCGGCGAAGTGCTCGCGGAGGTGTTCTGATGAGCCGCATCGGTAAGAAGCCGGTTCCCGTCCCCGCGGGCGTGACCGCGACCGTCGACGGCGGGCAGATCTCGGTGAAGGGGCCCAAGGGCACCCTCACCATGCCGCTCGCGGACGACATCAAGTACGAAGTGACCGACGGCGGCATCTCGGTGCAGCCGGCGAACGAGACCAAGCGCGCGCGTGCCTTCTGGGGCATGCAGCGTACCCTGGTGCAGAACCTCGTCACCGGCGTGACCACCGGCTTCACCAAGAAGCTGCTGATCACCGGCGTGGGCTACCGCGCTGCTTCGCAGGGCAAGGTCCTGAAGCTGCAGCTCGGCTATTCGCACGACGTCAACTTCGACATTCCGGAAGGGATCGAGATCAAGACGCCGGATCAGACCACGGTCGAGATCTCGGGCATCGACAAGCAGAAGGTCGGCCAGGTGGCCGCGGAAATCCGCCGTTGGCGCAAGCCGGAGCCCTATAAGGGCAAGGGCATCAAGTACGATGGCGAATTCATCTTCCGCAAGGAAGGGAAGAAGAAGTGATCAGCACCAAGGGTCTTTCGCTTTTCGAAAAGCGTCGTCGCCGCAACCGTACCGCGCTGCGTGCGCGGGCCGGTGGCCGTCCTCGTCTGTCGATCCATCGCTCGGGCAAGCACATCTATGCCCAGGTGATCGACGACGCCGCGGGTCGCACCGTCGCCTCGGCTTCCACGCTCGAGAAGGACGTGCGTGGCCAGACCGGCGCCACGATCGCCGCGGCACAGGAAGTGGGCAAGCGCGTTGCCGAGGCCGCCAAGGCCGCAGGCATCACCCAGGTCGTCTTCGACCGCGGTGGCTTCCTCTACCATGGTCGCGTCAAGGCGCTGGCGGATGCCGCGCGTGAGAGCGGATTGGAGTTCTAAGATGGCCGATGAAATCAACACGACCGAAGCACCGGTCGAGGCGCAGGACGCCGGCCAGGCGGCTCCCGACCAGCAGCAGCAGGGTCGTGGTTCGCGTGGCGGCCGTGGCCGTGGCGGCCCGGGCGGCGGCGGTGACAACCGCGGCCGTGGCGGTCGCGATGGCAACCGTGGTCGTCGCGACGATCGTCGCGGTGGTCCGCAGGACGACGGTGGCGAGGAGCTGATCGAAAAGCTCGTCCACATCAACCGCGTCTCGAAGACGGTGAAGGGCGGCAAGCGCTTCGGCTTCGCAGCACTCGTCGTCGTCGGCGACGGCAAGGGCCGTGTCGGCTTCGGTCATGGCAAGGCGCGCGAAGTGCCGGAAGCCATCTCGAAGGCGACCGCTTCGGCGAAGAAGGCGATGATCCGCGTTCCGCTGAAGGAAGGCCGCACGCTGCACCACGACGGCAACGGCCACTTCGGCGCAGGCCGCGTGACCGTCCGTTCGGCGCCGCAGGGTACCGGCATCATCGCCGGCGGCCCGATGCGCGCGATCTTCGAATCGCTGGGCGTGGCCGACGTGGTGACCAAGTCGGTCGGCACCTCGAACCCGTACAACATGATCCGCGCCACGTTCGAGGCACTGGGTGAGCAGACTTCGCCGAAGTCGGTCGCGCAGCGCCGTGGCAAGAAGATCGCCGACCTGCTCGGCCGCGGTGGTTCGCAGACCGCCGAGGCGGACGCTGCGGCCGTTACGGAGTAAACGATCATGGCGAAGATCAAGATCAAGCAGACCGGCTCGCCGATCCGCCGCACCAAGGATCAGCGCGCGACGCTGATCGGCCTTGGCCTCAACAAGATGCACAAGGTTTCGGAGCTCGAGGACACCCCCGAGGTCCGCGGCATGATCCGCAAGCTGCCGCACATGGTCGAGGTGATCGAGGGCTGAGCCTTCGGTCCGCCGAACCAGGCGACAAAACGAAGAGGGCGGTGGGCAACCACCGCCCTTTTTCGTTTTGTGCGATGTGCTAAAGGGATGTCAGGCTAAGCTACGCGCCGCGTGGCCGTGTGTCGGTCTCGTGCCATCAGAGCGTTGGCCCGTCAGATGGAAATGGCAATGATCGGTGGCCGCTGGATGCCGTCAAGTTCGACATCTCTTTGGATCCTCTCCGGGGTTGTGCTCGTCGCATTCCCAGTTTTGAACTTCGTCTATTGGCCCGAGGTTCTGAGGGCGGGCGTGCTTCCGCCTGATGGTGACAGCATCGCGATCCCGATGTTCGGCAGTATCCTGCTTGCGGCTATGGCGTCGCCGGTCGTGCTCGGTATCGCCTGGCTTTGTCTTCGCCAGTACAATGATAAGACACGCATCATTGCCTTCCGACCTGATCGTCTGGTCCGCAGCATTTTTTCGACGATGGTAATGGGTGGGTTCGCTGGTGTGCTCTTGTTCGACGCGTTGCGCGCGGTTGTTGTCGGGAAGCCCTGGTATGAGCTTCTCTGGTCTGGATACGCGAGCATGGTGGCCGTTTGGCTCTTGATGCTCCGGGCAGCGGTGATCGAGCAGCGGAGTAGGTCCGAGCTCAACAGCGAGTCGATTGCCTAGCTTGATGGGTGCGATGCCGCGGGAGGCAAAGTAGTTGTGCGGTTGCTCAGGGATGCGCTTTGGGTGCTGCTAAAGTCCGGCCTTTTCGCGCGCCGAGCCTATCGCAAACAAGAGTCGACATTCCCCCCGCTCGCCGCTATGACCCCGCGCTTCCCATCAACGCGCGACAAAAGCGAAAGCGAGTGCAAACATCATGAAGCTGAACGAACTCAACGACAACCAGGGCGCCCGTCATCGCCGCATGCGCATCGGCCGTGGTATCGGCTCGGGCAAGGGCAAGACCGGCGGCCGCGGCGTCAAGGGTCAGAAGAGCCGCGAAGGCGTCTCTATCAAGGGCTTCGAAGGCGGCCAGATGCCGCTCCACATGCGTCTGCCGAAGCGTGGCTTCAACAACATCTTCGCCAAGGACTATGCCGAGGTGAACCTGGGCGAGATCCAGAAGGCTGTTGACGCCGGCAAGCTGACCGTGACCGACATCGATCACGCCGCGCTGAAGGCCGCTGGCCTCGCCCGTGGCGGCAAGGACGGCGTCCGTCTGCTCGGCAAGGGTTCGCTCACCGCGAAGCTGAACTTCACCGTGCAGGGCGTCTCCGCCGGTGCGCGCGAGGCGGTCGAGAAGGCGGGTGGCTCGGTCACCGTGCCGGAAATCGTGCCGGCCGCTGACAAGCACAAGGCGAAGCACCGCACAGCCCAGGCCGCTGCCAAGGCCGCCAAGCAGGGCTGACGAAATGCGAAGGCGGGGCTCCCAAGGCTCCGCCTTCCTTCGTGCTGGGCCTGGTAGGCGCGTCGTGAGCGACGCCTTCCACCACGTCCGTCATCCCGGCGAAAGCCGGGATCCATTCGCCACTACGTCATGGCAGGCGCCGCGCCGGTAACCCCAATGGATTCCGGCTTTCGCCGGAATGACGAGGGGTTGGGCGAAGGTCGGGGCAACGCCCGGTTTCTTTCCGCGCCCGCAGCCATTAGACAAGCCGCGCACAACCCCTATATGCGACTCCGCAGGGCGGGGGAGCGCCCGTCACTTATCCGGGACGAAGATACGAAATGGCATCCGCAGCCGACCAGCTGGCCTCCAGCATCAATCTGGCGAAGTTCAGCAAGGCCACCGACCTCAAGAAGCGCCTGTGGTTCACCCTCGGCGCGCTGATCGTCTTCCGCATGCTGAGCTATGTGCCGCTGCCGGGCATCGACCCGACGGCGCTCGGCCTGCTCGCGCAGCAGACGCAGGGCGGCGTGCTCGACTTCTTCAACAACTTCACCGGCGGCGCGCTGTCGCGCATGTCGATCGTGGCGATGGGCGTGATGCCCTACATCACCGCGTCGATCGTCGTGCAGCTGGCGACCTCGCTGTCGCCGCAGCTCAACGCGATCAAGAAGGAAGGCGAGAGCGGCCGCAAGCGGCTGAACCAGTACACACGCTATGGCACCGTGCTGCTCACCGCCGTGCAGGGCTTCTTCCTCGTGCAGGGCCTCGAGGCAGCCGGTGCCGCCAAAGGCCTGAGCCCGGTGGTCGAGCCCGGCCTTGCCTTCACGCTCACCGCCGTGGTCAGCCTGATCGGCGGCACGATGTTCCTCATGTGGATCGGTGAGCAGATCACCAGCCGCGGCATCGGCAACGGCATCTCGCTGATCATCATGGCCGGCATCGTCGCCCGCCTGCCGGTCACCCTTGTCCAGCTGTTCGAGAGCGGCCGCTCGGGTTCGATCGATCCGCTGCGCCTGATCTTCGTGATCGTCGGCGTCGCGATCCTAGTGCTGTTCATCTGCTTCATGGAGCGTGCCCAGCGCCGCATCCTGATCCAGTATCCGAAGCGCCAGACCGCGCGCGGCGTGCAGGCCGAGCGCAGCCACCTGCCGCTCAAGCTCAATACCGCCGGCGTGATCCCCCCGATCTTCGCTTCGTCGCTGCTGCTGCTGCCGCTGACCATCACCCAGTTCGCCGGCCAGTCGGCGGGCGACGGCTGGTGGGGCGAGCTGATCAGCAATCTGAACATCTGGTTGCGCCACGGTTCGCCGATCTACATGTCGCTCTATGCGGCCGGCATCATCTTCTTCTCGTTCTTCTACACCGCGGTGGTCTTCAACCCCGAGGAGACCGCGGACAATCTGAAGCGCTATGGCGGTTTCGTCCCCGGCATCCGCCCGGGCAAGAACACCGAGCTGTATTTCGACTATGTGCTGACCCGCATCACCGTGATCGGTGCAGCCTATCTGACCATCATCTGCCTGGTCCCGGAATGGGCGTTCTCCGCGATGAGCATCCCGTTCCTGATGGGCGGCACTAGCCTTCTCATCGTCGTCAACGTAACCATGGATACGGTGACGCAGATCCAGTCGCACCTGCTGGCCCACCAGTATGGCGATCTGATCAAGAAGGCGAAGCTGAAGGGCGGCCGCGCGCGCTGATTGGCGCGGCGGTACTAGGGGAGGCTCCTGTTGAATATCATCCTGTTGGGTCCGCCGGGGGCCGGTAAGGGCACCCAGGCAAAGCGTCTCGAGACCGAGCGCGGCATGGTGCAGCTGTCGACGGGCGACATGCTGCGCGCCGCGGTGAAGGCGGGGACGCCCACGGGCCTGAAGGCCAAGGCAGTGATGGAGGCGGGCCAGCTCGTCTCCGACGAGATCGTCTCGGGCATCATCGGCGAACGGCTCGACATGGCCGATAGCGAGAAGGGCGCGATCTTCGACGGCTATCCGCGCACCTATGCGCAGGCGGAGTCGCTGGACGGGCTGCTCTCCGAGCGCGGTCGCAAGCTCGACTATGTGATCGAGCTGCTGGTCAACGAAGAGGCGCTGGTCGACCGCGTCGAGGGCCGCTTCACCTGCGCCAAGTGCGGCGAGGGCTATCACGACAAGTACAAGCTGCCGAAGACGGACGGCGTGTGCGACGTGTGCGGCTCGACCGAGTTCAAGCGCCGCCCCGACGACAATGCCGAAACGGTGCGCACGCGCATGGCCGAATACCGCGCTAAGACCGCGCCGATCCTGCCCTTCTATGAGGAGAAGGGGCTGGTCCGGCGAGTCGACGGCATGGCCGATATCGACGAGGTGACGCGGCAGATCGCCGCGGTGCTCGACGGGCAGGGATAACGGGAAGGGCGGGGGAATCCCCGCCTTTTTTGATTCTGGGTAATTGCTATGCCTGTTCCCGCCCACTTGCGATCATTGCCGTTCTCGGGGGGGGCCGCGATAGCTTCGTTCCATGTGGACCTTCTTTCTGTGGAATATTGGGGCTCTTGCCGCCGCCATCTACTGCATAGTCAAGGCTGTAATCGATCTTCGTGCGCGCAGGTACGGCTGGGGGGTCGTCGGCCTGCTAAGTGCCGTGGTGTTCCTGATGACGCCGATCCAAACACACGCGGTGAAAATCGATTTGCCTGCCGTGCGATGAAGACCTTAAACGCCCAATTGCGGACATGATCGAAACCGTGCACCTTGTCAGACATGAAGCCAGATTGGGACGAAGTGCGCTGGGATGAGCCGCTAACGAAGGTGACAGGCCACAAGCTAGCCTCAGAGCCGGAACCAGAGTGATGGTTCGCTACCTCAAGCTTATCCTGATACCTGCGCTCGCCGCGATAGCGGTCATGCTTATGACCGCGCTTATTGCGCACATTCCGAACTTACTTGAACACGCCGACACGATTTGGCGCGTCGGCTTTTCCGCTGCGATGCTCTGTTACTGCGCAGTCTCGTTCATCATTTTCGAGGAGCGGAAGCCGGGCAAGCGATAACGCTGCCACTTTCAATCTACATGACCGCTAACGATCTAGCCCCTCGGCTAGGTCCGCTCCCCGCCACAAGCCGCCGTCATCCTGGCGAAAGCCGGGATTCATTCGCCGCTCGGTCGCAGCAAAAGCCGATAGCGAGGCCCCAATGGACCCCGGCTTCCGCCGGGGTGACAATGTCGGAGTAGCGATGGGCTCTCATCCCTAAAGCTTGGCGTCAGCCGCGTCCCCCTATCCGAAACGGGACGCGCTTCGCCGCCGCACCCCTCGCCGCGCTTGGCCTGCCGGGAACCTTGCTATATAAGGAGGGTTCAGCATTTTCTGGCTCCGCGGCGCTTGACAGTTCGCCTGCGGCCCCGTATCTCGCCCAACTTCCGGAACAGTAGATTACGGCGGCGCTCCCTGCGTGCGTCGTGCGGCTGCATTTCGGAAGGCAACGCTACGAGATGGGGCGCCGCTGCCATGCAGTGCCTCGTGGAGCTGGGAGAATATATTTCATGGCACGTATTGCGGGTGTTAACATCCCGACCAACAAGCGCGTCGTCATCGCGCTGCAGTATATCCACGGCATTGGCCCCGCAAAGGCCAAGGAACTGACCACGCAGCTCGGCATCGCGCCGGAGCGCCGCGTGCAGGACCTGAGCGACCAGGAAGTGCTGCAGATCCGCGAAGCGATCGACGCCGGCTACACGGTGGAAGGTGATCTTCGTCGCCAGGTGGCGATGAACATCAAGCGCCTGATGGACCTGGCCTGCTATCGCGGCCTGCGTCACCGCAAGGGCCTGCCGGTCCGCGGCCAGCGCACGCACACCAATGCTCGCACCCGCAAGGGCAAGGCCAAGCCGATCGCCGGCAAGAAGAAGTAAGCAGCGCTTCCCAGCGCGCACTTCTTCCCCTGAGGCCCAGCGCCTCCAGGCACCAAGCTTCTAGGTCAGGAAATTCCAAATGGCACGTGAACCGCAGCGTATTCGCCGTCGCGAACGCAAGAACATCACCGCCGGCGTCGCGCATGTGAACGCCAGCTTCAACAACACCATGATCACCATCACCGACGCGCAGGGCAACGCGATCAGCTGGTCGTCGGCCGGCATGATGGGCTTCAAGGGCTCGCGCAAGTCGACCCCGTACGCAGCCCAGGTCGCCGCCGAAGACGCCGGCCGCAAGGCCGCCGAGCACGGCGTTCGCACCCTCGAGGTCGAAGTCAAGGGTCCGGGTTCGGGCCGTGAGTCGGCACTCCGCGCGCTGCAGGCCGTCGGCTTTCAGATCACCTCGATCCGGGACGTGACGCCGATCCCGCACAATGGTGTGCGCCCCTCGAAGCGTCGTCGCGTCTGATACGTCCTGCTTGCACCGCGGGCCCTGAGGCGGGTCTGCGGTCTTGCAGTAGTTACCTGGCGGGGAATGCCTCTTCCCCGCCCAACATGAGGAAAGCCCGTGTCGGTCAACGCTAAGAACTGGCAGGAACTCAAGAAGCCCAACGGCCTCGAGAAGAAGCCCGGTGGCGATCCCAAGCGGAAGTCGACCTTCGTCGCCGAGCCGCTGGAGCGTGGCTTCGGCCTCACGCTCGGCAACGCGCTGCGTCGCGTGCTGCTGTCGTCGCTGCAGGGCGCGGCGGTCACCTCGATCAAGATCGAGAACGTGCTGCACGAATTCTCGTCGCTCGCCGGCGTGCGCGAGGACGTGACCGACATCGTCCTCAACGTGAAGCAGATTGCGCTCAAGATGCAGGGCGAAGGCCCGAAGCGTCTCCAGCTGTCGGCCACCGGCCCGGCAGAAGTGAAGGCGGGTGATATCGCGGTTTCGGGCGACATCGAAGTGATGAACCCCGAGCTGGTGATCTGCCACCTCGACGACGGCGCGACGCTGAACATGGAACTGACCGCGGACGTGGGTAAGGGCTATGTGCCCGCCACCGCGAACCGCCCGGCGGATGCGCCTATCGGCCTGATCCCGGTTGATGCGCTGTTCAGCCCGGTCCGCCAGGTTTCGTACAAGGTCGAGAACACCCGCGTCGGCCAGGAGCTCGATTACGACAAGCTCACGCTGACTGTCGAGACCGACGGCACGGTGACCCCGGAGGACTCGCTGGCCTATGCCGCGCGGATCCTGCAGGATCAGCTGGCGCTGTTCGTCCACTTCGACGATTCGTCGATCACCCGGGCAGCCCCGGTCGGCATGGCGCCAGCAGCGGCGCCGGCGGAAGGTGGTGCGGGCGATGCCGCGCAGATCAACCGCTATCTGCTCAAGAAGGTCGACGAGCTGGAGCTTTCGGTCCGCTCGGCCAACTGCCTCAAGAACGACAACATCATCTATATCGGCGATCTGGTTCAGAAGACCGAAGCCGAGATGCTGCGCACGCCGAACTTCGGCCGCAAGTCGCTCAACGAGATCAAGGAAGTCCTCTCCAGCATGGGCCTGCGCCTGGGCATGGAAATCCCGGGCTGGCCGCCTGAGAATATCGAGGAAATGGCCAAGAAGCTCGAGCAGGAGATCATGGGCTGAGCCCATCTCCGCTTCGACTGAAGGTGCAGAAGGGGCTCCGCGGCGATGCGGGGCCCTTTTTGCTGCAGATGCTTCAAAGAGTCCGCGACGAGTTGGGTTGCAGAGACATCGCGTCGCGATAAGATGAGGTCGTGGCTCGGCTAGGTTCCGTCCTCCTCACGCTCGGCGTCATTTTCGCCGCTGAAGCGCTGTATCGATGGTCCAACGGCCTCGGACTGGATTGGGCGTGGGCTGCGGGTCGTGCGTGTTTTTTGCTTGTCGTGGGCGCGGGCTCAAGCCTGGGCTGCTGGCTTGACTCGCGAAAGCGCGGCAGGTCCGAAAATAGCGGCAGTACCCTCCGGAGCGCACTATTCTTCCTGGCGGTCGGTGGTTGGGGTGGCGCCCTCTGCGCGTGGCGTGCTGCGGGCGCGATCTGGTCGGGCCGCATTGTCGTTTCGACCGCCACGGATGCGTCCACATCATGGGCGATCAATCCGTTCGGATTTTGGGTGGCACTGGCGGCGGTGTTGTTCGGCGCGTTCTTCTTCCTGCTCCTGTTCGCGGCAGGAGGGCTGCAACTAGCGCTGTGGATGTCGCGACGCCGACGGCTTCGCTAGGACTTGACGAATCAGTCGATTTACGGTCTTGGGCGCATCTTCACGGAATCGTGACTCGGGTTTTGGGCGGTGGCCCTGTTTCGCCGCCTGGTCGGCAGTACCTTGAACGGCTGCCGGACGAACGAAAGGAAGATACCATGCGCCATCGTGTAGGCGGTCGTAAGCTGCAGCGTACCTCGGCTCACCGTATTGCTCTGTTCCGTAACATGAGCGCCGCGCTCATTAAGCACGAGCAGATCACCACCACCGTCGCCAAGGCGAAGGAACTGCGCCCGTACGTCGAGAAGCTGATCACCCTCGCCAAGAAGGGTGGCTTGTCCAACCGTCGTCTGGCCCATGCGCGCCTGATGGACGACACCCAGCTGGTGAAGCTGTTCGATGTGCTGGCCGCGCGCTATGCCGATCGCAACGGCGGCTACACCCGCATCATCAAGGCCGGCATCCGCGCTTCGGACGCGTCGCCGATGGCGATCATCGAGTTCGTCGACCGCGACGTCTCGGCCAAGGGCCAGGATTCGGGCCCGGTGCTGTCGGACGAGGATTTCGACGAAACCGCCTGATCGGCACTCGTTCGGAACGAAAGGGGAGGGCGGTCGCACCAGCGGCCGCCCTTTTCGTTTGCGCAGTTTTGTTTTCCGAAACCCAAGTTTGGTTTCGCTTGCAATCTCCCCGGCTGATCCCATTTCCGCCGCCGAAGGTTGTACCGCCGCGATAGGCGGTGCTGGAGAAACAGCATGTCTCGCAAGTCCAAGCGGGTGCGCGTGTCTGCCCCCGCCAACATCGGCGCGTGGATCGCCGCGCTGCTTGCGCTGTCGCCACTGGCTGCTTTTGCCTGGGTTATCGAACTTACCGGACTGGCTTGAGGCTCGGGCCGGGGCTCCCTAGGGTGAGCGCATTCTCAGGGGAGCCGTTGAATGCGCCGTGCCTTGTTCCTGCCGTTACTTCTCGCCAGCCCCGCCTTCGCCCAGACCACAAAGCCGGAGAACACCGCGCAGATGACCAAGTTCGCCTATCCCGAAACCCGCCGCGTCGAGGTGGTGGACGAACAGTTCGGGGTGAAGGTCGCCGATCCCTATCGCTGGCTAGAAAACGACGTTCGTAATGACAAGGAGGTAGCGGCCTGGGTCGAGGCGGAGAACAAGGTAACCGACGCCTATTTGGCGACGCTTCCGGGCCGCGACACGTTGAAGGCGCGAATCAAGCAGCTGTTCGATTATGAGCGCTTCGGCGTTCCAAGCCAGCAGGGCGGGCGGTATTTCTATGCCCACAACAGCGGCCTCCAGAATCAAGCCGTGCTATTCGTTCGCGACAGCTTGGACGGGCAGGGCCGTGTGCTGATCGACCCCAATGGCTGGTCGAGGGACGGCGCGACAGCGCTCGCCGAATGGTTGCCGAGCGAGGACGGCAAGCTGCTCGCCTATTCGATCCAGGACGGTGGTACCGACTGGCGCACGATCAAGGTGCTCGACGTCGCTACCGGCAAAGATACCGGCGACACGGTGAGCTGGGCCAAGTTCACCATGGGCGTCGCCTGGGCAAAGGACGGCAGCGGATTCTTCTACTCGCGCTATCCCGAGCCGCCGGCGGACGCCAAGTTCCAGGCGCTCAACGAGAACCACCGCGTCTATTTCCACAAGCTCGGCACCCAGCAGGGTGCCGACCAGTTGGTCTACGAGACGCCGACCGCCCCCAAGCAGAGCCATTATGCCGGCATCACCGACGATGGCCGCTATCTGGTGATCACCACCAGCGAGGGGACGGACAACAAGAACCTCGTCCATATCGTCGACCTGAAGGATCCCGCCTGGAAGGCGAAGACTGTGATCGGCACGCTCGAGCATGACTGGTCGCCGATCGGCAATGTCGGCACCAAGTTCTGGTTCGCCACCGATGACGGCGCACCGCGCCAGCGGATCGTCACCATTGACCTTGCGGATCCTGCCCTGACGCCGCACGAAGTGGTGCCGGAGCAGAAGGAAACGCTTGCCGGTCAGTCAATCGTCGGCGAGCGGCTGATATTGAGCTACATGGTCGATGCGGCCACCGAGGTGCGCCGTTACAAGCTGGACGGCACCCCCGACGGCAAGGTGGCCCTGCCCGGCATCGGCACTGCGAGCGGCTTTGGCGGGCATCCGCACCAGGGCGAAACCTTCTTTGCCTTCACAAGCTTCAACTATCCAACCACGATCTTCCGCTATGATGTGAAGACCGGCAAAGCCGAGCCCTGGGCGCAGCCCAAGGTCGCGTTCAACCCCCAGGACTATGCGGTAGAACAGCGCTTCTATGCCTCAAAGGACGGCACCAAGGTCCCGATGTTCATCGTCAAGAAGAAGAGCGTCACCGGCCCGGCGCCGACGATCCTGTATGGCTATGGAGGGTTCAACATCCCGATTACGCCGGGCTTTTCGGCGGGCAGGCTGGCCTGGCTGGAACAGGGTGGCGCGTTTGTCGTGGCGAATATCCGCGGCGGCGGCGAATATGGCAAGGCGTGGCACGACGGCGGCCGCCTTGCCAACAAGCAGAACGTATTCGACGATTTCATCGGCGCGGGCGAGTTTCTGATCAAGGAAGGCATCACCGGTAAGGGGCAATTGGCGATCCAGGGCGGCTCGAACGGCGGCCTGCTGGTCGGCGCGGTCACCAACCAGCGTCCGGACCTGTTCGCGGCGGCACTGCCAGCAGTAGGCGTGATGGACATGACCCGATTCGACCGGTTCACGGCCGGCCGCTACTGGGTAGACGATTACGGCTACCCCTCGAAGGAAGCCGACTTCAAGCGGCTCTACGCCTATTCCCCGTACCACAACATCAAAAGTGGCGTGGAGTACCCCGCCATCCTGGTGAGCACCGCGGATACCGACGATCGCGTGGTGCCGGGGCACAGCTTCAAATACACGGCGGCACTGCAGCACGCGCAGATCGGCGACCGTCCGCATTTGATCCGCATCGAAACCCGCGCCGGCCACGGCTCGGGCAAGCCGACCGACAAGGTGATCGAGGAAACAGCCGATCTCTGGGCGTTCGCCGCCAAGTGGACGGGGTTGACCATAAAGTAAGCAGGGAGGCCTACCATGTCCGGCGACAACCCGCGACTGGGGCGCCCCCTCACCGACGCCGAGCGCGCGCTGGCCCGAGGCGTGTTCGGCGGCGCGATCGACCTCGACCCGGTGCGCATCTACCGGCGGAAATGGTTTTTCTTCCAGCCGCGCAATGTCACCATGGCGCCGCGCGGGCATCTCCATTTCCATCCGGCGGGAGATGCCTATCGGGACTGCTTTGCTAGCGAAGGGCTGGGGCTGCAGGGGCATCTGATTCATGAGCTGGTGCACGTCTGGCAACACCAGCAGGGGCTGAACCTCGTGCTGCGGCGGCATCCCTTCTGTTGCTACCACTACAGCATCAAGCCGGGCTGGATGCTGGAGCGCTACGGCATCGAGCAGCAGGCGGAGATTGTGCGGCATGTCTTCTTGCTTCGCCGGGGACAGATGGTGCCCGGCGCACCGCCATTGCCTACCTTGGAAAGCATCCTGCCCTTCGGCACCCGTTAAGCGCACGCCTCCGTCATCCCAAACCTTGGTATAGCCGCCCCAAATCAAAGTGATGTTCGACACAGCGGAGGTTCGATTCCGCCGCTGCCCGCGCTGCGCGACAGTCCACCCGGCAAGACGGGATGGAACCATGTACCACCAGGCTTTGATCGACATTGCAGCGGCGACCCCTTCGGGAACCGCGCCTGAATTGAGTGCCCTCCTCGCCGGAGCGATGCGCTCGCTGGACGAGGATCCGTTGCTGGCGCGCCGTTATCTGGAGCGGCTATCCCGCCTGCTGGTTCCGCAGGGCGGGGCTGAGCCTCGCGACTTGCTACCGGAGGGGCCAATGCTGGCGGATGGTGTCGCCAAGGGGGGGCTGGCCGGTTGGCAGTTGCGTCGCGTGGCCGATCATGTGGATGCCTATCTTCAAGGGCCAATCTTCACCGCGACGCTTGCAGAAATCGCTCAGCTAAGCACCGGCCATTTCTGCCGTGCGTTCAAGGTGAGTACCGGCGAAACGCCGCATGCCTATATCGTGCGGCAGCGGATCCGCCGAGCGCAACTGCAAATGCGCGACACCCGCGACACCCTGTCCCAGATCGCTTGCGCCTGCGGGCTGAGCGACCAGGCGCATCTGACGCGCCTGTTTCGCAGACTTGTCGGTACCACGCCGCTCGCGTGGAGGCGGGCCTGGCAGCATGGGGCCTAAGCGAACAAAACAGCGCAAAGATGTTCAAAAGTCAGCGCTAGGATGCATGACCGCATGGCCTCGATCAGCGAGCAGCCTCTCCGGAGCGGCAAAGACCGCGGGATAAGGAGCAGGATGTCGGTATGAGCAACTCGATTTCGGTGCCGATTGGCAGCTGGCGTGGCGTCACATTCACGGCAGCGCAAATCGACGTTGTCGCCTCCGCCGGCGATCTTCTTGTCATCGGCATGCCTGAAAAAATAACAGGCGGTGATCATCGGGGCGGAGCGGAAGCGGTCGATCAGGCCCTACACGGCACGCTTTCCAGGTTACGGGAGGGGGGGATTTTTGGGGGGGGCTTTGGTGAAACCCTGATGCTCACCCGACCGCCTGAGCCCGTCCGCGCGGCGACGTTGATGCTTGTCGGCATGGGAGCGTCGCTCGCCGCCTATCCCGAGGCGGTGGGCAACCTCACGGCGCTCGCCATGCGGGCGGCGCTGCGGATCGGTGCCGCCTCCGTCGGTTGCCTGCTCGGCTGGTCGGAGCTGGACCTGCCGGACGATCTTGTCGTGCCCACGGCCACGGCGATGATGCGAGGTGCGCTTGCCGCGATCGACAGCCAGGGCGATCACGCGGCGATGGCGTGGACCTTCGACATCCGCAACGGCGCCGCCGCCGATACCACCGCAGCCCTGCGCGCCGCGCTGGCGGAATGGTCCTGAGGCATGGATGCGCAGCGCAGCGAAAGCTGCTATACTGCGGTTCGATCTCGGGAATTGGTGGCACCTAGGATGTTGACGAGGGTTTCCAGCGGGCGCGTCCCTGCGCGGGCAACGGCGCCGATCCGCATCCTGATGGTCGATGACCACATGTTGCTGCGCGAAGGCGTGCGCGCGGTGGTCTCCACGCAGGACGACATGGAGATCGCCGGCGAGGCAAGCGGCGGCGGCGAGGCGATCCGGGAATATGCGCGCCTTCAGCCCGACCTGGTGCTGATGGATCTGCAAATGGCCGACATGTCCGGCCTCGATGCAATCACTGCGATCCGTGCCGCGTCGCCCGATGCGCGCATCATCGTACTGACCACCTATTCGGGCGATGGTCGCGCGATCAAGGCGCTGCGGGCCGGGGCCATGGGCTATCTGCTCAAGGCCAGCCTGCGCAACCAGCTGCTCGAGGCGATCCGCTCCGTGCACCATGGGGGCAAGCATCTCGACGCGAGCGTCGCGACGGCGATTGCCCTGCACGTGCTCGACGAGGACCTGACCGAACGGGAAGTCTCGGTCCTTACCCTTGCCGCATGGGGCAACTCCAACAAGCAGATCGCCGCCCGGCTCGAACTCTCCGAAGAGACGGTGAAGGGCCACATGAAGGCGCTGTTCGCAAAGCTTGGCGCCAGTGACCGTACGCATGCCGTCACCCTTGCCGCGAAGCGCGGCCTGATCGAACTGTAAGGCGCCGGCGGAGGCGGCCTATCCGGCTGTTCCGCCCCCATTTTCCTGACATGCGGGCGCGCTCTTGCGCCAGGACGACGCTGCGTGCGGAATCCGACATTTCTGAGCCCAACGGTCCGGGATTGCATCAATCGCGTCCAATATTCGTGGCACGGCTCGGCCTAGCCCCTTGCTGAACGGGAGCCGCTGCTGCCTGCGCCACATGGCGTGAAAGCCGCCGCAGCTCACCTGACTGTTCGATAGAATGGAACGTAACGCATAAACTTATCCGAGTTTTCGGAAAATGCGTCGCGGCTATTCTAGCCCCATCAACGCCGCACCCCGGCAGCAACAGGAGCCGCACCATGACCCTCACCGCCACCGCCACGCCGGGCAAGTCGCTGATTTCGCCGACCAACCATGCGCTCGTCCTCATCGATTTCCAGTCGCAGATGGCGTTCGCCACCAAGTCGATCGATGCCACCATCCTGCGCAACAATGCCGCGCTGATCAGCCGCGGCGCCAAGTCGTTCGGCGTGCCGACGATCCTCACCACCGTTGCCGAGAAGAGCTTCTCCGGCCCGATGTTCAGCGAAGTGACCGATGCGTTCCCGGGCCAGACGCTGCTCGACCGCACCTCGATGAACACCTGGGAAGACGCCGCGGTGATCGAAGAGGTCAATCGCATCGCCAAGCCGCGGATCGTGTTCGCCGGCCTGTGGACCAGCGTCTGCATCGTCGGCCCGGTCGCCTCGGCGATCGACCAAGGGTTCGAAGCCTATTTCATCGCCGATGCCTGCGGCGACATCTCCACCGAAGCGCATGAACGCGCCGTGCAGCGGATGATCCAGCTCGGCGCCGTGCCGATGACATCGCTCCAGTATCTGCTGGAACTGCAGCGCGACTGGGCGCGCGCCGAGACCTACGACTCGACCACCGGCATCGCGAAGCAGTGGGGCGGGGCGTACGGCCTGGGCGTCACCTACGCCAAGACGATGTTCGGCGCCTCCGAAGGCCATTGAGTTTGCCCCGGGTCCGGCGGCGCGCCCCCTCTCCAGCGCTGCCGGGCCCACCCCGTTTCCTGCCCCCAACGACAAGGAATGCTTCCCATGACTTCCACCGTGACCACCAAGGACGGCGTCTCGATCTTCTTCAAGGATTGGGGCCCCAAGGATGCCCAGCCGATCATGTTCCACCATGGCTGGCCGCTTTCGTCGGACGATTGGGATGCCCAGATGCTGTTCTTCCTGGCGAACGGCTTCCGCGTCGTCGCGCATGACCGCCGCGGCCATGGCCGTTCGGAGCAGGTGAGCGATGGCCATGACATGGACCATTATGCCGCCGACGCAGCCGCCGTTGCCGAGCATCTGAACCTTCGCAACGCGGTGCATATCGGGCACTCGACCGGCGGCGGCGAAGTCGCCCGCTATGTCGCCAAATATGGCATCCCGCAGGGCCGCGTCGCCAAGGCGGTGCTGGTCGCGGCCGTGCCGCCGATCATGGCCAAGACCGACGCCTATCCGAACGGCCTGCCGATCAGCGTGTTCGATGGTTTCCGCAAGGGCACCGCGGACAACCGCGCGCAGTTCTTCCGCGATGTCGCCGCCGGCCCCTTCTACGGCTTCAACCGCGAGGGCGCGAAGGTCTATCCGGGCGTGATCGACAATTGGTGGCGCCAGGGCATGATGGGCAGCGCCAAGGCCCATTATGACGGCATCAAGGCCTTCTCCGAAACCGACCAGACCGCCGACCTGAAGGCGATGACGGTGCCGGCGCTGGTGCTCGCCGGCGACGACGACCAGGTGGTGCCGTATCATCAGGGCGCCGAGCTGCAGGCCAAGCTGCTGCCGAACCCGACGCTGAAAATCTACCCGGGCTATCCGCATGGGCTGCTCACCACGCATGCCGACGTGCTGAACCCCGACATCCTCGCCTTCGTGCGCGGCTGATCGACGGGCGCCGGGGAGGATCTGCAGATGAAGCCCTATCTGATCTCGCTCGCCGTCGGTCTGCTGGTCGGCGTCATCTACAGCCTCCTCGGCGTCCGCTCGCCCGCGCCGCCCACGATCGCGCTGATCGGCCTGCTCGGTATGCTCGTCGGCGAGCAGGTGGTGCCGGTGGCGAAGCGGCTGTTCGCCGGCCACGATGTGGTCGCCTATCTCCGTACCGACTGCGCCGAGCAGATCCTCGGCGTGCCGGTGAAGAAGCCCGACGACCAGGCATGAGCCTTACCCGCCGCCAGACCCTCGCAGCCGCCGGCGCGACCGCCGCCGGCGCGCTGCTGCCTACCCCGCTCTTCGCAAGGAATGCCCGCATGCCCGCCACCGACCTGATCCTCGTCAACGCCCAGGTGACGACGCTCGACCGGGAGAACCCGGTGGCCGAGGCAATCGCGATCCGCGACGGCAAGTTCCTCGCCGTCGGCAGCGAAGCCGAGGTCCGCGCCGCCGTCGGGCCGCAAGCACAGGTGATCGACGCGCATCGCCGCCGGGTGATCCCGGGGCTGATCGACAGCCACATGCACATCATCCGCGGCGGGCTGAACTACAATATGGAGCTGCGCTGGGACGGCGTGCCCAGCCTTGCCGACGCGATGGCGATGCTCAAGCGCCAGGTCGACAACACGCCCGCGCCGCAATGGGTGCGCGTGGTCGGCGGCTTCACCGAGCACCAGTTCGCCGAGAAGCGGCTGCCGACGATCGACGAGCTCAACGCGGTCGCCCCCGATACGCCCGTCTTCATCCTCCACCTCTATGATCGCGCGCTGCTCAATGCCGCGGCGCTGCGGGTGGTGGGCTATACCAAGGACACGCCCAACCCGCCGGGCGGCGAAATCGTCCGCGATGCCGCGGGCAATCCCACCGGCCTGCTGCTTGCCCAGCCCAACGCGACGATCCTCTATTCGACGCTCGCCAAGGGGCCGAAGCTGCCCGAGGACTATCAGATCAATTCCACCCGCCACTTCATGCGCGAAGTGAACGGGCTTGGCGTTACCGGTGTGATCGACGCGGGCGGCGGCTTCCAGAATTATCCCGACGACTATCAGATCATCGAGAAGCTCCACGCCGACGGCCAGCTGACCGTGCGGATCAGCTACAATCTGTTCACCCAGAAGCCTAGGCAAGAGCTGGCCGATTTCGCCGGCTGGGTGAAGCAGGTGACGCCGGGGCAGGGCGACGACAGCTATCGCCACAACGGCGCGGGCGAAATGCTGGTCTACTCCGCCGCCGACTTCGAGGATTTCCGCGTCGCCCGACCGGACATGCCGCCCACCATGGAAGGCGATCTGGAGCCGGTAATCCGCCTGCTCGCCGAGCATCGCTGGCCGTGGCGCCTCCACGCCACCTATGACCAGACGATCGGCCGCGCGCTCGACGTGTACGAGAAGGTCCACCGCGACATCCCGCTGACCGGCATCCACTGGTTCTTCGACCATGCCGAGACGATCAGCGACCGCAACATCGACCGGATCGCGGCGCTGGGCGGCGGCATCGCCGTGCAGCACCGTATGGCGTATCAGGGCGAATATTTCGTCGAGCGCTACGGCGCGAAAGCCGCAGAGCGCACCCCGCCGATCGCCAAGATGCTCGCCGCCGGCCTGCCGGTGGGTGCGGGCACCGATGCGACGCGGGTGGCGAGCTACAATCCCTGGGTGTCGCTCAGCTGGCTGGTGACCGGCCGCACCGTCGGTGGGCTATCGCTCTATCCCGGCGCCAACCGCGTCAGCCGCGAAAAGGCGCTCGCCATGTGGACGCACGAGAACACCTGGTTCTCGAACGAGGTCGGCAAGAAGGGGCAGATCAAGGCCGGCCAGCTCGCCGATCTCGCGGTGCTGTCGGCCGATTACTTCTCGGTGCCCGAGGACCAGATCGTCCATATCCGCTCGGTGCTGACATTGCTCGGCGGGCAGGTAGTACATGGCGACGGTGACTATGCCCCGCTCGCGCCTGCGCTGCCCCGGCCGATGCCCGACTGGTCGCCGGTCGCGACCTTCGGCGGGTACCACCAGTCGCCCGAGGCGCGCGCCCAGCTCGCCTCCGCCTGCGCCTGCCACAGCAGCTGTTCGGTCCACGGCCATGACCATGCTGCTGCCCTCGGCGCGCAGGTGCCGGCCGCCGACGTCCAGAGCTTCTGGGGGGCGCTCGGCTGCGGCTGCTGGGCGGTGTGATGGGCGTTAGCGCAGATCCTCCCCTGCCCGAGCAGGGGAGGGGGACCGCGCCGCGCAGCGGCGGGGTGGAGGGGCCGCGCCGTCAGGCGCGGTTCGCCATCCACGCCCCCATCACCGCCGCGTGCCGCGGCGACCCCTCCACCATGTGCTGGCGCACATGGTCCCCCTCCCCCAGCAAAGCTGGGGGAGGAAACGCTTCCTGTCTCCCAACTTCAGGAGTTTCGCCATGCGCCTCTTCCTCCTCGCCTCCGCCCTGGTCGTCGCGACGCCGGTGCTCGCCCAGCAGACCGCCGATTATTCGGTCGGCCCGCAATACGACACCACCCATGTCTATGTGCCGGAAGACCAGTTCGACAGCTTCGTCACCAGCTTCCAGGCGACCTTCGGCGGCACGACCAGCAAGCAGGGCGTGTTCCAGGTGACGCCCACCACCAGCCTTACCAAGTCGCAGCTGGTGCTGACGCCCGCCGGCACCGTTTCGGTGTTCGGGTTCAAGACGCCGATCCCATTCCCCTTCGGTGACGAGCGCACCGGCTATCTGGTGACCGACATCGATGCGGCGGTGAAGGCAGCGGTGCAGCATGGCGCGGTGCGTCGTCTGGTCACGTTCCCCGATCCGATCGGCCGCGATTCGCTGATCCAGTGGCCGGGCGGGGTGAACATGCAGCTCTACTGGCACACCACCAAGCCGAGCTACGCGCCGCTGGAAACCGTGCCCGAGAACCGCATCTACCTGACCGCGGATGTCGCCGATCGCTTCGTGCAGAGCTGGGTCGGCTATGCGCATGCCAAGGTGACCGCCGATGACCGGGCGGCGCCCGGCGCCGAAGTGGGCGAGCCCGGCAAGACGATCCGCCGCATCGCGATCACCAGCGGCTATGGCAAGATGGTGGTGTTCGTCACCGACGGGCTGCTGCCCTGGCCCTATGGTCGCGACATGACCGGCTATGCCGTGCCCGATCTCGACGCGACGCTGGCCAAGGCCAAGGCGGCCGGGGTCGAGACGCTGGTGCAGCCCACTGCCGCGGCCGGCGGGCGCGCGGCGATCGTGCGCTTCCCCGGCGGCTATATCGCCGAGATCCACGGCCCCGCGGGCAAATGACCATGGACGCGCCTGACCCGCGCTTCGTCGACGCCGTTCTCGACTGGCGGCCGACCTGGTTGCTCGCCCGGCTGCTGCTGGTCGGCGCGTATCTGCTCGGCGGGCTGGTCAAGCTCACCGACTGGCCGGGCGCGGTGGCGGAGCAGGCGCATTTCGGCATGCATCCGCCCGCGCTCTGGGCGGCGCTGACCATTGCGGTGGAGCTGGTCGGGCCGGTGCTGATCCTTGCGGGGCGCTGGGTCTGGCTGGGGGCGGGGATGCTGGGGGTGTTCACCCTGCTCGCCGCCTGCACCGCCAACGCCTTCTGGACGCTGCCGCCGGGGCCCGAGCGGTTCGGCGCGACCAACGCCTTTTTCGAGCATCTCGGCCTGATCGGCGGCTTCGTCCTCGCGGCGCTGGTGGCGGAGCAGGCGAAGCGGCGTGGCTAGTCTCGCCGCGGCGGTGGTATTGGTGGCGCCCGCCGCGCACCTCCCGACGTCTCTGCTAGCGTTCCCCTCCCGCCTGCGGGAGGGGCTGGAACCTCGCAGCGCTTCTACCACGTCAGCCCCTCCGGCAAGCGGGAGGGGAGCGCAGGCGGGGGGGATTGCAGAACCCATTCCCGCCCCCGAACCCTGGCAGGCGCCGACGCTCAGCATCACCCGCTATGACGAGGACTGGTCCGACCTCGCCGACGCCGAGAAGCGCGCGCACCATTGGACCGGCCCGTTCAAATACATCCCGCTCGCGGGCGATGCATGGCTTTCCACCGGCATCGAAGTCCGGCTGCGCAGCGAATCCTTCGCCGACAACGCGCTCGGCAACGCGGCCTCGCCCGACGACGCCTATCTCTGGACGCGCGCGCTGCCCTATGCCGATCTCCATGTCGGCCGCGTCCGCGCCTTCGCCCAGCCGATCCTCGCCTATGCCGCCGGTGTACGGCCCGCCGCCGGCCCGGTCGACCAGACCCGCACCGATCTGCTCCAGGGCTTCGCCGAGGTCGATCTCGGCGCGCTCACCCTGCGCGGCGGGCGGCAGATGCTGTCGCTCGGCACCGAGCGGCTGATCGGTACGCGTTATGGCCCCAATGTGCCGCTCGCCTTCGACGGCGTGCGCGGGATCGTGGCGGTCGGGCGTGCGAAAATCAGCCTGCTGGCTGTCTCCCCGGTCGCGCCGCGGCTGGGGACGTTCGACGACCGTACCTCTTCGACCAAGAGGCTCTGGGGCGCCTATGCCGTGCTGCCGGGTCTCGACCTCTATTATCTCGGCTATCGCAACCGCACCGCGCATTTCGGCGACCGCACCGGCCGCGAGCTGCGCCACAGCGTCGGCGCGCGCGTCTATGGCGCGCGCGACAATTGGCACTGGAATGTGGAAGGTGTCGCCCAGTTCGGCCGCTTCGCCGATGGGCCGATCGTCGCCTGGACGCTCGGCACCGAACTCGGCCGCAAACTCCCGAACCTGCCCTTCGCGCCCGACGCGGTGCTCCGCTTCAACGTCATCAGCGGCGACGGCCATGCCGGGGATCGCCGGCTGGGCACGTTCAACGCGCTGTTCCCCAAGGGCAAATATTTCGGCGAGCTGTCGCCGGTCGGCCCGTACAACCTGGTCAACCTCAACCCGCGCATCGCCGGCACGCTGGGCGGCGGCGTTTCCGCCAGCATCGCCGGCAGTGCCTATTGGCGCTACAGCGCGACAGACGGCGTCTACGACATCCCCGGCAACCTGCTCCGCGCCCCCGGCATCAGCCGCGCCCGCTTCATCGGCAAGCAGATCGAAGGGGCGATCGCCTGGCAGGCGACCGCCGAACTCGAACTTTCCGCCTCGCTTTCCTTCTTCCAGGCCGGTCGCTTCCTGCGCGAGACCGGCGCGCCCCGCCCGATCCGGATGATCGGCCTGGAGAGCAATTTCCGATTCTGAGGACCCCCGCCATGGCCGATCCCAAGACCGCCGCTTCCCCGCTCCCGCCGCTGCTCCTGCTGCTCTCCGTCACCACCGGACTGGTCGACGCGGTGAGCGTGCTCGGGCTCGGCAAGGTGTTCACCGCGAACATGACCGGCAATATCGTGTTTCTCGGCTTCGCGGCCGCGGGCACGCCGGGCTTCACCATCGCGCCCTATATCGTCGCGCTGGCCTCCTTCCTGGTCGGCGCGCTCGTCGCGGGCAAGGTGGGGTCGCATCTCGCCGGGCAGCCGCTGCGGCGCTGGCTGGTGCTGGCCGCGGCGATCGAAGCGGTGCTGTTCGGCGTGGCCGCAGGCGTTGCCGCATGGGCTGGGGCGATGGGCATCCTGCCCGAGACCTGCGTCTTCGCGATCATCGCGCTGACCGCGATCGCGATGGGCTTCCGCAACGCGACGATCCGCCAACTCAAGGTGCCGGACCTGACCACCACCGTGCTGACGCTGACGCTCACCGGCATCGCCGCCGATTCGCACTTCGCGGGCGGGCGGAACCCCAATATCGGGCGGCGTCTTGCGGCGGTGGCGGCGATCCTGGTCGGCGCCTGTGTCGGCGCGCTGCTCGTCAACCGCTACGGCCTGGCGATTCCGCTGCTGGTGGCGGGGCTTACCGTGCTGGTCGGCACGCTCGCCTGCGTGCGCCACCCGATCGCCAGCGAACCCCTGCGCGCCTGATCGCCCGCACCCCTTTGACAGCCCGGCGATCGCTCCCTATCGGCCAGCCATGACGCTCCAGCACACCGACTCCATCCTGATCGTCGATTTCGGCAGCCAGGTGACCCAGCTGATCGCACGCCGCGTTCGCGAAGCCGGGGTCTATTCCGAGATCGCACCCTTCACCACGGCAGCCGAGGCCTTTGCCCGGATGCAGCCCAAGGGCATCATCCTCTCCGGTTCGCCCGCCTCGGTGCTGGACGAAGGCAGCCCCCGCGTCCCGCAGGTGATCTTCGACAGCGGCCTGCCGGTACTGGGGATCTGCTATGGCGAGCAGGTGATGATGCATCAGCTGGGCGGCCAGGTGGTGCAGGGCGACAGCGGCGAGTTCGGCCGCGCCTTTATCGAGATCGCGGATGGCTGTGCGCTGTTCGACGGCCTGTGGCAGACCGGTGAAAGCCACCAGGTGTGGATGAGCCATGGCGACAAGGTGGCGAGCCTGGCCCCCGGCTTCCGCCCCGTCGCGGCCAGCCCCGGCGCGCCCTATGCGGTGATCGCTAACGACGAGCGCCGCTATTATGCGATGCAGTTCCACCCCGAGGTGGTGCACACCCCCGACGGCGCCAAGCTGCTCGCGAACTTCGTGCGCCATGTCTGCGGCCTGTCGGGCGACTGGACCATGGCCGAGTTCCGCGCCGCCAAGATCGCCGAGATCCGCCAGCAGGTGGGCGACGGCAAGGTGATTTGCGGGCTTTCGGGCGGGGTCGATTCCGCGGTGGCCGCGGTGCTGATCCATGAGGCGATCGGCGACCAGCTGACCTGCGTGTTCGTCGATCACGGCCTGATGCGGGCAGGCGAGGCCGACCAGGTCGTCACCATGTTCCGCGAGCATTACCATATCCCGCTCGTCCATGTGGACGCGGAGGAGCTGTTCCTCGGCGGCCTCGCCGGCGTCACCGACCCCGAGGCGAAGCGCAAGTTCATCGGCAAGACCTTCATCGACGTGTTCGAGGCCGAGGCCAAGAAGATCGGCGGCGCCGATTTCCTTGCACAGGGCACGCTGTATCCGGACGTGATCGAGAGCGTGAGCTTCACCGGCGGCCCGTCGGTGACGATCAAGAGCCACCACAATGTCGGCGGCCTGCCCGCGCGGATGAACATGCAGCTGGTCGAGCCGCTGCGCGAGCTGTTCAAGGACGAGGTCCGCGCGCTGGGCCGCGAGCTGGGGCTGCCCGACGTGTTCGTCGGCCGCCATCCGTTCCCGGGGCCGGGCCTCGCGATCCGCATACCCGGCGAAGTCACCAAGGAACGCTGCGACATCCTGCGCAAGGCCGACGCGATCTACCTGGAGGAGATCCGCAATGCGGGCCTCTACGACACGATCTGGCAGGCCTTCGCGGTGCTCACCCCGGTGCGCAGCGTGGGCGTGATGGGCGACGGCCGCACGTACGACAGCGTGCTGGCGCTGCGCGCGGTGACCTCGATCGACGGCATGACCGCGGAGGCGTTCGAATTCCCCGCCGGCTTCCTGCCGCGTGTCGCGACCCGTATCGTCAACGAGGTGCGCGGCGTGAACCGGGTGACCTACGACTATACGAGCAAGCCGCCCGGCACGATCGAGTGGGAATGATCCCCCTTTAATCTGTAAGCGACCCATGCTCCAGCTTCGGCAGCACATGGCGGGCGAACAGGTCGGCTTCGGCCGCGTGCGGGTAGCCGGAGAGGATGAACGCCTCGATCCCCAGCGCGCGATAGGCGTTCAGCTTGGCGAGGACCTGGTCCGGGTCGCCGACGATCGCCGCGCCGCAGCCCGAGCGGGCGCGGCCGATGCCGGTCCAGAGATGGTCCTCGACATAGCCGTCGCCGGCGGAGGCCTCACGAAGCTCGGCCTGGCGGCGGACGCCGGCCGACCGGGCATCGAGCGACCGGGCGCGGATCGCTTCGCCCTGCGCGGCGTCGAGATGCGAGAGCAGCCGGTCAGCGGCGGTACGCGCCTCTGCTTCCGTCTCGCGCACCACGACATGGACGCGGTAGCCGAAGCGCAGGGTACGGCCGCGCCTGGCAGCGCGGGCGCGCAGGTCGTCGAGCGTGGCGGCGACGGCGTCCATCCGGTCCGGCCACATGAGGTAGACGTCGGCGCCCTCGGCTGCGGCCTCGCGCGCGTCCTCCGATAGTCCGCCGAAATAGAGCTGCGGCGCGCGGCCCGAGACGGTGGTGACGCGTGGCGGCTCGACCTTCAGCTGCCAGAACTCGCCCTGGTGATCGAGCGCTTCCCCGTTCAGCAGCGTCTTCAGGATGTGCATCGCCTCGATCGTGCGGCGATAGCGGGGTGCGGAGGCGAGCGTCTCGCCCGGCAGGTCCGAGGAGATGATGTTGACCGCGAGGCGTCCGCCCAGGATCCGATCGATCGTTGCGATCTGGCGGGCAAGCTGGGGCGGCCAGCTTTCGCCGACGCGCACCGCCATCAGCAAGCGGATACGGCGGACTAAGGTTGCGATCGCTGCGGCGAAGGCGGTGGTGTCGATCCCCAGTGCATAGCCGGAGGGCAGCAGGATATTGTCGAATCCGGCGCTTTCGGCAGCCAGCACGATGTCGCGGCAATGCTCCCAGCTGGAGAGCAGGCGCGGGTCCGGCTGGCCGAGAAATTCGTAATCATCGTCGCACAGGGCGGAAAACCAGCTCACTTCGCAGCGGGGAAGTTGTTCTTGCTTGCCGGATGCGCTGGGCTGGGGATGGAGGGTGGTCATGAATCAAAGCCTCTGGAGAAGATGATGTCGTCGCGAATTCGGTACGGTCTGGTCGGGTGCGGGATGATGGGCGTGGAGCATATCCGCAATCTCGCGATCACGCCGGGGGCGGAACTGGTGGCGATCGCCGATCCGGTCGAGACCTCGCTCGGCTGGGCACGCGCGGCGCTGGGCGGCAAGGCGCAGGATGTGACCGCCTATGCGGATGCCGAGGCGCTGGCGAAGCATGACGGGCTGGACGCGGTGATCGTCGCCAGCCCGAATTTCACGCATCGCGATACCGTGGCGCCGCTGTTCGACGCCGGGCTCCACATCCTGTGCGAGAAGCCGATGGCGACGACGATCGAGGACGCCCGTTGGATCGCCAAGCGTGCCGCGCGCCACTCGGCCGTGTTCTGGACCGCGATGGAATATCGCTACATGCCGCCGGTCGCAGCGCTGATCGCGGGCGTGCATGGCGGGGAGATCGGCCGGCTGCATATGCTGGCGATGCGGGAGCACCGCTTTCCCTTCCTGGTGAAAGTGGGCGACTGGAACCGCTTCGCGCGCAATACCGGCGGCACGATGGTGGAGAAATGCTGCCATTTCTTCGACCTGATGCGCTTCATCGTCCGCTCCGAGCCGGTGCGCGTCTATTGCTCGGGCGCGCAGGACGTGAACCATCTGGGCGAGCGCTATGACGGGCAGGTGCCGGACATCGTCGACAACAGCTTCACTACCGTGGATTTCGCCGACGGCACCCGCGCGCTGCTCGACCTGTGCATGTTCGCTGACGGGGCGGAGGAGCAGGAGGAGATCGTCGCGACCGGCGACGTTGCCCGGCTGGACGTGAGCATCCCGGGCAGCGTGCTCACCCGTTCGCCGCGCACCGGCTTCGGCAACCCCAAGGCGCCGGAGAAACGGCTGATCGAGGTGGATGCAGCGGCGCTGGCGGCGGGATCGCACCATGGCTCGACCTTCTACCAGCATCAGGCCTTCGCCCGCGCGGTGCAAGGGCAGGGGCCGGTGGAGGTGACCGCCGAGGACGGGCTGAAGGCCGTCGCCATCGGCATGGCAGCGGAGATCAGTCTGCGGGAACACCGGGTGGTCGACATGGCCGAGCTGCTGGGTCAGCCCGCGTCCGCATAGGCGGTGCGCGGAAGGATCCAGCGCACCAGCAGCGCTCCGGCGAGATAGGAAAAGGCCGCGATCCAGAACATCGGCGCATAGCCATGGCCATTGTCGAGCGACCAGCCGGCCAGCTCGAGAATGGCCATGCCGGCGAGGTTGCCGGCGAAGGCGCCGATGCCGATCACCGATCCGACGCGGTCGGCGGGGATGATGTCGGTCGCCAGTCCGAAGACGTTGGTCGAGAAGCCCTGGTGCGCGAACAGGGCAAGGCCGAGGAGGAGGGCGGCCACCCAGGGATTGCTCGCCACCAGCACCAGCGGGATCGGCAGCACGAGCAGCGCATAGCCGAGCAGCGTCGCGTGCCGCATCTTCTCCGGCGCCCAGCCGCGCGCGAGCAGCCAGCCCGGCACCCACCCGCCGCTGATCGCGCCCAGCGCCGCGAGGCTGTAGGCCAGCGCCACCGGCAGCCCCAGCGCGCCCTGTTCCAGCCCGAACTGGCGGTGGAACAGGTCGGGGGTCCAGAACAACAGGAACCACCAGACCTGGTCGCTCAGCACTTTGGCCACGGCGATGGCGAGCGTCCGCCGACTGCGGAGCAGGTGCAGCCACGGCACTTCCGACCGCGGCCCGCGGATGCTGGCGGCCGCAGGGACATAGCGCAGCCACACCGCGACCCAGACCAGGCCCAGCCCACCCGCGATCAGGAAGCTGCCCTTCCAGCCGACCCACAAGGCCAGCGCGGGGATCAGCAAGGGGGTGAGGATCGCCCCGAAATTGGGCGCCGTATTGCCGATGCCGAGCGCGCGGGAGCGCTCGGACGGCGGGAAGAAGGTGGCGGCGGACTTCACGGCTGCCGGGGTGCCGATCGACTCCGCTGCGCCCAGCACCGCGCGCGCGGTCACGAACTGCGCGACGGTGGTAGCGAAGGCATGCGCCATGCCCGCGAGGCTCCACAGCGCGACGCCCAGTGCGAAGCCTCGCCGCAGCCCCACCCGGTCGAGGAACCAGCCGGTGCCGAGAAAGGCCAGCGCCGCGGCGAACTGAAAGGCCGAGGCCATGTGCGCATAGTCGCGGTCGGACCAGTGGAATTCGCCCTGCAGCATCGGCTTGAGCAGCGCGAGGATCTGCCGGTCGACATAGTTCAGCATCACCGCGCCGAACACGAGGGCCAGGATCGCCCAGCGACCCTGTGCCCCGGCGGTGGTGTCAGTAGCGGATGCGCGCATTCAGGCCGACATAGCGATCATTGTCCCGCGGCACGTAACGGACCACGCCCGCGGTGGTGCCATAGACCAGATAGTTCGAATAGTGCTGGTCGAGGATGTTCTTCACCAGCGCACGCAGCTCCCAACGCTCGCCGCCGATCAGCGCGACACTGGCGTTCCAGATGCCATAGGCGGGCTGGATCGTGTCCGGGTTCTGGGTGATCGCGTACTGCGTCTTGCTCTTGTAGCTCGCGTCGGTCTGCAGCTCGACGGCAAGGCCGTCGGTGATCGGCAGCTTCCACGCCGCGCCGCCGCTCAGCTTCCAGTCCGGAGCGAAGGGCAGGGCGCCGCCGTCGATCGAGGTGCAGCTGGTCGCCGCCGGGCAGTTGAAGTGGCGGATGCGCGCATCGGTGCGCGCCACCGCGAAGTTGAGCGTCAGCCGGTCGGTCGGCCGCGCGTTCAGATCGGCCTCAACGCCCTTGGTCCGTACCCTGCCCGCGTTGATCAGCCGGGTGACGATCGCGCCGAGATAGGTGTCGGTGTAATTTGCCTGGAAGCCATCGTAATCGGTGAGATAGGTCGCGATCCCGCCGCTCACCCGCCCGTCGAACAGGCTGCCCTTGAGGCCGACTTCGTAGCTGGTCGAGGTCTCGGGCGCGAGCGGCTGGGTGTCGAACGCCTGCATGTTGAAGAAGACGTTGTAGGCCGGGCCCTTATAGCCGCGCGAGAAGGTGAAATAGGTGTTGGCGTTGGGCGCCAGCTTGTACTGCACGCCGGCGCGGGCGCTGTAATCCACCCGGTCGGTCTTGCCGCTGCTGGCGAAGCTGGGGCGGATGCCCGAAACGCCGGTCGCGGTGTCCGAGACGCGCTGGTGGAAATAGCTGAGCGAATCATGGATCAGCCGCCCGCCCGCGATGAAGGTCAGCGCATCGGTGGCGTGGAGGTTGGCCTCGCCGAACAGCGCATGGTTCTGCGCGCGGATGCCGTAGTTCGCGACGCCGTTGTTGGTCACCGGCGCACCGCCGATCAGCTGGGTGACGCTGCGCTGGTAGCGCTCGTCGGTATCCGCCGAGAGCAGATAGGCGCCGACGACATAGTCGACCAGCCCGCCCTGCGGGGAGGCGAGACGGATTTCCTGCGAGAACTGGTCGAAATCGACCGTGCCGTCGTCGCGGCCCTGCGGGAAGCCGGCGGCGAGGATGGCCCGCGCGTCCCAGTCGGGCTTCTGGTGGTTCTTCCACTCGCGATAGGCGGTGATCGAAGTGAGCGTATAGCCGCCGCCCAGCTTCCAATCGAGCGTGATCGAGCCGCCATAGTTGCGGTCACGCACTTCGGCGTCGAAATTGGTGTTGATGCGCGTGTTGTTCGCGCCCGGCGTGATGCCCTCTTGCGTCAGCAAGCCGGCGAGGGTCGGGTTCGGCGTCACCGCGCCCGTCGGGTAGGCCACGCGCGAGGCACTGACATAAACGCCCTGCGGCGTATCGTCGCGATTGTAGAGATAGTCGCCGGCGAAGGTGATCGTCACATCGTCATTGGGCTTGGCGACGATCTTGCCGCGCACGCCCCAGCGATCATAGCCGTTCACCCAGTCGCGGGTGCCGACATTGTACACGTTCCCGCGATAGGCGGCGTACAACCCGCTCAGCGTATAGCCGATCGTGCTGCTGATCGGGCCCGATACGGTGCCCTTGATACGGCCCTCGCCGCCCTCATAATAGCCGCCTTCCAGCGACCCGGTCTGCGTCTTGGTCGGGCCCTTGGTGACGAGGTTGATTACCCCGGCCGAGGCGTTCTTGCCGAACAGCGTGCCCTGCGGCCCGCGCAGCACTTCAAGATGGTCGAGGTCGAGCAGATCGAGTGTCGCCTGGCCGGGGCGTACCAGCACCACGCCGTCGATCACCGTGGAAACCGAGCTCTCCACCCCCGGCGACGTGGTGATGGTGCCGACCCCGCGGATGAAAACGGTTCGGTCCTTGTTCGACTGGCCGGTGCGGAAATCCACCGTCGGGATCACGGTCGACAGGTCCTGCAGCGTGTTGAGGTTGCGCGAGGCGGCGACATCGCCGTTCACCACCGAGACCGCGATCGGCACGTCCTGCAGATTCTCGTTGCGGAAGCGTGCGGTGACGACGATGTCGCCCGCGCCTTCCTTTGTGGGTGCGACAGCGTCCTGTGCCTGCGCGAGCGCCGGCTGCGCCACCCCCGCCAGCAAACCCGCGACCACCCAACCTTGCATGCGCCCCATCCAATCCTCCTTATGTGTCGCGGAGGTTGGTAATTCCCAGCCGTAAACTAGGAAAATAAGCTTTTGCTTGGGCGCGGCAAAGCAGGCCTTCGCGGACACGCGGAAAACTTCGCCTCCGGATGGTGGGCGGCGAACCGATGTCCTCGCCGAACTGCGAAAAATCGCCGTACGGCGCGAAGGATTTTGCTATCCGCGGTCTCTCCAAGATCAAATAGAAAATCTGGGCGAAACAAGAGGAGGATGCGGCGAAAGGGGAGGCGAAATCCGAGTTCGAGCGCCGGCAAAGCCTGGCGCTGTGGGTCGCGCGCGAGATCGTGCCGCACGAGCCGCGTATCCGAGCTTGGTTCGCGCGCAGACGGGTCGCGCCCGATGAGGTGGATGAGCTGATGCAGGAAGCCTATTGCCGGATCGCGACGCTCGACACGGTCGATCATATCGATTGCGGGCACGCCTATTTCTTCTCGATCGCGCGCAATCTGTTGCTGCGCAAGCTCAAGCGCCAGCAGGTCGTGCCCTTTGAGGCGATCAGCGAGATCGAGAGCTTCCGCGACACCCAAACCCCGTCGCCCGAAGAGCAGGTTTCGAACCGGCTTGCCTATGAGCGGGTGATGGCGCTGATCGCCGCCTTGCCGGAGCGCTGCCGCCGCATCGTCGAGCTGCGCAAGATAGAGGGCTGGTCCCAGAAGGAAATCGCCGCGCACATGGGCATGAGCGAGAAGGCGGTGGAAAAACAGGTCTGGGTCGGCGTGCGCGCGATCCGCGAGGGCTGGTCCGCATCCGAGAAATCCACCGGGATCGCTGTACCCGTTGGCGGTCGCAAGGTCGGCATCCTGTGAGCGGGCCATCGCGGCTGGCGGACGACGAAGCGGCGGCGTTCTGGGTCGCACGCATGGACGGCGGCGGCTGGAGCGACGCCGATGAGGCGGACCTGCAGCGCTGGCTGGCGCAGGACACGCGTCGGGCCGGGCTGCTGTTGCGCACGCAGGCCTTGTGGCAGATGCCGGGGGTGCAGGCGGAGCAGGCCGCTCCCGTGGAGGAATGCCCGGACGACGCGCCGCAGGATGTGCGCGCACCCAACTGGCGGCGGCGGGGCGTGCTGGGCGGCCTGGCGGCTGCCGCTGTGGCGGGTGTCGTGGGCGCTTCGCTGCTCCGTGGGCGCGGCGTGGCCTATGTCACGAAGGTGGGCGAAATACGCCGGGTGCCGCTGGTCGACGGGTCGGTGATGACGATCAACTCGGGCACCGAACTACAGGTGCACATCGCCAAACACGCGCGCGAGGTCGAACTTGCGCAAGGCGAAGCCTGGTTCGACGTGGCCAAGGATGCCGCTCGGCCGTTCGTGGTGGCTTCGGGAAAGATCCGGGCAAAGGCGATCGGCACCGCCTTTTCGGTGCGCAAGCGCGACAATGGCGTCGAGGTTCTGGTTACCGAGGGCGTGGTCGAGACCTGGTCCGACGATGATGCGGCGCAGCGCATTCGGCTCGCGGCGGGACAATGCGCTCTCATCAACGACCGCGCGATCGTCCATTATGAGCCTGGCAAGGCTTCATCGGTCGATCGTGCGCTTGCCTGGCGCAGCGGCATGATCGACCTCGACGGCACCACGCTCGCCGACGCTGCCGATGAGTTCAATCGCTATAACGAACGCCAGATCGTCATCGCCGATCCCGATGCGGCGGGCGAGCGGTTCGATGGGCTGTTCCGCATCAACGATCCTGAAGGGTTCGCCGAGGCCGTTCGCAGCGCGTTGGATCTGGTGGTGAACATGGAAGATCCTCGCTTCATCCGCATCCAGCGCGCTACGAAGCCCTAATCCCCCTGATTGAGCTTTCATGAAATAAAAGGCTCCGATACGGCGTGATTTGCGCGAAGGAAAATCCATCCCCGGGTATCTAAGCATGTACAGGTTGCAAAGGCCTGAAATAATGTAGAATGAAACGGGAGGGGTTTTATGGCGAACGCCACTTTGCGTGGAGCGCTATTTGCGTCCGCGAGCATCGTTTGCATGGTCGCAATGCCTGTCGCTGCCCACGCCGCGGCGCAAATTAAGCGATTTTCGATCGATGCGCAGCCGGCGGAGACGGCAATTGGCCTGTTCGGTCATCAGGCGGATGTGCAGATCATCGCGGCGCGGCGCCTGACGCAGTCCGTCCGCACCAATGGCGTACGGGGTGATTTTACCGTGGGCGATGCGCTCAACCGCCTGTTCGCCGGCACCGGCTTGATCGCACGCCAGACCGGCCCGCGCACCTATGCCGTGGTCCCGCGGCCGACCCCGGACCGCCTGGTGCCCGCCGCGGGCACCAAGCTCGCCGTGGCGGCGGCGGGCGGGGGGACGCAGGCGCAGTCCCCGACGCCTGCGTCCCCCCAGTCCGCTGCCGTTGCGCCGCAAGTGGCGGGCGCGGAGGAGCCGGAAATCGTCGTGACCGGCCTGCGCGCCAGCCTCGACACCTCGCGCGGGATCAAGCGCGAAGCGTCGGGAATCGTCGATGCCATCTCCACCAAGGACATCGGCAAGCTGCCGGATGCCAACCTCGCCGAATCGCTCCAGCGCATCACCGGCGTGTCGATCGACCGTTCGGGCGGCGAGGGCGCCTTCATCACCGTCCGTGGCTTCGGGCCGGAGTTCAACACGGTGCTGGTCAACGGTCGCCAGGTCGCGACGCCGACCGACCCCAGCCAGGCGTCGGGCCGCGCGTTCGCGTTCGACACGCTGGCATCGGAACTTGTTTCGGGCGTCGAGGTCTACAAATCCTCGACCGCGCGCTACCAATCGGGCGGCGTCGGCTCGACCGTGAACATCAAGACCGCGCGTCCCTTCGATTACAAGGGTCTGAAATTCGGCGCGACGATCGACGCCAATTATGACGAGAACGCGAAGAAGAGCGCCCCCGACGCCTCCTTCCTGTTCGCCGACACCTTCGCCGACGGCACGCTGGGCGTGCTGGTCTCGGGCAGCTACCAGCACCGCTTCACCCGGCTCAAACAGGCAGCGACCGATGGCTGGCTGGTCAACCCCGCCATTCCCGCGGCGCAGGTCAATGGCGGCAAGGGCGCGGTCGGGTCCGGCAACCCGCAAGGCAACATCTTCATCCCGCAGAATTTCGACACCCGCGTCACGCGCGAGGATCGCGAGCGGATCGGCGGCACGCTGGTGCTGCAATATCGCCCGAGCGACGCCGTGACGGTGACTGCCGACGGCCTCTACACCAAGTTCACCAACACCACCGATGCGCGGTCCTACGGCCACTGGTTCACCGCCTCCAACCTGACCAACGTCAAGACCGATGCCAACGGCACCGCGATCGACCTGACCCAGGCGACCGGAATCGCCACCGACTTCCACGACAAGAAATTCGACAAGCGCACCAACACGCGCGCCGTCGGGCTCAACGTCGAGTGGCAGGTCTCGCCGACCATCACCGCCAGTCTCGACGGCACCTATTCGCTCGCCAAGGAAGACCCCAATGGCGGCAAGGAGGCCTATCTGGCGCTGCTCGGTTATCTGACTGGTTCGTCGCGCTATCAGTCGGATGGCTCGCGGCTGCCGTGGCAGACCGAGACCCTGCCGGCCTTCGCCAACCCGACCAATCGCTGCGGCAGCGCCGTCACCGATTCCGGCCGGCCGGGCAGCAGCACGGTCGTGGGCGACGGCCAGCCGATGTGCCAGCACGTGATGCTGCTACGCGGCTATGGCATTCGCGACGAGGTGAAGCAGGGTCGCGCGGATTTCACCTACAAGGGCGATGGGCTCGAAGGCCTGGTGAAGGCGAGCAGCGGTTTCTATTGGTCCGAGGATAAGAAGGACACGTCGCTCTATTCCAATGACGGCGGCACCGGTTGTACCACCTGTGGCTATAACGTGCCGGTGCCGCCGGGTGTGGCGATCAGCGTTTTCAATGCCGGCAGCAACTTCCTGTCGGGCGTGAGCGGGGCCAACCGCCTGCCGACCCAGTGGCAGACCTTCGACGGCCCCGCGCTGTTCAACGCCATCACCGCGCAGCAGGGCCCAGGGTTCACCTTCGCCCCGCCGCTGGTCAACGACACGATCGTCAAGGAGCGGGTGATCGGCGGGTATCTCGAAACCGAATGGCACGGCGCCATCGCCGGTCGGCCGATCTCGATTGTCGCTGGCGTTCGGTTCGAGGACACGTCTACCAACGTCAACGGCCTCGCCACCGCCTATACCGCGCTGGTCAAGCTGGCCAACGACCAGACCCAGTATGGCTCCACCTCGTCCGGCACGACGCGCACCATCGGAACCACCCATTATACCGACATCCTGCCCAACATCGCGCTGAAGTGGCAGGTCTCCAATGCGTTCACCGTGCGCTTCGCCGCCTCGCAGACAATCACGCGACCCACCCTCGAACAGCTTTCGCCGGTGACGACGCTGGTGACGCTGCGGCCCGGCAATTTCGCCGCCAGCCGCGGCAATGCCGATCTCAAGCCGTTCAAGGCGAGCAACCTCGATGTATCGTTCGAATATTATTACGGCCGGTCGAGCTATGTGTCGCTGGGCGGCTATTTGAAGAACGTCAATAATTTCATCGTGCTCAACCAGACCACCGGGCCGGTTGCCGGCGTTTCCGGCGCACTGCTCGATCCGGCAACGGGCCTGCCGGCGCAGTTCACCATCACCGCGCCGGTCAACGGGCAGGATGCAACCGTGACGGGCCTCGAGGCGGCCTGGCAGCACGCGTTCGGCGATACCGGCTTCGGCTTCCAGCTCAACGGCACACTGGTCGGCTCGAACCGCCATCTCGATCCGCAGGACCTGCGCAACAAATTCGCGCTGACGGGCCTGTCCAACTCGGCCAACGCAGTTGCGTTTTACGACGCGCACGGGATCGAGGCGCGCGTCGCGTTCAACTGGCGCGACCATTTCCTCCAGTATCTCGCGCCGCCGCCGCTCAACGGTGCCGGGCAGGCGGTGACCCAGGTGCGCGCCTATTCGCAGGTCGATGCCAGCCTCACCTACCATATCACCCCGCAGGTGGCGGTCTTTGCCGAAGGGGCCAACCTGACCAAGTCGGTCGCGTTCAAATATGCCTATTACGCCAACCAGTTCCTCAATGCCGAGGATACCGGGCGGCGGTTCAAGCTAGGTGCCCGGATCACCTTCTGATCGGGCGCAACAAGCGGACGGGGCCGGGCGGGACAACCCACCCGGCCTCCTTTGTCGGCGGCGCAATCATGCTAGACCGATACGATAGAGAGGGATGGCGGGGATCTGATGAGTCGGCACATTGAGTCGATCTGCATCGTCGGGGGTGGCTCGGCCGGGTGGCTTACCGCTGCGCTGATCGCCGCAAAGCACGGTCCCGATCTGCAAGTCACTTTGGTCGAGAGCGTGCGGTTGAGCATCATCGGCGTGGGCGAGGGCACCTGGCCGACGATGCGCAACACCCTGCGCAAGATCGGTATCTCCGAAACCGACTTCCTCCGCGCCTGCAAGGCCTCGTTCAAGCAGGGCGCCAAGTTCGCGGGCTGGCGCACCGGCGCGGCGGATGATTTCTACTATCACCCGCTGGTCCTGCCCGAAGGTTTCCCCAGCATAGACCTGGCGCCGTTCTGGAATGCGCAGGCGGACGCGGCGGGCACCCCGTCCTTTTCCGATGCGGTGTGCTTCCAGGAATTTCTGTGCGAGCACCATCTCGCACCCAAGCAGATCACCTCGCCCGAATATGGCGGCATCGCCAACTATGCCTATCACCTCGACGCGGTGCGGCTGGGCGAGATGCTGCGCGAGCATTGCGTCGGCAAGCTGGGCGTCCGCCATGTCGATGACGACATCATCGAGGTCCAGCAGGCCGAGAATGGCGATGTGACCGCCGTCATCGGCCAGCGGCACGGGGGCATCGCCGCCGATCTGTTCGTCGATTGCAGCGGCTTTTCCTCACTGCTGCTCGGGCAGACGCTGGGCGTGCCGTTCATCGATTGCAGCGACGTGCTCTTCATCGATCGCGCGCTGGCGGTGCAGGTGCCGTACGAGAGCGAGGACGCGCCGATCGTCTCGCACACCGTTTCCACCGCGCAGGACCATGGCTGGATCTGGGATATCGGCCTGCAGAACCGTCGCGGGGTCGGCTATGTCTATTCGAGCCGGCATGCCGGCGCCGACCGGGTGGAAGAGGCGCTCGCCGCCTATGTCGGACCGGCCTTTGCCGGCCTCACCCCGCGCGAGATCACGATCCGCTCGGGCCATCGCGAGACGTTCTGGAAGAACAACGTCGTCGCCGTCGGGCTCGCTGCGGGTTTTCTAGAGCCGCTGGAGGCCTCGGCGCTGGTGCTGAGCGAGCTCTCGGCCGACTATATCGCCAGCGCCATGCCCGCGACGCGGGGCGCGATGGACATCGTCGCGCGCCGCTTCAACGACATGACCCGCTATCGCTGGGACCGGATCATCGAGTTCCTGAAGCTCCACTATATGCTGTCGCAGCGCGAGGACACCGCCTTCTGGCGCGACAATCGCGATCCCGCGACCATCCCGCAGCCGCTCCAGGATCTGCTCGAACTGTGGCGGCACACGCCGCCCGGCGAGCATGACTTTGCCAGCGCACACGAGATGTTTCCGGCAGCAAGCTACCAATATGTGCTGTACGGCATGGGCTTTCGCACCGCGCCGCGCGCCGGCGCGCTGGCCGCACGCGACGCTGCGGAGGATGCGTTCGAGCGCGTCGCCGCGATGAAGCGCCGGCTTGTCGCCGCGATGCCGACGAACCGCGCGCTGCTCGACAAGCTGGCGCAGTATCGCTTCCAGCCCGTCTGACCTGAAAGAAGCTCGATGAATCTGGTGCAACTTACCCGCAACGACCACGCCGGACTGCGGCTGGATCCCACCCGAGCGCTCGCCGCCGCGGCGGCTGCGCATCTCGTGCCACTGGTCGCAAGCGAGATCCGCAAGGTGGCGAGCCAGTTTCCCGTATTCCTCGCGAAGGATGCGGAGACCGGCCAATTCTACCCCGCCGCGCTGCTCGGCCTCGAGCCGCAGGAGAATCTGTTCTGGGACGGTGCGACGTTCGATGCCGATCACGTGCCGCTCAACCTGCTCCGCCTGCCGTTCTTCGTTGGCAGCGGCTACCTGGAGGGGCAGGTCTGCATCGACGGCGACAGCGCGGCGATCGTCGCGGATGGTCCCGTCGGCATCGTGGAGGCCGATGGCAGCGACAGTGCCTATCTCCAGTCGGTACAGGCAATCCTCGGCCAGCTGGTGGCGGAGCAGGCGCCCACCGCCGCATTGGTCGAATTGGTCACCGCGCATCGGCTGGTCAGCGAAGTGAAGTTGGACGTTGCCTTCCATAACGGAACGTCGGCATCGCTGTCGGGCCTCTATGGCATCGACGAGCGGGCGCTGGGGCGGAAGGCCGCGACGCTCGACGATTGGGATCAGGTGATGGTCCTGGCTGCGATGGCGCTGTCATTCGACCATGTGGCGGGGCTCGTCCGGCGCAAAAACGCCCGACTTGCCGCCGAGGCCGCGTGGTTCGCGCCGGGGGCATGATTCTGTCCCCCGTCCTTATGGGGGCGGAGCAGGTGCCGCTGTGGCAGCGCGATGATGCCCATCCTGCGTCCGGCGCACTGGCGGCGGCGGCGGGGTACCTGGCGTTCGAGCGGGAGAAAGACGACCTCTATCCCGGCTTGCGCGCGCCCGTGCCGGATGGATATGCCGATTGGCTGGTACGCACGGCATCTGCGATGCTGGGCCAGGATCCCGCCTTCCTGCGGGGCAGCTTCGCGGTCGCCAGCGACGATCCCGCCCGGCTGGCACCCATCCAACGCATCCCGCATTTCGATGATTGTTCGGATTCGATCGTCGCTGCCGTCCACTATTTGTGCGCGGCACCGCACGGCGGCACCAGTTTCTATCGCCATCGCGCGACGGGCTTCGAGCGGATCAATGCGGAGCGCCTGCCCTTGTGGCGACAGGCGTTGTCGCGCGACAGCCAGCGATACGGCCTCCCGCCCAAGTCCTATCACGATGGCGACAGCCCCGCGTTCGAGCGGATCGGCCAGGCATTGCTGGCATTCAATCGTCTGATTCTGTATCCCGCCAACTGCCTGCATGCGGGGGATGTCGGCCCGTTCTGGCACATGGCCGCCACGGGCCCTCGGCTGACCATCACCTCGCTACTCGCATGCGAGGCTGGAAGGTTCAGCGCGCGCGTCCATCCGTGATGCGGCCTACGATCTCGCTGACCGCGGGGCGATCCAAGGGGTTCGGATCAATCGAGTTGTGGATGCCGATGCCCTCCACCAGCGCGTCCAGCGCTCGCGCCGTAAGGGGGTCGAAAAAGCGCTCCAACGCCGCCCGGCTGTTATTCATCCAGCGTTGCATGACGGCGGAAACCGCCGGGTGGCGGGCGGCGAAGGCGTAGAGTTCATAGCTGAGCAGCAACGTGCGCGGCTCGGCCCACACCGATCCGGCGATGATGTCTATGATCGCCTCGCGCGCGCCCTCGCGATCGGTCGCGCGGGCCATATGCGTGCGGAACGCGTCGGAGGATTCCTCCGCCAGCTGCAAAAAGGCTTCGGTCAGCAGCGATTCCAGCGAGGCGAAATAATAGGTGACCGACCCCAGCGGCACCCCCGCCGCGGCAGCAATGCGGCGGTGGGTAGTGTTCGCCACCCCATGTTCGGCGATCACATCGAGCGCGGCGGTGATGATGCGCTGCCGCCGATCCGGGTCGTTCCGCCTCGTCTGTTCACCGGGCACGCCAAAACTCCGTTGCATTGAATGTGTACAAATGTACACGTGTGCCGTTCTCGGGGCAGGGCGCTTCTGCCGGATCGAAGGTTGAAGGGGAAGGAAGATGCACGAATCGAAATTGTCGCGGCGAACGGTGCTGGGGAGTGCCGTGGCGCTGGGCATGCCCGCGATCGCGGGAGCGACGATCGGCCCCGAGACCGAGTCGATTTTCAGCCGCAAGGATGGCCGCTGGCTGAATGCGCCGCGGAACTGGCAGGTGGGTGCCGCGGGAGACCTGACCCTAATCACCGACCGCGCCACCGATTTCTGGCGCGAAACCCATTATGGTTTCACGCGGGATAGCGGCCACTTCCTGGGCTTCCCGACGGGGGACGCATTCACGGCGCAATTGCGCATCCGCGGGAACTATGCGCAGCTTTACGATCAGGCGGGCATCATGGTGCGCATCGATGAACGCCGCTGGGTGAAGGCGGGCATCGAGCTCTCGGACGGCCGGGCGATGCTGAGCAGCGTTCTTACCGATGGTCGCTCGGATTGGGCGACGGGGCTCTATGCCGGCAATGCGGGGGATTTCTGGATGCGGGCGACGGTCGCCAAGGGCGTCCTCCGGCTGCAGGTGTCTGCCGATGGCAAGACCTGGCCGCTGGTGCGCCTGGCGCCGTTCCCGGTTGCCGCGCGCTATCAGGTCGGGCCGATAGCCTGCACGCCGGAACGCGAGGGACTTGAGGTACGCTTCTCCGACTTCCGCATCACCGCGCCGCTCGGCAAAGACCTGCACGATCTGAGCTGACCGCCATGTCGCAAAAGCAACGCATGCTGGCCGGCGATCTCTACACCGCCGACGACCCCGAAATTGCCGCAGACGCCGCGCGCGCGGCAGCGTGGATGGCTCGATACAATGCGTCCCTGGCGTGGGATGCGGCTGACCGGCATGCGTTGCTCGCCGAGGGGCTGGGGCAGGTGGGCGAGGGGGCGGTGGTGCGTCCGCCCTTCCACTGCGATTATGGCACGAACATCCATCTCGGGGCGCGGGTCTTCCTCAATTTCGGCTGCGTCATCCTCGATGTGGTGCGGGTCGAGATCGGCGCGGGGGCGCAGATCGGGCCGGGCGTGCAGATTCTCACGGCCGATCACCCCCGCGATCCGGTGCTTCGCGCGCGGGGGCTGGAGTATGGGCGGCCGATCCGCATCGGTGCCAATGTGTGGATCGGCGGCGGCGCGCTGATCCTGCCGGGCGTGACGATCGGGGAGGATGCCATCATCGGCGCGGGCAGCGTGGTTACACGCGATGTTCCGCCGGGCATCACGGTGATGGGCAACCCCGCACGGCCGCGCGTGCGATGATCGGGTCGCGCCACGCACCCGCGCCGACGTCCGATACCACCGGCTGCGGCAAGGCGCATTTCGACGTGCTTGACGGATTGCGGGGTACGGCGGCGCTGCTGGTCGTGGCGTTCCACATCCAGGGCATTACCGTGCTGTTCGAGGCGGACCGGCTGCTGCTGCCGCATGCCTATCTCGCCGTGGATTTCTTCTTCGCTCTTTCGGGGTTCGTCGTCGGCTATGCCTATGACGATCGCTGGAACGTGATGACCGTGCGCGGCTTCCTTCTCCGCCGGCTGGTCCGCCTACACCCGTTGGTGTTGCTCGGCGCCGTGCTGGGGCTGGTGAGCTATCTAGCCGACCCATTTGCCGGTGATCGGCAGCAGGCGTCCACATGGCTGGTGGCGCTGGCTTTCGTCGCCGCAGTGCTGGCGCTTCCGGCGGCGGCACTGCCCAATCGCCTTGGGGACAGCCATCCGCTCAATGCACCCGCCTGGACTCTGCTGCAGGAATATATCGCCAACCTCGCCTACGCGCTCGTCCTGCGGCGGCTGAACGTCCGGTGGCTGTCCGCACTGGCGGGGGTGGCGGCCGTTGTCTCCCTCGCAACCGCGCTCACGCTGGGCTCCTACGATACCGGCTGGGGCCTCCACAATTTCTGGGGCGCGCCGGTGCGGCTGGCCTATCCCTTCCTGATCGGACTGCTGCTCTACCGACTCCGCGACCGGCTGCCGCGGTTGCGGATCGGCTTCGTGCCGCTCAGCTTGCTGTTGGTTCTCGCATTCGCCGCCCCGGTCTTTCCGCAGGTCGGCGGGGTGAAGCTGAACGGCCTCTATCAGGCTGGCTGCGTGTTGCTGCTTTTTCCTGCGATTCTGGTGGCCGGGCAGCATTCTTCCGGCAGTTTGGTGACGGCGCGGCTGTGCAAGCTGGCCGGGCGCCTGTCCTACCCGCTGTACATCACCCATTACCCGTTCGTGTATGTCTACATGAACTGGGTGGTGCTGGCACCGGGGACGCCGAGCGCCACGGTCGGCGTGGCTGTGCTGCTATACGTGTTCACGATCGTTTTCGCCGCCATTGCCTTGCGGTGGTGGGATGCCCCCATTCGGGGCCTGCTTCAAGCTCACTTGCTACCGCAAGATTCCCATCATCGGTGATTGACCTTTAAGTCTACATATGTTGCTATCATATATGGTTAAAAAGCGGCAGCCTTCGAAGCAGATGCGCCTCCTCCTCGACGCCCTGGCCGCCGAGCGAAGTGAATGGCGGCACGGCTATGACCTCATGAAGGCGACGGGCCTGATGTCGGGAACGCTCTATCCGTTGCTGATGCGGATGACCGAGCAGGGGCTGGTAGAAGCGGAGTGGCGAGAGCCGGCGCAGCCGGGCCGTCCAGCGCGGCATGCCTATAGACTGACGTCGGCAGGCGTGGCGCTGGCGCGCGAACTGGCGGGCGATGCCCAGGGGACCTCGTTGCGGGGCGCGCTGGCATGAAGATCGCCCTCGCATGCGCGATCCTGCGGCTTCCCGGCGCATGTCTGGGAGAGCGTAAGCAGGACTGGGCCCTTGCCATGGCTGCCGAGCTGGAAACGGCGATCGAAGAGGGCGCGCCGCTGCAATTCGCGCTCGGCTGCCTGATCGCCGCGGGACGCGGCCTGGTGACGGCTGACGAAGGCCGCTTCATTCTGACCAGCTATGCGGTGGCGCTCGGCATCCTGTTGCCGATGGCGGCGCTCCAGATCGGCTGCGCACTGTTCGGCTTGCCCTATCTCTATCCCGGGCAGCACGGACTGGTCGGGGCTATGCTGGACGGCGGGTTGCAGGAAAGCCTGCTGCGCGGTGTCTATCAGTCGGCGATTCCGACGCTGGCGCTGCTCCAGGTGCTGATCGGCCTGGGACATCTGCGGATCGCCTGGGTGCTGCTGGAGCGCGACTGGGCTGCAGCGCTGCGCTGGGGCAGCGCGAGCCTGTCGGCATCGGCGACATTGGTGACGTTCATGGGCGTGTTGTTCGTCGATGGGCGGCAGGCGCTGCTCCAAGGCGTCGTGCTTGCGATCGAGCTGGCAATGATCGCCGTCGTGGCGCGGTGGCACGGGAACTTCGCACCGAGCCCGAAGTGCCGGGCGGCGCGCTAGCCCGACGCATCATCGGGGAGGAACCCGAACCTTCGGGGCGCCGTGCCGCTGCCGGCCTGCGCCTCATGTCCGCCTGCGCCCTCGACATCGCCCCGAAGGGCAATCGGGTATCGCGATCTGCGCCTGAACACTATCTGTGGCAGGGCCGAGCCGGTGCGGCGGGTGCAAGAGGCGGCGCGGAGTATCTCCCGCAATTATGATCCTCGAGACCCGGACACCTGGTTCGACGCACGGCTCGCTGACGGGGGGGCGCTGCCCGGGTGCTGCTGGTACCCTGATGGCCCAGCACATGGCCGCCACCGTTCGCCGCGCCCGGCGAAGGGTCTGGCTCGCCAAACGAGACACTCGCGTCCTGCCGTGGTCGGCTGCTACAGCTGCCGGCCACATTCCGGGGGTAGCCTTGTCCGATCGCCTAGCCGTACTTCTGCAACACGCCCTGCCCAAGCAGCGGCTCACCCTGTTGGCCGGGCATGTCGCCCGCGCGCGGGGCGGGGCGTTTACCCGCTGGCTGATCCGGCGGTTCGTCGCCCGCTATGGCGTGGACATGCAGGAGGCGGCGGATCCGGATATTGCCGGCTATGCCAGCTTCAACGACTTTTTCACCCGACCGCTGCGCCCCGACGCGCGCCCAATGGCACGTGCGGATTTCGTTTGTCCGGTAGACGGTGCGATCAGCCAGCTCGGGGCGATTGACGATCACCATATCGTGCAGGCCAAGGGGCATCGCTACACCATCACCGCGCTGCTCGGCGGCGACGATGTGCTGGCGGCCGAATTCCGGTACGGCTGCTTCGCCAATCTCTATCTATCGCCCCGCGATTATCACCGTCTGCACATGCCCTGCGCGGGCAGGCTGATCCGCATGGTCCACGTGCCCGGCAGCCTGTTCTCGGTAAACCCGGTTACGGCGCGCGGGGTGCCCGATCTGTTCGCGCGCAACGAGCGGGTTGTGTGCGTGTTCGACAGCGCGGAGCATGGTCGCTTCGTCATGGTGCTGGTGGGCGCCACGATCGTCGGCAGCATGGCGACGGTGTGGCACGGTGTCGTCAACGCCAAGCGAACAGGGCAGCCGAGCGCGTGGGACTATGCCGACCAGCATATCGTGCTGGAGCAGGGCGCGGAAATGGGCCGCTTCCTGCTGGGGTCGACGATCGTGATGCTCTTCCGCCCCGGCGCGATCGCGTTTGACGAACATTGGGGCCCGGAACGGTCGGTGCGGCTGGGCGAACGCATGGGCGATCGACCGGCCTAGGCTCGGCGGTTATCCTGGCCTCGGGCGACGTTCGTGGCCGCGCCGATGCGGCAGCTCAAGCCCGAAGACGAAAGAGCGGGTTTTCGAAGCCGGGACACGCCTCCATCCCTGCGACGCCGAAGCAATAGGGGTCGGCGGGCCAGTCGCACAGCCCTGCCCAGACGATCCTGAAAGGCTGGCCGGCAAGCCTCGGATGCGCCGCCAGTTCCAGCACATCGAGTTCTTCCGGTCCCGCATCCAGCTGAACGACCACGCGATGCGGATCATAGACGATGCATCGTCCCCGTTCGATGCGGGCAGGCATGAGAATCGCGCCGTCGATTCCATGGAAGCGGACGCGCTCGGTCGATGAGAGGAAAAGCATCGCGCGTCGGGTGCCGGAGGGGGAGGGCAGGGGCTGGGGTCCTTGCGCCGCCGGGGCGTAGCGGACCGGCCGGAAACTGCTGATGGTGAGTTGGTGCGGCGCGCCGGCATGCAGGAGCGCGTGCGCGTCCCCCGCACGGAAGACGGCATGCGCACTGGCGAGAAGGGAGGCTGGCGGCTCTGCCGACGCCATGCCCATGCAGCCGGCTGCCGGGCGTCCGATCCAGTCGGGCCGCGCCTGTGCATTCGTAGAGGACCATACGGACGTGGTGGCCGCAACAGTTGCTTCCTCGACAAAACCCGGGTCGATCTGCGCGTCGGCCAGGCCGAGCGCCGCCCACCGTGCGTCCTGCGCAGTGTCCGTCTGGGCATGGGGCGGCGCCTGCGCGATGGCTGTTTCGTAGCGGGCAATGTTCCAGATCCTCGCCGTATTGTCGCGCAGAATGGTGCTGATCTTGTCGAGCGTAGCAACCGCCGATGCGCGGTTGACGTGGACGCCGTCCAACTCGAATTCCGGGCGCAGATAGCCGTTGGCGGCAAGTTCGGGCCAGGTGTCGATGAAGTCGATGTCGACGCGAGCGCAAAAGTCCGCGATCAGCCGGTTGGCCGCCACCGTGAGCTTGGCGCGGACGGGTGCGTCCACGACGAGGCCTTTCGTCCAGCGCGCGGCCGAGGCGCTGTCGGCCGTGCGGGGCGGCAGGCAGTGGATCATCAACCGGCTAAAGCCGACGTCGCGCAACTGCTCCACCGTCGCGAAGAATGGCGTCAGGAACTGCGATATGTGCGCGCAGATATCGGCGTAGCTGACGATCTGCTTGGTGTCGTCGAATCCATACTGCAGGTCGTCCGGCAGCAGGAAGTCGAAGCCCTCCGCCATCTGCGCGAACATCTGGTGCAGATCCATATCCCCGGCAAAAAGCACCATGGGCGGCGACAACAGAGGCATGCCCGCCAGAAACGCAGCCGATGCGTCCGCATTCATGAAAGCGGGACGCAGCGATTGGTCGAGAATGCCGTCGCCAAGCAGGGCGCTGGCGTAGTCGGCATGGACCGTCGTCCCGTCTGCATAATCCGCCGCAAGCATCGGCAGGAAGCGCGTCCTGCACAGATAATTGCCGTCGTTCGCGCGGAACAGGAGATTGCTGAAGATGAGGCTGTGGCTTTCCCCGATCATGTGGATCGGGGTGACCGCGCCCAGAAGCTCCACGCTCATTGGGGGCGTCCGGCGATCTGATCGGCAAGGGCCGCCATCACCAAGTCTTCGTCGCACATCGGCTTCGGCATGGTACGAACTGCTGCCGCATCGGGCGCTGCTGCGGGTGCGGCGTTTCCGCCGGCGCCGGTGAACTGGCGATGGAAGCACTGCAGCACATGGGCGACGGCGGTGTCGGACACGGTGCGGTGATCGTCGAGGAAGTAGCTCTTGCTGTCCCCGGTCGCCACGACGATTTCGTAGGAGCCGAAATAGTGCACATTGGCGTGGCGGCGGACCATATTCTCGCACACTACGCGCAGCACGGACTTGGAATAGACCGTCGATTGCAGGACGTGCCGCGGTTCGAAGGTCGCCTGCAGCGGGACGGGAGAGACCGTCAGCAGTATCTGCGCCTTTGGGTTGACCGCGCCAAGCGCCTCGCGAAACTCCTCCAGATGCGCGGTGACTTCGTCGACGCTGAAATTGATGAACGCGTGGCGTGCCGGATCATAGGTTCCGCCCAGCACCGATCCGGGGCAGGTGGGGAAGACCGCGCCGTCAACCATGCTGTACCAAGCCTCGGTCAGGCCAAGCGTGAAGATGAAAACGTCGACGTCGAGGAACATCTGTCGCACGGCCGCAAGGTGGCTCGCGCGGTCACGAAGGCATTCCTCTTCGCTCTGGAACCCGCCAATCTGCACCGAAGGCCGGAAGGGGTCGGCGTAGTGCCCGTCCGCCAGGCGCCAGATCGGCTCGTGCGGCACAGGTCCGCCGAACGCACGCTGGAAGAGTTGCAGTAACTGGAGGGCGGTGTAGATGTTGCCGTGGCGTGCGGAGTAGACGCCATAGCCGAGCTCGTGCCGTTTTGCTGAATTCAGGAACGGCGGGCCCTTTTCCGTTATCAGGTAGTTATAGCCGCTACTTTGCAAGGATTGCGATATCCGCTGGGCAAAGCAGCTTCCTGCAGAGGCTACACGGTCCTCAGGGTTAATACGTAAGTAGGGAGCGTGATGCGGGTCGATTTCTATTGCTGAGCGTCCAGATATGGAAGTACTCCAGCGCGCCGTATCTGGAACGGTGCGATAGGGGAATGTGGGTAGATCGGCCATGAATCAATCCTGCTATGATTGAATCTCGAACGGCACTGTGAGAATAAAGCCTCGATCGTTCGTATGTTTGTACATATAGTACAGAAAATCGTTCGGGGTCGATTGAGGTCTTTCCGTAGATTGGCCGAACGATGACGATGCCGAGCCCGCGGAGACGTCGACGCCGTGCGCCCGCGTTCGTTGGGCTGTTCTGCCCAAGTGCTAGGCCGCAGCCGACGGATCAGGTATCACGCGAGACGTCGCGTCCCTGTCCGCAATGGATGCCGGTGCAGCGCTTGCGTCGAAAGTCAGGTGCAGCGGCGGAGGAATTCGCCATGGGTAGGGAGCCGCTCTGCGGTCTCGCGGTACCCGCGCTGCATCTGGTCCAGCGCCTGGGCTACGAGATCTTCGTCCAGTGCATCGGCGATGGGTTCGTGGTCGCTGGGCACGATATGCTGACCCATGCAAACTGCCACCCAGCTGGGGCTAGAGAAAAGCTCGTGCCCCTCGCGGAACAGGCGGCCCTTGCTTTCGAACAGTGCGATCCGCTGCGCAAGGCTATCGGGAATGTCCATCGTGCGGCAGCGATCCCAGAACGGGGAGTCGGTGCGGGACGTCGCCTTGTAGTGAAGGATGATGAAATCGCGAACGTCGTCGTAGAGCGTGCCCATCTGCCGATTATACTCTTCGCGTTCGATCGGATCGAAGCGCTTGTCCGGGAAGAGCGCGATCAGGCGCGAGATGCCGCTCTGAATCAGATGGATGCTGGTCGACTCAAGCGGTTCGAGAAACCCGCCGGCAAGGCCAAGCGCCACGACGTTGTGCGACCATAGCGCGCGTCGCCGCCCGGTGGTGAAGCGCAGGCGCCGCGGGGCCGCCAGCGGAGATCCTTCCAGCGATCCTAGCAGTTGCCGCTCGGCAGCGTCGTCCTCCAAATAGTCGCTGCAATAGACCAGACCGTTGCCCGTGCGATGCTGCAACGGAATGCGCCATTGCCAACCGGCTTCGCGCGCGGTGGCGCGCGTAAAGGGCGTGGGCTCTCCCACATTGGCGCAGGGGGCCGCGATCGCACGGTCGCAAGGCAGCCAGCGTCGCCAATCTTCGTAGCCGGTCTGGAGTGCGTCCTCGATCAACAGTCCGCGAAAGCCGGAGCAATCGATGAACAGGTCCCCCGCGACGACACGGCCATCGGCAAGCGCCACCGATTGGACGAATCCGTCCTCCGACCGCTGCGCCACGGTGACGACCTTGCCTTCGACCCGTGAAACCCCGCGCGATTCTGCCAGTCTGCGAAGCAACTGCGCGTACAGGCCTGCATCGAAGTGAAAGGCGTAGAAAAGGTCGCGAATAGGGGATTGCGCCGTGGCGGCAGGCCGCCCGAACCGTCCCAGCGATGCCGCCACTGCGCTCATGGACCAGGCTGCAATCTCCGGAAGCGGACGACGTGCCCGCTCGCGGAGATATAGTTGGTGAAATGGGATGCCTTCCAGATCCTGGCCATAGTTGCCGAAAGGATGAAAGTAGCGGTCGCCAAGCGCGCCCCAGTCGACAAACTCGATGCCCAGCTTGAAAGTGCCGCCGGTCTCCGCGAGGAACTGGTTCTCGGCTAGGCCGATCATCTGGTTGAAACGGAGGATCGGCGGGATCGTCGCTTCGCCCACGCCCACGGTGCCGATCTCGTCGGACTCGACCAGGGTGATGCGGGTATAGCCATTGTTGAGAACGCGCGAAAAGGCAGCTGCGGCCATCCACCCGGCCGTGCCGCCGCCGACGATCACGACGTCGCGGATGCTATGCTCGTTCATGCAGGCGTTCCAGTTGCAGCGCGCGGAACCGCGCGGCTGCGGGTACCCGCTCGATCTCCTGCGCGATGCGTTGTTGTAGCGACGTCATGGCGGCGGCCGCTTCGGCGGGCGGCACGGCATCGGTCAGCGGATCGATACGGCGGGGCAGCACGTGCTGGCCGAACAGCACGGCGAGCCAGCTCTCCCGGTCGAAGGTCTCTTCCTCATAATAAGGCAGGCGGCCGCGCTCGCGGAACAGCCGCAGCGTATGTGCGAGGGAATCGGGCAGGCCGGTTTGCGCCCGCGCCTGCCAGAACGGCGTGTCACGCCGGGCGGTGGCGTAATGCAGTACGAGGAAATCGCGCACGCGCCGGGCCTCGGCGAGCGCCTGCCGATTATATTCGGCGGCCTCCAGCGGATGGGGGCGACCGGCAGGCAGCATTGCGATCAGCCGGTCGATGGCGCTGTGCGCGAGATGGAGGTTGCTCCATTCGAGCGGCTCCACGCTGACGGCGGCATCGCCGATCGCGACGACGTTCCCGCGCCAGGGCGCCAGCGTGGCGCCGGAGCGGAATGCAACCGCGCTAGCGTCTGTCGCCCCGAAGGCGGCGCAGTAGACGGTGCCGCGTTGGCGAGTACCAACCCAGCGCCAGCCATGATCGGTTGCCGTGACCCGCTCCATCGGCGCTGCTTCATCTTCGCCTGCCACCTCTTCCAGCACGACCCGGTCGCAGGGCAGCCAAGCCTGCCAATCCTCGCGGGGAACCGCGATCGCCCCGTGCAGACGGGCGGCAGGCCCGGTGCAATCGCAGTAGAGATCGGCCGTGATACGGGCACCGTCTTCCAGCACTACGGCCGCGATGTCGCCCCGCACGTCCTGCTCGACATGCGCCACCTCGCCGAGATGTCCCTGCACGCCCACATGGCGGGCGAACGCCATCAGCATCGCGGTGTAGCGGGGAATGTCGAGCGTCAGGCCAAAGCTGTGCTCGGAAAGAAGTCCGTCGGCCTGCGGCGTGACGAAGCTGCCCGATCGCGCCATCATGGCAGCGACCGAAAGCGTATCGAACGGCGGGGCGGCGCTCGCCAGTGCAGCGCGCGCCCATAACTGGTGGAAAGGCGCGCCGCCGATCGGCGTGCCGGTCCGACCATAGGCATGCACATAGTCCGGTGCGCCCGCCACCCAGTCGCGAAACAAGGTACCGAGGCGATACTGGCCGCCGGTTCGCAGTACCGCATCGCCGAGCCCGATGCCGAGGTCGCTGTGGAAGCCGAGGATGGAGGGCAGCGTGCTTGCGATACGGTCGGCCAGCGCATCGGCGGGCGGCGCGATCGGCAGGATTGTGATGTCCAGATGGGGGAGGCGGCGCTTCAGGGCAGCGGCCGCTGACCAACCGACCATGCCCCCCCCCACGACGAGGATGCGGCGCAGGCTCATGCGGCCGCCGCCATCGCGCAATGCCGGTCGATGTAGCGCAGGTGTTCGGGTACCTGCGCGACGGTGGCGTCGATTTCCGCCCGCAGCGCCTGCATGCCGCGCATCAGGCTATCGCTGTCCGGCAGGTCGGCGCGCGGGTCATAGCCTTCCGGAACGATCCCCTGGCCGACATAGACCGCGATCCAGCTGGCATCGAGGAACACCCCCTCCCGATATTTCACCACCCGCCCGGCCCGGCGGAACAGCTCGATCTTCTCGGCTAGGCTGTCGGGCACGGCCATGGTGCGAACATAGTTCCAGAATTCCGAGTCCGACCGGGTGGTCGCGTGGTAGTGGAGGATCAGAAAGTCGCGGATGCGATCATATTCGAGATCAATCAGGCGATTGAATTCGTCGCGATCGACCGGCGAGATCCTGGTTTCCGGGAACAGCTCTATAAGCGCGGTGATCGCCTGCTGGACCAGATAGATGCTGGTCGATTCCAGGGGCTCCAGAAACCCACTGGCAAGCCCGATCGCCACGCAGTTGTTCACCCAGCTGCGGCGACGGCGACCGGCACGGAAGCGCAGGAAGCGGGGATCGGCGAGCGGCGCGCCTTCCACCGCCTGTGTAAGCGCCTGCGCCGCCGCATCGTCCGAGGTGAAGGCGCTGGCAAAGACATAGCCATTGCCGGTGCGGTGTTGCAGCGGAATACGCCAGCGCCACCCGGCAGGCATGGCGATCGCGCTGGTATAGGGGGTGACCGAGGTTTCGGTGCGGCACGGCATCGCAACGGCGCGATCGGCGGGAAGCCAATGGTTCCAGTCCTCGAATGGCTCCTTCATCGCCTCGCCGAGGAGCAGCGATCGGAAACCGGAGCAATCGATGAACAGGTCACCTTCGACCAACTGACCATCGTCCAAGCGGACGGCGGTGATGTTGCCGCTCGTGCCGTCGCGGAGCACCTCGACGACCTTGCCCTCGGTACGTGTCGCGCCCAGCTCCTCCGCAATGGCGCGAAGATAGGGCGCGAACAGCAGCGCATCGAACTGATAGGCATAGCCATAGGTGGAGGCGAGTTGCGCGGGGTCGGTCGCCGGTACGTCGAACCGGTTGGCGCGCGCGAGCATGCAGGCATAGGAAAACGCTTCGAGCGACGGCACATCCGCGCCCGCACGGCGAAGCCGGGTCCAGTAATGGTGGAAGTCCACCTCGCCCTTGCCGCGGCCGAACGTGCCGAAGGGATGGATGTAGCTGTCGCCGATCTTGCCCCAGTCGCGAAATTCGATACCCAATTTGAACGTACCGCGCGTCCAGGCCATGAAATCCGCCTCGGGGATGCCCAGCTTTTCCACGAAACTGCGGATGTGCGGGAGCGTCGCTTCGCCTACGCCGATGACCCCGATCGCTTCGGATTCGATGAGATGCAACGAGCAACGCGCTGGCAACAAACGGGCAAGCGCTGCCGCCGTCATCCACCCCGACGTGCCCCCCCCGACGATCACCACGCGTAGACTCTGCTGCCCGCCCATCGCTTCATCCTCTCTCGTTGGAGCGTGGGTTACCAGCAAAGCCGGGCGGGCTGTCAAACCGTTCCTTGGGACGGGGCCGATACCGTTGCAAAACGGCTACAGTCTTTTCAAAAACGTTTCCATCGATGTTAGCGGTCGCATTGCCAAGCGCGCGGCGATCTGGTGTACGTCCCTGACAACCTTGTCGTGATCAACGAGTCACACGCTTTCTGAGGAGGGGACTATGCGAAACACGTCGCATGCGCGTTTGCGCGATATCAACAAAATTGGATCTTTCTTGCGTGGAGCTTCGGTCACCGCGCTGTGTGTCGCCGGCATGATGGGTGCCGCCCAGGCACAAACCGCGGCTGCAGACCAGCAGGTCCCTGCCGACAGCGTTCCCGCCGATCAGGGTGACCAGATCGTCGTTACCGGCATTCGCGCCAGCCTTGCCAACGCACAGAACATCAAGAAAAACGCGGACACCGTTGTCGACGCGATCACGGCCAGCGACATCGGGGCGCTGCCGGACCGCTCGGTCACCGAGGCGCTGCAGCGCGTGCCGGGCGTGACGATCAGCCGCTTCGCCGGCACGAACGATCCCGACCACTTCTCGGTCGAAGGCTCGGGCGTGAACGTGCGCGGCCTGAACTTCGTCCGTTCCGAGTTCAATGGTCGCGACACTTTCTCGGCCGGCATCGGCGGCCAGACGATCAACTTCGCGGACGTGCCTGCCGAACTGCTCGGCTCGGTGGAAGTCTACAAGAACGCCACTGCGGAGATGATCGAAGGCGGTCTGGCGGGTACGGTCAACCTCAACACGCGCAAGCCGTTCGACAACAAGGGTCTGCACATTGGTGCCGATCTCGAGGCAAACTACGGCGATTTCGAGAAGAAGTGGTCGCCAACGGCCTCGCTGCTGATCAGCAACACCTGGAACACCGGCATCGGTACGTTGGGCCTGTTGGGCGATGTGTCCTATTCGCGCATCCGCAGCCGCGCGGACGGCATTCAGGTCACCAACTTCCAGACGCGCGACAACCAGCAGGCGATCGCGGCCAATTCGACCACGAATCTGGTCTGCCGCAATCCGTTGCCGGGCACCGGCGACAGCACCACACTCCCCGCAGGCGGTTCGGCCTGCGGCACCGCAGGCACGCCGGGCGCGGATGGGCTGCTCGATCCTGCGTCGCTGCGCTATGCGCCGATCGGCGGCCAGTTCCGTAGCCAGGACTATGACCGCAAGCGCGACGGCGTCGCCATCGCCGCCCAGTGGCAGAGCACCGACAACCGCACGATCCTGACCGCGCAGTTCCTCCGTACCCACACCACCAATGCCTGGGGCGAGCATACCTTCGAAACTGCGCCGGACCTTTCGGAATACAACACCTATCCGATCGGCTGCGCGCCTAACGGCAACGGCCCGGGCGGCACGACTCGCGCGCAGTGCGCAGTCGGCGCCACCACCAACTACAAGTTCGATTCGTCGGGCCTGTTCCAGTCGGGCTACATCACGGCGCCGGGTAACGGCGGCGGCAGCCGCTGTGCTGGCGATGGCACCATCCAACCTTGCTATGTCCCCACCGGCGGCACGCAGCAGTCGCTTTCGCGGCGCCAGGTGCTCGATGAGAATACCGTCTGGGATTACGGCCTCAACCTGAAGACCGAACTGAGCGATCGCCTTTCGCTCAACCTCGACGCCGACTACACCAAGGCGAAGCACAACAACACCGACTTCGCCGTGTTCGGCTCGACCTTCGCCGACTCCGAACTTGACCTGACGGGCAGTCTGCCGGTCGTGACGCCGCATAAGCCGGTGGTGCTCGGCACTTCCAACCCGGCATTGGCGGGGCAGTCGGACGCGCAGTATTTTCAGAACCCGCAGAACCAGTTCTGGCGCGCGGCGATGGACCATCTCGAGCAGAGCGAAGGCCGCGAGTACGCCTTCAAGGCGGACTTCGACTACAAGTTTGGCGAAGACAGCTTCCTGACTCACCTAAAGTTCGGTGCGCGGTATGCCGACCGTGCTTCGGATGTCCGCTACAGCACCTACAACTGGGGTGCGCTGAGCGAAGTGTGGGCCGGCACGCCGGTGTCCTTCGCGCAGTCGCCGCAGCAGACCGCCTTCTACAACTTCCCCAACTTCTTCCGCGGGGCAACGAAGGGGCCGATCGGCGGCTATTTCTACACCGGCGATCTGATCGACGGCTACAACCAGTCGGCGGCCTATTTCCAGAAGATTGGCCAGCAGTGGCAGGCAAACGGCGCGAGCACGACGCCCTGGTCTCCGCTCGCGTCGCGCGGCGGTGTTGCCGCCGGCACGCCGTATCTCCCGTCGGAAATCCAGAACGTCACGCAGCAGGACAAGAACGTCTACGCTCAGCTGAACTTCCAGTCGCCGGGCCCCGTATTCGGCAATGTCCGGGTCAGCGGCAATGTCGGCCTGCGCTATGTCGTAAGCGATCTCACGTCTGCTGGTTCGATCGGTGCGCCGACGCAGCAGCAGACGGGCACGCAGGACAGTTTTGCGGCAACCTGCTCCAGCACCGGCACGACGGTCAGCGCGCTCTGCCGCCTCGGCGAGCAAGGTTATAACACGCTGCGCAACTTCTCGACGGGTGTAACCACAAACGAAGTGGCGCGGGTGAACTATGGCTACTGGCTGCCCAGTGCCAATGTGAAGTTTGGGTTGACTAACAACCTGATCCTCCGCTTCGCCGCTTCCAAGGTGATGACGCGTCCGGATCTGGCGAACATCCGCAACTTCCTGCAGGTGGGCTTCGACTCGGCGAGCGGTGCGCTCACCGCGACGGCGGGCAATCCCTATCTGAAGCCGGCGACCGCATGGCAGTTCGATGCCACCGCGGAATGGTATTTCGGCCGCGTGGGGCAGCTGTCGGTCGACGTGTTCTACAAGTCGATCCACAACTTCTTCTACCAGTCGCTGACCAGCCGGCCGGTGACCGGGGGCGGGGTGACGCAGAACGTCATCGTCCGCGGTCCGGCCAACTATAACGGCTATGGCAAGATCAAGGGCGTCGAAGTCGCCTATCAGCAGACCTTCGACTTCCTGCCGGGCTTGCTGAACGGCCTGGGCACCAACCTGAACTATTCGTATATCGACAGCTCGGGCCTGCCCAATTCCTTCCTCAACGGCGGTTCCCCGTCCGGCAACTCGAATATCACGCCGGGCAACCTGCCGCTGGAAGGGCTGTCGAAGCACAATTTCAACGCCACCCTCTTCTACGAAAAGGGCCCGGTTTCGCTGCGCGCGGCCTATAACTGGCGTTCGAAATATCTGCTGACCGCGGCGGACGTCATCTTCCCGTACACCTCGATCTTCCAGTCGGCGGGCGGGCAGCTCGATGCCTCGGCGTTCTACAGCATCAACAAGTACGTCAAGATCGGCGTGCAGGGCGTGAACCTGACCAACCAGGTCGTGAAGACCGAGCAGGCCTATATCAACGGGTCCACGGCCACCGCGCCGCGATCCTATTTCGTCAACGATCGTCGCTTCTCGTTCATCCTGCGCGGCAACTTCTGACGAACCCCAACGCGAAGGGGCTCCGGCGATCACCGCCGGAGCCCCTTTTTTTGTGCGCCGCCTTCCGGCCGAGGCCGATCAGAAGGTGAAGCCGGCCCGAATGCCCAGTTCGCGCGGGGCGCCGTAGAATTCGCGCAGGCCGTACTGGCCGCTCACATAGCGCTTGTCGGCCAGGTTCGTGCCATAGGCCTCGATGTGATAGCGCCCGGTCCGGAAGGTTATCAGCGCCGAGACCAGGCCATAGCCGGCGATCCGATCGGATACCGGGTCATAGGCGAGGTAGGTGAATTTCGGCCCGACATAGGCGTAGTTGACCCGCGGCGTCAGCGTCGCGCCGCCGGGCAGCGCCGCCTCATAGGCAATGCTGCCGCCATAGGTCCAATCGGGCGAATAGAGGTTGGGCCCGCCATTGGTGGTGATGATCGCCGGGACGTAATCGAAACAGCGCGGCGGTGACGAGGGCGTTCCGGCCGGGCATTGCGGGCCGAGCGTTGCCGACGGGATCTTGCGCTGGTTGACGAACGTCAGCCCGGACAGCCTGGAATCGACATAGGCGACATTGGCATCAACGCTCAGCCCGCCGAACCGGCTCTGAACCTGCGCCTCGAAGCCCTTGATCGTGCCCTTGGACAGGTTCTGCACCCCGGTGAACCCGGTGCTGGGCTCCAGGATCTCGAACTGGAAATCCGAATAATCATTGTAGAAGGCGGAAACCTGCGTCCGCACGTGCCGATCGAACAGGCTGGATTTCCAGCCGATTTCGTAATTCCACACGATTTCGGGCCGGAATTCGGAGTTCACCGCGTTGAAGCCGCCCGGTTTGTAGCCGCGCGCCGCAAAGGCGTAGAGCAGATTGTCCCGATCCACATTCCAGTTGATCGCCGCCTTGCCCGTGACGCGCCCGTCCTGGTGCGTGCCGGACAGGTCCGAGACCGGAAGCCCGGCGGCGGGGAAGCCCGGGATGCCTGCGCCGATATTCACCGTGCCGACGCCGCTTGCCTTGTAGTGCGAATAGCGACCGCCAAGCTGAAGCTGCACGTCCGGCAGGATCTTGTAGCTGGCCTGGGCGAAGACGCCGAGGGTGGTGCGGCTATTGTCGGGATCGATGTCGGTCGGGAAGCCCGCCTGGGTCTGGCGGATGCGGACCTTGATTTCGTTGCGCTGGAAATAGCCGCCGACAATCCATTCGAACGGCAGGCCGCTCGGCGAGATCAGGTTCACTTCCTGGCTATATTGCCGCTCGCGCGCATAATAATCCTCGCGGATGTCGCCGCCGGCGCTGGCCGGTGCCTGGCTGGCGTCGAGGTCATTGACCCCCTGGATCTTCTTGTTCTGATAGCCGCTGACCGAGCGGAGCACGGTGCCGCCGGCAAATTCCTTGCGCAGCTCCAGGCCGGTGATGAAGGCATGTTCGCGGATGCCCACCGGCACATCGTAGCTGAGCGTGTAGATATCGCCGACGCGATAGGCCCCGAATTCGGTGCCGGCGATCGGGCGATAGGCATAGCCGCCGATGTTGCGATCGTTGATCTGGACCTTGAGCAGCGCGCGGAAGCTGCCCGGCTGCCACAGCATGCCGAAGCGGCCGCCCTTTTCGTCGAGCTTGCCCGCCTGGTTATGGAAGGGGCCGACATCGGCGTAATAGCTGTCGTGCCCGCGTGCGAAGCCGGCGGCGCGTACCGCCAGATTGCTCGCCAGCGGCACGTTCACCGCGCCTTCGACGCCGTAATTGCCGCGATTGCCGCCGCTGCCCTCGATATAGCCCCCCACCTCCTTCAGATCCGGGTTGCGCGAATTGATGAAGATCGCACCGCCGGTGGAGTTGCTGCCGACCAGCGTACCCTGGGGGCCGCGCAACACCTCGACGCTCGCCAGGTCGTAGAAGCTGTTGGCCTGGACGATCGGCGGCTGGAACAGTCCGTCGACATAGGTGGCGACGCCCGCCGTCACGTTCGGCGAATTGCTGGCCAGCCCGATGCCGCGGATGTTGACCGCGGCAGTGATGCCCGCATCGGTGATCGACAGCGCCGGGGTGGCGTTCTGCAGGTCGTTGAGCCGCGTCACCGCGTTGCCCTTGAGCTCACTCGCATCCAGCGCCGTGGCGGCCACCGCCACCTTTTGCAGGTTTTCGGTGCGGCGCTGGGCGGTGACGACGATCTCGCCGAGCGGGCCGGAATGTTCGGCCTGGGGTTGCGTCTCCGCCGGGGCGGCAGCGTCCTGCGCGCAGGCAGCCGATCCCGCGGCGCTGCCGATCAGGGCAGCGCCGGCAAGCAACATGTGCTTCATTGTTCCTCTCCCACGTCTATCGCTGTTGTATTTTTTAAGCGATTCAGTTCGTTACTTCGGGTTCCAGGCCGCCGCCGCGTGCAGGAACGCGCCCGTTTCCTCGGTCGCCGAATCCTCGCGTCCCGGCGGGAAATAGCTGATCTTCACGACCACGGTGCGGGAGCGCGGATCGACATAGATATACTGGCCCTGCAGCCCCAGCGCGCTGTAGGCGCCGCTATTGTCCAGCAGCCACCATTGCATCGCATAGCCGGTGGGGGCGCCGGGCGCCTTGGGATCGGCCGGCGTCGAGGCGGCGGTGGACGTCTTCACCCACGCGGCCGGCACGACCTGGCGGCCATTGGCCTTGCCGCCGTCCAGCATCATCTGGCCGATCTTGGCAAAGTCGCGCAGCGTGGCGTTGAAGCCGGCGCCGCTGAATTCGCGGCCGACACCGGGCTGCCCGTCCATCAGGTAGAAGGCGTCATATTCGGCGCCGAGCGGTTCCCACAGTTTCTGGCTGGTATAGCCGGCGACGGTGGTGCCGCTCACCCGCTCGATCAGCCAGCCCAGCACGGCGGTGTCGAGCGTCTTGTACTGGAAGGTGCTGCCCGGGGCATGGGCGCGCTTGATCGTGCGGGCGGCATCGGCGAAGCGGACGACATTCTTGACCAGCGCGTCGATATGGTTGCGCGCCGCCGTGCCCGGATGCGCGAAGTCGTACCGCTCCTCATAATCGACGCCGGAGCGCATCTCGAGAATGTTGCGGATGCTCGCGCCGTCATAGCCGCTGCCCTTCAGCTCGGGCAGATAGGCGGTGATCGGATCGTCGATCGACGTGATCCGCCCGTCCGCCAGCGCGCAGCCGACGAGCAGGGACGTGACCGACTTGGTCATCGACCAGCCGATGAAACGGGAAGTCTCGTCGCTGTTGTTGCGGTAGATCTCGGTGACGATCTTGCCGTCCTTCAGGATCAGCAGCGCGTTGGTGTAGGTGCGCTCCAGAAACGCGTCGGCGCGATAGGTCTTGCCGCCGAAATCATAGCTGAAGTCCATCGGCGCGTCGGCGCGGGGAAGGCGCCACGGCGTGCCGGCATGGGCGACGGTACGGGTGGTGAACAGGCGGTCGATGCTGCGGAAGGTGAGCGAATTGATGTCGCCGTCGAGCACGTGCCAGCGCGCGATCTGCACTGCCACCGGCACCTGGGAGGGAGGTCCCCCCTGCAGCTCGGGCGGCAGCGTCTGCTGGGCCAGCGCGGGCTGGGCCGCCGCGCCCAGCAGGCAAAGAAGCAACGGCTTCAGACAGTGTTTCGGCTTGCGCATTCGCATCCTCTCTCGCGTTCCCACGGCCTTTCCGGCCGCCTTGCTGAGCGATCATGATGCCGCAGGCGCATCCCTCCCGCGGCTCCCAAATGGGATATGCGCCGCGGGACGGATCAATGCAGCTCGCCCTGCAGCTGCGCGATCACCGAGGCGTAGAGCTTGCCGACCAGATCGGCTTGGCGGCGGCTATCGGTCTTCTCCAGGATCCGCTTCATCTGGACGCGAACCGTCCCGACCGACACGCCGCGGTGCGTGGCATATTCGCTGAGCGAGCTGCCCTGCGACAAGGCGACCGCCAGCTGCGCCTCGGCCGGGGTCAGGCCGAAAAGCGCCATCACCGGCTCGGTGGCGAGCTGGGGCGCCTGGCCCGGATCGATCAGCACCAGCGCTACTTCGCTCTCCGCATCGCCCCAGCGGCGGCATGCGTCGCCGGCCAGCGTCTCCAGGGGCAGCGCCAGTGCCTGGACGTGGCGGCCGTCGCGCATGTGGAAGCAGGCGGCGGCGGTCCGGTCGTCGGGACGTGCGGCCAGCAGGCGCGCGAGCCCCTGCCGCCCCTCGACCGAGGTGCCGCGCAGGCGATCCTGGACGATCGTCATCGAAGCACCCTGGTGCAGCATCCGCAGCGCCGCCGCGTTGCGCCACCGGACGTCGCCGAGGCGCGAAGACAGGACGATGCCGACGCGCAGCCGGTCGAGCACGCCGGCCATGGCCGTCTCGGCCGCCCGTGCCGCGTGCAGCTTCGCGGAGAGTTCGGCAACGCGTTGCAGGTGCGGCGCGATTTCCTCGAGGAAGCGGGCGTCGCGGCCGTCCAGCTCGGCGCCGTCGCCCAGGGCGCGATGCAGGATCAGGCTCAGATAGCGATCGGGCGCGAGTTCGAGCAGCACCCCCGTTCCGCCGCGCAAGCCGATCTGCGCCAGCCGGTGCCGGGTCTCCCGGATCCCGGCCGATCCCGGCGTGAAGCGCTCACGATCGGTCAGCACCACCGCGGATGCCCGTGGCAGCTTGGCCAGGTCGACGGTCAGGCGCGGGTTGTCGGGATTGTTGATCCAGCGATCATGCTCCTGCGCATGGGCATGCGAGAAGGAATCGCGGTCCTGCCATTCGTGGACGAGCAGGGTGCCGCACCGCCGGTAGAGCTGCACGGCGGCGCTGCGCGTGCCGAGGCCGGCGCAGATCTCGTCGAGCACGGATCGCCAGCGGCTGGCATCGTCGCAGCAGCCGTACAGGGCTGGAAGGATCGGCGAGCCGGGAAGGGTTTCCATGGCATCCTCTCACGCATCTATGTTTATTGCTATGATGTATAACAGTATCGGTTGATGCGCCAGCCCGATGCGTGCGTCCTGCAAACGAAGGGGGGCCGGTGTGGGACGGGTGCAACACTGATCGCGAATGACGTGCATTATACGTTTCGCGACGATAGCCGGGCGGTCGAGAAGGTCGCTTCGGGCTGAGGGGAATGACGATTGGCGGTATGCGCTTCATCCGGGTGTTGGCGCTGGCGGAAGCGCCCCCGGACCCGCCCGCGCCGCTGACGAAGACCCATGGCGCCGGGCGGCCTAGTCGTTGAGCGGCGCCAGGATCAGCGTGATGCGATCATGGCCGGCGGCGATGTCGAGCGTCTCGCCCGCCACCACGTCGATCGGTTCGGGGAAGCTGTGCAGCACCTGCAGCCAGCCGCCGTCGCTGTACCGGTCGGGATGGTTGTCGAAGGTGACGCCGTCCCACAGATCGATGTGCATCCACTGCACGATGCCGATCGCGCGACCGCTCGCGGTGACGGGAATGCGCAGTCGCACCAGCGTTGCATCGTGCTTCTTTTCGGCGAGGTCCAGCCGGACCAGTTCCACATCGTCCGACAGCCGCGTCCAGTCCGTCATCGTGCCATGGATCGGCAGTCGCTGCGGCGCGAAGGCGCCGAAGGGCGACAGATCGAACCCCGAAACGTCGCCGACGAACGCATAGTCCGCCAGGTTCTCGCTTGCGACCAGACAGCCCATCGCGCTTGCGACGCGCGGGATGACGACGGCATCGGCGGCGAGCAGGCGGCGATGCGCGTCTTCGAACGTATCGAGCACCTTTTCGGTGAGCAGGTCGCTCGACAGGATCTCCGACACGAGGATGTCCGCCGGCGCGTCCAGCTCCGCGCCGATAGCGAGTTCGGTGGACGGTCTGGCGTGGACGGTGATGCGCGCCGCATAGCCGTTGCGGGCGACGATCTGCTGCGCCATTTCCGCGATCATCGGTTCCATCTCGCAGGCGACGACCTGCTGCGCGCCGGCGCGTGCGGCCATCAAGGACAGCAGGCCGCTGCCCGCGCCGATGTCCAGCACGCGCGCCGCGGTGCCGCGCGCGCGGATCGCGGCCTGGATCGCCGCCTCGAACGCATCGTTGCGCGGCGCGTCGTTCATCATCGGGATATGCCAGAAGGGCACCGATCCCGAGCCGAGCCGGCGCATCTGGTGGCGCAGATGCAGGTTGCCCGGCTGCAACATCAGTGCCTCGCGGAAGTGCCGGAGGGCATCCAGATTCCGACCGCCATCGGCAAGCACCACGGCGAGGTTGCCGATCAGCGTCGGATTGTCGGGATCGGCCCGGTTGGCGCGTTCCAGCGTGGCGATCGCCTCGGCGGTACGGCCGAGCCAGTGCAGCGTCAGTCCCTTTTCGTGGAGGGCGACGGCGTGATCGGGCTGGATCCCGAGGAGCGCATCCCATGCCGCGAGCGCGTCTTCCGGGCGGGACAGACGGCCGAGAATGCCGGCAAGCAGCGGCAGCACATCGGCGGGGCGATAGCCATGGGCCAGGACGACCCTGAACTTGGCTTCCGCGCCTTCCAGGTCCCCCTGTTCGTGCAGGGTGATGGCTTTATCCAGCGCTGCACGAGCCTCGGTCAATGGGTCGGGGAGGCGCGTGTCGGTCAAGTCGATCGTCCTTAATATCGGGTTATCGGGCGGCCCGGTCCCGATATGCCATTCGTGTCGAACCGCAATAGCCCCCGCGTCATCGCGCGCAGCGGCTCAGTCGATGCGCTTTTTCCGAATGGTCCAGGCCGGATCCGTGCACAGCCGGCACGCGCTTCCCCGGAACCAGTCCCCGGCCCTCCTGTCACCGCGCAGCTGCCATTCGAGCCAGGCCACATCGATTGCCGCGGCACGACCGCCATTGGGAGCGTCGAAGGTGCCGCCATGGCCCACGTCGAGGCTGGCGAGGAGCGCGGGAACGGTGTCGATCCGGTCGAAATCGTCATTGCCGTTCGGCCAGGCGATATCGGATGGGCCGCCCATCACGTAGAGAATGGGCGTGTGAAGCCGGCGCAATGCCGACTTGTCGATCGTGATGCCCCGGATCGGATTGGTGCCGTCCTTGAACACACCGCTGTTGTGCACGATCACCGCGTGCACGCGCGGATCGGCCGCGATCTCCAGCGCCTGAAGGCCGCCGCAGCTGTGCCCGGACACCGCGACCATCCGGGGGGCAATGCGGTGGTAAAGGGGGCTGCCGCGTCGTTCATTCTCGGCCACTGCCCAGTCGATGCCCGCGGCGACCTGCGCGGTGGTCGTCCTGACCCCCAGCGGACCGGGCGGGGGCGGCGTCTGCGGGCGCGGGGGCGCGCCGGGCCCGCTCAGCACGCGACCGGGCGCGATCACCAGATAGCCGTGCGAGGCGATCTCGGCGAGGTGCAGCCGCACGCTTGCGCCGTCATCGCTGCAGGCGCCGTTACCCCAGACCAGCAACCCCAGCTTCCTGCCGCCCAGCGCTGCGAGGTCGGCAGGCTGGTACAGCACATGGTCGGGCAGGGTTGGATCCACGTATTTCCGCGCAGAATAAGGGCCCGTGCCGGGGGTATCTGGCACGACCTGCGGGGCGCTCCGCGCAGCGGGCGCGCCATGGCCGGGCCCCGCCGCCGAAAGGCCAAGAAGCATCATCGCCAAAGCCCTGGTAGCGTGCCGCATCCGCCGTTCCTCTCCCGTGTCTGTGCGGCGATGATGTTCCAGCGCTGCGCTTCGGACAAGGGGCAGTGCGCCGGGTCAGCCGAGCAGCGCCTTGCGGAAGGCGCTGGGCGTCGTCCCCGTCGCGCGGCGGAAGCTGTTCGCGAAATGCTGCGAATGGGAAAAGCCGCACGCCATCGCGATATCGGTGATCGACGCGGCGCGGTCCGCGAGCATCTCCTTGGCATGGGCCACGCGACGCTCGAACACGAAACGGGCAGGGGTCAGGCAGGTCGCCTGGAGAAAGGCGCGGGCGAAATGACGCACGCTGATCCCGACAAGGCCCGCAAGCTCATGCAGGCCGATGGGTTCGTGCAGGCGCTCCATGACATAGGTCTCGATCTGGCGGAGTGCGTGCGGGGGCAATCCGCCCCTGGCGACCGGCGGGCCACGATCGGGTGCCTCCAGCGCGACCTGCAGGCGTGCGATCGTCTGTAGCGCCCAACCCTGCGCCATCAGCGGAAAGGTGGCGTCGTCGCGCCAATCCTGCAGCTGGGCGAGACTCTGTTCCAGTCGCGTATCGGAAAAGCCGATCAGCGGGCGGTCGAGGAGGAACTGTGCCTTATCCTCGAACAGCGCGGTATCGATGAACGCCACATGGTAAGTGAGGAACGGATCGGTGTGGAACAGGGCCTTCACCGGAATACCGGGCGGGATAATGCCGAGAAGACCGCGACGGGCATTGTCGATGCGGGTCATCTCGCCATCGGTTTCGATCTCGAAGCCCTGGATGCCGGTGCGCCACCAGAGCAGCGACAGCGCAGGCTGACGGATCCGCCAGTCGACCGGGGCGGTGGGCTGCAGCGAAATCGTCTCCAGCCGAACGGATGCCGAGCTCTGTACCGTCCGGGTGGTCATCACGCCGTTGACCTGCCGGTAATATTCGGGGCTCTGTTCCGGCGCCGCGAAGTGAAAGGCTTCCGGCGCCTTGGGCGTCGTCATCTGGCCGATGCCTGCGGGATCGCCCGCAGCACGCTGCCCAGCAGCGCCGTGGCGAGTGCCGCCGCGCAGGCACCCTGCCAGCCCAGCGTCGCGAGAAGGGCCGTCATCGCCAGCGACATCGCGCCGGCGGCAACGAACTTGGTGGAGAGATAGACGGCGTTCACCCGCACCCGCAGCTCCGGCTCCAGCCGGTACAGCACGGTTCGCAAATTGATGTCGCTCCCGGTGCCGCCGAGGCCGATGGCGATGATCGCCGCGACGATGCCGACATAGCAGTCGCCGCAAAGCAGCGCCGCCGCCCATCCCACCGCGATAAGCCCCAACCACATCCGCAGGAGGACGGTCGCGTCGATGCGATCGCCCAGGCGGCCGATCCAGGGCGCGAGCGGCGCGGGCACGAAACCGAGCAGCGCGAGATTGCCGATACCGGCCAGATCCAGCCCGAAGGCCGGCCCGCGGAGATGGACGCCCAGAACCACCCAGATCGACGTGAACGATCCGAAGGCGATCGCCTGCAGCAGCGTCGCACGCCACAGGATCGGATGGGTGGCGAACAGCCGCGGCAGCGATGCGAGCTGCGGCGCATAGGGTAGTTTCGAGCGGGTGCCGTCCGGGCGCATCACTCCCAGCAGCAGCATCGCCGCGCCGCCGGTCAGGACGGCGGCGATCAGGAACACCGCTCTCCATCCCAGCAGGTTGCCGATATACCCCGCCTCGACCCGTGCGAACCCCGCCCCGAGGAGCAGGCCCATGGCGAGCAGGCCGGTGGCATGGCCCCGCGCGCTCGCGGGCAGGTGCCGGCTGGCGTAGAGGGGCAGGACATAGGTGACGATGCCGCACAGGCCGACGGTCAGTGCCCCCAGCCGGAACGGCAGCGCCGTACCCGCGCGGGACATCAGCAACAGGCCCAGGGCATCCAGCGCAAGGACGCTGGCCACCAGTCGGCGCGGGTCGAACAGATCGGCCAGAGGCAGCAGCAACAGCATGCCGAGCGCGGCGCCGAGTTGTACCGTGGTGACGATGGAGCCGGTGACGGCGGGTGCGATCCGCAGGTCGCGGGCGATGTCCGCCAGGATCGGCTGGCAGTAATAGGTGTTTGCCGCGCAGATCGCGGTGGCGAAGGCCAGCAGCAGCACCTCGTGCCGTTTGAGCGGCAACCCGCTGCCCGGCGAGGCGACGATGCCATGTGGCGCGGGGGCGCTGTACGATCGTTCGAACCTAGCCCGCATCGTCCACTCTCGCCGCCAACCCACACGAAAGGCGTGCAGAGCGCCACCGATCGACGTACGCCCCCGTACGAGACGAACTGTGACAGCTTCGCAACGAAGCGGCACCCCGTACGGCGGTATACCATTTGCCGGTGGCGCTATCCGCGCGTGCGCTGGCGGTATGCCTCCGGCGCGAGGCCGCTGTGGCGGCGAAAACGCTCTGCAAAGTAGCGGATCCCGGCATAGCCGACCGAGCGGGCAATCCAGGCGATCGGCCAGTCGGTAGCACGCAGGAGCACTTCCGCTCGCTCCAGCCGCCGCGCGCGGACGAAGCGGGAAAGCGACTGGCCGGTGGAGAGCCGGAAGGCGGCAGCGAAGCGCGACACGGGCATGCTCAGCAGATCCGCCAGTTCGATCGTGCCGATCCGCCGGTCCAGATTGGCCGCGATATAGTCCTCGATCTGCAGCAGGCCGGGTCGCTCGATCCGGCGCTGGAGCGAGGGCGCGGGCGGTGCGACGCCGGGCAGCCTTGCCAGCGCCTGCAGGGCCCAGCCTTCGGCCATCAGGCTGAACGTCGGATCGTGCTGCCATTCGATCAGCGCATGCATGCTCGCGAGAAGCGCATCGTCCTCGAAGATCAGCGCCCGTTCGAGGAGCGACCGCCCCTGCGCGTGGACCAGCGCCGGATCGATCGTGAACACGTCATATTGGCACAGGCCGGTGAGATGGAATTCGCCGAGGATCGCTGCCCGCGGCGGCAACACCACCAGCTTGGGCCGCGCGCCGGCCGGCATGGACACGCGCTGATCGGCGATGTCGGCCTCATATGGGCCGAACCCCGTGTGCCAGGAAATGAACGTCAGGTGCGGTTGGCGGAATCGCACCGGCACGATCTCCTCCGCGTGGCGCGTGATCCGCTCGGCGACGACCAGCGACGATGTCGAGACGGCGTGGTCGCGAAGCGACGCGGCGACATGCCGGTAGAATTCGCCGCGCCGGATCTGCGGGGCCGCCCGGTCGCGCCCTTCCGGCTGCGGGCGGGGGATGGGGGAAGGGGGTGTCGCCCCGCGCTCGGGTGCGGCTTTCCTGTCAGGCTTGTACGCTGTCACGGATTTCGGCCGGTGCGCATCACGCGTCGGCAAGAAGGCGGCCGGTCCGGGCATCCGCATAGGCGGCTTCGATCTCCGCCATGCTGCCGCCCGCGAACGGGCCATAGGCCACGATCGGCTCGGCGAAGATCGGGCTGGCATAGGCGATCACGGTTGCCGCCTGCGTGCAGGTCACCGTTACGTCGGCGGGGGCCGCGTCCGGGCGCAGCCAGAGGACCTCGCCCGGCGCGCAGGACCGGCCCGCCACGACCGGCGCGCCGGCCAGGACGTAGAGGAACATCCGTTCGCCGATCGGCATGGGCAGATGCATCGCTGCGCCGGCATCCAGCTGCACATGGCGGATCGTGAGGGGCCATTCGCTCCAGGCCGCGCCCTCGGGCGGCGCGATTCCGTAGCTATGGACGACATGGCCGGGGCCGGTTTCGAGCACGGCCTGCGCCTTGCGTTGTTCACGCGTGCCCGGCGCGCTGCGGCGCAAGCGGGCGGGGAGGGCGAGCCAAAGCTGCAGGGCATGGACCGGGCCGTCGACCGGCTCGCCGCCATGCTCGATGCCCCGGCCCGCGGTCATCCACTGCACGTCGCCTTCGCCCAGAATGCCGCTGTTGCCCAGATGATCGCCGTGGCGAAGGCGGCCGGACAGCAGGACGGTGACCGTCTCCAGCCCGCGATGGGGGTGGGGGTGAAAGCCGGAGCCGGGCTCGAGGAAATCCTCCACCAGCAGGATGAAGGGAAGCTGCCGGTCGATATGCGCGGGATCCACGACGAAGCGGTTCTTCGCCCCCGGGCCCAGCGCATTGAAGCCGCCGACGCGGTCCACCCGCTCGATCGACGCGCGGCTCATGCCTGCCTCCGTACCAGTGCCCAAATCGTCCGCATGCCCTAGCCCGTTCCTCAGGAAACCCTGACAAGTGATGGCCGCAGGCGGGCATTTCCCGCACCCCCTACCGCGGCACGGGTTGCGCTTCCGGCGATGTGGAGCCGCGTGGAACGCTGCGTTTCCGGGCGCGCACTTGTCGAGCGGCATCGGGAAAGCGCAACATCAGGTCGTTGCGCCATCGACTCGGAGCCCGGGATCATGCGCTTCCGTGCGCGGCATGGGTCGCGTGCGCATCGGAACGAGCGAGGCAGTGCGTGGCAGGGTTGAAACAACGATATAGCGGGATCGCGATCCTGCTCCACTGGGCACTGGCGCTGCTGCTGCTGTTCCAGCTGGGACTGGGTTGGGCGCTGGAGGACCTGCCGCGCTCCACGCTCTTCATCGCATTCCAGTTCCACAAGTCGGTCGGCATTCTGATCCTGGTGCTGTCGCTGGCGCGGTTGCTCACGCGGCTGTTCGTCGCACGCCCGCCCGCCGAAGGCGCTCCGGCGCTGAAGCTGCTGGCGAGCGCGGTGCATTGGGGCCTGTACGGCGTGATGATCCTGGGGCCGATCACCGGCTGGATCATCGTCTCCACCGCGCGGGTGAAGCTGCCGACGCTGCTGTTCGGCACGATTCCGTTGCCGCACCTGCCGCTCGGCACGGCATGGAACGCGCCGGCCGAGACGATCCACGGACTGATCGGCTGGCTGCTTGCCGGGCTGTTCGTGCTGCACGTGGCGGGCGCGCTGCGCCACCATCTGCTCCGCGACGACGTGATCGGGCGGATGATGCCGGCGGCGCTGTCGCGGCGCCCGGCGCTGTCGATCGCGGTGGTCGTGGCGCTGACGGCGTGCGTCGCGGCGTTCTTCGCGGGTTCGTGGCGGTACAAGGGCCACGCCGACGTGCCGACGCCCTCGCAGCCGCTGCCCACGCCGGGCTCGACGCCCGAACTGCCGGCCGCCCCGGCCCCGACTCCGACGCCGGAAGCCTCGGCCAGCCCGGAACCGACGCCTTCGCCCTCGGCCTCGGCGAGCGATGCCGCGATGCCCGTGCGCAGCTGGAAGGTGGCGCCGGGCGGCACGCTGGGCTTCCGCACCGTCTATAGCGGCGAGACGATCAACGGGCGCTTCACCCGCTGGACCGCCGACATCCAGTTCAGCCCCGACGACCTGGCCCATTCGAAGATCGCGGTCGACATCGACCTCGTCTCGGTGAGCAGCGGCGACTCGGAGCGCGACGACACGCTGAAGGGCGACGATTTCTTCGGTACCGCCGCGCATCCCAGGGCCCGCTTCACCGCGACGCGGATCCGCAAGCAGGGTAACGGCTATGTCGCCGACGGGACGCTGGCGCTGGCGGGCGCGACCAGGCCGATGCCGGTAAGCTTCACGCTCAAGATCGATGGCGACCACGCCCAGGCGAGCGGCACCGCGACGGTGAAGCGCCTCGCCTTCGGGGTCGGCAAGGGCCAGTGGAGCGATGCCAGCACCATTCCGGACGCCGTCGCCGTGACGTTCCGCTTCGCCGCCGACGCGAAATAAAACCCCGCAGACCCCCCTTGCCTGTCCTGCGATAAAAGCTATGCTACATAACAATAGCACGCAGGACAGGAGAGGTCATGTCTGCAAGCCGAGTTTCGCTGAGCGTGGGCGGTGCCCCACGCGAGGCCGCGCGTACCTTCGAGCGTCGTAACCCCGTTACCGGCGCGGTGGCGACCACCGCCGCCGCCGCCAGCACCGACGATGCGCTCGCCGCCGTCGCTGCCGCCCAGGCGGCATTTCCCGCCTGGTCCGCGCAGGGCCCCAATGCCCGCCGCGCCCTGCTTACCAAGGCAGCCGCCGCGATGGAGGCCCGCGCCGACGCATTCGTCGATGCGATGATGGCCGAGATCGGCGCGACCGAGGGCTGGGCCCGCTTCAACCTGATGCTCGCCGCGTCGATGATCCGCGAGGCCGCCGGGCTCACCACCCAGATCAGCGGCGAGGTGATTCCTTCCGACAAGCCGGGGTGCATCGCCATGGCGGTGCGCGAGCCGGCGGGCGTGGTGCTCTCGATGGCGCCGTGGAACGCGCCGATCATCCTCGCCACCCGCGCGATCGCGGTGCCGCTCGCCTGCGGCAATACGGTGGTGCTGAAGGCGAGCGAGCAATGCCCGCGCACCCACGCGCTGATCATCGAGGCGTTCGTCGAGGCCGGCTTCGGCGGCGGCATCGTCAATCTCGTCACCAATGCTCCCGAAGATGCCGGCGACGTGGTCGGCGCGATGATCGACGCGCCCGCCGTGCGCCGGGTGAACTTCACGGGATCGACCGGCGTGGGGCGGATCATCGCGGTGCGGTGCGCGCAGAACCTGAAGCCGGTGGTGCTCGAACTCGGCGGCAAGGCGCCGCTGATCGTGCTGGACGATGCGGATCTGGACGAAGCGGTGAAGGCCGCGGCGTTCGGCGCGTTCATGAACCAGGGCCAGATCTGCATGTCCACCGAACGGATCATCGTCGTCGATGCCGTGGCCGATGCGTTCGTGGAGAAGTTCAGGGCCAAGGTCGCCACCATGGCGGTCGGCGATCCGCGTGCGGGCACGACGCCCCTGGGCGCCGTGGTCGACACCAAGACCGTCGCCCATGTGCAGAGCCTGGTGGACGATGCGGTGGCGCAGGGAGCGGCGCTGGTGAACGGCGGCGCCGCGGACGGCGTGCTCATGCCGGCGCATGTCGTCGACAAGGTCACGCCCGCGATGAAGCTGTTCCGGGACGAGAGCTTCGGGCCCGTCGTCGGCGTGATCCGCGCCCGCGACGAGGCGCATGCGATCGAACTGGCCAACGATACCGACTATGGCCTGTCGGCTTCGGTCTTCACGCGCGACGCGGCGCGGGGGCTTCGGGTGGCGCGGCAGATCCAGTCGGGCATCTGCCATGTCAACGGGCCCACCGTGCATGACGAGGCGCAAATGCCGTTCGGCGGTGTGAAGGCCTCCGGCTATGGCAAGTTCGGCGGCAAGGCGGGGATCGAGAGCTTCACCGAACTGCGCTGGATCACGCTGGAAACCCAGCCCGGCCACTTCCCGATCTGAGCAGATCGACATGTCCCTCGTCTCCTGTCCCCCCGAAGGCGCCGAGGGCATCCCCTCGGCGCCACCCCCGGGCCTCGCCTATGCGTTCTCGGCGCGGGTCGAGATCGCGCCGCCGGTGGACCGCGGGGCGGTGGATGGCGGCCGGGCGCGCTTCATCGCGATCACGGGCGGCCGCATCACCGGCCCGCGGCTGAACGCGACGGTGCTGCCGGGCGGCGGCGACTGGCAGACGATCCTGCCGGGCGGCGTGACGCGCGTGCTCGCCCGCTATTTCCTGCAGGCCGACGACGGCACCGTGATCGGGATCGAGAATCCGGGCCTGCGCGTCGCCAGCGAGGCGGTCACCGCCCAGCTGGCGCGCGACGAACCGGTCGAGCCCGACGCCTATTATTTCCGCACCACGCCGCGCTTCGAAGTGGCCGAGGGGCCGCACGCCTGGCTGGCGCGCACCGTGTTCGTCGCGCGCGGCATCCGCCGGCCGACCCATGTGATCATCGACTTCTATTGCGTCGAATGACGCCGCACTTTTCAGAAAGGCAAAGCAGCATGACCGATCCGATCCAAGACGCCACCGTTGCCTATGACGTGATCGATGGTATCGCCTGGGTGCGCTTCAACCGCCCGGACAAGCGCAACTGCATGTCGCCCCGGCTCAACCGCCGGATGATGGAAGTGCTCGACGCGCTGGAATATCGCGACGATGTGGGCGTGCTGGTGCTGAGCGGCGAGGGTACCGCCTGGTCCGCCGGCATGGACCTGAAGGAATATTTCCGCGAGAACGAGGCCAAGGGGCTGGGCGCCACCCGCGGTGCCCAGCGCGAGGCCTATGGCTGGTGGCGCCGCCTGCGCTGGTACCACAAGCCGACCATCGCGATGGTCAACGGCTGGTGCTTCGGCGGCGGCTATGGCCCGCTGTTCGGGTGCGACCTCGCCTTTGCGGCGGAGGAGGCGCAGTTCGGGCTTTCGGAGATCAACTGGGGCATCCTGCCCGGCGGCGGCGCGTCCAAGGTGATCGCCGAGCTGACCGGCTTCCGCAACGCGATGTACCACGCGATGATGGGCGAGAATATCAGCGGCAAGAAGGCCGCCGAATGGGGGCTGGTGAACGAGGCGGTGCCGCTGGAGGGCCTGAAGGCCCGTGTCGAGGAAGTGGCCAAGGTGCTGCAGGCCAAGAACCCGGTGGCGCTCAAGGCGACCAAGGACGCGATCCGCCGGGTCCGCGAGATGACCTATGACAATGCCGAGGATTATCTGATCCGCGCGCAGGAAGCGGCCAACAGCTACGACAATGAAGGCCGGAAGGAAGGCATCAAGCAGTTCATCGACGACAAGACGTACAAGCCGGGCCTCGGCGCGTACGACAAGTCCAAGCACAACGCCTGAGACCGGGGAGGGCACCGATGACCGTCGATACGCTTTCCCCGCCATCCGCCGCCACCAGCGGCCTCGCGCTCGATCGGCTGTTGCGGCCGAAATCGGTCGTGATCGTGGGCGCCTCGGACAAGCCCGGGGCGCTCGGCGCCTCGGTGCTCGCCAATCTGGAGCGCAACGGCTTTGCCGGTGCCATCCACCTGATCAATCCCAAGCGGGATACGATCGGCGGGCGGGCCTGCCTGCCCAGTGTGGACGCGCTTCCGGAGGGCGTGGATGCCGCCGTGCTCGCCATCCCGCGCGCCGGGGTGGTGGAGACGATCCGCGCACTCGCCGCCCGCAAGGTAGGTGCCGCGATCGTCTTCTCGGCCGGCTTCGCCGAAGGCGGCGAGCAGGGCCTGGCCGATCAGCGCGAGATCGCCCGCATCGCCGCCGAGGCCGGCATGGTGATCGAGGGCCCCAACTGCCTCGGACTCGTCAACTATGTCGAGCGAGTGCCGCTGACCTTCGTCGAGACGCTCGTGCCGGAGCGCGGGCCCGGCGCCGGTATCGGCATCGTCTCGCAGAGCGGCGCGATGGCGGCCGTGCTGGCGACGACGCTGCTCAGCCGCGACCTGGCGGTCACGCTGTCGGTCTCGACCGGCAACGAGGCGGCAAGCGGCGTCGAGGATTATGTCGACTATTGCGTCGCGGATCCGGACACGCAGGTGATCGCGATGATCGTCGAGCAGTTCCGCAAGCCGCAGCGCTTTCTGGCGGCGGCGCGGGCGGCGCGGGCAGCGGGCAAGCTTGTCGTGCTGCTCCACCCCGGCAAGAGCAGCGCCGCACGCGAATCCGCCGCGACGCATACCGGGGCGATGGCGGGCGACTATCAGCTGATGCGGGTGATGGTGGAGCGTGCCGGCGTGGTGTTCGCCGAGACGCTGGAGGAACTGGGCGACATCACCGAGATCGCCGCGCGCTGCCCCGCCTTGCCCGGCGGCGGGACCGCGGTGCTGGGCGAATCGGGCGCGTTCAAGGCGCTGACGCTCGACCTGTGCGAAGGCCTGGGCGTACCGCTGCCGGCGCTCGACGATGCCAATGCGCCGGCGCTCCGGGCGGCGATGCCGCCGTTCGTCGGCGTCAGCAACCCGCTCGACATCACCGCGCAGGGTCTGGTCGAGCCCGACATGTATTACCGCTTGCTCAAGGCGCTGGGCGGGGACGATCGCTTCGGCTGCGTGGTCGCGGGCATCATCCTTACCGACCCGGCGACGGTGGCGATCAAGCTGCCGCCGATCCTGCGGGCGGTGGAGGAAGCGCCGTTCGCCAAGCCGCTGATCTTCGCAGGGCTGGACGAGGGGGCACCGCTGGGCGCGGAGAATATCGCCCGGCTGCGGGCGGCCGGGGTGCCGTGCTTCGGGTCTACCGAGCGCGTGTTCCGCGCGATCGCACGCCTTTCGGCGCATACGGCGCGGGATTTCGCCCTTGGTGAGGACGCACCACTGGCCTGCGAGAACCTGCCGCTGGGCGGCGTGGTGCCGGAATATCGCGCCAAGGCCGTGCTCGGGCCGCTCGGCGTGCCGTTCCCCAAGGGCGGCTTTGCCTCCACCGCGGACGAGGCGGTGCGGATCGCCGACGAGATCGGCTATCCGGTGGTGCTGAAGGCCCAGTCGGCCGCGCTCAGCCACAAGAGCGACGCGGGCGGCGTGGTGCTGAACCTCGCCGATGAAGCCGAGCTGCGCGCCGGCTGGCGCAAGCTGCACGGCGATGTCGCGCGGCACCGGCCCGACCTGACGCTGGACGGCGTGCTGGTCGAAGGCATGGGCAAGCGCGGCGTGGAACTGATCGTCGGCGCCAAGCGCGATCCCGAATGGGGACCGGTGATCCTCGCCGGCTTCGGCGGGGTGACGGCGGAGATCCTGCAGGACGTGCGGCTGCTGCCCTGCGACCTGACGCTCCCGGCCATCGAGCGCGAGTTGCACCAGCTGAAGAGTGCGGCCATCCTGCGCGGCTGGCGCGGCGCACCGGCGCTGGACGTGCCGGCGGTGGCGGCGCTGATCGCCCGGCTGGCGCAGATACTGGTCGCCGAGCCTTCGATCCGCGAGGTGGACCTGAATCCCGTGGTGGTGCACCCCATGGGCGAAGGGGTGGTGGCGCTCGATGCGCTGATGCTCACCGCCTGAAGAACGACAACGGGGCGACACACGCCCGGAGGAGAGGTTTGAAATGGCGGAGTCGTCCGGAATCCTGCGGCGGCTCGACGAGGCGCCGCTGAGCCGCACGCAGATGCTGGGCATCCTGCTGTGCCTGTTGCTCAACGCGCTCGACGGGTTCGACGTGCTGGCGATCAGCTTCGCTTCGCCGGGCATCGCGGCGGAATGGGGCATCGATCGGGCGGCGCTGGGGCTGGTGCTGTCGATGGAGCTGATCGGCATGGCGGTCGGATCGGTCGTGCTCGGCGCCTTTGCCGATCGTGCGGGGCGGCGACCGGCGATCCTGCTCTGCCTCGTCATCATGGCGGCGGGGATGCTGGCGGCGACCTTCGCCCGCAATGTCGAGATGCTTTCCGCCTTCCGGCTGTTCACCGGCCTCGGCATCGGCGGCATGCTGGCGTGCACCAATGCGATGGTGGCGGAACTGGCCAATGCCCGCACCCGCAGCCTGGCGGTGGGGCTGATGGCCTCGGGCTATCCGGTCGGCGCGATCGTCGGCGGATCGATCGCGGCGAAGCTGCTGGTCGGCGGCGACTGGCGGCATGTCTTCCTGTTCGGGGCCGGCATGACCGCGCTCTTCCTGCCGCTCGCCTGGTTCCTGCTGCCCGAATCGATCCGCTACCTGTTCCAGCGCCAGCCGGCGAATGCGCTCGCCCGTGCCAACATCTTGCTCGCGCGGATGGGTCAGCGGGCGATCGCGGCGCTGCCGCCCCCCGCCGACGCGGGTGGCAAGCTGCCGCTGGCGCAGCTGTTCGCCGGGCCGCTGGCACGCACGACGATCCTGCTCACGGTCGCCTATTTCTGCCACATCATGACCTTCTACTTCATCCTGAAATGGGTGCCGAAGATCGTCGTCGACATGGGCTATCCGCCCTCGCAGGCGGCGGGCGTGCTGGTCTGGGCCAATGTCGGCGGGCTGGCGGGCGCGGTGCTGCTCAGCGTGCTCAGCTGGCGGCTGCCGCTCCGCCCGCTGCTGGTGGTGGCGCTGGTCGCCGCAACCGCGATGGTGACGCTGTTCGGCCAGGGCCAGCGCGATCTGAGCGGGCTGGCGCTGATCGCCGGGATCGCCGGCTTCTGCACCAACGCCGGCGTCGTCGGCATGTATGCGCTGATCGCGCAGAGCTTTCCGACCGAGGCGCGCGGATCGGGCACGGGGTTCGTGATCGGCGTGGGGCGCGGCGGCGCGGCGCTGGGGCCGATCGTCGCCGGGCTGCTGTTCACGATGAACCTCGGCCTGCCGGTGGTCGCGCTGGCGATGGCCGGCGGTTCGCTGGTGGCCGCGGCGGCGCTGCTGGGGCTCAAGCGGGGATAGGCGTGCGGCGCACGGCGCGATAGACTCGCGTCATGACGATCCAGGAAGCAAGCGCGGCCGACCGGGAAGCGGTGGTGGCGCTGTGGCACGCAGCGGGGCTGACGCGCCCGTGGAACGACCCCGCCGCCGATTTCGACCGGGCGGTGCACGGGCCAAGCTCCGCCCTGTTGTTGCTGCGCGACGGGGGAACGCTCCTCGGCAGCGCGATGGTGGGCGAGGACGGGCATCGCGGCTGGATCTATTATCTGGCCGTCGCAGAGAGCGCCCGCGGGCAGGGGCATGGCCGGGCCCTGATGATCGCGGCCGAAGACTGGCTCCGCGCCCGGGGCTGCCCCAAGCTCCAGCTGATGGTCCGCGAGGGCAATGATGCGGCGATCGGTTTCTATCGCGCGCTGGGTCTGGAGGTGCAGCCGGTTGTGACGCTGGGCCGTTTCCTGCACTAGGGCGGCATGACCATCGCGCTCTACGGAATCAAGAATTGCGACACGATGAAGAAGGCCCGGGCCTGGCTCGACGCCAACGCCATCGTCCATGTCTTTCATGACTATAAGGTCGAGGGCGTGGATCCCGCACGGCTCGCCCGCTGGATCGCGATGGAGGGCTGGGAGCCGCTGCTGAACCGCGCCGGGACGACCTTCCGCAAGCTTCCGGAGATTGACAAGATCGACCTTGATTCGGCCAAGGCCAGCGCCCTGATGATCGCGCAGCCTTCGATGATCAAACGCCCGGTGCTGGAATATCCGGGTGGTCTGCTGATCGGATTCGCGGCGGAACGCTACGCGCGCGCGTTGCTCTGAGTGCGAAAATTTCCCGCATTCATGGCCTAACACCCGTGTTTATCCTAAATTAACACCGTAAATAACACGGATTATTGGGGTCGCATGGCGTCTTACATTCGGCAACGACCGGCCGGCTGGTTCCGGACCGTCGCGACGATGCTGGTCCTTTGGGGACTGCTCGGCTGCCTGGTCTTCTATGCGCATGCGACGCTGACGCCGCAGCGGGCGGGTGAGCCTGGTTTCTGGAACTGGGAATATTATCAGGCGGTTCCGCGGTGGTTCCTGATCGATTACGCGATCGGGGTGGGCAGCAGCCTGCTCGGTTCGCTGGCGATGCTGCGGCGATCGCGCAAGGCGAATATCCTGTACGTCGTGTCGCTCGCGGCGGTGATCGTGCAGTTCGGCTATCTGTTCGCGACCGGGCTGGTGTCCGGCCCGCTCCAGACGTTCGTCGTGCCGGCCTTCATCCTGGGCGTGGCAACCTTCCAGATCTGGCTTGCCGGCATGGCGACGCGGCGCGGCTGGCTGCGCTGAGCTGCGCAGGACGGCCCTGAAAACGAGGATGGTGGTTAGGCTGGCGGCCCCGCGCGGGACCGGCTAGACCGCGCGTCATGTCGCACCAGCTCAGTCTCGATACTGCCACCAGCCGCGCCAATCCCACGCCCGCGCCGATGAAGCGCGTCACCGTGCCGGCGATCCGCAAGCGCAAGGGGGGCGAGCCGCTGGTGATGCTCACGGCCTATACCGTCCGCATGGCGCAGCTGATGGACGCCGCCTGCGACATGCTGCTGGTGGGCGACAGCCTGGGCCAGGTGATCTACGGCCTGCCGTCCACGGTTCCCGTCACGCTCGAGATGATGGCGGCCCACGGCGCGGCGGTGGTGCGCGGCAGCTACCACGCACTGGTGGTGATCGACATGCCGTTCGGCAGCTATGAAGCCTCGCCTGCGCAGGCGTTCGAGAGTGCGGCGCGGCTGCTGAAGGAAACCGGGGCGGCGGCGGTGAAGCTGGAAGGCGGCGCGGCGATGGCGCCGACGGTCAAGTTCCTCAACGAGCGCGGCATCCCGGTGATCGGCCATATCGGCCTGACGCCCCAGGCGATCAACGTGCTCGGCGGCTATGGCGCACGCGGGCGCAGCGAGGCCGAACACGCCAAGCTGGTCGGCGATGCGGTGGCGATGGACGAGGCGGGGGCCTTCGCGATCGTCGTCGAAGGCGTGGTCGAGCCGATCGCGGTGGAGATCACCAAGGCGGTGCAATGCCCGACCATCGGCATCGGCGCGTCGGGCCAGTGCGACGGACAGGTGCTCGTTGCGGAGGACATGCTCGGCCTGTTCGAGCGCACGCCGCGCTTCGTGAAGCGCTATGACGATCTGGCTGGCCGCATTTCCGCCGCGGTTGAGACCTATGCGGGCGAGGTACGGTCGCGGGCCTTTCCGGGACCGGATCAGGTCTATGCGCCGAAGGACTGACAGAGTAGGGCGGTTTGCGTTCACGGCACGCGACGCTAAGGTCCGCGGCCGCATCAGACCCATGGAGTAGATTTTGGCGCTTCCTCCTTCCGGTACCACCGACGAGGCTTTCCTTCGCGAAGTCGACGAGGAATATCGGCGCGATCAGCTGATCCGCGCCGGCCGTCGCTATGGCATCTGGATCGTCGCGGGCGTGATCGCCTTCCTCGTCGCCGTCGCAGCCTGGCTGTTCTACGATCACAGCCAGCGCAGCGCCGCCGAGGCACGCGGCGAGGAATATGACGCCGCGCTCCAGCTCGCCGCGCAGAACCAAGTGGGCCAGGCCCAGCCGGGTCTGAACAAGCTGGCGCAGGGCGAGGACGGCTATGCCGCCATGGCGCGCTTCACCCAGGGCAATCTGCTGTTCCAGCAGGGCGACAAGAAGGGCGCCGCGGCCAAGTTCGCCAGCATCGTCACCGATGCCAAGCTGGCGCAGCCCTTCCGCGACCTTGCGCTGGTTCGCCAGACCCAGGCCGAGTTCGACACGCTGAACCCGCAGGAGGTGATCCAGCGGCTCGGCACGCTCGCCAACCCCGATTCGCCCTGGTTCGGCAGCGCGGGCGAGATGGTGGCAGCGGCCTATCTGAAATCGGGCAAGCGCGGCGAGGCCGCCAAGCTCTATCGCCAGCTGAGCGAAGCCGGCCCGCGCGTGCCGGATTCGATCCGCGAACGCACCGGCGAACTCGCCAAGACGCTTTCGGTCGCTCCTACCACGGCGGCCGCTCAGACCCAGGAAAAGCAAGCTAAATGAACACGAAGGTTCGCGTTGTAACGGCAGTTGCCGCGCTCGCGCTGGTGAGCGGCTGCGGGATCGTAAAGGGCGGCGGCGGGAAGAAGACGCCCGTGCTCGGCGAGCGCGTGCCGATCCTGGTCACCGAGAACGACATCAGCGCCGACAAGACGCTGGCGGCCATCGAGGTGCAGCTCCCCGAAGCGGCGACCAATGAGAACTGGACCCAGCCGGGCGGCAGCGCTTCCAAGGCGATGGGCCATCTGACGCTGGGCGAATCGCTGTCGCGCGTCTGGTCGCGACAGGTCGCCAAGCCGTCGAAGAGCGAGCGCCTCGCGGCGTCGCCGGTGATCGAGGGCAACAAGCTGTTCGTGATGGACACGGCCGGCGTCGTCCACGCCATGACCGCGGATACCGGTTCGGAGCTGTGGAAGGCCAACACCGGCGCGGGTGCCGCCAAGCGCAACCGTAACGCGCTGTTCGGCGGCGGCGTGAGCGTCGACGGCGATCATGTCTATGCCTCGAACGGCCTGGGCGACGTGGTCGCGCTGCAGGTGTCCGACGGCAAGGAACTCTGGCGCAAGCGCCCGGGCGGCCCCCTGCGCGGCGCGCCGACGCTCGCCAACGGCAATGTCTATGTGGTGACGCAGGACAACCAGCTGTTCGCGCTCACGCAGGAAAAGGGTGACGTGTCGTGGACGGCGACCGCCAGCCTCGAATCGCAGGGCGTGTTCGGCGTCGCGGCTCCGGCTTCGGCGCAGGGCACCGTGATCGCCGGCTTCTCCTCGGGCGAGCTCAACGCCTATCGCTACGAAAACGGCCTGTCGCTGTGGGGCGACGTGCTGACCCGCAACACCATGACCACCTCGGTCTCGTCGCTGTCGGACATCGATGCCGAGCCGGTGATCGACCAGGGCCGCGTCTATGCGCTGGGCGAGGGCGGCCGGATGGTCGCGGTGGACATCACCAGCGGCTCGACGCTGTGGGAACAGAGCATCGGCGGTCTGGCGTCGCCCTATGCCGTGGGTGAGTGGCTGTTCGTCGTCACCGACGATGCGCGCCTGCTCTGCCTCTCGCGCAGCAGCGGCAAGCCGCGCTGGATCGTCCAGCTGAAGAAGTACAAGAACGAGAAGAAGCTGAAGAACCCGGTCGCCTGGAAGGGGCCGATCGCGGCCGGCGGCCGTCTCGTCCTGATCAACACGCTGGGCCAGATCGTCTCGGTATCGCCGAAGGACGGCAGCATCCTCTCCACCAAGGAGACCAAGGATTCGCTGTCGCTCGCGCCGGTGATCGCCAACAGCACCTTGTACCTGCTCGACGACAAGGGTCGCCTGACCGCCTATCGTTGAACCTGCTGTTCCGGTCGCGTGCCGGGCAGAATACCCATCCAGGGGGCCGGGGCGCAGCGCTCCGGCCCCTCTCATTTTTTCGGCGGCTTTGCGTCGCCCTTTCGACTGCGTTAGAGAATCGATCATGCCTTTGCCCACCGTCGCCATCATCGGACGCCCCAATGTGGGCAAGTCGACGCTGTTCAACCGGCTGGTCGGAAAGCGCCTCGCGCTGGTCGACGACCAGCCCGGTGTCACCCGCGATCGCCGCGAGGGCGATGCCAATCTGCTCGGCCTCGAGTTCCGGGTGATCGACACGGCGGGCTATGAGGACGAGGATGCCGCGACGCTCCCCGGCCGCATGCGCGCGCAGACCGAGGCGGCGGTGCGCGAGGCGGACGTCTCGCTGTTCCTGATCGACGCGCGCGCGGGCGTGACCCCGCTGGACGAGGAAATCGCCCGCTGGCTGCGCTCGACCGACCGCCCGGTGGTGCTGATGGCCAACAAGGCCGAAGGGCGCGCGGGTGAATCCGGCGTGCTGGAGGCGATGGCGCTGGGGCTGGGCGATCCCATTCCCTTCTCGGCCGAGCATGGCGAGGGCGTGGCGGATCTGTTCGAGGCGCTGCTGCCGCATGTCGACCGCGACGACGAGGCGCCCGAGGAGGACCCCGAAAGCCCCGACGCGCCGCTCAAGCTGGCGATCGTCGGTCGCCCGAACGCGGGCAAGTCGACATTGGTCAACCGCATCCTCGGCGAGGACCGGATGATCACCGGGCCCGAGGCGGGCATCACCCGCGACTCGATCTCGATCGATTACGAGTGGACCGATTTCGAGGACAAGCCCCGCAAGGTGCGGCTGGTCGACACCGCAGGCCTCCGCAAGAAGGCGCGGGTCGAGGAGAAGCTGGAGAAGCTTTCGGTCGCCGATACGCTGCGGTCGATCGACTTCGCCGAGGTCGTCGTGCTGCTGCTCGACGCGACGCGCGGGCTGGAGGTGCAGGACCTCAAGATCGCCGATCGCGTGCTCCAGGAAGGTCGCGCGCTGATCATCGCACTGAACAAGTGGGACGTGGCCGAGAATGCCTCCGGCCTGTTCAACGGCGTGAAGGGCGCGCTGGACGAGGGGCTGGCGCAGGTGAAGGGCGTGCCGCTGCTCACGGTGTCGGCGGTGACCGGCAAGGGGCTGGATACGCTGATGCGGGTGGCGTTCGAAACGCGTGATGCCTGGTCGCGGCGCGTGTCGACGGGCCAGCTCAACCGCTGGTTCGAGCGCGCGATCGAAGCCAATCCGCCGCCCGCGCCCGGCGGCAAGCGGATCAAGCCGCGCTACGTCACGCAGAACAAGACGCGGCCGCCCAGCTTCGTGCTGTTCGGCACGCGGGTCGACCTGCTGCCGATGAGCTACCAGCGCTATCTGATCAACGGGCTGCGGCGCGAGTTCGATTTCGGCGCGGTGCCGGTGCGGCTGGTGCTCCGCGCGCCGAAGAATCCGTTCGACCGCGACAAGGAGTAAGCGCTCCCCTCGCTCCTGCTGGTCCCCCTCCCGCTCGCGGGAGAGGGCGCAGCAGGAAGGCGGCGCTTATTCCGCTTCCGCGGGCTTGCTGTTGAGCTGGATATAGTTCTCCAGGCCCATGCGCTCGATCATGTCGAACTGGCGCTCCAGCGTGTCGACATGCTCTTCCTCGCTATCGAGGATCTTGAGGAACAGGTCGCGGCTGACGAAGTCGCGCACCGTTTCGCAATGCTGGATCGCGTCGCGGAGCACGGCGATCGCCTCCACTTCCAGCGCGAGGTCCGCGCGGAGCAGCTCCTCCACCGTCTCGCCGATGCGCAGGCGGCCGAGCAGCTGGAAATTGGGCAGGCCGTCGAGGAACAGGATGCGCTCCGACAGCCAGTCGGCATGCTTCATCTCGTCGATCGATTCATGCCGCTCGAATTCGGCGAGCTTCTGCACGCCCCAGTGATCGAGCATGCGATAGTGCAGCCAGTACTGGTTGATCGCGGTAAGCTCGTTCTTCAGCACCTCGTTCAGATACTCGAGAACCTTGGCGTCGCCCTTCATATGCAAATCCCTTTCGTTTGAGCGACAACCTAGCCGCGAAACGATCGGGGCGAAACCGCGGAAGTTGTATCAGGCGGCGGTCCGTTCTTCGGCGATGATGGCGCGCGCAAAGGGAACGCACTGGCCGCACTTCGCCTGGCAGCCGAGCGCACGATAGGCCTGGCAGGCGCTCTGGGCGCCGGATCGCGCTGCTTCCCGTACTTCGCGTTCCCGCAGGGCATTGCACACGCAGACGACCATCGCATTTCCTCGATTCTCTCGCTGCCGAAGATCTAGTGCGATTGCGAGCGATTCGCAAGGCTATTGCGAATGGGTTGCAGGCTGCCCCGTGCCAGGCTTCGCCACAGCCATTCGAACGGGCCATAGCGGTAGCGGGTGAGCCAGGGCTGCGACCAGGCCAGCAGCACCGCCCACACGCCAAGGACCACCGGATATAGCTGCCAGCGCGAGAGGTGACCGAACCAGCCCAGGCCATAGCCGTCGAAGCACCAGACGCAGAGCAGGCTGGTCGCGAGATAGTTGGAGAAGGCCATCCGCCCCGCCGCCGCGACCCGGCGGCTGAGCCCGCCCTCGGGCCGCGCGGCGTACAGGATCAGGCAGGCCCAGCCGAGGATCATCACCGGCCGGACCAGCCCGGGCAGCGTCACCGCCGCCATCAGCACGGCGAACAGGCTGAACTTCGCAGCGACCAGCCAGACCGCCAGCAGCGCGTAGACGGGCAGGGCGATCGCCCAGCAGCGCAGCCACCACCGCCGATAGGTTTCGCGCGGCCAGGCCCCTGCGAGCAGTCCGGTGCGCAGCGCGGCCATGCCGAACAGCATATAGCCCAGCGTCTCCCAGCCATAGACCAGCAGCATCGCGAAGGGGCTGGTCGCATATTCGCCGAACCGATGCCCCACCACCCCCGCATAGTCGCCGCGGCGCACTGCCAGCTCGGTCGCGATCCGCGCGGCGGGCGGCACGCCGAATGCCTCAACCAGCGAGGCATATTCGCCCTGCGCCGGCTGGGGCAGCAGCGACATCCGCCAGGCGTCGTGCGCGAGGGTGCCGAACAGCGCGGTGCTGACCAGCACCAGCACCGCCCCCAGGCTGACCATCCGCGCAACGGGCAGCTTGCGCAGCGGGAAGGCGAGCATGCCGACCAGCGCATAATGGGCGAGGATGTCGCCGTGCCAGATCAGCCACAGATGGGCGAGGCCGAACAGCAGCAGCCAGCCCATGCGGGCATAATGCGCCCGCGCCGGATCGCGCCCCGCCGCCGCCGCCGCATCGGTGACGATCAGCAGCGAGGCGCCGAACAGCAACGAGAACAGGCCCCGCATCCGCCCGTCGAAGAACAGAAAGTTCACCGCCCAGGCAACGAGGTCCGCCCCGTGCCAGCCGCCATAGGCGCGCGGGTTGAAATAGGCGGCCTCGGGCATGCCGAAGCTGACGATGTTGAGCAGCAGGATGCCCAACAAGGCGGTGCCGCGGACCAGATCGAGCGAAAGCAGGCGGGGTGGGGACGGGTGTTGCACCCGACGCGCTTAGAGCCAGCTGGCGATCTGATCGAGTGGTTTGCGCTCCGCTGCGGCGGCGGGGACCGTCGCGCCGGGGGCAGGGTGGCCGGTGATGATCATCATGATCGGCCTTTCATGCTCGGGCCGCCGGCACAGCCGGTTGAGGAAGCGCGCCGGTGTCGCCGTGTGGACCAGCGTCGCCAGGCCGGCCGTATGCAACGTTGTCAGCAGGAGCCCGCACGCGATGCTGACACTTTCGGCGACATGGGGGTTGGGAAAGCGCGAGGTTTCGCTCGCCCGCATCTGCCCGAAGGCGACGATGATCCAGGGCGCGAGTTCGAGATAGGGCTTCTCCGCGCTCGCACCGAGATCCCGCAACAATCCCTGCCATTCGCTGCCGCCGACGCCGCCGTAGAAGGTGCGCTCCTCTTCTTCCACCGCGACGCGCAAGGCGGTCTTGGCGCCCGTCGAGGAAAGGGCGGCGAAATGCCAGGGGCGGCGGTTGGCGCCGCTGGGTGCGGTGCCGGCGGCAGCGATCGCAGTCTCGATGATCGCCCGCGGCACCGGCTTGGCGGAAAAGCTCCGACAACTGTGGCGCGTCGCGATATGCTCGCAAAAGGCTGCGGCGTGAGCGATCCGCGCATCGTCCGGCAGATCTAGGTCGGGGTTCCAGGGCCGCATATCTGTTTTCATAGAGGAGAATGGCGGCCAACGTTGCCGAATGCGCTGTATCTGTCCATTCCGATTAATACGGAGTTTTGACCGATGTCGTGCTTTTTATGATTTCGGTCGTAACCCGGGAATCAGCTTCACGCCCGACCAGCCTTCGAACGCACAGCGGTCGCGTTCCTCCCAGCCCTGCGCCGCGGCCAGATCGGCGACCCGATCGCCATATAGTTCGCAGGCGGCGTCCGGCTCCGGCCAGGATACCCAGCAGAACCCGTTGGCCGCCACCAGGTCGCGCAACGCCCCCAGTTCACGCTGGAGATGGTCGCAGCGCGATGCAAAGAGATGGACGCCCTGAACGCCTTCGGTCGCGCAACCCATCTCTTCCAGCGCCGCGCGCTCGGGCGCGATCGCCGCGCGCACCGATGCGGGCATGTCGTGAAACCAGACGCGCATGCCCGGCTTGAAACCCAGTCGCGTCGCCATCGGGGTGCCAGAACGTTGTTCCATTGTCGCCGCCCTCCACGCGATCAGTCTACTGCATGGGCGACGCAGGGGCCAGCGGCCTTGATAGGGGTCAATCGGGTCGGGCGATGCGGTCCAGCGGAATGCCGCGCAGTTCCACCAGCGTGCCGGGCCGCCCGGGGAGGATGCGGAGCGTCGCATCCATGCCCCGCGCCAGATTGCGCGCGATCCGCAGGCCCAGACTGTCCGCTGCGTGCACGTCGAACGTGTCGGGCACCCCCACACCATCGTCGCGGACCGTCAGCGAAAGCCGGTCGCCCTCGCACCCCACCGAAACCAGGATGTTGCCCGTTTCGCGATCGGCGAACCCGTGCTCCACGGCGTTGGCAATGGCTTCCGCCACGATGAGCGCGACCGGAATCGCGCGGTCCGGCGGCAGCAGCAACGCGCTGTTCGCTTCCACCCCATGCCGGATGCCGGGTTTGCCACCGCTTTCCGCAAGATCGGCGACCAGCGCGGAGAGAAAGGCGTCCAGCGCGAGCGGCTCGCCGCGGCTGCCATATAGTCGTCGCTGGATCCGACCGATCAGTTGCAGCTTGTTGGCGGCATCCCCGATCGCCCGCTTGGCTTCGCCGTCCGCCACGGCGCGGCGCTGCAAGGCCAGCATCGCGCCGACCATTTGCAGGTTGTTCGATACGCGGTGCTGGAGCTCCTCGAACAGGATTTCGGTGCGCGCGGCCAGTTGCGTGGAACGTTCCCGTTCCGCGACCAGCCGGGCATTGGCCACCTGCATCCAATGGACGAGCAGGATGTCCACCGCGACCACGCCCACGTAAAAGGCCAGCGCGACCCCCGTTCCATGCCCCAATGCAAAGCTCTTGATCGGCGGAATGAAAAAATACCAGGCAAGCAGGCCACAGATCAGGGCCGATAGAATGCCAGGGCCCCGGCCGAACAGGAAGGAAGCGAGGATTACCGCCGGGAAGAACGTAAGATATGGGAAGCCGGAGGGGAAATAAGGATCCAGCACAAGCCGGAGCCACCACGCAATCGCACAGAAGCAGAGCGTGATCGCATAAGCAGCCACGCGCGGCTGGGTCTGGATCGGCAGTTGTTCCAGCGTGCGGTGGTAGATTTTCATTGCCCCTGCCTCTAGCCGTCTTCCGAACCGTGCGTATGCGCTCCATGCTCGGTCGCGGCTTGCGAACGTTCTTCTGGTTCAGAAACAATTTGGACGCAAGTCAGCGATCAGCTCGGAACGGTAAATCGAACGATCGTGCCGATCGGATCGCCGGGGCGCACGTCGATCGTACCGCCAAGGGCCGCCGCCCGTTCGCGCATTCCGCTGAGCCCGAAGTGCCCGGCCCTGGCGCCCGCCGCGGCGATCTCCGGCGGAATGCCGCGGCCCTGATCGACGATCTCCACGGTCAGCCCGGCCATGGTGCTGCGCACGCGGACCTGCGCCAGGGCAGTGCCGGCATGGCGGCGGACATTTGCCAGCGCCTCCTGTACCACAGCCAGGATATGCTCGAGCTCGGCCGGCTGGAAGCGCAGCATCGGGCCTTCGCGGCTCACGCTGACGGCCAGCCCTTCCTCGACGAGGCAGCGGGCCAGTTCCTCGATCAGCGGTTGCGGGTCGCCCGGTCCGGCAATGCGGCGCAGCGCCAGCACCCGGTCGCGCGCCTCGATCATCACATCGTCTGCGCGGTCGAGCGCGGATTCCAGCATCGCATTCGCGCGCGATCCCGGCTCGGTCGCATAGGCGGCGGCCTGAAAGCGAAGCATCAGCCCCTGCATGCTCTGCAGCAGCGTGTCGTGCAGCTCGCGCGCGATCCGCTCGCGCTCGGCGAGCTGGGCTTCGGCGCGGGCGCGGCTGCGTGCGATCTGCTCGCGCAAGCGCCAGGCATAGAACAGCCAGAGTGCCGAAGCCGCCACGCCGATCGCCAGCAGCCGGAACCACCAGGTCTGATAAAAGCTCGGGGCAATGGTGATGGCGACGGTGGCGCCTTGCCGATTCCACACGCCGTCATTGTTGGCGGCGATCACCTGGAAGCGCCAGCTGCCGGGGCCGAGATTGGCGTAATAGGCCTCGCGCGCGCCGCCTGCGTCGATCCAGTTGCGGTCGACGCCGATCAGCCGGTAGCGGAAGCGCACCCGCTCGGATTCGGCGAGGCTGAGCGCGGTATAGGCGATCCGCAGATTGGTGGTGCCCGCCGGCAGCGCCACGGCGCGGGACGTGGTATAGTCCTTGCCGTTGGCGGAAAGGCCGAGGATCGTCACGGGCGGCGGCAGCGGATTCTGCACGATGCGCCGGGGATCGATCCATCCGATTCCGACATTGTCCGCCACCCAGATCCGTCCGTCGCCGCCCCGAACTGCGGTGCTCTTCTGTGCGCCCTGTTGGGCGACGCCCGGCAGCCCGTCCGCCGCGGTGAACAGCCGGTGCGGAAGCGGCGCCGCGGGATCGGCAAATGCGGCGTCGAGCGCCGTGGCGGTGGTGCGCACGAGGCCCTGCACGCCGTTGATCCAGACGGTGCCGTCGGGCGCCTGCGCGATGCCCGTGATGCCGCTGAGTTCGGGCACGCGGCTGTCGCGCAGGGCATGGAGCCGTCCGGCCTGGATCCGTCCCAGCCCGAGCTCGCCGGCCACCAGCGTTCCGGCCGGACCTTGTGAAACGAGCGCGATCGCGCCGATCCGGTCCCCGGGGATGGGCGCCAGCCTGCCGCCTGCGCGCCGATACAGGCGGTCGCGTCCGTAGAACCAGGTGCCGCCGTCCTTCCCGGATGCGGTATACATTCTCGGCGCGGGCTGGTCGGTCGGCTCCAGCGGCAGCCAGCGGCCGCCGGAGAGACGGAAGACGCCGAGATCCTCGACCGAGATCCAGCCTTCGCCACCCGCCCGCGCCCAGGTGGCGACGGGCCCTGGCGGGGCGGGGGCGGGGAGCGGGGACAGGCGATCGTCGCGCAGCCGCATCAGTCTGCCCGGCAATGCAAGGACGAGATCGGCACCGTCCGCCTCGATCATCGCGATCGGTTCGTCGAACCGCCGCATCCATTGCATCGGCTCCCCGGGGCGGGCGCGATACAGATTATGGACATTGGCGGCGAACACGGTCCCGTCGCGCGTCACTGCAAGTTCGAAACCGCCCAGGATTTTGTCGTCGACGTGCACTGCGGTGGCGGCGCTGACCGGACGCATGCGGAGCAGGCCGAGATTGGTGCCGATCCACAGATTGGCCTCGCGGTCCTCCAGCATCGGCACCGCGACGAGGGAGGGGAGCCCCTGCTTGGTGGTGAGGCGGGCGAATTGCGGGCTTCCGGTCCCGGTCAGTCCGCGCGTCTGCAACACGCCGCCCGCGAACAACGACCGCCACAACGTGCCGTCGCGCGTGAACCGCATGCGATCGGCCGCTGGAGGGCGCAATCCTGGCGGCAGTGGCGGAACGCCCAGCCCCGCTGCCCGTGCGCGCGCGGCGTCGGCCGGATCGGCCGAGGCCCAGATGCCCCCGTCCGGCGCCTCGGCCAGGCGCGTGCGGTGCAGATCCTTGAAGACAGGTACGAACCGGCCGCTGCCCGGTCGCAACACCCGCACGCCCGACCCGGTCGCCACCCAGATCGCCCCATCCCGCGCGGCGATGACGCTGTAGGCGGGCCCGTCGGGCATGCCGCGATCGCTGCCGATCCGCACGAGGTGATCGCCGGCGACGCGGAACAGCCCTCCCTGCAGCCCGGTCATCGCGGCCCAGATGGCCCCGTCCCGCCCGCGCGCCAGCTGCTCGACCACGGCATTGGGGCTGCCGAAGCTTTCGATCCTGCCGTCCCGGAGGTGCGAGACCTGTCCGGCAAAGTGACCGATCCAGAGGCTGCCGTCCGGATCCGCGAGGAGGGCGGTGATATTGCGGGAGGGGAAGTGGCCGATCCTCGGCCGGATGGGCTCAAACGTGATCCCGTCGAACCGGTAGAGTCCGGCGCCGGTGCCCAGCCACAGGAAGCCGTCGCGCGATTGCGCCAACGCCCAAATGTCGGGCGGGGCACCGTCGACCAGCTTCCAGGCGCGAAGGTCATATTGGGCGATGCTCGGCTGGACGGGCGCCTGGGCAGGAGACGGCGCCGCGGCCAGCAGCGCCGGCGCGAGCAGCATCGTCCAAAGTCGCTTGCGCAGCATGCGTCGCTTTTCGCCTCCCGTATGTCCCCCGTGCCGTGCGGCGGGCGCGGCGGCAAGCCCATGCGGGCACGCGCCGGAACGTGGCCGGGCTGCGGTCCCTGCTGAATAATCGCATTGCGCGTCGGGCAGCGTCCCTATAGCCTGTGGACTATTGCACTCGGGAAGAATCGCCATGACGCTTGCGACGACCCCCTTGGACCGGTTTTCGGTGATCAGTACCGGCACTGGTCCGGCGCGTGCCCTGTCGGCACTGTTCGGCGCACCGCTGCAGAGCGATGCGCATCTCGATTATTCGCAGGAAACGCCTCGCCAGCGCAGCATCTGGGCTGCCAAGCTCGACTCGGCGATCCTGCATGCCGAGCGGCCGGTGCTGTTGGTGGCGAATGGCGCGAGCTGCTTTGCGGCAACCTGGTGGGCGCGGCTGTCGCCGCGCGATTATATTACACGGGTGGCCGGTGCGCTGTTGATCGATCCGATTGCGGGCGAGGGCGATGCCGCGCATTTCGCCTCGCCCAGGATACGGCTTCCCTTTCCCTCGCTGCTGCTGAGCGGGGACAGCCCCGACGATGCGGTGGCGGAGCGGGTGCAGGCGCTCGCCGCCAGCTGGGGGAGTGCGGTGGGCGGCATGCCCCAGCTGCCGCACGCCCGCCGCAGCGGCAAGCACTGGCAGGGCGCGCGCGAACTGGTGCTGCGGATGACGGCTGGCATTGTCGAGCGCCGTGCCCAGGCCGCCGATGCGCTGGCCGCTGTGCTTGCGCCGGAGCAGGGCTGACGCAGCCGTCGGCGGCCCGCAGGTCCGCCCCGTTTCGTCGATCAACGCGCCAGAATGGCGACGCTGGCGCCCTTCACGCCAGCACCTTCGGCAGAGAATTTGATGACCCCGGCCGCGCCCCGGTGACGGATGATGGCCTGTGCCAGGCCGTTGAAGGCGCTGCGTGCCGGGGCCTTATCGCTTTCATGGCTGGTTGGATCGCCGTTGCCGACCCCGATCAACGCCGCCGGCCCGTCGATCGTGAAGCGTAGCGGTGTAGCGGCGGTGGGCACGGGACGCCCTTTCGCATCGACGATCTCCGCGGTGAGGATCGCCAGGTCATGGCCGTCCGCAGCGATCAGGCGGCGGTCCGGCGCCAGCCGGATGGCCGCTGCGGGCCCGCTGGTCTCGCGCACGCAGCGCGCCACGACCTGGTCGCCGCGCAGCGCGCGAGCCTCCAGCCTGCCCGGTGCATAGGGCACCCGCCATTCGACATGGCCGGCACGCACCACCGGGCGCCGCCCCAGGCTGCGGCCGTTGAGCAGCAGTTCGACCGCTTCGGCATTGCTATAGGCCCAGACCTCTATCGCCTGGCCCTCCCGGCCTGCCCAGTTCCAGTGCGGCAGCAGATGGACGATCGGCTCGGGCCGCCACCAGGCGCGGTAGTACCAGTAATTGTCCTTTGGAAAGCCGCACAGATCCATCACGCCGAAATAGCTGGAAACGGCGGGCCACAGCGCGTGCGGCGTCGGTTCGCCGCGATAGTCGAAGCCGGTCCAGATGAAGCCCCCGGCGACATAGCGGTGCGCATCGGCGACTTTCCACCACTGCTCGGCGGTGGAGGCCCAGGCGGGATATTCGGTGTCATAGGCGCGGACGATCTGGCGCGCCTTGTCGTTGAAATATTCGCCACGGGTCGAGACCGTGCTGGCCGTCTCGGTTCCGATGATCGGCTGGCTGGGAAAGCGTTCGTGGAAGGCGACGGTCCGGTCGGTGTGGTAGTTGAAGCCGATCACGTCCACCTGCCGCGCGGCGGACTCATAGTGCCCGCGGTCGAACGCCTGGGTGGTGGGGCGGGTGGGATCGAGCCGGCGGACATGCGCGACCATTGCGTGGCTCACCCGACCGCCGCGCGCGTCCATCGCCTGCGGTTCCTCGTTGCCGACCGACCACAGAATGATGCACGGATGGTTGCGATCGCGGCGCAGGATGCGGTCGAGCTGGCTCGTGGATTCGGGATCGGTGCTGTTGCGTCTCGCCTCGTCGATCACCAGCAGCCCCATCCGGTCGCAGGCGTCGAGAAAAGCCTCGGACGGCGGATTGTGGGCGCTGCGCCACGCATTGGCACCCATCTCCTTGGTCCGCGCGATCCGCCAGGCGTCGAGCGCGGGCGGAATCGCGGTGCCGACACCGGCATGGTCCTGGTGGTTGCACACGCCAAGCAGCTTCACCGGTTTGTCGTTGAGGAAGAAGCCCTGCTCCGCATCGAAGCGGATCGAGCGGATGCCGAAGCTGGTCTCGTAGCGATCGAGGACGGCATTGTCGGCGTGCAGCGTGCTCACGAGCCGATACAGCACCGGCGTTTCCACCGACCAGAGCCGCGGACGGGGCAGGGCGATCCGTGCCTCGTGCGTCAGCACCTCGTCCGGCGCGGGGGCGAGGGGGGCGTCCGGGAAGCGGGCGACGATATGGCCATCGGCATCCACAAGGTGCTGGCGCAGGAGCACCGACACGGGTGCTTCGGTACAGTTGCGGACCTCGATGGTCGCCGTCACCTCCGCGCCTTCGGGGGTGATCGCGCTCCGGACAAAGCTGCCCCATTGCGGAACATGGACCGGCGCCGCCTTTACCAGCCACACCGGGCGATAGATGCCGGCGCCTTCGTAGAACCAGCCCTCGCCGAGGCTGGCATCGGCCCGCACCGTCAGCTGGTTCGGCTTGCCGTCGAAGTTCAGGAAATCGCTGACGTCGGCATGGAAGGGCACATAGCCGCTCTCATTATGCGCGATGACATAGCCGTTCACGAACACGGTCGCGTCGCGAAATACGCCGTCGAACTCCAGCCAGATCCGCTTCCCCGCATCGCCGGCGGCGATCGGGAGCAAACGGCGATACCAGCCGACGCTGTTCGCCGGAAAGTCCCGACCGATCGCCTTGAAACCGTGCGCGGCGACATCGTCCTTCGCCTCTTCCGGCTTCACCCCTGGCGGGACGGCGTAGGGCAGTTCTACCGCCCAGTCGTGCGGGAGTTGCACCGGCGTCCACGCCTTGTCGTCGAACGCGGCCATCGCCGCATCGGCGGTGCCCGCACCCGCCTTGGCGTAGGTCTGCTGGTTGAGGCCGAAGTTGAAGTCTTTCGCCGTATCGGCAGCGTGGCCGAGATGGAAGCGCCATTCGCCGTCCAGCGGCAGGCGCTCGCGCGGCGACGGCGGCACCGCCACTGTCGCTCCCAGGGCTGGCAGCGACGCCGCCACGCCGCCCCCTACCGCACCTGCCAGAATGGTACGACGCTGCATCCCTGACTACCCCCGATGGTCTAATGTATACGATTAGTGCCAAGGGTAGGCGGTTGTGGCAAGGCCGGAACGTTATGCGGCGCGGGTGCGCGGGCGGCGTTCGTCGAGGTCGAACAGGTCGCCATGGCTGAGCACGTGCAGGCGGACGTCATGCATCGACAAGGTGCGCTCGGGGCTCGCCTCGGCAATGTTGGAGCGGGTAACGCCCGATCCGTCGACGATATAGACCGCACCCGCGCCAACGACGCGGAAGCAGCATCCCTCCAGCACGATGGCGGTGTCCTCGTCGATGCCGATGCCGAGAACGCGCGGATTTTGCGCCACCGCGCCGAGCAGGCGGCCGATCCGCCCGCGCTCGGCGAAATGCTGGTCGATGATCACGTCGCGTACCAGCCCCAGGCCCGGTGCCATGTGCAGGTCGCCGATGCGATGCGATTCCGAACTGGAGCCCTTTACCAGCATCGTCTCGCTCATCACCGACGCGCCGGCCGAGGTGCCGGCCACCACGCCGCCGCGCTGGTGGATATCCCGCACCATCCGCTCGACGGGCGTGTCGCCGATCTGGCTGGAGATGCGCAGCTGGTCGCCACCGGTGAAGAAGATGCCAGCGGCGCCCTCGATCAGCGCGTGGGTTTCCTGCGCCAGCGTTTCGCCGCGTTCGTGGACATACAGCTCCACCAGATCGTCGATTCCCAGCGCGCCGAACGCCTTCTGATAGGCGTCGAAATAGCCGTCCGGCTGATGGCTGGCGACGGTAGCGATGACGAGCTTGCCGCCCTTCACCCGCTGGGCGACTTCCTTGAGGATGGTCTTGTCGCCCTCTTTATCCTCATGGCCGCCAATGATGATCAGCGGTCCGGTGTGTTCAGCCATGCAGCAATTCCTTCACTTCGTCGCGGTGGACCGCCGCGTGCGGGGCATCGAGGTCGCTGCTGTGCAAGGCCAGGGCGAAATGATCGCTGTTATGGGCAATGCCGAACGCTCCCGAGCGTTCGATCACGATCGCCCCCGCCTCGCCGCCGACGCGGCCGAGCCGGGCGATGGCATGGGCCGCCGCTTCGCCGGCGCTGCCGCCTTGTTCCAGCGCATGCATCACCTGGGCAGCAAGCATGGTGCGCAGGATCGCCTCGCCATCGCCGGAAAAGGCGCAGCCGCCCAGCGTATCGTCGGCATAGAGGCCCGCGCCCGGCACGGGAGAATCGCCGATTCGTCCGGGATGTTTGCCCGGCAGGCCGCCGGTGGAGGTGGCGGCGGCAATTGCGCCCGTGGCGTCCATTGCGACGCAGCCTACAGTGTCGTGCGCCTTGCTGTTTTCCGAAGCGAGCGCTTCGCGGGACAGCATGGTGTCCGGCTCCACCAGTTCGATGCCCTGTTCGGTCGCGAACCGCTCGGCGCCTTCGCCTGCGAGCAGTACCGGGCGGGCAGGAAGCATCGCCCGGGCGACGCTCACCGGGTTGCGAACGCGCCGCACCCCCGCGACGCCGCCGAGGTTCAGGTCGGTGCCCTCCATCAGTGCCGCGTCCATCTCGACGGTGCCGTCGCTGGTCAGCACCGATCCGAAGCCGGCGTTGAACACCGGATCGTCTTCCAGCACCCGCACCGCCGCTTCCGCTGCGCGTACCGCGCTGCCGCCTGCCCGGAGCACCGCCGCGCCGGCTTCGGCGGCAGCAGCGGTACCTGCGCGGTTGCGATCATGGAGCGCCGGGTCGATCGTCTTGGCGCCGCCATGGACGATGATCGACCAGCGTGCGGCGTCAGGCATGGAGCTTCTCCCGAACGGCAGCTTCGGGCTGGAAGGCGAGGATACGGTCCCACACTGCCTGGATCGCGCTGGGCATGATGACCAGCAGGTCGCCGGGGCGCCCGAGCTGGAACACCATGTCCACGGCATCCATCTCGTCGACGATGCGGTGGACCTGTTCGGGCCGCATGCCCGCCTGCATCGCGCCTTCCGACATCAGCCCGTTCGTCTCGCCGCGCGGACGGCCGCGACCGTCCGGTGCTTCGCGAAACACGATCTCGTCGAAGAGCTGCCCGGCGAGCTGGCCCATCTCGACGATGTCGCAGTCTCGTCGATCGCCGGGGATGCTGACCATGCCGATCACCCGGTTGTACCGGCCCCGCATCCGCTCGATCACCTGACCCAGCGCGCGCAGCCCGGCAGGGTTGTGCGCGTAATCGAGGATGTGGCGACGGCCATGCGCGTCATGGATGTTGAGCCGGCCGGGCGAGTCCTCGAACGAGGCGCTGAACGCGCGCAATCCTTCGCGGATCGCGTCCAGCGGCACGCGCTGCGCGACGCACATGGCGATGGCGGCCAGCGCATTGGCGATGTTGAATTCCGCGATTCCGCCCAGCGTCGCCGGAATGTCGGCGGCGGGCATCAGTTCGATCCGCTCGCCGGCCTGGTGGACCACGATGCAGCCGCCATAGCTGCCGGGCTCGCGTACCACCGCCATGCCGCCTTCGGCGATATGGCGACGGAGATGGCCGGACAGGTCCGAACCGCCGCCCAGCGAGAACCACCCGACCGTGCCCCGCGCATGGCGGGCGATGCGGTGACACATCGGATCGTCGGCGTTGAGCACCGAATGCCCGCGCCGCGCGACGCTCTCGACGACCACGCCCTTCACCTTGGCCAGATCCTCGATGGTATCGATGCCCTTCAGCCCGAGATGGTCGGCGGTGACGTTGAGCACCGCGCCGACGTCGGCGCCGTCGAAGCCAAGGCCCTCCCGCAGGATGCCGCCGCGCGCCGTTTCCAGCACCGCCACGTCCACCTTTGGGTTGCGCAGCACCGTCCGGGCGCTCTTGGGGCCGCTGGCATCGGCCTCCATCATCAGATGGCCGTTGAAATAGATGCCGCTGGTCGAGGTCATGCCGACATTCTTGCCCGCCTGGCAGAGGATGCGGGAAACCATGCGCGCGGTGGTCGACTTGCCGTTGGTGCCGGTGATCGCGAAGATGGGCACGCGGCTGCGGCTGCCGCGGGGGAACAGCATGTCGATCACCGGGGTCGCGACGTCACGTGGCGTCCCGCTCGACGGCTCCAGATGCATGCGGAAGCCGGGCGCGGCATTCACCTCGACGATCCCGCCGCCGGTGTCGCGTACCGGGCGGCCGATGTCGGGCGAGAGGAAGTCGATACCGCACACATCGAGCCCGACCACGGCTGCCGCCTGCTCGGCGACGGCGCGGTTATAGGGATGGAGCACGTCGGTGCGATCCACCGCCGTCCCACCGGTCGACAGGTTCGCCGTATCGCGCAGCACGATCGTCTCGCCCGCCATGGGGATGGTGGTCGGCGACCGGTCGGTCTTTTCCAGCAGCGCCAGCATCGCATCGTCGATTACGATGCGGGTCAGCACCTTCTCGTGGCCGACGCCCCGGCGTGGATCCTGGTTCAGATCGTCGATCAGCTGCGCGATCGAATGGAAGCCGTCGCCGATCACCTGTGCCGGTACGCGCTCCGCGACCGCGACGACCTTGCCGTTCACGACGAGGATGCGATGGTCGTTGCCCGGCACCTGCTGCTCGACAATCACGCGGCGCCCATGCTGCAGCGCGAGATCGAAAGCGGTGCGCAGCGCGCCTTCGTCGGCGATGCCGGTGGTGACGCCGCGACCGTGATTGCCGTCGAGCGGCTTCACCACCACCGGCCAGCGCAGCCTTCTGGCCTCCGCCAGCGCTTCCTCCATCCGGCGCACGACGACGCCACGCGGCACCGGCAGCCCGGCCTCGGCAAGGAGTTGCTTGGTCATCGCCTTGTTGCCCGCGATGTCGACCGCGATCTGCGCGGTGTCGCCGGTGATGCTGGCGCGGATCCGCTTCTGGCGGCTGCCATGGCCGAGCTGAATCATGCTTTGCTCGTTCAACCGCGTGACCGGGATACCCCGGCGCTCCGCCGCCTCGACCAGCGCGCGGGTGGTGGGGCCCAGCGCGGTCGCCTTCAGGATGGCCTGCAGCGATGCGATGATCGCGCGCACGTCCCGCGCTGCGTCGAGCATCGGCGTGCCGAGCAGCTGCAAGCCCTGGACGCGGCGCAACGGTTCCGGCAGCAGATCGGCGACCAGGCGGATGGCCGCCAGCCCGGCGGCAAGCGCCAGCGTCTCGTCACGATAGGTGTAAAGGATGTTGTAGACGCCCGACCGGCCTCGTACCGACCGGGTCTTGCCGCGAGTGACGCGCGATCCGGCGAGCGTCTGCAGCTCCAGCGCGACATGTTCGATGACATGGCCCATCCAGGTGCCTTCGCGCAGTCGCTCCACGAAGCCGCCCGGTCGCTGATAGCTGCAGCCATGGACGCCGAGACCGGGGAGAAGGGCGAGCAACGCGTCCGTGAAGCCCGGCAGGCGGTCGCTCGGCCATTGCTCCAGATCGCGGAGATCGACCTGGACGCGGATCATCGCGCGCGTGCTGTACAGATGCGGGCCGCGATAGATGCTGCGTTCGAGCACCCGCATTCCGTTCGCCGAAGCCGGACGCACAAAATCCGCCGGCTGCACCAACGCTGTCATAGTTGACCTCTAGAAGGGACGCCGAGACCCGGCGCCTGAACCTCCAAAACGGTCCAGATGCCCCCGGCGTTCCGCGTTTGATGCGGATCAACTATTTGAAATAAAGTGGCTTATAAGGCGTAGCTCAGGCCTTCAAAATCCATCCCTTGCGATCCATCCACCAGCCGACTGCCCAGCACAGCATGGTATAGGCAAAGGCGCAGAGCAACGAGCCCAGCGGCCCCGGCGCCAGCGTCTGGAACACGCCCACGCCCGCCGCCTCGTAGACTCCGCCCTGGTCGCCTGCGGGGATGATACCCAGCAGGGTGACGAACAGTTCGGAGAAGAGGTAGATCGCCAGCGGGTTGCGCCCGAGGATGGTGAAAAAGCGGGCGCCGCGCCTGAACCCGGCAACCTCGATCAGCCAGATCGCGCCGCCGAGCAGCAGCAGGTCAAGCCCGACGGTCAGCAGGACGTAGGAGCCGGTCCACAGCTTCTTGGCGATCGGGAACCAGGGCGACCAGGCCAGCCCGGCCACCACCAGCGCCACCCCGACCAGCGCCATCCGCGCGACCGTGCGACGCAGGTCACCGCCCTGCACGATGGCAAGCCCGGCGAGATAGCCGGCGATCACGTTGACCGTGGCGGGCAGGGTGCCCAGCAAACCCTCGGGATCGAAGCCGGCGTCCTTCTTGTAGAGGTGCCCCGGCCCGAGCAGCCACAGGTCGAGTTGCGTCCCGATATTGGCATATTTGTCGAACGCCATGCCCGGCGGGCTGAAAGCGAGCAGGATCGTCCAATAGCCGAGCAGCATCGCGATGCCGGCGAGCAGCAGCTGGCGCGGATTCAGCCAGCGGATCAGCAGTCCTGCCACCACGTAGCAGAGCGCGAGCCGCTGGAGCACGCCCGGCACGCGCGTGAGCGCGAAGGGCTTGAGTTCCCAGCCGTTCGCGCCCTGCTCGACGAAGGGGAACCAGTACATCAGATAGCCGAGCACGAAGATGATCGCGCCACGCTTGAACAGCCGGGCGAGGAAGGGGGCCGTCGCCACCCGTTTGCGGAAGGCGAAGCTCATCGCATTGCCCATCGCGAACAGGAAGGTGGGGAACACCAGGTCGGCCAGCGTGAAGCCGAACCATTTGGCATGGACCAGCTGCGGATAGGGCGGGGCACCCGGGCCCGAGGTGTTGACCAGGATCATCAGGAAGATCGTGGCGCCGCGAAATACGTCCAGCGCGAGGAAGCGGGGCTTGCCCGCCAGCGCGGCGACGGTGTTGGCCTGGGTTTCGGTCATCGTGCGTCGCTTTCTGCCAACAAGCTGCGGGCAAGGACAAGCGGTGACGCAGGGCGCTTACGCGCCCACATGCGGCCGTCCGTCAGCCAGGTGGCCTGCCAGTCGCGGATCGCGCTGGCGGTGGCCTTGGCGTCGAACGGCGTGTGGGCGGCAGCGGCGGCGCGCTGGGCTGCGAGGAATCGCTGCCAGCGCGGCCAGTAATAGCCGCCATAGAGGCCCTGCCAGGCGCGCGACGCATAGTCGGAAAGATGGCCCGTGCCGCCCCACACCGTCACCACCGCCTTGGCCTGTTCGACGAACGCTGCCTTCTCGGCGGGCGTATCGCCATAGGCTGCGGCGTCGGCAAGCCATGTGCCCAGCGTTTCCTGCTGGTTGCCGGCGATGGCGTCGATGTCCTTGGCCAGCTTTTCGGCAGTCGCGGTAGCGCGGTCGCCGGTGGCGAGGTCGCCGGCCTTGTAGGCGGCGACGGCGGCCTTGAGCTGCCCGTCCAGCTTCACGCTGGCATAATGGCGGACCAGATCGACCACGTCATAGGTGTAGAGCGGCTCGCCCGCATGCTGCGGCGCCTGGGCGAGCAGCGCTTCGATCCCCGCTCGGAGTGCCACAGGGTCGCCGGGGGCGGCGGGGTATTCGGCGCCATCGAGGCTGGGGAATTTGAACAGCAGATAGGCGCCGGCCTGTTCGTGCCACCAGCGCGGGGTCCAGTAGCGCGTGCTGTAGGCCCCTGCGATCGCCTCGTTCCAGGCGGTGACCAGCGCAGGCGACGTGGCGCCATAGCGGGCCTTGGTATAATCGGTCAGCCACGCATCGAGCGGGCGGGCCTGTCCCTTTGCGTCGATCTCCCCCCAGGCGAGGTCATAGGCATAGGCGTAAGCGATGCTGTTGCTGTGCAGCCCCTCCGGAAACAGCCCGAAGCCGCGCATCCGGCCATGGCCGGGGTTCGCGAGTGCGGCCGTCATGTCGCTGCGGTAGAAATTCAGGTCGCCATAGACCGGGTTGCTGCCGCCGTAATTGTGGACATAGCCGTACGCCCAGCCCTTGCCGTAAAAGGCCTTGGTCGCATTCCAGATGCCGGGATAGCGGTCATTGCCGATGTCGAGCACCAGCATCCGCTCGTCGGGTACCTTGGAGAGGAAGGCGGCGATCGCGTCGGGCGTCCAGAACGCCTTGTCGGCGCCGAACAGCCAGCCCTGCATCACCCAGGTCGCATTGGGTGCGGCGGCGGTGATCGAGCGGTAGAGGCGTTCCCCATAGGCTGCGAGGCGGGCGTCGCGGACCTCCCTGGGCAGTGCCGCGGCGCGCGTCGCGGCGGTGTTGGCGATGGCGTCGCCATAGGTCGCGGCGCGGGCGTCGCTGCCGTCCTCCGCGATCGGCGGGACCATCTCGTTGAAGGCATCGGCGAGATAGTATTCGCCGGGGCCGTAGGTTGCCGTGTAGAGCTGAAGGAAGCGGGCGGCGAGCTTGGCGAAGAGCGGGTCGGACGGATCGAGCCAATAGGTGCCGGGAAAGCCCTCCCATTGGCGCATCTGGTAGATCTTCGCTTGCGGGTGCGCCTTGGCGAAGGCCTCGGGCACATAGCCGGAAAAGGCGGGCAGAATCGGCTTCATGCCGAGCGACCGCATCCGTGCCAGGATCTGGCGCTGGAGCACGCGCTTCTTCTCGATCCAGTTGGCCGAAAGAGGCGCGCGGTAGCCGGCAATGTTGCCCATCCGCTGCCAGGGGAGGAAGGGCGCGGCGGAGAGGCCCTCGCCGATCTCGCCGTCGTTCATGCCCTGCTCGCGCCACAGCGCGCGCCAGACGAACTCCTGCCCCTCCATCGCCAGCGGCGTGTCGACGCCATGCGCCGCCATCCAGTCGATCTCGCGCTCCCAGCGTCCCCAGGTCCACCAGGGCGTGGTGTAGCCATAGGTGCAGGTGTTCAGATAGGTCCGCAGCGAGAAGGGCGATGCGACCACGCCGCTGTCATAGCCGTCGCGCAGCGTGAGCGGGCGGTTGCGGATGCCCTCCCAGGAAACGGACAGGCTGCCCTGCTGCCCCAGCGTGCGGGCGGCGCCGCGTACCAGCGCGACGGGCGAGGAACCCTCGACTCGCAGCCGGCCAGCGGCGGTGCGGGCGCGGAATAGCGGGGTGGCGCCGGGGATGAGGTGCAGATCGACCCTGCGCGTGTCGACACCGAGGCGGGCCAGCACGGCGCGGGCGGCGGTGGTTTCGGCTTGGACGGCAGGCGCTGCCGCCGGTCGGGCAGGCTGCGCAGCGGCCGGGCTGGCGAGGGCGAGGCCGGCCGCTACCGGGCCGAGGAGACGGAGACGGCGGGCGGCGAGTTCGGCCAAGTCGGGCACTCCAGTAACGCAGAAAAGCGCGGGGGCGGCTGGGTGCCGCCCCCGATGGGTCTTACATCTTCAGCGTGGCCGAGAGGTAGAAGCTGCGGCCGTAGAAGCTGCTCTCCTGCCACACGGCGGGATCGCGGAAATAGGCCTGTTCGCGGCTGTTGTTGAGGTTGATCACCCCGGCCGCGAAGCTGAGCCAGCTGTTCGGCGAATAGCCGCCGCTGAGGTCGAACTGGGTACGGCCGCGCACGATATGGCCTTCCCGCGCGAAGAAGCTGTCCGCGCTGTTCTGCTCGTAGCTGCTGCGGTGGTTCACCGAGAGGCGGATGTTGAAATGCTCGTTCTCCCAATAGGGCGAGACGTTCCACGTCACCTTCGACAGGTTGCGGATGGTGAAGCCGGTACCGATCGCCACCTTCTGCGGATAGACCCGCGTGAAATTGGCGAGGATGCCGAAGCCGTCCACCGGCAGGATGCGATCGAACGACTGGTTCCAGCTGACCTCGAAGCCCTTCACCTTGATGGTGCTGGGGTCGTTGAGCGTCTGGGTGATGTCGTAGATGTTCCCCTTCGCATCCACGCAGTCATTGCCCGCGGTGCTGAGCGACGTGCCGTTGAAGGAGGTCGGGCAGATCAGGCGCGAGAAGGTACCGTTCTTGATCCACTTGTAGAAGCCGTTGAGCGCGATCGCGCTCGAACGGGTGAAGTACCATTCTACGCCCAGGTCCAGCTGGTTCGCCGTCAGCGGCTTGAGACCGGCCTGGCCCAGATCCACCGTGATCGTGTTGGTGCCCGCCGGGAAGGTGTTGGGCGAGCTGCTGGTGGTCTGCGCCATGGACGTGTTGCTGTCCATGATCGGGCGCACCAGCACCTTTGCCGCGGCGAAGCGCACCTGCACCTTGCTGGTCGGCTCCAGCACGAGGTTCAGGCTGGGCAGCACGTTGTCGTAGCTCTGGCTGACGGCATAGTCGCCGATCTTCTGCTGGACTTCGTCATAGCCGTCGGCGCGCGGCGCGGTGATGTTGCCCTTCACCTTCTGCTTGGTGTGCTCGTAGCGCACGCCGAGATTCCCGCGCAGCGTCATCCCGCCGAGCTGCGTATCGATGCTTGCCATCGCATAGACCGAGGGCATGTAGCGATCGACATGATAGCTCGCCTCGGGCGCCGCAATGTCCGGCACGATGATGCCGGCGGCGGCCAGCGCCTTGTCATAGGCGCCGAGGTCCGGACCGATCCAGGCGCCGGCGATGCCGGAATCGCCGTTGAGGAAGCCGCTGACCGGATAGTTGTTGGTCGCCATCGCCGGGAAGATCGGGCTGGAAGGGACCGGCTGGTTGGCCAGCAGCGCGATCATATCGTGGCGGCTGACGTCGCGGTTGAAGGTCTCGTGGCGATATTTCGCGCCGACGCTCAGCTTGTTGATCGGCCCGAGCGCCACTTCCTTGTACAGATCGGCCTGACCCGAGGTTTCGCTCGATTCCATCCGGCGGGTGGCGCCGTTGGGGTATTCGTTCCGGGTCAGCGTCGCCGGGGCGTAGAGTGCCGGGTTGGAAAGGTCGGTGCCGACGCTGTACTTCACCGAGTCGGGGTTGGAGAAGTCGATGGTCGCGGTGGGGATCGTCACACCCAGGATGGCGGCAGCTTCGCGCTGATAGGTGCTGCCCTTGGTGTAGTTGAACACCGTGCGTGCCGACCAGCCATCTTCGCCCGTCCACTTGCCGGACAGCGTGTAATCCTGGCTGACGAGGTTACGATCCTCGTGCTGGCGGTTGTTTTCCATGGTGAAGTTGGTGGCTGTCGCCTTGGTCGCGACGCCCTTCACCACGTTGCTGGCGGCGATGTTCGACGTGTTGAACAGGAACACCTGCTGATTCACGTCATAGTCGGTGATGTCCTTGGCGTAGATTGCGCTCGCATCGATCTCGATCCGGTCGCTCGGGCGCCACTGCACGCCGCCGCTGCCCATCAGGCGTTCGGTGTCACGATCGATACGGCGATAGCGCGGGCGTCGCGGCACGAAGGTGTCGGCACCGGCGATCTTCTGGGTCGCCCAGCGGTCCATCCAGAAATAGTCGGCGCGGTCCTTCAGCTTCTGGTAGCCGAGGTTGACGTACACGCCCAGCGTGCCGTCGGCGAACTGGTCGACATAGCTGCCGCTGATCTTCGGCGTGATCTTGCCGCCGGCATAGTCGGAATTCTGGCCCTTGACCGAGAGGACCAGCTGGCGGTTCTTGTAGTCGAGCGGCTGCGTCGTCTGGATGTTGACGGTGCCGGAAAGGCCGCCTGCGTCCATGTCCGCCGTCGGCGACTTGATCACCTGGATGGCGTTGGCGAGTTCGGTCTGGATGATGTCGTAGCGGAAGCCGTCGGTGAAGTCCGCGCTCTTGAAGGTCTGACCATTTACCGTGGTCATCGCATATTGCGGACCCAGGCCGCGGATACTGATCGTCGCGCCGCGGCCGTTGATGTTCGACATCTGCACGCCGGAGATGCGCTGGATCGCCTCGGTGATGTTTTCGCTGGGGAATTTGCCGAGATCCTCGGCCGAGATGCCGTCCGTCACGCGCGTATCCTGGCGCTTGGCATCGATCGCGTTGTCGATTGCGGCGCGGATGCCGGTGACGACGATCTCGCCGCCTTCCTGCGCCGGTGCCGCGGTGTCGGTCTGCGCCTGTGCGGCGGTGGCGAAGCTCAACGCTGCCAGACATCCCGATGCGAGCCAGAGGCTGCGGATGTGGTGACGTTTGCTGCCCGTGTCGCTACCCGTCAATTTCATGTGAAAACCCCCAATGCTGGCGTGCTGCCGTTGGCCGCCGCGTCCCCGTGCCCTCCCGTGGCACTGTCGTTGGAGGACGCTGCAGGTCTACATTGGTCGGTATCGGTCTTATTGTGTCAAGGCCAATTTAATACAAAAACAAATTGTGGTATTACCACTTTGCCTGACGGAACGGTGAGTGTGGGGGGTAAGCGATTGAAAATAGGGGGCGCGACAAAGTGTCGCCGAACCGCAACAGGCCCGACGCAATCGCCCATCAGCGATGCGCGATGGTTCGGTTGTCAGGCGATGCGGGGTGCGAGGATCCGCATCAGCGCTTCACATCCGGCGGCATCACCGGAGTCGAAGCGGGCCGGCACGGGGCTGTCCAGATCCAGCACGCCCAGCAGCGCCCCCTGGTGCACGATCGGTACGACGAGTTCCGAGCGGCTATCGGCGTCGCAAGCGATATGGCCCGGGAAGGCATGGACGTCTTCTACCAGCTGAGTCTCGCGAGTCGCGGCGGCGGCGCCGCAGACGCCCTTGCCGAACGGGATGCGGATGCATGCCGCCTTGCCCTGGAACGGGCCCAGCACCAGCTCGTCGGCGACGTTGCGATAAAAGCCCGCCCAGTTGAGGTCGGGAAGATACTGGCCGATCAGCGCGGAGACGTTCGCCATGTTGGCGATCGGATCGGGCTCCGCGGCGGTCAGCGAGTCGAGGGCGGCGGCGAGGTCGCGATAAAGCTCGGCCTTGCTGTCGGCGGTGATGTCGAAGCTGTACATGGACGCGATGTAGGCGATCGTCGCGGCGGGTGCGAGGGGGGCTATTGGCGTCCCCGGTGTTTCCTCCCCGGCAGGGGGAGGTGGGCCGCGCAGCGGCTCGGAGGGGGAGGAAGCACAACGGCTGCCGTTCCGGCATCCTCCCCCTCCGTCACCTTCGACGCCACCTCCCCCTGGCGGGGGAGGATATGCGTCTGCCGCTAGTCGAAACTGACCTTGCCCCGCCCGGCCTTCACCGCCGAACGCCCCTTCTTGGCATCGACCCTGCGCGCCTTGGCGGCCTTGCTCGGCTTGGTCTTGATCCGCCGGGCCTGCCGCTCATGCGCCTTGTCGATCAGGTCGGACAGACGCTGGCGGGCGTCGGTACGGTTGGCATCCTGGGTGCGATATTGCCGCGCGGTGATCAGCAGCTCGCCGGCCGAGGTCATCCGGGTGCCGGCCAGTTCCTTCAGCCGTTCATAGGCATAGGGCGACAGGCCCAGCCGGAACACGTCCACCCGCAGCTGCACCGCGGTCGCCACCTTGTTGACATTCTGCCCGCCGGGGCCGGTCGCGGCGAGGAACTTCTCCTCGACGATCGCCTCGTCGGGGATCTCAGCCATTCGGGCGGCCGAAGCCGATGTGCTGGAAGCGCGCGGGCAGCGGCGCGTCGCCATGGACGTCGGGCTTGCCGGGGCGCGGCAGCGTGATCGATTGCGCATGCAGCATCAGCGCCGGGCCGCCGCGGCCATAGACGGGGTCCCCCACGATCGGGATGCCGATGCCCTCCAGCGCATGGACGCGAATCTGGTGGGTGCGACCGGTCTCGGGATAGAAAGCGACCAGGGCGCGGCCGTCATGGACTTCCATTCGCTTCCAGCGCGTGTGCGCGCGCTTGCCCTTGGGATCATGGGTCATGCGCCAGCCCTCTTCGATGCTGGAGACCTTGCCCAGCGGCAGGTCGATCTCGCCGCTCTCCGTCTCGGGCACGCCGTCGAGGATCGCGACATAGCGCTTGGTCACCTGGCCGGCCTCGAACGCCTGGCCGAAGCGCTTCATCGCCTTGGGGTTCCGCGCGAGCAGCAGGCAGCCGCTGGTATCGCGGTCGAGCCGGTGGACGGGGACGGGCAGGCGCTGGAAGCCGAAGGTGAGCTGGTCGAGCAGGTCCTCCAGGCTTTCGCTGCGATCGCGCGGGCGATCGACGGGGAGACCCGCCGGCTTGTCGATGATCAGCGCTTCGCCGTCGATGAAGAGTACCCGGTCCTTGAACATGGGCGGGATATAGCGCGCCGGGCGAAATGCGCGAGCCCGGATGCAAAAACGGCCGGAGCGGGGCTCCGGCCGTCCTTTGTGGACCGCGCGATACGCGACGGGCGCGGTCGTCGAGGGGTTACGCCTTCAGCTTCGCAGCGGTCTCGGCGATGCGGCGACCCTGGTAGCGGGCGCCGTCCAGCTCGGCTGCGCTCGGCAGGCGGCTGCCGTCACCGTCGGCGATGGTGGTCGCGCCATAGGGCGAGCCGCCCTTCACTTCGTCCACGCCGCCCTGGCCCTGATAGCCATAGTCGAGGCCGACGATGGTCATGCCGAAGTGCAGCAGGTTGGTGATGATCGAGAACAGCGTGGTCTCGTTGCCGCCATGCTGCGACGCGGTCGAGGTGAAGGCGCCGCCGACCTTGCCGTTCAGCTGGCCCTGGAACCACACGCCGCCGGCCTTGTCCCAGAATGCCGCCATCTGGCTGGCCATGCGGCCGAAACGGGTGGGGGTGCCGACGATGATGCCGTCATACTGCGCCAGCTGGTTGACGTCGTCGAGCACCGGGTGGCTCTCGTCGACGCGGAAGCCGGCAGCCTGGGCGACGTCGAACGGCGCGGTCTCGGCGACGCGGCGGACGTCGACGGTGGCACCGGCGCTGCGTGCGCCTTCGGCGACGGCATCGGCCATCTGCGCGATATGGCCGTAGGACGAGTAGTAGAGGACGAGGATCTTGGTCATGGCGATGTTCCTGTCATGGGAAGAAAGGGGGGCGGGTAGGCCGCCCCCTGGGGAAAGGGTTACTCGGCGTCGACGAGGACGATTTCGGCATCTTCGATCGCGGTGATCGTCACGGTCTGGCCACCCGACAGGGCTGCCCCATCCCGTGCATCGACGCGATCACCATCAAGGTTGATCGAACCAACCGCCGGTACAAGATACGCGTGGCGACCCTCACCTACGGTATAGGGTACGCTTTCGCCCGCCTTGAGCGTGGCGCCCAGCACGCGGGCGTCGGCGCGGATCGGCAGGGCGTCCTTGTCGTTCGCGAAGCCCGAGGCCAGCGTGACGAAGCGGCCCGAACGATCGCCCTTGGGGAAGGGCTTGGCGCCCCAGCTCGGCTGGCCGCCGGCCTCGCGCGGCAGGATCCAGATCTGGAAGATCCGGGTCGTCTCCGGCTCGAGATTATATTCCGCGTGCCGCACGCCGGTGCCCGCGCTCATCACCTGCACGTCGCCCGCCTCGGTGCGGCCCTTGTTGCCCATCGAGTCCTGGTGGGTGATCGCACCCGAGCGGACATAGGTGATGATTTCCATGTTCTGGTGCGGGTGCGGCGGGAAGCCCGAGTTGGGGGCGATCTCGTCGTCGTTCCACACCCGAAGCGCGCCCCAGCCCATCCGGGACGGGTCGTAATAGTCAGCGAAACTGAAATGGTGCTTGGCCTTGAGCCAGCCGTGATCGGCGCCGCCCAGGCTTTCGAAACTGCGTTTGTCGATCATCGCTGATCTCCCATGTGTTGCCGCCAAGATAGGGATCGGCATCGTCGCGTAAACGGAAACGTTGGAAACTGATCGTTTCATGATATGGCTTTGCCCGATCAGGAGGGGCGGGGATGAAGCTACCGGATTTCGAGGCCTGGGCGGTGTTCGCCAGCGTGGTGGAGCATCGCTCGTTCAGCGGCGCGGCACTGGCGCTGGGTGTCTCCAAGGCGACGGTATCCAAGGCGATCACGCGGCTGGAAGAGCGGCTGGGCACCGCGCTGTTCCACCGCACCTCGCGCCGGCTGACGCTCACCGACAGCGGGCAGCAGCTCGCCGAGCATGCCCAGCGCATCCTGGAAGACGGCCAGTCGGCGGAGGAAGCCGCGTTCGAATCGGCCAGCGCCCCTTCCGGCGTGGTGCGGCTCGCGGCGCCGCTCACCTTCGGCGCGCGCCACCTTTCCGGCGTGCTGGCCGAATTCATGACCGCGCACCCGCAAATCAAGGTCGAGCTCACCTTGTCGGACGCCTTCATCGACATCGTCGGCGAAGGCATCGACGTCGCGCTGCGCATAGCCGAACTGCCCGACAGCTCACTGCGTGCCCGCCGGCTGGGGCCGGTCGGCATTCATCTCGTGGCGGCGCCGTCCTATCTCGACCGCGCCGGGCGCCCGCAGCATCCGGCCGATCTCGCCCACCATGCCTGCTTCGTCTACACCAATACCGCGACGCCCGGTGTCTGGCGGTTCAAGAAGGCGGGCGGCGAGGAGGCGGCGGTGCGGGTCGATGGGCCGCTGCGCACCGATAACGGGGAAGCGATGCTCCCTGCGCTGCGAGCGGGACTGGGGATCGCCCGGCTGCCCGGCTTCTTGGTCGATGCCGATATCGGCGCAGGGCGGCTGGAGCCGATCCTGGCCGATTGGGTGGCCGGATCGGTAGGTCTGCACCTGGTCACGCCGCCGGGATCGCGTCGCCCCGTGCGCGTCGAAACGCTGATCGATTTTCTGACGGAGCGGTTGCGCAGCATCTGCGTTCGGGAGGCGTGAAGCGCCTCGTTCCCGATGATGCCGATGCGCGGTTTATCCGCCGCGTCCTGATCCTGCTCACCGTTGGTGCGGTGGTGGTCGCGCTGGTGCGCGCGGCCGATCTCCTGATCCTCACCTTCGGCGCCGTGCTGGGCGCGGTCGTCATCCGCGCCATTGCCGATCGCTATGCGCAGCTGGGCGTGCCGAAGCGCTGGTCGGTGGTCGCCTCGATGCTGAGCGTCCTCGCGGCGATCGCCTTCCTCGTCTGGCTGTTCGCGGTGCAGTTCGGTCCGCAGGTGGAGGCGCTGGTGCGCTCCATCCCGCAACTGGTCGCACGCCTAAAGGCATGGGCACAGGAAAGTCCTGTTGCCGCCAAATTCTATGACGCAGCCGAGGTGGCCTTTGCCGGTTCCCGCGTGGCGCGCGATGCGAGCGGTTTCGCGCTGGGTTCCTTCGAGCTTTTCCTGAATGCGCTGCTGCTGCTGGTGGGCGCCTTGTTCATGGCCGCCGATCCCGGCGTCTATCTGCGCGGCCTTCTGCTGCTGGCGCCGAAGGGGGACACGCGCGATGCGATCGCCGATGCGCTGGCGGACGTGGGCACGACCTTGCGGCTCTGGCTGCGCACCCAGCTGATCCTGATGACGAGCATGGGCCTGCTGGTGGGGGTGGGCCTGTGGATCGCGGGCGTGCCGTCGCCGGCGGCACTCGGGCTGCTGGCGGGGCTCAGCGAGTTCATTCCCTATGTCGGTCCCACCGCTGCCATGCTGCCGGCGCTCGGCCTTGCGGCCACGGGTGGTCCGGGGGCGTTGATCGGATGTCTGTTCGTGTTTGCGGGCGTGCGAATCATCCAGACGAACTTCCTGACGCCGTTCGTCCAGAGTCGCGTGATCTCCATTCCGCCGGCGGTCACCCTATTCGCGATCATCGGCATCGGCTTCGTCTTCGGCCTGTTCGGTCTGTTCTTCTCGGCCGCCCTGCTGGTGGTAATCTTCACGCTGGTGCGCAGCCTGTATCTACGTGAGGTTCTTGGGGAAGATATCGAGGTAAGGCCCCATGATTCACCGGATACGGTCGAACCCGATGCGTAGATTCCACAGGGCTTGCGGAACCGCCCGGCTTACGGGAAATTAACCTTTTGGCTTCATTGACGCTTAGGTTAATGAAGCGTCCAGCGCGTCGGGCATCGGGGCACGTCGTGTGGTGTGGACAGGGGAACCGGCAATGCGCGTGCTGCTGATCGAAGACGAGCCTAGCACAGCCAAGGCGATCGAACTGATCCTTTCGGGCGAAGGGTTCAACGTCTATACCACCGACCTCGGCGAGGAAGGCCTGGATCTGGCGAAGCTGTATGATTACGACATCATCCTGCTCGACCTGAACCTGCCGGACATGCATGGCTATGACGTGCTGAAGAAGGTGCGCACCGCGCGGGTGCAGACCCCGGTGCTGATCCTTTCCGGCATCAGCGAGATGGACTCGAAGGTCCGCTCGTTCGGCTTCGGCGCCGACGATTACGTCACCAAGCCGTTCCACCGCGAAGAGCTGGTCGCCCGCATCCACGCCGTGGTGCGCCGCTCGAAGGGCCATTCGCAGTCGGTCATCCGCACCGGCAAGCTGGCGGTGAACCTGGATGCCAAGACCGTCGAGGTCGACGGCGCCCGCGTGCACCTGACCGGCAAGGAATATGCGATGCTGGAGCTGCTCTCGCTTCGCAAGGGCACCACGCTGACCAAGGAGATGTTCCTCAACCATCTCTATGGCGGCATGGACGAGCCCGAACTCAAGATCATCGACGTCTTCATCTGCAAGCTGCGCAAGAAGCTGAGCATGGCATGCGAGGGCGACAATTACATCGAGACCGTCTGGGGCCGCGGCTATGTGCTGCGCGAGCCGGACGAAGCGCTGCAGGCCGATACCCAGGTCGCCTGATTTATCCAAGATCACGCAGGGGCGGGGCCGTCGTCACCTTCGGGTGGCGGCGGCCTTTTCGTTTCGGGGGTGGCGGCGTGGGGGCGGATCTGCCACGCTGGTCGGATGACGCTGCCCAAGGACCGACAAACCTCCCGAAAGGGCTTCAGCATTTCCGCGCGCCTGAAGAGCTTCCGCTACGCGATTCGAGGACTGCGCGTGCTGGTGCGCGAGGAGCATAATGCCCGGGTGCATCTGGCGGCTTCGCTTTGTGCGGTAGCTGTCGGCGCCGTCCTGCGACTGTCGTCGGCAGAATGGCGCTGGCTTGTGCTGGCGATTGCGCTGGTCTGGTTGGCCGAGGCGTTCAACACGGCGATCGAGGATCTGTGTGACCGGATCTGTCCGGACTTCGATCCCGCGATCGGCCGGATCAAGGATCTGGCGGCGGGCGGGGTGCTGGTGGCAACGCTCGCGGCGGCGGCGATCGGGGTGTTTACGCTGGGCCCGCCGTTGTTGCGGGCACTGACCTAAGAAAGCCCCTCCCCTTCAGGGGAGGGGCTGGGGGTGGGGCCTGAGCTGGAAGCGAGTCCTCGGCTGGTCGGTCATCCCCCACCCCAACCCCTCCCCTGAAGGGGAGGGGCTTTTGCTTGCTTTACCCGCGTCGCGCTGCCGCATTGTTTTCGGCGCGGGCGAGCAGCGCGAGCAGATCCTCGCGGCTGACGTCGAAGGCCTCGCCGGATTCCTCCAGCGCCGCGTCGATATCCGCCGGCAACAGGCCCGGCGCAGGCGGCGCCGGCTGCGCCCGGTGCGGGTAGCTGTGGCCGGTGAAGCGATGGACCAGCACCCCGCACAGCGTCAGCAGCACCGCGTTTAGCCCGATCGGCAGCAGCACGAAGCCGAGTCCCTTTGCCAGCACCGCGGGCGCGAGCACCGGCAGCAGCACCGTGCCGCCGCCCGGCGGGTGCAGACTGCGGGTCAGCGACATCGCTAGGATCGCCAGCCCCACCGCGGCCCCCGCCGCGAGCGCGCCATGCCCCAGCGACCACGCCACCGCCAGCCCGACCAGCGCCGAAATCCCGTTCCCGCCGATCACGCGCCAGGGCTGTGCCAGCGGGCTCGACGGCACCGCGAACACCAGCACCGCCGAGGCGCCGATCGGCGCCGCGAGCAGGATCGCCGTCGTGCGGTCGAAACCGACCAGCGCCGATACCCAGGCGGTCGCCCCGATGCCGATCGCGCCACCCAGCGCCGCGCCGATCCGGCCGCGCCACTGCGCGCCGGCCATCGCCAGCCGGAACATGGGGCCTAGGGCTTCGCGCCCCAGGCGCGGCGGCCGCCGACCCAGGTCTCGACCACCTTGGTGCCGCGCAGCTCGGCGGGCGAGACGGTCAGCGGGTCGCGGTCGAGGATCAGGAAGTCGGCCCACAGCCCCGGGGCCAGCCGCCCGATCTTGTCGTCGGCGAAGCCGGCATAGGCCGCGCCGATGGTGAAGCCCGCCCAGCCTTCCTCACGGGTCAGCTTCTCCTCGGGGCGCCAGCCACCCGGCGGGTTGCCGCTCGCATCCTGACGGGTGAAGCTTGCCGCCCAGCCCGCCCAGGGATCGGGGCTCTCGACCGGATAGTCCGAGCCGAAGGCCAGGTGCGTCCCGTCGCGGAGCATCGTCTTCCAGGCATAGGCACCGGCGAGCCGGTCCTGCCCCAGCCGGGCCTCGGCCATCGTCCGGTCGCTGGTCTGGTGGACCGGCTGCATCGAGGCGATCGCGCCCAGCTTGGCGAAGCGCGGCAGGTCCTTGGGATCGATGATCTGGGCATGCTCGATCCGCCAGCGGCGATCGCCCTTGTAGGTCTCGGACAGGATCTCGATCGCGTCGAGCACCTGCTGGTTCGCACGGTCGCCGATCGCGTGGACGGCGAGCTGGAAATTGTCCATCGCGCCGCGCGCCATCAGGTTGAGCAGCTGGTCGTCGGTGAGGAAGCCCAGCCCCTTGTTGCCCGGCGCGTCGCTGTAATCGGCCTTGAGCCACGCCCCGCGCGAACCGAGCGCGCCATCGGCATAGAGCTTGATGCCGCCCATCCGCAGCCGGTCGCCATAGAGCCAGGGCGTCGGCCCGGCGCCCGCCACGCGAAGCGCGGTGTCGACGCCGTGCGCATAGCTCAGGATGCGGAGGTGGAGCTGGCCGATATCGGCCATGCCGCGCATCGTCTCCCAGTCGTCGACCGTCGTGCCCATGTCGGCGGTGGCGGTGATGCCGAGCGAGAGCAGCTTCTGCTGGGCCGCGAGGAACGCGGCGTTGCGCTCGCGCGGGGTCGGCTGCGGCACGACCTTGGCGACCAGCTCGGTCGCGGCATCGACCAGCACGCCGGTGGGCTTGCCGCTCGCGTCGCGTTCGATGCGCCCGCCGGCGGGGTCCTTGGTCGCGGCGTTAACGCCGGCGAGTTCGAGCGCCTTGCTGTTCGCCCAGCCCGCATGGCCGTCGACCCGTTCCAGCCAGACCGGGCGATCGCTTACCGCGCGGTCGAGATCGGCGGCGGTGGGGAAGCGGCCGAGCTTCCAGGCTTCCTGGTTCCAGCCGCGGCCGAGCACCCATTTCGCCCGGCTCTTGCCTGCATAGTCGCCGATGCGGGCGAGGGCGTCGTCAAGGCTGGTGGTGGCCGACAGATCGAGCTGAAGCTGCTGGAAGCCCAGCCCCATGAAATGGCCGTGCGCATCGATCATGCCCGGCACGATCGTCGCGCCCTTCAGGTCCAGTCGCCAGACCAGCTTCTTGGGCCGCTTCTGCCCCTTGGCGTAGACCGCGACCACCTTGCCATAGGGGTCGATCTGCAGCGCCTCGAAGCGCACCACCGCGCCCTTGGCATCGAGCGTGATGCCGTTGACATTGTCAACGATTCCATCGGCCTGGGCGGCGGGCGCGAGCAGCAGGGCGGTGGCGGCGGCAAGCCGCTTGAGGCGCGTGAACATGGGTGCGGGCATAGGGCCTGTTCCCCTGCCGCGCCAGATGGTCTAGGCGGGCAGGATCATGGCTACCAAAGCAGCAAACGCGCCCGCCTCGCTCCCCGTGTCGATCGACGATGTCCGTGCGGCGGCCCAGCGAATTTCGGGCGCGGTGGTGCGCACGCCGACGCTGCACAGCCGCACGCTGTCGCAGCTGACCGGCGCGAACGTGTATCTGAAGTTCGAGAATCTCCAGTTCACCGCCGCCTACAAGGAACGCGGCGCGCTCAACACGCTGCTGCAACTGGATGCCGAAGCGCGGTCCAAGGGCGTGATCGCGGCGTCCGCCGGCAACCATGCGCAGGGACTGGCCTATCACGCGACCCGGCTGGGCATCCCCAGCACGATCGTGATGCCCAAGAACACGCCGATCGTGAAGGTCACCCAGACCGAAGGCCACGGCGCCAATGTCGTGCTCCACGGCGAGACCTTCGACGCCGCCTACCAGCACTCCCGCGAGCTCGAGGCGGAGCGCGGCTTCACCTTCATCCACCCGTTCGACGATCCCCGCGTGATCGCCGGCCAGGGCACGGCGACGCTGGAACTGCTCGAGGACGTGCCGGGCATCGACACGCTGGTCGTGCCGATCGGCGGCGGCGGGCTGATCTCGGGCGCGGCGGTGGTCGCCAAGGCGCAGGACCGGTCGATCGAGGTGCTGGGCGTCCAGGCCGAGCTCTACCCGTCGATGTACAACCGGGTGCACCACACCGAGATGCCGTGCGCGGGCGACACGCTCGCCGAGGGCATCGCGGTGAAGTATCCCGGCACCATCACCGCGAAGATCGTCGAGGCGCTGGTCGACGACATCGTGCTGGTCGGCGAACGCCGGCTGGAAGAGTCGGTGAGCCTGCTGCTCCAGATCGAGAAGACGGTGGTCGAGGGGGCAGGGGCTGCCGGCCTCGCCGCGCTGCTCTCCGAGCCGGAGCGCTTCAAGGGCAAGACCGTCGGCACCATCCTGTGCGGCGGCAATATCGATACGCGGCTGCTCGCCAATGTGCTGCTGCGCGACCTTGCCCGCTCGGGCCGGCTCGCGCGTCTGCGCATTCGCCTGCAGGACCGCCCGGGCGCGCTGTTCCACGTCGCGCGGATCTTCCACGAGCAGGGCGTGAACATCATCGAGGTGTATCACCAGCGCGTGTTCACCTCGCTGCCCGCCAAGGGGCTGGTGACCGACATCGAGTGCGAGACTCGCGACCGCAACCATCTCGATCGGCTGATCACCGCGCTGCGCCGCGCGCAATATGAAGTGAGCATGGTCGAGTCCGCCTGATGCGTACGCTGTTCTCGACCCTGCTCTACCAGCAGCCGCTGGGCGACGACGCGCTGGTTGCCGATCTCGAAACCTCATGCCTCCAACTGGCCGAGGACGACACCGCCGGGCGTCGCTGGTGCCGCGAGAACCATTATCGCGGCTACACCAGCTATGCCTCCCTGAACGACCTGCCGATCCGAGACCCGGCCTTCGCCGATCTCAAGCGGTTGCTCGACAAGCATGTCGCGAAGTTCGCCGAGGCGTGTGCGTTCGACCTGGGCGGGCGCAAGCTCAAGCTCGACAGCCTGTGGGTAAACGTGCTCGACGGCAAGGGCGGGCACGGTGCGCACATCCACCCGCACAGCGTCGTCTCGGGCACCGTATATGTCGCGCTGCCGCCGGGCGCGCGCGGTCTCAAGCTGGAAGATCCGCGACTCGCCATGATGATGGCCGCGCCGACGCGGCGGCCCGATGCGCCAGAGTCGCTCCAGCCCTTCATCGAAGTAGTCCCGGAACCAGGCACGATTTTGCTATGGGAAAGCTGGCTTCGTCATGAAGTGCCCCCTGGCGACGGAAAAGAAAAGGAAAAGCGGATCAGCGTCAGCTTCAACTATCGCTGGTAGGCTTAACGTCGCTGCTCGGTGACTGTTCCGATGCGGGACGTGCGATCGTTTCCTCAATGTGTCTGATACTTCGCTGTGGTGGTATAGAACTGGCCGTCGACAAAAGTCGATTGGTGGGGGACAACCACACAGAGAGGATCAACCATGAAAGCTTTACGCCATATTGCGTTGGCATCGATCGCGCTCGTCTCCGCGACGGCTGCAAATGCCCAAATATCCGGTTCCCTAGGCAGCGCGGGCGGCGCTTTGCTGGCATTGACGTCTGCAGGATTGAACGGCGGCTCCGTCGCCACCTTGTCGGGCGGGTCTGTCCTTTCTTCGAGCACCGGCTATGCGGCGATGCCGGTCGGCACGGTGGGCAACTTCCTTGCTGCAGGTCCGACCGCCGGTGAGCCGGCCATCCTGACGTTTACGCCCGGCACGAAGTATCTCAGCTTCCTCTGGGGGTCGCCCGACACCTACAACAGGTTCACCGTCAATACGTCGCTGGGCAACACGGCGATATTCACCGCAACGGGCTTGGGCTTCTCCCAGTCCGGTGGACAGCAGGGCTTTGCGCAGGCTGTGCAGTTCAAGACGCTGAGCGCCGGCGAGTATTTCACCACCGTCAGCTTTGCGAACTCGCCGTCGTCCAATGCCTTCGAGGTTTCGAACTTCCGCTCGGCGGTGCCGGAGCCGGCTGCCTGGGGCATGCTTATCCTCGGCTTTGGCGCGGCGGGCGGTGTGATGCGCCGTCGTCGCGATATGACGCGCCTGGCACACGCCTGACCTTCCGCGCGCTTCGGCGCCCTGTGGATGCCGGCGTCTCCCTGGGGAGGCGTCGGCATCTTCGCGCATGGGGGCCGTTATCGCGATTGGTTTGTACGGCCCCAACGCCTATGTTGCGGGCCAATGGCTAAGAACAGAACAAGCGCAGGGTTGCCGACGCGGCAGCAGATTCTCGATTTTATCGCGTCCTCGAACACGCCCGCCGGCAAGCGTGAGATCGCCAAGGCGTTCGGGCTGAGCGCGCAGGACAAGATCCTGCTCAAGGCGCTCCTGAAGGATATGAGCGACGAAGGGCTGATCGACGTCGCGCCCGGGCGCGCGTTTCACAAGATGGGCGGGTTGCCCAAGGTGACCGTGCTGCGGATCACCGACGCCGATGGCGACACGACCTGGGCGGTGCCCGAGCGCTGGGAGGCCGAGCACGTCCCCGCGCCACGGCTCCGCGTCCGCGAGCTGCGCGGCAAGCGTTCGGCCCTGGGCGTGGGCGATCGCATCCTCGCCCGCACCGAAGAGGCGGGCAACGGCTGGATCGCGCATCCGATGAAGACACTCGCCCGCGGCGAGGTACTGATGCTCGGCGTGCTGCATGAGGAGGGCGGCAAGCTCTGGCTGCAGGGCGTGGAGAAGAAGGAGCGGCGCAGCTGGCCGGTCTCCGACGCCGGCGGCGCGGAGCCGGGCGACCTGGTGCTGGCCGAGAAGGCTGGACGGCCGCCCCGGATCACCGCGCGGGTGGTCGAGCGGCTGGGCGACCCGTTCGCGCCGCGCAGCTTCTCGCTGATCGCGATCCACCGCCACGGCATCCCCAACGTCTTCTCGGAGGAGCTGCTGGACGAGGCCGAGCGCGTCGCCAGGCAGCCGCTGGGCGAGGGGCGCGAGGATCTGCGCCACCTGCCGATCGTCGCGATCGACCCCGCCGATGCGCGCGACCATGACGATGCCGTCTGGGCAACCCCCGATGACGACCCCGCCAATGAGGGCGGCTGGAAGGCGATCGTCGCGATCGCCGACGTGTCCTTCTACGTCCGCCCCGGTTCCGAACTGGATCGCGAGGCGCGCAAGCGGGGCAACTCGGTGTACTTCCCCGATCGCGTCGTGCCGATGTTGCCGGAAGTGCTGTCGGCGGACGTGTGCTCGCTGAAGGAGGGCGTAGACCGCGCCGCGCTCGCCTGCCATCTGCAAGTGACCAAGAGCGGCACGCTCAAGAGCTGGCGGTTCACCCGCGCCGTGGTGCGGCTGGCGGCGAACATCGCCTATGAGGACGCGCAGGCGGCGATTGACGGCGCGCTGGAGAACCCGCTCACCGAAACCGCGCTGCGTCCGCTCTGGGACTGCTGGCACGCGCTCAACGCCGCGCGCGAGAAGCGTGAGCCGCTCGACCTCGACCTGCCCGAGCGCCGCATCGTGCTCGACGAAAAGGGCCGCATCCTTTCGGTCGCACCGCGCGAGCGGCTCGATGCGCACAAGCTGATCGAGGATTACATGATCGCCGCCAATGTCGCCGCCGCCAAGGCGCTGGAGGCCAAGAAGACGCCGGTGATGTACCGCATCCACGAGCCGCCGGCGCGCGAGAAGCTCACGGCGCTCAAGGAGTATCTCAAAACGTTCGACGTGGAGTTCGCGTTGGGCCAGGTGATCCGCCCGGCGACCTTCAACCGCATCCTGGACCGGGTGGGCGAGGAAGAATTCCGCCCGCAGGTGATGGAGCAGGTGCTGCGCACCCAGACCCAGGCCTATTACGGTCCCGAGAATGTCGGCCATTTCGGGCTGGCGCTCGGCTCCTACGCCCACTTCACCTCGCCGATCCGCCGTTATGCCGATCTGATCGTGCACCGCGCGCTGGTCGACGCCTATCGGCTGGGGCCGGGCGGACTGACGGCCGAGGAAGCCGGCAGCATGGACCGGATCGGCCAGTCGATCAGCCAGCTCGAGCGCCGCGCGATGGAGGCGGAGCGCGAGACGATCGATCGCTATGTCGCAGCCTATCTCGCCGCGCATGTCGGCGAGGTGATGGAGGCCCGGATCACCGGGGTGCAGAATTTCGGTTTCTTCGCGACCGTGGAAGGGGTGGGCGGCGACGGCCTCGTCGCCGCGCGCGACCTGGGTGCCGAATATTTCCACTTCGACGAAGCCGGCAAACGACTGGTCGGCGAGCATAGCGGCGAGGAATTCACGCTGGGCCAGCGGATCGAGCTTCGGCTGGTGGAGGCCAACCCCATCTCCGGCGCGCTGCGGTTCGAGCTGCCCGACGGCAAGGGTTCCGCCGGCGGGCCCCAGCGCACGGGCCGTCCCGGCAAGGGCGCGCCCAAGCGGGTCCTCCACCGCCGCGGGCGGCCGGGCAACATCCGGCACCAGGGGCGCAAGCGTTGAGGCGAGGCGCTGCCGGGCCGTTCGTCTGGCAGCGCTGTCCAAAGTCAGTGCAAAGGCGGAACGGACGCGCTACAAGCTGTCACAGAGAGCATATTGCAATGCCGAAATGACGCTGTTCAGCGAAGGAGTGAGAATGTCCGGCCGCCCGACGATCAAGGAAGTCTCGAAGATCGCAGGGGTGTCTTTCAAGACCGTGTCGCGGGTGTTGAACAACGAAAAACATGTGAGCGAAGAGACGCGACGGCGCGTCGAGGAGGTGGTGGCGCAGCTCAATTTTCGCCCAAGCCATGCTGCGCGCACGCTCGCCGGACGGCGCTCTTTCCAAGTGGCGCTGCTCTACGACAATCCCAGCCCCTATTATGTCTTCCACATCCAGTCCGGCGCGCTGGAGCGGTGCCATGAGCTTGGCTATCGCCTGCTGATGCAGCCGATCGACAGCACCGCGCCGGATATGGTGTCCGATGTTCTGGCGCTGGTCGATGAAGCGCATCTGGACGGCGTGATCCTCTCGCCGCCGCTTACCGAGATGCCGGAACTGATCGAGGCACTGGACAAGCGGAAGCTGCCTTATGTTCGCATCGCGCCCGGCCTTCGGAAGGATCATGGGCTCGCCACCACGATGAACGACGTGGCGGCCGCGCGCGAGATCGTGCGTCACCTGATCGATCTGGGGCACCGCCGGATCGCCTTCATCCGCGGGCCGGAAAGCCATGTGTCGTCCGCGGATCGCCTTGCCGGCTATCGGCAGGAACTGGAAGCGCACGGCATCGCCTTCGACCCGGCGCTGGTGATCGCGGGCGATTACAGCTTCGGCTCGGGCGGCGCGGCGGCACGGGGGCTGTTCGCGCGCGCCCCGCGGCCGACCGCGATCTTCGCCGGCAACGACGATATGGCGGCAGGCGCGCTGGCGGCGGCGCATGAGGCGGACATTGCGGTGCCGGAGGCGCTATCGATCGCCGGCTTCGACGATTCGGATCTGGCGCGGGCGGTATGGCCGCCGCTCACCACCATTCGCCAGCCCGTTCGCGAACTTGCCTATGCGGCAGCGGACCTGATGCTGTCGGGCAAGGCGCTCACCCCGCAGGTGATGCTGGAGCACGAACTCATGGTGCGTGCCACGACCGGCCCCGCGCCCAGGGGCTGAGTTCTTCTGTATCCTCCCCCGCCAGGGAGAGGTTGCGCCCAAGGCGACGGAGGGGGCGATTGCCGGAACCTCTCGAACCGTCTGCTTCCCCCCTCCGAGCCGCTGCACGGGCCACCTCCCCCGGGCGGGAAAGGATTACGACGGCGCGAAGCAGCGCATCCCGCCCCGGGACGGCGTTAACCATGGTTGATGCTGGTCGAATTGGTAAACAGGGCGTTAACCTAACGCCATGCAGCAGCCCTTTGCCCTTCGCGATGCTCGCCGCCACCCGTTCCGCCGGCATGTTCGGCAGATCGTACGCCGCCACCGCAAGCGGAGCGAGGACGGCGATGTGAAGCTCTTCGCCCTGAGCTTCACGGCCTTCTTCGTCTGCTTCTACACCTTCCTGCTTTAGGCTCCGCCTTCGCAGGTGTCCCCGCGGCGGGGGACGTCGCCCTCCTTGTGCAGCTTGCGTGCGCACCAGGCCGAGGCCAGCGCCAGCACCGCCACCACCCATAGCGAGTCTTCGACGTTCACCCCGGGAATGCGGGTAAAGCCGAAAATGCCGACTGAGCCCAGCACCATTGCGCCCGAGTTGACGACGTTGTTCGCCGCCACGGTCCGCGCGGTCTGCGACTTTTCCACGGTCGTGGTGAGAAACGCATAGAGCGGCACCACGAACATGCCGCCGGTAGTGGCGATCAGGATCAGGTCGCCGAGCGCGTGCCAAGCCGCGGGCATCTGGATGAAATCCATGGTCTTGAGCAGGGGCCCTTCATGGACCGGCCAGTATTTGGCGGTGAAGTGGAAATCCACGACGAACGCCGTCATCGCCAGCACGGAAGGCACGCAATAGCGCGCCGAGACATTGCCCTTGAGCAGCTTGTTGATGATCACCGATCCGATCGCGATGCCGATCGAGAAGATCCCCAGGAACACGCTCGCCACGTCCTTCTGGGCGTGGAACACGTTCTTGACGAGCGGCGGGAACAGCACGCCCAGCACCGCTGCGATCGACCAGAACACGCTGATCGATATGATCGCCAGGAACAGCCGCCGGATATGCATCGTCGCCGAGATCAGCCGGGCCGAGGCACGGAAGATATTCAGGTCGATCTCCAGGTGCGTCAGCGGCGGCGCAGGCGGAATCTGCAGGGACGCGATCCAGCCGACCAGGGCCACACCGATCACCGCGAAGGCCGCGGCATGGGCACTGATCAGGCCCCCGGCGATGGTGCCGCACAGGATCGCGACATAAGTGCCGGCCTCGATCATCCCGGTGCCGCCCAGCACGTCGTCCTCGGCCAGGTGCTGCGGCAGGACCGCGTATTTGATCGGCCCGAAGAAGGTGGAATGTACGCCCATGCCGACCAGCGCCACCAGCATCAGCGGCAGGCTTTTCACAAAGATCCCCGCCGCGCCGATGAGCATGATTCCCACTTCGGCCGCCTTGATGATCCGCATGATCTTGGCCTTGTCATGCGTATCGGCGAGCTGGCCAGCCAGCGCGGAGAAGAGGAAGAAGGGCAGGATGAAGATGCCGGTGGCGATCGCGCTGAACCGCGTCTCCTGCTCCACCGAGTTGAAAATCTGGTAGGTCGCGAAGAAGATCATCGCGTTCTTGAAGAGGTTGTCGTTGAACGCTCCCAGGAACTGCGTGATGAAAAGGGGCAGGAACCGGCGCTCCTTCATGAGCCCGAGCGCACCGATCATTCGATAAAAGCTCCCCTGCTGCGGTATTCCGCATGGTGAAGGGGCGGCATACCGGGGGGCGGGCGCGGCTTCAATCGATTAATCCGTATGGAGGGGAACGCGTGGAGAACATGGTGCGGGAAGCGGCGATCGCAGCGGGCATGGTGCCGGAAGGGCTGGCCGCGGCAGTGGCAGGACGCCGCTGGTTTCGGGACTGCGTGGGGGAGTCCGGTTGCGCCGTCTATCGGCTGACCGCATCCGGCGAGGTCGATCTCTACCTCAAAGTGGCCGAGACGGAGACGCTGTCGGATCTTGTCGACGAGATGGTCCGCTTGCGTTGGCTGGACGGGCGCTTCCCGGTGCCGAAGCTTCGGCATTTTCTGCTGGAGGCGGCGGGCTGGATGCTGACCGAACGCCTGCCCGGGCAGACCGCCTACCAGCTGCTGGAGGCAGACCTCGCCGCCGCGCCGGCGCTGGCCGCGGCGCTCGGGCGGTTTCTTCGGCAGTTGCACGCGTTGCCGGCCGAGCGCTGCCCGTTCAACGCCGATCACCAGTTGCGCATGGCGGCGGCGCGGGACCGCATGGAAGCGGGGCTGGTAGCGGAAGATGAGTTCGACGACGCTCGCCTCGGCAAAACGGCACGGGAAGTATGGGAAGAAATGCTGGCGGCGATGCCTGCGGACTTCGACCGGGTCGTGACACATGGCGACTTCTCGCTCGACAATATCTTCATCGTCGACGGACAAGTGACTGGCTGCATCGATCTGGGACGGGTGGGGCTGGCCGATCCGTGGCAGGATCTCGCCATCCTCTGGAACAGCCTGAAGGAATTCGGTGAAGAGGCGGCAACGGCAATGTTGCAAGCCTATGGAATCCCGATGGATCCGGCGAAGCTGGACTTCCACTTGCGGCTCGACGAATTCTTCTGACGGGGCCAAGCTTTGGCCCTCCCGCTTCGCGAATGCGGGTGCTAGGGCTTTTCCGATGTTGACGTTGCCGAACATTCTCACCTTGTCGCGCATCTTCGCGGTGCCGCTGCTGGTGGGATTCCTGTGGTGGCCGCTCTGGGCGCCGGGATATGCGATCGCCTTCGCGCTCTACTGCCTGATGGGCATCACCGATTATTTCGACGGCTATCTGGCGCGCGCGCAAGGAACGGTGTCGAAGCTCGGCGTGTTCCTCGACCCGATCGCGGACAAGATCATGGTCGCGGCGGTGATCCTGATCCTGGTAGGCAAGGGCGTGATCGCCGATTGGCATGTCATTGCCGCGCTGGTGATTCTGCTGCGCGAAATCGCCGTGTCCGGCCTGCGCGAGTTCCTGGGGGGGATACAGGTTTCCGTGCCGGTATCGCGGCTCGCCAAATGGAAGACGACGCTGCAGCTTGTGTCCCTCGGCGCGCTCATTCTCTCCGGCGCGGTGCCGGAATGGGGCTGGGTGCTGGTCATAGGGCTCGTCACCCTTTGGGGCGCGGCGGTGCTGACTGCTATTACCGGTTGGGACTATCTCCGCGTCGGCTTGAGCCATATGGACAGCTGATGATGATCAACATGCTCTATTTTGCGTGGGTGCGTGAGCGGATCGGGACCGGCGAGGAGCAGGTCGATCCACCCGAAGCCGTGCGCAACATGGCCGACCTGATCGACTGGCTGGCGCAGCAGAGCGACGGCCATGCCGCCGCCTTCGCAGAACCCGCCAAACTCCGCGCAGCCATCGATCAGCGTTTCGTACCGCTGGATGCCCTGCTCGGCAGCGCCCGCGAAGTGGCGATCTTCCCGCCGGTGACGGGCGGATGATCCGCGTTTCGGTCGATCCGGCGCCGATCGAACTCGGCGTGGAAGTCGCGGCGCTGGAGGAGCGCGGCGCCGGGGGCGTCGCCACCTTCACCGGCGTGGTGCGCACCGACGACGGCGTCGAGGCGCTGGAGCTGGAGCATTATCCCGGCATGACCGAGGCGGCGCTCTGTGTGCTGGCCGAGGCGGCGGTTGCACGGTGGAACCTGCTCGGCGTCACCATCGTCCACCGCGTCGGGCGGATGACGGCGGGCGAGCGAATCGTGTTCGTCGGCACGGCGGCGGCGCACCGGCGCGAGGCGCTGGACGCGTGCGCCTATTTGATCGACCGGCTCAAGACCGATGCGCCCTTCTGGAAGCGGGAATGGCTGGCGGGCGGCACGCGCTGGGTGGAGCCTCGGGCCACCGACACGGAGGCGGCGGCGCACTGGTCGTAAGCTGTACAGGATATTCCATGATATCTGTACGCGCCTGACCAAGCCGATGCGCTTCAACGTCCGAGTCTCCGGCCCCTTGAGCGCGTTCGTGGCGGGGAACGTCGGCGAGGACGGGCTGTACGAGAATGTCAGCGAATATGTTCGAGACCTGATCCGCCGCGAAGGAGCGGGTCGACCGCGACGCTTTCCACGAAGAGCTGCGGCAGCGGCACGGATGAGTCGCTACCAGCTTTCGCCGGCCGCCAAGGGGCAGATCGCCGAGATCTATGCCTATACGCATGCGACCTGGGGCCGCGCGCAAGCGGACCGCTATTAAGCTCTTCGACTGCTTTGAGGCTGTCGCGGAAAGGCCGGTGGCTTGGCGAAGCGTCGGCGCCGCCTTGCGCATCGTCACCATCCTCCACGAGCGGATGCACCAGCTCGAACAGCTCCGCGCCGTGTGGCAGCCCTAGGTCCGCGCTGCCGCCAGCACGTCCGCCAGCAGGCGGAAATCCCGCTCGCGGGGGGACGCCTTGCGCCAGACCAACGCGATGTTGCGCGAGGCATTGGCCGAATCCAGCGGCCGCGCCTTGACCGAGGTGTGCTCCAGGATACCGGCATCCACCGCCATTTCCGGCAGCATCGTCACGCCCAGCCCGTTATCGACCATCTGCACCATGGTGTGGAGCGAGGTGCCGAGCATCGTCGCCTCGGCGCGCATTTCCGGGCGGTTGCAGGCGGCCAGCGCATGGTCCTTCAGGCAGTGGCCGTCCTCCAGCATCAGTAGCCGCGTCTCGTCGATCGCGTTCGGATGGATCGCGCCGTTAGGGTCCATCTCGCCCTCCCGGAAGGCCACGAACAGCCGATCGTCGAACAGCGGCGCGCTTTCCACGTCGCCGCAGGAGAAGGGGAGGGCGAGCAGCACGCAATCGGTGCGGCCATGGCTGAGCGCTTCGCAGGCCTGGCCGCTGGTCTCCTCTCGCAGATAGAGCTTGAGGTCGGGATATTGCAGGCGGAGACGCGGCAGGATGCGCGGCAGAAGGAACGGCGCGATGGTGGGGATCACGCTCATCCGCATCTCCCCCGAAAGCGGCCGTCCGGCGGCGCGGGCAAGGTCGCCCAGCTCGTCCGCCTCGCGCAGCACGCGGCGGGCCTTCTCGACGATCCGCTCGCCCAGCGGCGTGAAGCGCACCACCCGGCGAGTGCGCTCGACCAGCACCACGCCGATCAGCGTCTCCAGCTCGCGGATACCGGCGGAGAGGGTCGACTGGGTGACGAAGCACGCCTCCGCCGCGCGGCCGAAATGCCCCGCATCGTTCAGCGCCACCAGATACTGGAGCTGCTTGAGGGTAGGGAGGTAGGTTTGCGCCACTGATCGCCTCTCTCGATTGTCGAGGGGGTATATAGTGACTGAATCGAACATGGGAAGCGAAGAGGCAAAAGCACTCCCCCTCCCGCAGGGCGGGAGGGGGAGAGGGCTCAGGCGGCAACAGCCTGAAGTTCTTCTTCCGGCAGTCGGATCATGTAGTCGAACGCGGAGAGCGCCGCGGTCGAACCCGCGCCCATCGCGATCACGATCTGCTTGTACGGCACGGTGGTGCAGTCGCCCGCCGCGAAGATGCCGGGCTGGCTTGTCTCGCCGCGCGCGTCGATCTCGATCTCGCCGCGCTGGGTGAGTGCCACCGCGTCCTTCAGCCATTCGGTGTTGGGCACCAGACCGATCTGGACGAAGATGCCTTCCAGTTCGATGTCGTGCTCGGTGCCGCCGTTGCGGTCCTTGTAGCTGAGCCCAGACACCTTCTCGCCATCGCCGTTGACCTTGGTGGTCATCGCCGAGGTGAGGATCTTGACGTTGGGCAGGCTGGCGAGCTTGCGCTGCAACACCGCATCGGCGCGAAGCTGGCTGTCGAACTCGATCAGCGTGACGTGCGCGACGATGCCGGCCAGGTCGATCGCAGCCTCGACACCCGAATTGCCGCCGCCGATCACTGCAACGCGCTTGCCCTTGAACAGCGGGCCGTCGCAGTGCGGGCAATAGGCCACGCCCTTGTTCTTGTATTCGTCCTCGCCGGGCACGTTCATCTGCCGCCAGCGCGCGCCGGTGGAGAGAATGATCGCCTTGGCCTTCAGGCTCGCGCCGTTCGCCAGCACGACCTCGTGCAGGCCGCCCTCGCGCTTCGCCGGGATCAGCTTCTCGGCGCGCTGCAGGTTCATGACGTCGACGTCATAGTCCTTCACATGCTGCTCGAGCTGCGCGACCAGCTTGGGGCCTTCGGTGTGCGAGACCGAGATGAAGTTCTCGATGCCCATGGTGTCGAGCACCTGGCCGCCGAAGCGTTCCGCCGCGATGCCGACGCGAATGCCCTTGCGGGCGGTGTAGATCGCCGCCGCAGCACCGGCAGGGCCGCCGCCGACAATAAGAACCTCGAACGGCTCCTTCGTCTTGATCTTCTCCGCCGCGCGGGCTTCGGCGCCGGTGTCGATCTTGGCGACGATCTGCTCCAGGTCCATCCGGCCCGAGGCGAAGGGTTCGCCGTTCAGGTACACGGTCGGCACGGCCATGACCTTGCGGCCCTCGACCTCTTCCTTGAACAGCGCGCCGTCGATCGCGACGTGGCGGATATTGGGGTTGAGCACCGCCATCAGGTTCAGTGCCTGCACCACGTCCGGGCAGTTCTGGCACGACAGCGAGAAATAGGTCTCGAAGCTGAACTCGCCGTCGATGTTGCGGACCTGTTCGATCAGCTCCTGCGCCGCCTTGCTGGGGTGGCCGCCGACCTGGAGCAGCGCGAGCACCAGCGAAGTGAACTCATGCCCCATCGGGATGCCGGCGAAGCGCACGCCGATATCGGTGCCCTTGCGGCGGATCATGAAGCTGGGCTTGCGCTTGTCGTCCGCGTGGACGAGGTCGATCTTGTCGGAAAGGGCGGCGATGTCCGCAAGCAGCTCGCCCAGCTCGCGCGACTTGGCGTCCTCGCCCAGGCTGGCAACGAGCTCGATCGGCTCGCGGATGTTCACGAGATAGCCCTTGAGCTGCTGCGTCAGAGTGGCGTCGAGCATGGGGAAACTCCTGTATCTTCTACTAAAACGGCCCGGAGCGGAGGGGGGAATCCGCTCCGGGCCGCGATCGGCGCCCGCAAGGGGGGCAGGGACGGGCGCCGTACTCGTGGATCCTCCGAAGAGGATCAGGTCTTAGATCTTGCCGACCAGATCGAGCGACGGCGCGAGGGTCTCGGCGCCTTCTTCCCACTTGGCGGGGCAGACTTCGCCCGGATGGGCGGCGACATACTGCGCGGCCTTGATCTTGCGGAGCAGTTCCTGTGCGTTACGGCCGACGCCCTCCGACGTGACTTCCATGATCTGGATCACGCCGTCCGGGTCCACCACGAAGGTGCCGCGGTCAGCCAGGCCCTGGCCCGCACGCAGAACGTCGAAGTTGTTCGAGATCACGTGGTTCTGGTCGCCCAGCATGTAGTAGTTGATCTTGCCGATCGCGGGCGAGGTGTCGTGCCAAGCCTTGTGGCTGAAGTGGGTGTCGGTCGAAACCGAATAGACCTCGACGCCCATGCCCTGCAGGGTCGGATAGATATCGGCCAGGTCTTCCAGTTCGGTCGGGCACACGAAGGTGAAGTCCGCCGGGTAGAAGAAGAAGACCGCCCACTTGCCCTTCACGTCGGCGTCGGTGACTTCGACGAACTTGCCTTCCTTATAGGCCTGTGCGGTGAACGGCTTGATGGTGCTGCCGATAAGAGCCATGATTTTTGTTCCTCCAGAACGGGGGTTGCTGTTGCGAACACCGATATAGGCGGCTGCAACGCCCGTGTGAAATTGGAAGACCCGCTTGCGCTGATCGAGTGGCTCACTCAGTCGATCGACTTTAATCGGTCACATACATGAATATCGTCAGATCAGCGCACGATAGAGGCTGAAGGCGCTGGTTGCGGTCAACACCACGCCGACCAGGCTCAGCAGCAGGCGCACCGGCATCCGCTTGGCGAACATGGCGCCAAAAGGAGCTGCCACGACGCCGCCGATCAGCAGCCCCAGCACCGGATGCCAGAAATCGGGCGTGAAGCCCTGAGAGCCGATATGAAACAGGAACGTGGCCGAGATGGTAAGGGTGAGGAAGAACTCGGTGGTATTCACCGTGCCGATCGTCGTGCGCGGCTGCGCGCCCTGCACGAGCAGGTTGCTGGTTACCACCGGGCCCCAGCCCCCGCCGCCCGCGGCATCGAGGAAGCCGCCTGCCAGGCCCAGCGGTTCGACGATTTTCGGCTCGCGATGGTTCGGCGCGAATCGGATCGCGCGAAACAGCAGGTACAGGCCGATGGCGGAAAGATACGCCATCACGAACGGTCGCGTCACCGAAGCATCGAGCGTGGTGAGGACATAGGCGCCGAGCACGCCGCCGATGATGCCGGGGATCAGCAATCGGGCGAACAGCCGCCAGTTCACATTGCGGTGGAGAACGTGGCTGAGCCCCGATACGCCGGTCGTCATCGTCTCGACCAGGTGCACGCCCGCTGAGGCCGTGGCTGGCGGAATGCCGAGCACACTCACCAGCAGCGTGCTGGAAATCACCCCGAATGCCATGCCCAGCGCGCCGTCCACCAGCTGGGCGGCGAAGCCGACGGCAACATAGGGCAACATCTCGGCTAGCGTAATTCCTGCGAACATCCATGCCCCTGTTGCGACGGCCCGACTGCCCGAAATGGCGGGTCCGACCAAATCCTACAACCCCGATAGTGTATAACCGGGACCGGCATGCGGCAGGCCAAAGCTGGAAATCTCGGGGAGCTTTCCCTATTTTGCCTGCTTCAAAGGGGTCCGGCCATGTATCAGCGTCTGAAGCGCTATCTCGATTCGATTCATGCGCGCGATCCCGCGCCACGCAGCCGCCTGGAAATTCTGCTCTATCCGGGCGTCTGGGCGCTCGGCTACCACCGGATCGCGCATGCACTGTTCCGTCGGCGCTTCTTTTTCCTCGCCCGGCTGGTCAATCACTGGTCGCGCTGGATGACTGCGATCGATATCCATCCGGGCGCCACGATCGGCTGCAATTTCTTCATCGACCATGGTTTCGTGGTGATTGGGGAGACGGCGACGATCGGCGACAACGTGACGATCTACCAGTGCGTGACGCTGGGCGGGACCAGCCCGGACAATGGCGTGGGCGGCAAGCGCCACCCGACGCTGCTCGACGGCGTGATCATCGGTTCGGGCGCGCAGGTGCTGGGGCCGATCACGGTGGGCGAGCGGGCGCGGATCGGCGCCAACGCCGTGGTCACCAAGGATGTGGCCCCCGGCGCGGTGATGGTCGGCATTCCGGCCAAGCCGACATTGGTTGAAGCCGTGACCTGGCAGAAGGATTTCGTACCCTATGGCACGCCCTGCAGCGACGTGTTCGACCCCTCGACCCAGAAGCTCGAACTGATGCGCTGCGAGATCGACACACTACGCAAGCGGCTTGATGCGATGATCGCGGAGCGAGAAGCCCAGGCCGAGCGGCGCGACCGGGCCTGATGGGAACCGTAACGCCGCTGCCACTCGCGCGTCCCGAACAAGTCGGCTTCGATCGTCTCGAACTCAACCGCATTCTGGATCTCTATGGCCGGATGGTCGCGGCCGGGCATTGGCGCGATTACGCGATGCAGTTCGAGAAAGACTTCGCGGCGTTCGCCGCGTTCCGCCGAGCGGCCGAGCGGCCCGAATATCGCATCGAGAAGCGGCCGTCGCTGCGCAATCGCCAGGGCATGTGGGCGCTGGTCAATGAAAGCGGCGCAGTGCTCAAGCGCGGGCACGAACTCGGTCCGGTGCTGGCCCCGGTCGAACGCCGGCTGATGAAGCTGGTCGAGGAATAAGCCTTGCAATCCCATCCCCCCCTTGGCGGGGGAGGATGGGTTCGGCGTCAGGCCAGCGCGCCCTGCTGGGTTGGCGGAAGGCGGCGGGCGAAGCCGCCCAGCAGCCCTACCGCCGCGCGCCGCATCGGATGCCAGAAGGCCGAAAGCGACAGCAGCGCGGAGCCGATCACCAGTCCGGTGAACGCCGCGCTCAACTCCACTGCGCCGCTCTGGTGAAAGAGCGAGTACATCGCCCAAAGCACATAGGCGAGGCTGGAGACGAGCAGCGCGCGCCGGTCCACCGCCAGCGCGACAAAGGCGAAGAACAGGTAGAGCGCAAAGACCAGCGCCGCCATCGGCGCGCCGATCTCGCCGTCGAATACGCCGAGCATGTGGAACACCGGGTGCGCGATCAGCGGCGCGGCGGCGAGGTGGAGCCAGAAGGCCACGTCTGCGCGGCGGGTGCGGCGTTCCAGATCCGACATGTCCCAGCGCATCGCCGCGACAAAGGTGCCAAGGCCGCCGACCAGCAGGATCGCATTCACCCAGTCCCGCGCGGCGGGGATTAGCGAAGTAATCACCCCGACCGAGACTCCGACCACCGCGAGCGCGCCCGCTGCTACCGTGATGGGAAACATGAAGCGACGCCAGTGCACCAGGGCTGCGAGGGCGGTGAGCGTCCCGGCAACGGCGGCGACCACGCCGGCCAGCCGCCCCCGCTGCAATTCGGTGGTGATGTGCAGGCTGGTCTCAAGCCAGGGTATGTTGATCACGAACAGGCCGGCGATGGTGGCGCCCGCACCGCCGACAAGGCCGAGGAGCAGCAGAATCGAGGGAAGGGCCAGCCGCCGCCGCGCGGTGAAGTATTCGGCGAGCATCCAGCTGGTGGCGGCAACGGCAGCGCCGCCGCCGATCAGGTTCGCGCCGATGATGTGCGGTTCGGGGCCCGCGCCCACCATCGCCGCGACCAGGCTGCCGCCCAGCTTGCCGATCGCCAGCAGGATCAGCGCCGCCGCGATGGTGACGAAGATGTCGTTGAATCCGCTCAGCAGGCGGAAATGTTCTTCGTCGACCGCCGGCGTCGCCCGGCTTGCGGCGACATGGTTGCGGAATGCCGCAGCGGCTTCCGGGGTAAGTGCCCCGGCCTCCACGGCGCCCGCCAGTTCGCTTTCGCTATACATCGGCCATCCTCCTTCTGCACCGAAGATGCCATTGGTGTATTGCTGATGCAATACGCTAAAACGCGGAGGTTCGGCGCTGGAGCTTGCTGAGGATGGCCATGGTCTGCTCCGCGCCCGATCCGGGGACGATTTCGCCGGTGCGATCGGTGATCTCTGCCCATTGCGCGGCCACCGCCTCCGGCGTGCCCGATGCCAGAACCGCGCCCTGGGTCAGCGTGACATAGGCGGCCTGCACCACGCCCGCGCCAGCGCCGACGATCATGTTGCTGGGCGCCCCCTCGGAAACGAGGAACAGGGCGGCAGGCGCGACGTGCTCCGGCGCGAAGGCGGCGAATGCGGCTTCGGGGAACAGGCCTTCGGTCATGCGGGTGCCGGCCACGGGCGCGATCGTGTTCACCCGGATCCCATGCTTCGCCCCTTCGAGATGCAGCGTCCTGGCCAGCCCCGCGAGGCCCAGCTTTGCGGCGCCGTAATTCGCCTGACCGAAATTGCCGAACAACCCCGAGGAGGAGGCCGTCATCAGGACGCGGCCATAGCCCTGCTCGCGCATGATATCCCATACGGCCTTGGTGGCGTTGGCCGAGCCTATCAGATGCACATCGACGACGAAGCGGAAGTCCTCCGGCGTCATCTTCGCGAAGCTCTTGTCGCGCAGCACCCCGGCGTTGTTGATGAGAATATCGATCCGGCCCCAGCGCGCCTTTGCCGCCTCCGCCATCGCGATCATTGCCGCCGCATCGGTGACGCTGCCGCCATCGGCGATCGCTTCGCCACCCGCTGCTTCGATCTCGGCGACCACCGCGCGTGCGGCATCGGAGTGGCCCGAACCATCCGTACTGGCGCCGAGATCGTTCACCACCACGCGGGCGCCGCGCTTGGCGAGTTCCAGCGCATAGGCACGGCCGATACCGCCGCCGGCACCGGTGACAATGGCGACGCGATCGTCGAAACGGATGGTCATGGGAAATGCTCTCCAGCGAAAGATTTTGAGGAGAGCCTAGGGGAGGTTGGCCGCACCGCCAACCTTGCTCCCCTCCCGCAGGGGAGGGGAGCGAAGTGGCGACGGCTTACTTGCCGCCGCGCTGGCGGCAATGATCCTTCACCGTGCGCGAGCACACCGGGTAGCTGCCCGGGTCGGCGGGGGGCGGCGGCGCGGCGGCAGTTGCCGGAGCCGCCGGTGCTGCTGCCGGAGCGGGGGGCGCTGCATCGGCAGGCGGCGGCGGGGGCGGTGCGCCCGGCGCCATGGTCCCCGGCGGCGGGGGCGGGGACGGCGCCACGCCCGAACCC